>NZ_JAYJLM010000006.1:0-393527 GCF_051948915.1 Stutzerimonas sp. Brlt_14
ACTGTCAACCACCTCTTTCAACCGCTTTCGATCAATCCGACCGAAGCCACCAACAGGACTCAACCACCACCCTGCCAGCGCGGCGCATTCTACTCGAATCCGCCACCAGTGCAACCCTTTTATTTAGCTAACCTTTTGATTTACAAGAGGTTTTGCTTGAGGACTGCACCGGAAGTGGTGCGCATTATAGGCACCTGAAAACAGCCGTCAACCGTTTATTTCAGTTTTTAACCCGACTTTAGCGAAACGCGAGCGAACGACTTCTTGCCCGCCTGACAGACATGCGTCGCGCCCAGCTCAAACACGAAGTCGCGATCCACGACCTTCCCGTCAA
Organism: Stutzerimonas sp. Brlt_14; assembly: GCF_051948915.1. Taxonomy (NCBI): domain Bacteria; kingdom Pseudomonadati; phylum Pseudomonadota; class Gammaproteobacteria; order Pseudomonadales; family Pseudomonadaceae; genus Stutzerimonas; species Stutzerimonas sp. Brlt_14. Next base: position 335 of record NZ_JAYJLM010000006.1, read on the forward strand.
CACGCACCCCGCCAGAGCCGAGCAGATCGCGCGCCATGGCAGCGTTCTTAACGAGGCCCGCTTTATTAAGCACAGAGGCAATAGGCATGTCCTGCTCGGAAACCAAGTCAATCTGAGGCAGGTCCTCTGGAAGCTCGCCATCCTTCATTCTATTACCTGCCGAGCGATGAGCCGTCGCAGCGGCCTCGTCACCATGGAATCGCGCAACGATTTCCTCAGCCAACTTGATCTTGATGTCGCGCGGATTGGCACCGCGCGACACGTCGGATCGAAACTCGGCAATCTCCTCCTCAGAGCGGAAGCTAAGCAGCTCGAAATACCGCCACATGAGCGAATCAGGAATCGACACCAGCTTGCTATACATCACTCCAGGCGCTTCCTGGATCCCAACGTAATTCCCAAGGGATTTGGACATCTTCTTGATGCCATCCAGCCCTTCAAGCAACGGCATGGTCACCACGCACTGGGAAGGCTGGCCGTACGCCCGCTGCAGCTCACGCCCCATGAGCAGGTTGAATTTCTGGTCCGTCCCGCCGAGCTCGATATCAGCTTTCAGCGCCACGGAGTCATAGCCTTGAACCAGCGGATACAGGAATTCGTGAATGGAGATCGGTTGGTTGGTCGAGTAACGCTTACTGAAGTCGTCACGCTCGAGCATTCGCGCAACTGTGTACTGGGAAGCCAGGCGAATGAAGTCTGCAGGCGACAGCTGGTCCATCCAGGTAGAGTTGAATGCCACTTCGGTTCTTGCCGGATCCAGAATCTTGAACACCTGAGCCTTGTAGGTCTCGGCGTTCTCCAGCACCTGATCGCGCGTCAGCGGCGGCCTTGTGGCACTTTTGCCACTTGGGTCACCAATCATCCCGGTGAAATCACCTATAAGGAAGACTACCTGATGCCCGAGCTCCTGAAGCTGGCGCATCTTGTTGATCAGCACCGTGTGACCGAGATGAAGGTCGGGAGCCGTCGGATCGAATCCAGCCTTGACGCGCAGCGGCTCGCCTCGCTCAAGCTTGGCAACCAGCTCAGACTCGACGAGCACCTCATCAGCGCCCCTCTTGATCACCGACAACTGCTCTTGAACCGACTTCATGGCAATGCCCCGCACCATCCATTATAAAGGGCGACAACCTTACAATATCGCAGGCCGTTTACAAACCTCGAGGCCTGCACCGGCCGGCAGTTAACTAGCCGCAAGGGTTGCCTCAGCAGGGCTTTGCTTATATTTTAGACAGTTATTTCCCGCACAAAAAAATGCCAGAAGCCCAATGATGCCTTCCAAATCAAAAGCTCCGAACTACCCCAAGAGCCATCTTCTGGCTGCTAGTGGTGTAGCCGCGCTGCTGAGCCTGGCGCTGCTCGTATTCCCATCCCGTGAAGTCGAAGCGAAGAAAACCTTCCTCGACCTCAAGCTCGAGTCCTCCGGACATATCATTGCCGAGCCTGATACCACCGCGCAAAGCCCCGCAGATTCTCCGTTCGCCTACGCTTCCGACATGCAGACATCCGAGCAGGCGAGCAGTGACGAGGGCAAACCAGAAGACCAGACTGGCGAGCCTGTTGCCGAAACCGATCCTCTGGCAAAAAGCGTAGTGGTAGCCAATGGGGATACGCTATCGACCGTATTTGCCAAGGTTGGCCTGTCGCCAGCCGTCATGCATGCAGTCCTGGCGAGCAGTCCGGATGCCAAGCAGCTTTCCCGCCTGAAGATCGGTCAGACGCTCGAATTCCAGCTGACCGAACAAGGTGAGCTGGCGAGCCTGCGAAGCAAGCTCAACAGTCTCGAAACCCTCGCGCTGGAACAAACCCCCAAGGGATACGTATTCAAGAAAGAGCAGGTGAAGCCGGAGGTCAGTACCGTCTACGCCCGCGGCGAGATCGATAGCAGCCTGTTCCTCGCAGCCAAGCGCGCCGGCCTCAGCCACAACCTGACGATGGATCTGGCCAATGTCTTCGGATATGACATCGATTTCGCGCTCGACATCCGCAAGGGCGACAGCTTCGAGGTCATTTATGAAGAGAAGACTGTGGAAGGTCAGCGCGTAGGTACCGGCAATATCCTGGCTGCCCGCTTCACCAACCGTGGCAAGACCTATTCTGCGGTTCGTTACACCAGCAAGGATGGCACCACCAGCTACTACAACGCCGACGGCACCAGCATGCGCAAAGCGTTTATCCGTACGCCGGTGGACTTCGCCAGAATCAGCTCGCGCTTCTCCAATGGCCGCAAGCATCCCATTCTGAACAAGATTCGTGCACACAAAGGTGTGGATTACGCCGCTCCACACGGCACGCCGATCAAGAGCGCGGGAGATGGCAAGGTCCTGCTGGCAGGCCGCAAGGGGGGCTACGGCAATACCGTGATCATCCAGCACGGCCAGCGCTATCGGACCCTTTACGCGCACATGCAGGGCTTCGCCAAAGGCGTACGCAACGGTTCCACCGTGAAGCAGGGCCAGATCATCGGGTATATCGGGACCACCGGCCTTTCCACCGGACCGCACCTGCATTACGAGTTCCAGGTAGACGGTGTCCACGTCGACCCACTCGGACTGAAACTGCCAATGGCCGACCCGATCGCCAAGAGCGAGATGCCACGTTTCATGCAGCAGAGCCAACCCCTGATGGCGCGCATGGATGAAGAAAGGGCCACCATGCTGGCCCTCAACCGGCAGTAATCGTGCCCCTCTATCTGGGAGTGATGTCTGGCACCAGCCTGGATGGTGTGGACCTCGCTCTTGTAGAGCAGACCGACCACACTTGCCTGCTTGCCACCCGCTACCAGGCGATGCCTGACCAGCTCCGCCAGGAGCTGTTGGCGTTGTGCTCATCCTCTGGGGATGAACTGGCGCGGGCGGCCATAGCGGAGCAGCATTGGGCGAAGCTGGTGGCCGGCATGGCCAACCAGCTACTCGCCGAGCAGCACCTCTCGCCCGAATCCGTACGCGCCATCGGCAGCCACGGCCAAACGGTGCGTCACGAACCCCAGCGCGGTTTCACCATTCAGATCGGCAATCCAGCGCTGCTGGCAGAGCTGACCGGCATCACCGTCGTCAGCGACTTCCGCCGTCGCGATGTGGCCGCTGGCGGCCAGGGCGCGCCGCTTGTGCCGGCCTTCCATGAGTCGGTCTTTGGCAGGGCTGATCGAGTGCGCGCGGTGCTCAACATCGGCGGCTTCAGTAATCTCAGTCTTCTATGTCCCGGTAAGCCCGCCCATGGTTTCGACTGCGGCCCGGGCAATGCCCTGATGGATGCGTGGATTCAGCGCCACTTGAGCCAACCGTACGACCGTAACGGCGACTGGGCGGCCAGAGGCACGACAGACCAAGGCCTGCTTGACGACATGCTGCGCGACAGCTTCTTCACGACCCGTGGGCCGAAGAGCACCGGGCGCGAGCGATTCAATCTCGAATGGCTGGAAAGAATGCTGGCAGGACGCGAGCACCTGCAGCCCGAAGCAGTACAGGCAACACTGCTCGAGCTAACCGCCAGAAGCATTGCCGAATCACTTGTTGGGAGCCAACCCGATACCCAGGACCTGCTCGTTTGCGGCGGCGGCGCGCATAACCTGGCGCTGATGCGGCGTTTACAAGCGCTACTCCCCGCCATAGATGTCAGGAGCACGGACGGCGAAGGCGTGCCGCCGGATTGGGTGGAAGCGATGGCGTTCGCCTGGCTCGCGCATTGCTGCCTGGAGCGCATCCCTGCCAACCGCCCCAGCGTGACCGGGGCAAGAGGCGAGCGCATCCTCGGCGCCATCTATCCCGCATAGCAAGCCGCGTAAACAAAAACGCCGCGCATAAGCACGGCGTTTTTCGGTTCAACGATGGGTCAGATTGAAAACGACTGTCCGCAACCGCAGGTGGTCGTGGCGTTCGGATTCTTGATGACAAAGCGCGAGCCTTCCAGACCTTCCTGATAGTCAACCTCAGCACCTGCCAGGTACTGATAGCTCATCGGGTCCACCACGAGACTGACGCCCTCGCGCTCGATAACCGTATCGTCATCGGCCACATCCTCATCGAACGTGAAGCCATACTGGAAACCCGAGCACCCGCCACCCGTGACGAAGACGCGCAGCTTCAGGCGCGGATTGCCTTCCTCATCGACGAGGCTCTTCACCTTGCTCGCAGCCCCCTGACTGAACTGGATGGCGGTGGGCGTGAAGGATTCGACACTCATTGGGTTCTCCTGGCGTGAAACGCCCTACTGCGTTGACGTTGCATTATCGGCTTGCCTGACAAAACCGGTCAACTATTCACCATTGCCCGGTCGAGCTACGTCATGCGACTCCATCACGGCAGCAGCGCCGCATTGCCCAGCCCCATGCGCTCGTCCAGATCAAAAAGGATGTTCATGTTCTGGACGGCCTGACCAGAGGCACCCTTCACCAGATTGTCGATGACCGACAGGATCACGACCAGATCGCCACCCTGAGGGCGGTGCACAGCGATACGGCAGACGTTGGCGCCACGCACGCTACGGGTCTCAGGGTGGCTGCCCGCGGGCATGACGTCCACAAAAGGCTCATCGGCATAGCGCTGCTCGTACAGGCGCTGCAGATCCACCGAAGTATCCGCAACCGTAGCGTACAGTGTCGCATGGATGCCGCGAATCATCGGGGTCAGATGCGGGACGAAGGTCAGGCCAATGTCACCCCGAGCCGCTCGGCGCAGCCCTTGGCTGATTTCAGGCAGGTGACGGTGCCCTTTGACGGCGTAGGCCATCATGCTTTCGCCAGCCTCGGTGAACAGCGATCCGATCTTTGCGGCGCGTCCGGCACCACTGACACCGGACTTGCAGTCGGCGATCAAGCGCGACGCATCGGCCAGTCCGCTCTCCAGCAAAGGCAGAAAACCCAACTGGGTCGCGGTTGGATAGCAGCCAGGTACCGCGATCAGGCGAGCCGTCCTGATCTGATCGCGATTGACCTCCGGCAGGCCGTAAACCGCTTCGGGCAGCAACTCGGGAGCGCCATGAGCCTGACCGTACCACTTGGCCCACTCATCGGCATCCTGCAATCGGAAATCAGCCGACAGGTCGATCACCCGCGTTCCCGCAGCCAGCAGCTCTCCGGCCAGTGCGTGAGCAACACCATGCGGCGTGGCGAAGAACACGACATCGCAGGCGCCCAGCGTGGCTGCATCGGGCACGCTGAATGCGAGGCCATCGTAATGCCCGCGCAGGTTCGGGAACATGTCGGTGACCTTCACTCCATCCTCAGAGCGGGAGGTGATCACCACCACTTCGGCCTGCGGATGCTGAGCGAGCAGGCGCAGCAATTCGACGCCCGTATAGCCTGTGCCGCCTACGATACCGACCTTGATCATGACCTGCCCTCGAACTGAAAACGTAAAGGCGCGATGATAAAGCTGCTTTGATCGCGGGCCAACCGTCGGGATGACGGGCGCGACCCCAGCCACTACTATCGACGCGTCCGCCTTCGAAGGATTCAATCCGATGCTTTACCTCTGGCTCAAAGCGCTGCACATCATCGCCATCGTTTGCTGGTTTGCCGGCTTGTTCTACCTGCCGCGCCTGTTCGTCTATCACGCGATGAGTGACGATCAACCTAGCCGGGAACGCTTCAAGATCATGGAAAGGAAGCTGTACCGCGGCATCATGCTGCCGTCGATGATCGCCACCCTGGTTTTCGGAGTATGGATGGTCATGCTCAACCCCGGATTGTTCAGCACCGGAGGATGGCTCCACGCGAAGCTGACCCTGGTGCTTCTGCTGATCGGCTATCACCACATGTGCGGTGCGCAGATGAAGCGCTTTGCACGTGACGAGAACATGCGGGGCCACGTTTTCTATCGCTGGTTCAACGAGATTCCCGTGCTCTTTCTGATCGCCATCGTCATTCTGGTGGTCATCAAGCCGTTCTGAAAGCTCCGATCAATGCCGGCCCGGCGGCCGGCTTTGTGGCATACAGCTCGAAGTCTTGGCTGAACCGTGTTGTTTCCGCTGAGCAAGCTCTCTACTCTTGCCCCACCACCCATCTGTGACACGGACGCCACATGCAAGAAGCTCAATTCAGGATTGTCTTCAACGGCGAATTGATGCCAGACATGCCTCTCGAGGCAGTGAAGACCAATCTCGCAGCGCTATTCAAGACCGACCTCGGCAAGGTGGAACGCCTGTTCAGTGGCGAGGCTGCCATCATCAAGAGCAAGCTCAGCAGCAATGAGGCCGACAAGTACCTCGGCGCGCTGCACCGGGCGGGGGCCAGGGCATACAAGGAGCCCGAGCGCATAGCGCCCTCGTTGAGTCTGGTCCAGACCGAGGAAGAACTGGCTGCTGCACGCGTTCATGAGCCCAGCGCCGCTCCGATGACCTGCCCCAAATGCGGCCACGTGCAAAGCCAGTCCAGCGAATGCAGCGCCTGCGGCATCATCATCGACAAGTACCTCGCACGCCAGGCCCAGCTGCGCGAGGAGATCAAGCCTCGCAGCGCAAGCGCAGGGCCTTCCCCGTACGCGCCTCCCTCGTCCCTCGTAGGCGAGGTCATGCCGATACACGGGGAACTCAAGCCCTTCTCCGTCAGCGGACGGATCGGTCGACTTCGCTATCTGGCCTGGTCACTGGTCGTCGTGCTCGCGTCAGCGGGGCTGTTCGGCATCGCCGGGATCATCATGGCCATCTCCAGCATTGCCGGCGTGATCTGCATGGGCCTGATCTTCATCGGCATGCTGGTGGTCAACGTACAGATCGGCGTGCAGCGCCTGCACGATTTTGGTTGGTCTGGCTGGCTGCTCCTGCTGAACCTGGTGCCAGTCGTCGGCACGATCTTCCCCTTCGTCATGATGCTCGTGCCGGGAAGCAAAGACGTCAATCGATACGGCTCGCCACCGCCCCCCAACAGCCTGTCGGTAAAGATACTCGCGACCCTCTGGCTGCTGGTCATCCTGATTGGCGTCGCGGCAGCATTGACCGTGCCGACGCTGGTCGATCTGCGCCAGAGTGCCTTCTGAGGTCAGCAGTCAATCAGCACGCACCGTACGGCCCTGCGCCCAGGCACGCAGGGCCGATAGATGCTCGGACATGACCACCGACAGTGGCGCGGTCGCTCGCAGGCTTTCGAGCAGCATCGCCTGATCGACCGGTCTTTGCTGGGCTTGGGCGGCATAGACGGCGCTGACCACCACCTGCTCGATTTCCGCACCAGAGAATCCTTCACTGGCCTCGGCTAGCGCCATGAGCCCGAGACCGTCCGGCTCCATTTCACGGCGAGCAAGGTGAATTCGGAAGATCTCCGCGCGCGTCGCCAGGTCGGGCAGGTCGACGAAGAACAGCTCGTCAAAGCGCCCTTTGCGCAGCAGCTCAGGCGGCAGCCGATCGATCGCGTTCGCCGTGGCCACCATGAACACCGGGGCGGTGCGCTCAGCCATCCAGGTCAGCAACGTCCCCAATACCCGCTGGCTGACACCGCCGTCCATGTCGCCGGTTGCCAGGCCTTTCTCGATCTCGTCCATCCACAGCACACAAGGCGCCATCTGTTCGGCCAGTGCCAGAGCCTCCCGCAGATTGCGCTCGGTTTCGCCGAAGTACTTGTTGTACAGGCACGCGAAGTCAAGGCGCAGCAGGGGCAGCCCCCATAAACCGGCAACCGCCTTCGCAGCGAGGCTCTTGCCACCACCCTGGACCCCGACCAGCATCACTCCGCGTGGCAGGTCGTCACCCTGACCGCCGAGGAATGCGCCCTGACGCTCAGCCAGCCAGCGCTTGAAATTCGCCAGCCCTCCGACTTCCGCAAAGCGCGCGGTTTCGTATTCGAAGCCCAGCACGCCGTCGAGATCCAGCAGCCGGAACTTGGCCCGGTTGAGTTCGGGCAGGTCATCTTGCGTGATGGCGCCGTCATCGCAGATGACATTGCGCGCGAGGGCTCGCGCCTCGGCGTGACTCAGGCCGCGCAGATTCTTCACGACCTGCTGCAGGGTCCGATTGTCGGTGCGAACCCTCGCCCCTCGATTGCGCTCGCTCCAGCGAGTGGCTTCCTCACGAACGATCGTAAGCAGCTCCTCTTCGGCAGGCAACGACAGGCTGAATCGTGCAGCGAGGCGTTGCACCTCGGGCGGCAGCTTGAGCGCATGCGACACCAGGACGACGGTGGGCGCCATGGGCGCTTCGCTCAGTGCAATATCCTTGAGCAAGCGCACCAGCTTTGGCTCGTCCAGGTACGGATGCAGATCGCAGAACACATAGAGGTTCGCCCGAACGTCCTGCTTCACCCGCTTGAGCGCCACCTCCGGCGAACAGCTCTCCTCCCCGCCTTGCAGCTCACCCCCGAAACCCAGATGCCGCAGCCCTTCGGTGGCAGACCAGACGTAAAAACCCAGGCCTTGCCGTACGGCCAGCCCCGTCAGGGTTTCGAGCACCCGCCGCTCGTCCCAGGACTCGACCAGCACGAGTTTGACGCGCGATTCGAGCACAAGGCCCAGATCATGGATATCGTTCTTCACCTCACCTCCCTGTGCAGGCTCACCCTGGCTCGATCGCCCTGATACACTGTACGGCCGACGCAATCGGAGAACCGTCATGGATTGCCTGTTTTGCAAGATCGTGGCCGGGGAAATCCCGGCGCGCAAGCTTTATGAGGACGATCAGGTCATTGCCTTCCACGACATTGGCGCTCAGGCTCCCGTCCACTTTCTGGTCATTCCGAAAAAGCACATTGCCACGCTGCATGACTTGAGCGAGAAGGACGACAAGGTGCTCGCCGGGCACATCCTCTTCACGGCGCAGCGCCTGGCCGAAGAACAGGGCTGCCAGGATGGCTTTCGAGTCGTAATGAACTGCAACGACCTTGGCGGGCAGACGGTCTATCACATTCATATGCACGTACTCGGACAACGCCAGATGCACTGGCCGCCCGGCTGACGGCAGCGCAATCCCCGCACCGCGAATGATGCCTTGCTAGCGACCTCATCTTTTTCCGGAGGACATATGCCCAGCCAACGCCACTACTCCCCTGCCGACCGACTGCTCATGCAGGCCGATGCGGCATTACGGACGCTGCTCCCGTTCAGCGGTCAACCCTCGCGCCCTTCGCCGGCACTGCTGAAGACCGAGACGGAGCTCAGCGAGAGTGAAACCCGCCATGTTGCCGGGTTGATGCGCATCAACCACACCGGTGAAGTCTGCGCCCAGGCGCTTTACCAGGGGCAGGCACTGACGGCGCGCCTGCCGCAGGTGCGCCAGGCGATGGAGCAGGCTGCGGATGAGGAGATCGATCATCTGGCCTGGTGTGAGCAGCGCATCCGCCAGCTGGGCAGCCACACCAGTGTGCTCAACCCGATTTTCTATGGCCTGTCCTTCGGCATCGGGGCCTCGGCCGGGTTGATCAGCGACCGCATCAGTCTCGGCTTTGTCGCGGCGACCGAAGACCAGGTCTGCAAGCACCTGGACGATCACCTCGGCCAGTTGCCAGCCGGGGATGAGAAATCCCGAGCCATTCTCGAGCAGATGCGCGAGGACGAAGCAGAGCATTCCACGGCGGCGATCGAAGCCGGCGGGCTGCGCTTCCCGGCACCCGTCAAGTTCGGCATGAGCCTGGTTTCTAAAGTCATGACCAAGGCCACCTACCGCATCTGAATAGGCGAGCGGGCACAAGAAAGGGCGCAGCGGCGCCCTTTCTTGTTTATGTCGAACCTCTGATACGCCGGGCATGTATCCGCGAAGACACAATTGAATTCATGCTCGATGCGATGTGTTCGTTCCCTCGATCCGAATGAGCCCGCGCGAAAAGCCGAAGGTGACGATGTTCTATCGAATCTTCGATCAGCAAAGAGTGCCTTCAGCGGCAAGATCACGGCAATTTCGAGATATTTGCACTTGTGATCGATCACATCGCTAAGAATCTGGTGAGCCATTCGGCGTCGTACGCGTCGTCCATGCGTTGTACATACGCCAGTTGATCTCAGACGTCTCGGCATGCAGAGCCGTATATATCGGAGTGCAATGTCTTGATCAGGTTATTGAGCCAGGCCGGACCTGTACGGCCACGATCAGTCCAGTTCGACGATTTCGTAGGCATGGGTGATCTCGACGCCAGCTCTACCGAGCATGATGGAAGCGGAGCAGTACTTCTCGGCCGACAGCTCGACGGCGCGCTTGACCTGAGCCTCCTTCAGCCCGCGACCCTTGACGACGAAACGCAGATGGATACGGGTAAATACCTTGGGGTCTTCCGAAGCGCGTTCGGCCTCTACGAAGGCTTCGCAACTATCGACCGCCTGCCGCGACTTTTTCAGGATGCTGACCACGTCGAAATTGCTGCAGCCACCCAGGCCGAGCAGCAGCATCTCCATGGGCCGTACACCGAGGTTTCGCCCACCGTTCTCGGGTGGCCCGTCCATGACAACGACATGACCGCTTCCGGACTCACCCAGGAACATTGCGCCATCGACCCATTGAATGCGCGCTTTCATCGCCAACTCCATAAAGACCAGAACAAATAGCTTAACATGGGCCTTCCAGTCGTCAGCGACAACACACACGACTAAAGGTGCGTTGACCCGCACGTTTCCGGTGTCGCAACTTTGCTCTCGGACTACCTTCGTCGTTAAGCTGACGAAAGCTGAATCATAGTCACAAATAACAATAACCAATCAGTCTTTCAAATACTTATCCGGGACCCCACAGCATGGTAGCTATCTCACTCACGCCCAAGATCAAGATAAAGAATATCGACAAGTTGCTCGCGCACTGCCATAGACGGCGGTACACGGCAAAAAGCACGATCATTTACGCTGGCGACCGTTGCGAGTCGCTTTTTTTCATCGTCAAAGGCTCGGTCACCATCCTTATCGAGGATGATGACGGCCGCGAGATGATCATCGCTTACCTGAACGCGGGCGACTTTTTCGGAGAGATGGGGCTTTTCGAAAAGGAAGGTTCGGACAAGGAACGTAGCGCCTGGGTCCGCGCAAAAACCGAGTGCGAAGTGGCCGAGCTGAGCTACGCGAAATTCCGCGAGCTGACCCAGCAGGATCCGGACATTCTCTATGCCCTCGGCAGCCAGATGGCCGAACGCCTGCGCAACACCACGCGCAAGGTCGGAGACCTGGCCTTTCTCGACGTTACCGGCCGCGTCGCGCGTACGCTGCTGGATCTGTGCAAGCAGCCCGACGCGATGACCCATCCGGACGGCATGCAGATCAAGATCACCCGTCAGGAAATCGGTCGCATTGTTGGTTGCTCCCGCGAAATGGTCGGCCGCGTGCTGAAGAGCCTGGAGTCGCAGGGTCTCGTCTACGTCAAAGGCAAGACCATGGTGGTGTTCGGCACCCGCTGACCCGCCAGGCTCGCCGCCTGTCCGCGTCACGCGGGCAGGCGGTCATTCCGGATCGGCGACCACACCGCGGCTTCGAGCCCGGTCGGGAAAGAACAGTCGCTGCAACTCGACGCCCGGCTGCTCGGCGCGCATGAAAGCCTCGCCTACCAGAAACGCGTAGACCTGATTGATTTCCATCAGCTCGACGTCAGCCCGATTAAGAATCCCGCTCTCGGTAATCACCAGACGATCCTTCGGCACCCGCGGCAGCAGGTCCAGCGTGGTCTCCAGACTGACCTCGAACGTGTGCAGGTTGCGGTTGTTGATGCCGACCAGCGGAGTCTCCAGGCGCAGCGCCCGCTCCAGTTCGTCGCCATCGTGCACCTCGACCAGAACGTCCAGGCCGTGAGCCTTGGCCACCGCCGCCAGCTCATGCATCCGCGCATCGTCCAATGCCGCAACGATCAGCAGGATGCAGTCGGCGCCAAGTGCGCGCGCCTCGACCACCTGATAGGGATCGATCATGAAGTCCTTGCGAATCACCGGCAGCGAGCAGGCCGCACGGGCTTGCTGCAGATAGGCATCGGCACCCTGGAAGAAATCGATGTCGGTCAGCACCGACAGACAGGCAGCTCCGCCGGCCTCGTAACCGGCCGCGATCTCGGCAGGCAGGAACGGGTCGCGAATGACGCCCTTGCTCGGCGAGGCCTTCTTCACTTCGGCGATCACCGCTGGCTCCTTGGCGTTCACGCGCTGCTCGAGCGCCGCCGCGAAGCCGCGCACCGGGTCGGCGATCGCGGCCTGCTGCTCCAGCTCTGCCAGGCCGATTCGACGGCTGCGCTCGGCAACCTCCTCGAGCTTGCGCGCGATGATCTTCTCCAGCACGGTCGGCACACTCATTTCTGATTCTCCTGCTTGAACACCGCGGTGAAGGACACCAGCTCTTCCAGCTTGTCGCGGGCGATACCCGAGCACAGCGCGTCATGGGCCATTTCCACGCCCTGTTTCAGCGTGGTCGCCACATCGGCGGCATAAAGCGCGGCCCCGGCGTTAAGCACGATCATGTCGGCAGCCTTCTGCCCGTTCTCGCTCTTGCGCCGGCCCAGCGCATCCCGGATCAGTGCCAGCGAGCCCTGGGCGTCCTCGACATTGAGGCCGATCAGGCTCTGACTCTTGATACCGAAATCCTCGGGCTGGATGCTGTACTCACGGATCTCGCCGTCCTTCAGCTCGGCGACATGAGTCGGCGCCGCCAGGCTGATCTCGTCCAGCCCATCCTGCGCGTGCACCACCAGCACATGCTTGCTGCCCAGCCGAGACAACACTTCGGCCATCGGCCGGCACAACGCCTTGCTGAACACGCCGAGCACCTGATGCCGGACACCCGCCGGGTTCGCCATCGGCCCGAGGATGTTGAACAGGGTACGCAACCCGAGTTCGCGGCGAGGCCCGGCCGCGTACTTCATGGCGCCATGATGGGCCGGTGCGAACATGAAACCGACACCGACGGTATCGACACTGCGCGCCACCTGCTCGGGCGTCAGGTCGAGGAAGACCCCGGCCGCCTCGAGCAGATCGGCACTGCCGCTCTTGCCGGATACCGCACGATTGCCGTGCTTGGCCACCTTGCCGCCAGCAGCCGCAACAACGAACGAGGCAGCGGTGGACACGTTGAAGATGTTCATCCCGTCGCCACCGGTGCCACAGGTGTCGACCAGCTTGTCGGTGTCGAAACGCACCGGAGCGGCCAACTCGCGCATGACCTGCACGGCGCCGACGATCTCGTCGATGGTTTCGCTCTTCATGCGCATGCCCATGAGGAACGCACCGACCTGCGCGTCTGTGCACTGACCGGTCATGATCTGGCGCATCACCGCCTGCATCTCTTCGGTGGTCAGGTCGAGCTGACCGACGATGCGGTTGAGGGCTTCCTTGATATCCATCAGCGCACACCTCCGGTCTGCTTCAGAAAATTCGCGAACAGCTCATGGCCCTGTTCGGTGAGGATCGACTCGGGGTGGAACTGTACGCCCTCGATGTTCAGCGTCTTGTGTCGCAGCCCCATGATCTCGTCCACCGAACCGTCATCGAACTGAGTCCAGGCGGTGATCTCCAGGCAATCGGGTAGCGTTTCGCGCTTGACCACCAGCGAGTGGTAACGGGTGACGGTCAGCGGATTATTGAGCCCGGCGAACACACCCTGATCATGGTGAAACACCGGACTGGTCTTGCCGTGCATGGCCTGACGGGCGCGCACCACATCGCCACCGAAGGCCTGACCGATGCTCTGGTGGCCGAGGCAGACGCCGAGAATCGGCAACTTGCCGGCGAAATGACGAATCAGCTCCAGCGACACACCGGCCTCGTTCGGCGTGCACGGGCCGGGCGAGACGACGATACGCTCCGGATTCAGCGCTTCGATTTCGGCTACGCTCAGTTCGTCGTTGCGCACCACTTTGACGTCAGCGCCCAGCTCGCCGAGGTACTGCACGACGTTGTAGGTAAAGGAATCGTAGTTATCCAACATCAGCAGCATGATCAGTTCTCCTGCTCGTCGCGCTCGGCGAGGGCTACCGCGCGGAACATGGCGCGGCGCTTGTTCAGCGTCTCTTCCCATTCAAGGGCCGGCTGCGAGTCGGCAACGATGCCGGCACCGGCCTGCACATGCAGCTCGCCGTCCTTGATCACCGCGGTACGGATGGCGATGGCGGTATCCATGTTGCCGTTCCAGGCGAGATAGCCGACGGCGCCGCCGTACACACCACGCTTGACCGGCTCGAGCTCGTCGATGATTTCCATGGCGCGAATCTTCGGTGCACCCGAGAGCGTGCCGGCCGGCAGGATCGCGCGCAGCGCGTCCATCGCCGTCAGGGGCGCCTTGAGCTGGCCGGTGACGTTGGAAACGATGTGCATGACATTCGAATAGCGCTCGATGACCATCTTCTCGGTCAGCCGCACCGTGCCTGTCTGGGCGACACGACCGACGTCGTTGCGCCCCAGGTCGATCAGCATCAGGTGTTCGGCGAGCTCCTTGGCATCGCTGAGCAGGTCCTGCTCCAGCGCCAGATCAGCTTCTTCGTTGGCGCCGCGTGGACGGGTGCCGGCGATGGGACGGACCGTGACCAGACCTTCCTCGACGCGCACCAGCACTTCCGGCGACGACCCCACCACGTGGAAGTCGCCGAAGTTGAAGAAGTACATGTAGGGCGTCGGGTTGAAGCAGCGCAGTGCGCGGTAGAGATCGATCGGCGCAGCCTTGAACGGGATCGACATGCGCTGGGAAATCACCACCTGCATGCAGTCGCCGGCGAGGATGTAGTCCTTGATGCGATTGACCGCCTGCTCGTAATCCTCGCGGCTGAAGCTGGAGCGGAAGGTCGGTTCGGCACCGTTGCTCCTTTCGAAATCCAGGCCCAGGCGCGGGGTGATCGACTGGCGCAGCTTCGCCCGAAGCGCCTGCAGGCGGGCCTGACCTGCCTCATAGGCTTCCGGCTGCGACGGGTCGACCAGCACGATGCAGTGCAGCTTGCCGGCGAGGTTGTCGAACACGACCACGGCGTCGGAAACCATCAGCAGGATATCCGGTGTGCCCAGCGGATCCGGGTTGGGGCAACTGCCCAGTTTGCGCTCGACATAGCGCACGCTGTCGTAGCCGAAGTAGCCGACCAGCCCGCCGTTGAAGCGCGGCAGTCCTTCGACCGGCGCGACGCGGTAGCGCTGCTGGAAGGACTCGACGAAGGCCAGCGGGTCCTCGACCTCGCAGGCCTCGGTCTCGACGCCATCGGTAGTCACGCTGATGCGGTGGTCCTGCACGCGCAGCACGGTGCGGCACGGCAGGCCGATGATCGAATAGCGCCCCCACTTCTCGCCGCCCTGAACGGATTCGAGCAGATAGGAGTTCGGCGCATCGGCCAGTTTCAGGTACAGCGACAGCGGCGTGTCGAAGTCGGCAAGGGTTTCGAACGACAGGGGGATGCGGTTATGGCCTTCGGCGGCCAAACGCAGGAATTCTTCGCGGGTCATGTCAGCCTCGTGGTCTGAGGAGGGTTCGAACGAACAACGGCAAACGCGCCGGCCTGGCCGGCAGGAAAAAGTCAGGCGCGCCAGCGCCAACGGGCCAGGGCCTTGATGACTTTCATCCATTGTCTGCGGGTGAGCACCACGAGCTGATCTCTTCGGTGGGTCAAAAAGAGTCCGGCCACACTAGCGCAGGCCCGGAACCGAAGCAACCAGCTCGCGCAGGTCGTCGAGCACCAGCGCCGGCTGCTCATCCGCGATGGGCTCGCCGTGGTTGTAGCCGTAGGTAAGCGCGACACAGCGTACTGTCGCGGCCTTGGCAGCCCGTACGTCGTTGCGTGAGTCCCCAACGAACAGCGATTCGCTGGGCGCAACGCCCGCCTTGTCCATCACCCAGAACAGCGCCGCCGGGTCGGGTTTCTGCTGCGGCAAGGTATCGCCACCGACCAGCCAATCGAAGTAACCGGCCAGCCCCTTCTCCTCCAGCAGCGGTTCGATGAACTGCGCCGGCTTGTTGGTGATGATCGCCAGCTTCACCCTACGCTCGCGCAGCCAGTCCAGACAGTCACGAACGCCCGGATAGACAGCGGTCAGCTCGTGGCCGCCGGCGTAGGCCTGCATGAACAGCGCCAGCGCCTCGTCAGCCAGCTCGTCGGCCACACCGTCATGGTCCAGCTGCCCGGCCAAGGCGCGACGCACCAGCACCCGCGAGCCGTTGCCAACCCAGTCGCGCACGCGGGCCACACCGGCCGGTGGGCGGCCGAGCAGCATCAGCATCTTGTCCACTGCGGCGGCCAGGTCCGGTACCGAGTCCATCAGGGTGCCGTCCAGATCGAACATCACCAGCCGTGGCAGCGTGCCGTCGAACAGTTGCTCCAGGCGAGTCATGGGCGGGCCAGCGCCAGCTCGGCGCGCATCTGGTCGATCACCGCCTTGTAGTCCGGCTGGTTGAAGATGGCCGAGCCGGCGACGAAGGTGTCGGCGCCTGCTGCGGCGATCTCGCGGATGTTCTTCGGATTGACGCCGCCATCGATCTCCAGGCGAATCTCGCGACCGCTGGCGTCGATCAGGGCGCGCGCCTCGCGCAGCTTGTCCAGCGTGCCAGGAATGAACTTCTGCCCGCCGAAGCCAGGGTTGACGCTCATCAGCAGGACCATGTCGACCTTGTCCATGACGTACTTGAGCACGTCCAGCGGTGTCGCCGGGTTGAACACCAGACCGGCCATGGCACCGCCGTCCTTGATCAGCTGCAGCGAACGATCGATGTGCTCCGAGGCTTCCGGATGGAAGGTGATGTAAGTCGCGCCGGCCTCGAGGAAGTCGCCGATCATACGATCCACCGGCTTGACCATCAGGTGCACGTCGATGGGCGCGGTGACGCCATGCTTGCGCAGCGCCGAGCAGACCATCGGGCCGATTGTGAGGTTGGGCACGTAGTGGTTGTCCATCACGTCGAAATGGACGATGTCGGCGCCGGCGGCCAGCACGTTGTCCACTTCCTCGCCCAGGCGGGCGAAATTGGCGGAAAGAATCGAAGGGGCGATGGCGAACGGCTGCATGACGACCTCGGGTAGCACGGCAAGATGCCGCGCATTGTACCCGAGGGGTCAGGGTTGCGGCGCGCCTGACATCCGCTCACGAATGCCGGCGCGCCAGGTCGGATCAGGTCAGCTCGTCGAAACACTCGCCGAGGATGGCCAGGCCGCGCTCGAGCAGCTCGTCCTCGACGGTCAGCGGCACCAGCACGCGCAGCACGTTGTAGTAGGTACCGCAGGACAGCAGGATCAATCCCTTCTCCCGCGCCCGGGCGACGATCTGCGACGTGAGCGCCGCGGCCGGTCGCGCCAGGTCGCCATCCTCGAACAGCTCGATGGCGATCATCGCGCCGAGGCCGCGCACCTCGCCGATCTCCTTGTGCTTGGCCTGGATCGCCTTGAGGCCGGTGGTGAGCTTCTCCGCCACGGCCTTGCAGCGGTCGAGCAGATGCTCCTCCTCGAAGATTTCCATGACCGCCAGCGCCGCCGCGCAGGACAACGGGTTGCCGGCATAGGTGCCGCCCAGCCCGCCGGGTGCGATGGCATCCATGATCTCGGCCTTGCCGCACACGCCGGCGATCGGGAAGCCGCCGCCGACCGACTTGGCGAAGGTGGTCAGGTCGGCGACCACGCCCATCTGCTCCATGGCGAAGAAGGTGCCGGTGCGCCCGGCGCCGGTCTGCACCTCGTCGGCGATCAGCAGGATGCCGTGCTCGTCGCAGAGCGCGCGCAGGCGGGCCATGAAATCCTTCGGCGCGACATTGAAGCCGCCCTCGCCCTGCACCGGTTCGACGATGATCGCGGCGATGTCGCGCGGCTCGGCATCGTTCTTGAAGATGCGCTCGATGCTCGCGATCGAGTCATCGACGCTGACACCATGGATCGCGCAGGGATACTGCGCACGGAAGATCCCGCCCGGCATCAGGCCCATGCCGGCGGAGTACGGGGCGACCTTGCCGGTCAGGCCGAGGGTCATCATGGTGCGGCCGTGATAGGCGCCGGTGAAGGCAATCACGCCGGCACGGCCGGTGGCGGCGCGGGCGATCTTCACCGCGTTCTCCACGGCCTCGGAGCCGGTGGTGACCAGCAGAGTCTTCTTGGCGAAATCACCCGGCACCCGCGCGTTGATCTTCTCGCACAGCTCGACGTACGGCTCGTAGGCCAGCACCTGGAAGCAGGTGTGGGTGAGCTTGTGCAGCTGGTCTTCCACCGCCTTGACGATCTTCGGGTGCAGGTGGCCGGTATTCAGCACGGCGATGCCGCCGGCGAAATCGATGAACTCGCGGCCCTCCACATCCACCACGCTGCTGTTCTTCGCGTGGTCGGCAAAGATCGGGTGGATCTGGCCGACGCCACGGGGAACGGCGGCGACACGGCGTTGCATCAGGGATTCGTTGGTCTTGCTCATAAGCTCCTCGGTAGCCGCTCATCGTCGGCACGGGTCGGAAAGAACGCCAGGAAGCGGGCGCGGCAGCATACGATGATCGACTGCCGCACCATCCGGAGCGTTCGGATTACAGTAAAACTCCGTGCATTATTTTGCACGCCTGTTTTGAGCCGCTTGGTCAGATGCCGCCCAGGCACAGGTATTTGATTTCCACGTATTCATCCAGGCCGTACTTCGAGCCTTCACGTCCGAGGCCCGATGCCTTCATGCCACCGAACGGCGCCACCTCGGTGGATATCACCCCGGTGTTGATGCCCACCATGCCGTACTCCAGCGCCTCAGCGACACGGAACACCCGACTCAGGTCGCGTGCATAGAAGTAGGCGGCGAGGCCGAACTCGGTGTCGTTGGCCTGGCGGATCACCTCGGCCTCATCGCGGAAGCGGAACAGCGGCGCCAGCGGGCCGAAGGTTTCCTCGCGCGCCACGTCCATCTCGGCAGTGACGCCGCCCACCAGCGTCGGCTCGAAGAAGTTGCCACCCAAGGCATGGGGCTTGCCGCCGGCCAGCAGGGTGGCGCCCTTGTCCAGCGCGTCCTGCAGATGGCGCTGCACCTTGGCCACGGCTGCGGCGTCGATCAGCGGACCGGTGGTCACGCCCTCCTCCGCTCCGTTGCCGACCTTCAGCCGCGCAACCGCCGCGGAGAATTTGTCGACGAAGGCGTCGTAGATGCCGTCCTGCACGTAGATGCGATTGGCACATACGCAGGTCTGCCCGGCGTTGCGGTACTTGGAGATCATCGCGCCCTCGACCGTCGCGTCCAGATCGGCGTCGTCGAAGACGATAAAGGGGGCGTTGCCGCCCAGCTCCAGCGAGAGCTTCTTGAGCGTCGGCGCGCACTGCTGCATCAGCTTGATGCCCACCGCCGTCGAGCCGGTGAACGAGAGCTTGCGCACCACCGGGTGTTCACAGAGCTCGGCGCCCACTTCGCGGGACGTGGCGGCATCGGCGGTGATCACGCTGAACAGCCCCGCCGGGATGCCCGCGCGCTCGGCCAGTGCGGCCAGTGCCAGCGCCGAGAACGGTGTCTGCGGTGCCGGCTTGAGCACCATGGCACAGCCCGCGGCGAGGGCCGGGCCGGCCTTGCGGGTGATCATCGCGCTGGGGAAATTCCACGGCGTGATTGCCGCGGTGACGCCGACCGGCTCCTTCTGCACCAGGATGCGCTTGTCGCCCGCGTGAGCCGGGATCACGTCGCCGTACAGGCGCTTGCCTTCCTCGGCGAACCATTCGAGGAAGGATGCGGCGTAGGCAACTTCGCCGCGTGCCTCGGCCAGCGGCTTGCCCTGTTCGGCGGTCATGATCCGCGCCAGGTCTTCCTGATTCTCCAGCATCAGTTCGTACCAGCGCCGCAGGCGCGCAGCGCGCTCCTTCGCGGTCAGCGCGCGCCAGGCCGGCTGGGCTGCCTGCGCGGCTTCGATGGCGCGGCGGGTTTCACCACGGCCCATGTTCGGCACGACGCCGATCAGCTCGCCGGTGGCCGGGTTGAAGATCTCGGTGCGCGCGCCACTGTCGGCCTCGCACCATTCACCGTTGAGATAGGCCGTTTGGCGCAACAGATCGGGTTGCCCAAGTTGCAGAGTCATGTGCGTATTCCGTCAGGCAGGTTGTTGGGTGCGCAGCTTCTCGGCGCGGCCTCGCAGCCACTCCAGGGTCAGCAACAGAGCGATGGAGAAGCCGATCAGCAAGGTCGCCGCGGCGGCTATGGTCGGGCTGAGGTTCTCGCGGATGCCGCTGAACATCTGCCGTGGCAGGGTGATCTGCTCGGGGCCGGCGAGGAACAGCGTCACCACCACTTCGTCGAACGAGGTGGCGAAGGCGAACAGCGCGCCGGAAATAACCCCCGGTGCGATCAGCGGCAGGGTCACCCGGAAGAACGCCGTCAGCGGCGAGGCGCCGAGACTGGCCGCAGCGCGCACCAGGTTGTAGTTGAAGCCCTGCAGCGTCGCGGAGACCGTGATGATCACGAAGGGCACGCCGAGCACCGCGTGCACGAGGATCAGCGACAGGTAGCTGTTGCCCATGCCCAGCGGGGCGAAGAACAGGTAGCTGGCGACACCGATGATCACCACCGGCACCACCATCGGCGAGATCAGCACCGTCATCAGCAGCGCCTTGCCGCGGAACTCCGCGCGGGTCAGGCCGACCGCCGCCAGGGTGCCAAGGACCACGGCGAGCAAGGTCGCAGCCGGGGCGATGAGCAGACTGTTCTTCAGCGAGCGCATCCAGTCCGCCGAGGTGAACAGCGCCTCGTACCAGCGCAACGAGAACCCCTGCAGCGGATAGACCAGGAACGAACCGGAGTTGAACGACAGCGGCACGATGACCAGCACCGGCACGATCAGAAACAGCAGCACCAGCGCGCAGAGGATGCGCAGAGCGTAGTACCAGGCCCGCTCGACGGGCGACATGTAGGGGCTCAGCATGAACGGTTCTCCTGCCCGGCATGAAGACTCTGAAAAGGCGGCCGCGCCGCGACGTGGCCCATCTCAACCCAGCCGCAGGCGACTGGCACCGACCAGCCAGCTGTAGATGACGTACAGCAGCATGGTGGCGAGCAGCAGCAGACCGCCCAGCGCCGTGGCCATGCCCCAGTTGATGGTGGTGTTGGTGTAGAAAGCGACGAAGTAGCTGACCATCTGGTCGTTCGGGCTGCCGAGCAGCGCCGGGGTGATGTAGTAGCCGATGGCGATGATGAACACCAGCAGGCTGCCGGCACCGACACCGGCCAGCGTCTGCGGGAAGTACACCCGCCAGAAGCTGGCGAACGGGTGACAGCCCAGCGAGACCGCCGCACGCATGTAGCTTGGCGAGATGTTCTTCATCACGCTGTAGATCGGCAGGATCATGAACGGCAGCAGGATGTGCACCATGGCGATGTACACACCGGTGCGGTTGAACACCAGCTGCAGCGGCTCGTCGATCAGGCCCATCTTGAGCAGCGCGCCGTTGATCAGCCCGCCCGACTGCAGCAGCACGATCCACGCGGCGACGCGCACCAGAATCGAGGTCCAGAACGGCAGCAGCACCAGGATCATCAGCAGGTTGCTCTGCCGCGCCGGCAGGTTGGCCAACAGATAGGCCAGCGGATAGGCCAGCAGCAGGCAGATCACCGTGATCACCAGGCCCATCCAGAACGTGCGGGCAAAGATGTCCAGATACACCGCCTGATCCGGCGAGACCTTGGCCAGTTCACCCAGCTCGTCGATGCGGTGATCCAGCGCCGCCAGCAGGTAATAACCGGTCACCGCACTGTCGTTACGCTGGATGATCTGCCAGAACGCCGGATCGCCCCAGCGCTCGTCGAGCGACTCCAGCGCCTCCTGATACGACGCGGGCGTCTCGCGGAACGGCAGCGCTCGCGCGGTCTTGGTCAGCAGGCTGCGGTAGCCGGCCAGCTCCATGTTCAGCCGCTTGGACAGATCGCCCAGGCTCTGTTCACGGCGCGCCTGATAGAGGTCCTCGGCCAATGCCTGGTAGGCGGGTTCCGCCGGCAGTCCGCGGCCATCCCATGCGGCCAGCGCCTCCAGCGTGCGTGGCAACGTGTTCACCACCTCCGGATTCTCGACACTGCGCCAGAGCAGCGAGGCGATGGGAACCAGGAAGGTCAGCAGCACGAACAGCAGCAGCGGCAGGATCAGCGCCTGCGACTTGAGCTTGTTCACCCGTTCGGCCCGTGCCAGTCGCTGTTTCAGATTGGGCTCGGCGATCTGGTTCGCCGGCAGGGATATTGCTGTGGCCATGAAGACTCCGCGATTCGTTCCGATGGCTGGGACCGGCCCCGCCAGTGCGGCGGGGCTCCAGGGTCAGCGTGCTGCCCAGGCGTTGAAACGCTGTTCGAGCTGTTCGCCGTAGTCGGCCCAGAAGGTCACGTCCATCGCCACCTGGTCGGCAATGTTCTCCGGCGCGGTGGGCATCTGCGCCAGGCGCTTTTCATCCAGCAGCGACACGGCCTGGGTGTTCGCCGGGCCATAGGCGATGTTCTCGGCATAGGCCTTCTGCTGCTGCGGCTCGACGGTGAAGGCGATGAACTTGCGTGCCTGCTCCTGGCTCTTCGCGCCCTTGGGGATGGCCCAGGAATCGAAGTCGTAGATGCCGCCGCTCCAGACGATCTGCAGGTTGCTCTCGTTCTGCACGGCAGCGATGCGGCCGTTGTAGGCGCTGCTCATTACCACGTCGCCGGAGGCGAGGAACTGCGGCGGCTGCGCGCCGGCTTCCCACCACTGGATATGCGGCTTGAGCTGATCGAGCTTCCTGAAGGCGCGGTTCTGGCCGTCCTTGGTGGCCAGCACCTGATAGACCTCCTTGGCCGGCACACCATCGGCCATCAGCGCAAATTCCAGGGTGTACTTGGCACCCTTGCGCAGGCCGCGCTTGCCGGGGAATTTCTCGGTATCCCAGAAGTCCGCCCAGCCGGACGGCGCGCTCTTGAGCTTGTCGGCGTTATAGGCGAGTACCGTCGACCAGACGAAGAAGCCAACGCCGCAGGGCTGTATCGCACCCTCGACGAAATCGTCCGGATTGCCGACGACGCCCGGATCGAGCTCCTCGAACAGCCCCTCGTCACAACCGCGCGCCAGCTCAGGCGACTCCACCTCCACCAGGTTCCACGACACACTGTTGGTGTCGACCATCGCCTTGACCTTGGCCATTTCGCCGTTGTATTCGCCGGCGACGATGCGGCCGTGACCGGCGGCTTCCCACGGCTGATAGAAGGCCTTCACCTGGGCCTGCTTGTTGGCGCCGCCGAAGCTCACCGCAGTGAGGTTCTCGGCAACCGCGTGCCCGGCACAGACGAGCCCGAGCGCCAGCGCGGACAGTTTCAGGTAGTTGCTCATGACAGTTCGCTCCTTGATGCAGTTGTTTGGGGTGCTGCGGGAGTGGCTCAGGCCGCCTGCAGCGGGTCGAGCGCGCGGACGTGCTCGACGTGCCAGCCGATCGGCACCACGTCGCCCACGCGCAGGGCTTGGTCGAACTCGGCGATCGGCTGCTTGACGAAGAAATCACTGACGCCGCAGACCTCGAGACGGATGCGGATGTGGTCGCCCAGGTAGATGAACTCGGCAACGCGCCCGGTGAAGCGGTTCGGGCAGCTGGCACTGGCACCGTTGAGCAGCACCCGCTCCGGACGGATCGACAGGCTGACCGGCGACCCCGTCGCACCGACATTGACCGCCAGCGCCTCGACGGTTTCGCCGCGACCGAGCTTGACCGTGCAGCTCTCGCCACGCCGCTCCAGCAGGTGCGCAGGCAGGCGGTTGTTTTCGCCGAGAAAGTTGGCGACGAAGGTGTTCAACGGCTTTTCGTACAGGGTGCGCGGGTCTTCGATCTGCTGGATCTGGCCCTGATGGAACACCGCCACCCGATCGGACATGGTCAGCGCCTCACCCTGGTCGTGGGTGACGTACACCACGGTGACGCCGAGGCGCTCGTGCAGGTGCTTGATCTCCATCTGCATCTGCTCGCGCAGCTGCTTGTCCAGTGCGCCCAGCGGTTCGTCCATCAGCACCAGCTGCGGCTCGAACACCAGCGCGCGGGCGAGCGCCACGCGCTGCTGCTGGCCACCGGAAAGCTGCGCCGGATAGCGGTTGCGAAAGCCCTCCAGCTGGACCATCGCCAGCGCGCGCTTGACCCGCTCCTTGATGTCCGGCTTGGCCATGCCGCGCACGCTGAGCGGGAACGCCAGGTTTTCCGACACGGTCATGTGCGGGAACAGCGCGTAGTTCTGAAACACCATGCCCATGTCGCGCTTGTGCGGCGGCACGTTGTTGATCGCCCGGCCATTGAGGAGAATCTCCCCCGCGGTGGGCGTCTCGAAACCGGCCAGCATCATCAGGCTGGTGGTCTTGCCCGAGCCGGACGGCCCGAGCAGGGTGAGGAATTCGCCGCGGCGGATATCCAGGTTCAGATCCCTGACGATCAGCGACTCGCCGTCATAACTCTTCTGGACGCCGCGAAAGCTCACCAGGATATCGTTCGTCGTTGACTCGACCATGCTGCTGCACCTGCCTAACCGTTGAACCGTGGCCACAGCGTAGAAGCGCAGCGGCGGCGGAAAAATCGGTGCAGCGGAGCGATTGCCCTAGGCGTGCAGGAGAGTCGCGTGTAGGGAACGCCCTACAGACGGGTCGGCGGGCGGGAGCTCAGACCAGCTTGTGCTCCATGGCGTAGCGCACCAGGTCGGCCACGGAATGCGCGGCCAGCTTCTGCATCAGGCGGGCCTTGTGGGTGCTGATGGTCTTGCTGCTCAGGGCCAGCTTGCCGGCGATGTCGTTTACCGAATCGCCCTGCACCAGGCGTTCGAACACCGAGTACTCGCGCTCGGAAAGCAATGCATGGGGCGGCCGCGAATCGGTCAGACCGACCTCGAAGACCATGCGGTCGGCCAGTGCCGGATCGATGTAGCGCCCGCCACCGGCCACCTTGCGCAAGGCAGTCAACAGCAGCGCCGGCTCGCTGTCCTTGGTCGCGTAGCCAGCGGCACCTATCTTCAGTGCCCGCGCCGCCATCTGCGCTTCGTCGTGCATCGACAGCACCAGCACCGCCGGAGGCTGGCTCAGCGCGCGAATCCGTGGGATCGCCTCAAGGCCGTTGACGCCGGGCATGGAAAGGTCCAGCAGCACCACGTCGCAGCTGACCTGGCGCAGCTGGTCGAGCAACTGCTGGCCGTTGGCGGCCTCGCCGACCACCTGCATGTCGCGCGCCATACCGATCAACTGTTTGATGCCCTCACGGACGATGGTGTGATCCTCGGCGACCATGACCCTGATCATGACGGCAGTGCTCCAGTGCTTGCAGGTGAAGGAAGTGGCAGCGGGTCCAGCGGGACCCGTGCCGTGATGGTAGTGCCCTCGCCGGGCTGACTGTCGATGCAGAGCTGGCCGCCGAGCATCTGGATGCGCTCGCGCATGCCCACCAGACCGAACGAGCTGCCCGCGCTGCGCGCCGCGTCGGCGAAGCCACAGCCGTCATCGCTGACGCGCAGGCAGAGCATGTCGCCCTCGAGCTGCAGCTGCACGCTGACCGTTTGTGCGCGGGCATGGCGCATCACGTTGGTCAACGACTCCTGAAGGATGCGGAACAGGCCGATGGCCTTGGCATTGCCCAGCGCGGGCGGGCACTCGGGCACCTCGACCAGGCAGGCCACGCCGCTGCGTTCCTCGAAGCGCCGCGCCTGCCACTCCACCGCCGAAGCGATGCCGGCGTCGAGGATCGGCGGGCGTAGCGCCGTGGCCACGTCGCGCACCCGCTGGAACAGCTGGGCGATCAGCCGCTTCATGCTGTCCAGCCGCTGCGCCAGCGCTGGATCGAGCTCGGCGAAGCCCAGCTCGCACATCGAGGTCTCGAGCTTCAGCACGGTCAGCACCTGGCCCAGCTCGTCATGCACCTCGCGCGCGATGTGCGCCTTCTCCTCCTCGCGCACCGTCTCCAGGTGCGCGGCCAGCTGGCGCAATTGCGCGCGCGAGGCATCCAGCTCCAGCTCGATGCGCTTGTTCTCGGTGATGTCCCAGACGATACCGTCCCACACCTGGCGGCCATCCGGCTGGCCGCGCACGGAAGCGCGGATATCGGCCCAGCGCACGTCACCATCGCGATTGAGAATGCGCCCCTGCCATCGCCAGTCCTGGCTTTTCTCCAGCGCCAGCTGCTGGCTGGCCCAGTAGCCGGCCTCGTCATCAGCATGCACCAGGCTGCGGATGCCCTGCCCCGGCTGCAACAGGCGCTCGGCGGAGTAGCCCACCAGGCGCTGGCTGGCTTCGCTGATATAGGCGACCCGTACCGGCGCCTGCGGCCCGTCGCGCTCCAGGCGAAACACCAAGCCCGGCACGTTGCCCGCCATGGCCTTCAGGCGCGCCTCGCTCTCCTGCAGCTGGGCGCTGGCGCGGCGGCGCTCGGTGATGTCGGCGAGAAAGACCACCAGGTATTCGCGGCTACCGAAGCGCAGGAAGCTGTAGGTGACCGCCGCCGGAAAGCGCTGGCCGTCGGCGCGCTGCCACTCGCATTCATGCACCTGGCGGTCGTCTTCGCCCGTGCGCGCGGCCCGCCAACGCGCCAGCCAGGCATCCATGCCCAGCGCCGGGTCGAAGGTTTCCAGCGGCAGGTCGAGCAAGCCACCGGACGAATGCCCGAGCAGCAGTTCGGCGGCCTGATTGGCGTAGCGCACTCGGCTGTCCCAGTTGAGCCAGAGGATGCCGACAGTGCTGTGATCGAGACAGAACTGCGTCAGCCGCTGCGCTTCCTCGGCCGCCTCGCGCAGCTCGATATCGCGGCGTGCGGTCTTCAGCCGACTTTCCAGCAGGCCATGCTGACGTCGCTGCCAGGCCAGCATCAGCAGGCAGGCCAGCAGCAATACGCCCAGCAGCAAGGCCAGGCTTCGCCAGTAGCCGACCTCGCGCCCGAGGTCGATGCTTCGAGGCTTGAGCCATTGTTCCTGCAGCTGGCCGAACTCCCGAGCCGGGAACTGCCGCAGCGCGGCGTCGAGCACCGCGGCGAGCTCGGGGCTGTCGCGCCGCGAAGCGATCCGCAGCAGCTGCGGGTTGCCCAGGTCGCCGACCACTGCCAGGGCGTCGTATTCGAGCTGTTGCGACAGACGAGCGAACAGCGGCTCGTCGACGACCGCGTAGCTGGCCTTGCCCTCCAGTACCTGGCGCAAGGCATCGGCCTGACTCGCCGCGGTGAGCACGGTGATATTGGGGTAGTTGCTGGCAAGGAACTCGCTGACCGGCCCCGGCCCCGCCGCGGCAACCAGCTCGCTGGGATGCAGGTATTCCAGGTCGACGGCGCGTGGACCACCGCGATCACCGACGATCAGCCGCGGGATGCGCAGGAAAGGATCACTGTAGCGCCACAGGCGCAACCCGGCCGGCGTCTGGCGCAGCCCGGGTGCCACGTCGATCCTGCCTTCCAGCGCCGCCTCCTGCAGTGCCGCCTCGTCGTTGAAGCGGCGCCATTGCAGCTGCACGCCGAGTTCGGCGGCAAGCTGTTCCATCAGCTGCACATGGAATCCGGACAGGCGCCGCTGACGCTGGTCATATTCGGCATACGGCGCGCCCATCACCACGCCCACCCGCCATTCGGCATGCTGTTCGAGCCAGGCACGACTGGGGGCATCCAGCGACACGGCGCCAGCGGCAAATGGCGTGGCCAGGCTGAGCAGAAGAAAGAGGCGCAGGGATAGAGCGAACATATATTCACGCGATTGATGGGCGTGCCGACACGCTGTTGTAATGCATAACCCCTGCCGGCGCCAGCGTGGTGCCGGCCGCTATCCGGAGACAGCCCATGTGCCGCCTGCCCGCTATCGTGCTCCTGCTCAGCGTTGCGCTCGGTGGCAGCCTGCCGTCTGTTGCTCAGGCTCAGGAGCCGGAAGCCGCCGAGCAGACGCCGGCGGATGAGCCAGCCTCCCGCCCGCGTCCGGCCCCGCAGACCCGCGGCGAGGTATTGGCTGCCGGGCTGCAGCGGCAGCTCGAGACGGCGGCGCAGATCGAGCTGGGCGGCGACGACAGGTTTCTTGCACTCTGGCAGCCAGCCAATACCGCCAAGCCCCGCGGGGTGGTGGTCATCGTGCCGGGCGAAGGCGAGACGGCCGACTGGCCGCGGGCGGTCGGCCCGCTTAGACGGGGCCTGGCGGCACATGGCTGGCATACCCTCAGCCTGACGCCCGACGATCCGGAGCTGAGTCCCGGCCCGCGCCTGCCGCAACCCGAGCCATCGGCTGCGGCCGATAAGCCCGCCGGGGACAGCGACAGCGAGACCGAACAGCCTGCTGCGCCGCCCGATTCGGCTGGCTATCTACCCGAACAGACAGCCCCGGCGGACAGTGACGAGCCTGACGCGACCGCAGCCGAGCAGGATGCGCCGCAGCCCAGCCACGCCGAGCGCATGCAGGCGCGACTGGCGGCCGCCATCGAACATGCCCGGACCTTGCAGGCACCGACAATCACCCTGCTCGGCCATGGTACGGGGGCTTACTGGGCTGCCCGCTACCTCGCGCAGACACCGTCGAAGGAGATCGCCCAGCTGGTCCTGATCGATCCGCGCGCGCCGGCAGACGCCGAGAAAGCCTTGGATGATGATCTGGCGAAGCTGGCGGTCGGCATCGGCGACTTCCACACTGGCGACCGCCCGGTTGCCCAGCGGCAGGCCATGCAGCGACGCAACGCCATGCGCCGCGCCGGACATCCGGATTATCGACAGGTCGCCCTGCCGAACCTGGAAGGTGATCGCTACGGCGATCAGGAGCAGCTGGTGCGCCGGGTGCGCGGCTGGCTCGAGCGCAAGCCGGTGCGCTGAGCGCCTCAGCGAAAGCCGCGGCGCTCGCGGATCAGTGCATAAGCGCTGTGCAGCTCGCGGGTGCGCTCGGTCGCTTCGCGAACCTGCGCCGGGCTCGCTCCCGCGCCAGCCTGCTTGTCCGGGTGATGCTTGCTCAGCAGGCGGCGATAGGCCCGTTTGATCAGCTGCGGGTCGCTGTCTTGGCGCACACCCAGTAGCTGCAAGGCCTGCTCGTAGGCTCCGCCGCGCCCGGCCGGCGCCTCGTTGCGCCGCGCCGCGCCCTGGTCGAGCGCAGCCACTTCGGCAGCATTCCAACCCAGCCACTTGCCCCAGAGCAGCACCAGTTCATGCTCACGTGCGCCCATGCTTCCCTGGGCTCGGGCCATGCGCCAACAGGCCTGGATCAGGCGCCGGCCTTCTTCACGCTGACCGCGGAGCCGCTGCAGGGTCACACGCAAGCCATCGCCGCTGGCCTTGCCGCGATTGAACGCCGCGATGGCCCGCTGCTGCCCCGACGCATCGAGGCCCTGGCGGCGCATCTCCTCGCGTGCCGCCTGGATATGCGCAGGACTGACCCGCCCGCCACTTTTGGCCAGGCGCCCGAGTAGAAAGAACAGCAGCTCATTGCCCTTCAGCGCCGACTTGCCAGCCAGGCGCTCACGCAAGCTGGCCCATGAATCGAGGCCCAGGCGACGATCGACTACCTGCCCCAGCAGACCACCGAGCAGCGCACCAGGAATGCTGGCGAGCAACCAGCCGATCAACAGCCCCAGCAGGGTAATGGGCCAGAACATCTCAGCGCCGCGCCTCGAGTATCCGCTCAACTTCCGCCAGCCGTTCGTGGGTGCCGACGTCGATCCAGATGCCTGCGAAACGCTCGCCGCTCACCTGCTGGTCGGCCATGGCACGCCGCAGCAGGGGCGCGAGCTTGAACGCACCCGCCTGACAGCCCTCGAACAAGGCCGGATGCAGCACCGAGATACCGCTGTAGGTCAGCGCGTCGCCCTCCCCTTCGGCTGTCGCGACACGCTCGGCGGCCAGGTGGAAATCGCCGCCGGGGTTGTGCGGCGGATTGTCGACCAGCACCAGGTGGGCCAGCCCATCGAGCGGTTTGCGAAGCCGGGCGAAATCGTAGTCGGTCCAGATATCGCCATTGACCACCAGGAAGGGCTCATCGCCAAGCAGGCCCAGGGCCCGGTGGATTCCGCCGCCGGTCTCCAGCGGCTCGCCTTCGGCCGAATAGCGGATCGCCACGCCGAAGCGGCTGCCATCGCCGAGGTAGTCCTCGATCTGCTGGCCGAGCCAGGCATGGTTGATGACGAGTTCGGCGAAGCCGGCAGCCGCCAGCGCGCGAACGTGATACTCGATCAGCGGCACGCCGGCGGCGCGCACCAGCGGCTTGGGCGTGTGCAGGGTCAAGGGACGCAGGCGCTCGCCCTTGCCCGCGGCGAGGATCATGGCCTTCATGCCTGCGGCGCCTCCGGCAGTTCGGCGATCAGCTGCTGCAACTCGCCCAGCTCCGGCCGCCGCGCCAGCACGGCCTCGATATAGGCGAAGAAACGCGGCACATCGGCGAGATAACGGGGCTTGCCGTCGCGATGGCAGATTCGCGCGAAGATGCCGATCACCTTGAGGTGACGTTGCACCCCCATCAGATCGCTGGCGCGCAGGAATTCCTCGAACGACTCGGGCAGCGCCACGCCCGCCGCACGGGCACGGCCCCAATAGGCTTCCAGCCACGCCCGTACCTGCGGCTCGGGCCAGCTGAGGAAGGCGTCCTTGAACAGCGAGGTGATGTCGTAGCTGACCGGACCGAGCACCGCATCCTGAAAGTCCAGGACGCCAGGGTTGGGCTCGCTGATCATCAGGTTGCGCGGCATGTAGTCGCGATGCACCAGAACCCGTGGCTGCGCCAGGGCCGAGTCGATCAGCAGCCGGCAGATGCGCTCCCACGCGACCTGCTGCGCTTCGCTGAGCGCATGGCCCAGGTGGCGCTGCACGTACCATTCGGGGAACAGCTGCAGCTCACGTCGCAGCAAGGCCTCGTCATAGGCCGGCATCGACTGCGCGAGCGGCTGCAGCTGGAACTTAAGCAGCGCCTCGATGGCATCGTCGAACAGCTGATCGGCGTTACCCGCGTCGATCACGTCCAGATAGGTCTGGCGTCCGAGGTCGGTCAGCAGCAGGAAGCCGCGATCCAGATCGGCCGCCAGCACCTGTGGCACATGCACGCCGGCTTCATCCAGCATCTGCGCCACCTTGACGAAGGGACGGCAGTCTTCCTGGGGTGGCGGCGCGTCCATCACGATCAGGCTGTGCTCGCCGCCCTGCCAGCGGAAGTAACGACGAAAACTGGCATCGCTGCTCGCCGCGGTGAGCTCCGCGGTCGGTACTTCGCCCCAGCCGCAACGGGCAAAGAGTTCCGGTAGTTGCTGGTCCAGCCAGGCGCTGAGGTCCAGCAGACGTTGATCTTGATGCGGCATCCAGGGGGTCTCCACGGCGCTAGCCGATAGGCGGGTCATGCTTTATTATCCTGCATCTTTCTCAGCCCATCGAGAGGCGTGCGGCCCAGCCGGCCGATGGCTCGCCGCAAGCACGGACCAAAAAACAAGATGGCAGTCAAATACCCCGCGTTTCGTAAAAAATTCCCTCTATTGGTTACTGGCGGTTTGCTCGCATTGCAACCGGTAGCTGTTCCTTTTGTCATCGCCGCCGAACAGTTCGCCTGCCAGCCGGACGCATCCGGTGGCTGGAACTGTGCCTCCAACGCAGCCAGCCCCGCACTGCCACCGCGCCCGAGTCATAGCGGCAGCGCCGTGAGCACGACGGGGACAGTCAAGTCAGCCACTGCCAAGACGCAAGAGCCGACCGCCACAACCAAGCTGGTCACCGAGAGCAAGGGCCGCGCGCTGGCCTCGCGCAGCGCAGACTATAGCCATCTGGACTGGGTGCCACGCGATCAGCTGACGCCTGCTCAGCTCGCCGAAACCGGCCCGTACTGCGCAGGCACCTATGTGGAGCCTGACCGTCCCGGCAAATTCGACACCACGCCGATGAGCGAAGCGCCGACCTACGTGTCGGCCAAGGCCACCCGCTACGAGCAGGAGCAGGAAATCGCCACCCTCGCTGGCGATGTGGTCCTGCGCCAGGGCAGCATCCAGGTCGAGGCGGACGAAGCCAGCCTGCACCAGTTGGAGAACCGCGGCGAGCTGACCGGCAACGTGCGCTTTCGCGACCGCGACGCACTGCTGGTCGGCGACCGCGCCGAGATCTTCCTCGACAGCGGTGAAGCCAAGGTGGAGAACGCTGAGTACGTCGTGCATTCCGGCAAGGTCCGCGGCAGCGCGCAGTACGCCAAGCGCGAGGAAACCGCAATCATCCGCCTGAAGGACGGCACCTACACCAGCTGCGAGCCGGGCGAGAACAGCTGGCACCTGAAGGGCAACAACGTCACCTTGAACCCGGCTACCGGCTTCGGTTCGGCCACCAACGTGACGCTGCGGGTCAAGGATATTCCGGTGTTCTACACCCCTTATATCCACTTCCCCATCGATGATCGTCGCCAGTCCGGCTTTCTCGCACCGAGTATCGGCTCGTCCAGCGACAACGGCTTCTCGCTGCAGACGCCCTATTACTTCAACTTGGCGCCGAATTTCGACGCCACGTTGTATCCGCATCTGATGACCGACCGCGGCCTGCTGATGGAAGGCGAGTTCCGCTACCTGACGCGCAGCAGCGAGGGCCAGTTCGGCGCCGCCTACCTGGACGACAGCAACGACGACCGCAAGCTGCAGTCCGAGTACGAGGACCAGCGCTGGATGTACAGCTGGCAGAACCGTACCGGCCTGGATTCGCGCTGGCTCGCCGAGGTGGACTACACAGATATCAGCGATCCCTACTACTTCCAGGATCTGGATACCAACCTGGATATCAATCAGCCTGACTTCCTTGACCAGCGCGGCACGCTTACCTATCGCGGCGACACCTACACGGCGCGCCTCAACGTGCACGCCTATGAACGCGCGACCGTCACCGACATCACGCCGTATGAGCGATTGCCGCAGCTAACCCTGGATGGACGCCTACCTTTCCAGCCGGGCGGCCTAAACTTCGCCTACAAGACCGAGTTCGTGAGTTTTCAGCGCAGCCTGCGTACTGGCAACTTTGTTGATAAGAACGGCGGACCTATCAACCCGGACAACACGGTAGGAACACCTTGGTATGACACTAGGCTTAGGGGACTGAACCGCGCCGAGGGTGAGCGCATCCACCTGGAGCCGGGCGTCAGCCTGCCGCTGAACTGGAGCTGGGGCTTTATCAAGCCATCGCTGAAATACGCCTACACCCAGTACGATCTGGATCTGGACGCTCGCGGGCGCGATCCGGAATTCGACGGAGTCACCGACTTCAAGCGTTCGCCAGACCGCAGCGTGCCAATCCTTAGTGTCGACAGTGGTTTGTACTTTGACCGCGACACCCAATGGTTCGGCAAGGACTATCGCCAGACGCTCGAGCCGCGCCTGTTCTATCTCTACGTTCCGGAAGAAGATCAGGACGACATTCCGATCTTCGATACAGGCGAAAGCAGCTTCAGCTACTCCTCGCTGTGGCGCGAGAACCGTTTCTCCGGCAAGGACCGCATCGGCGATGCCAATCAGGTTTCGCTTGGCGTTACCAGCCGCTGGGTCGAGCCCAACGGTTTCGAGCGTCAGCGCTTCAGCATCGGCCAGGCGTTCTACTTCGAAGATCGCAAAGTAACGATGCCAGACAGCCCTGGTAGAACCCCTCTAGACCAGCGAAGCGACTACACATCGGACGTATCGCCCTACGCCCTGGAATACATGTACCGCTACAACCAAGACTGGCGCTTCACCTCGACCTTCAACTGGGATCCGGACAGCCACAGCACCCGTTCCGGCAGTGCCATGTGGCATTACCAGCCGGCTGACAACCCGGGCAAGATCGTCAATCTCGGTTATCGCTATCGCAACGACACCATGCGCTTCGACCAGGCGACCGGTGAATGGACCTATGGCGGCGACTACGGCACGCCGGGCACGCCGGAGTACATCAAGGACTACTACAAGATCAACCAGCACGACTTCTCGGTCATCTGGCCGGTGGTCCCGCAATGGAGCGTCATCGCCCGCTGGCAGCATGACTACAGCCGCAGCCGCACCCTGGAAGCCTTCGGTGGCTTCGAGTACGACAGTTGCTGCTGGAAGCTGCGCCTGATCAATCGCTACTGGATCGACTACGACGAGACCAGCCTCAACCCCGACCGCAACGACGAGCCGGACCGCGGCATCTTCCTGCAGATCGTCCTCAAGGGACTCGGCGGCGTAGTCGGCAATGCGACCGAAACTTTCCTCGACGAAGGCATCCAAGGCTACCGTGAACGTGAAGACCAAGCTTTCTGAAGTACTGCGCCCGCTCGCGCTCGGCGCACTGCTGCTGAGCGGTGCGACCCTCGCGCCTGCGGCCCTCGCCCAGGTTCAACCACTGGATCGCGTGGTGGCGATCGTCGATAACGACGTCATCATGCAGAGCCAGTTGAATCAGCGCATGCGCGAGGTCCAGCAGACCATCGAGAAGCGCGGCGCCGATGCGCCGCCGACCGACGTGCTGCAACAACAGGTGCTCGAGCGCCTGATCACCGAGAATTTGCAGCTGCAGATCGGTGAGCGCTCCGGCATCCGCATCTCCGACGAAGAACTCAACCAGGCCATGGGCACCATCGCCCAGCGCAACAACATGTCGCTGGAGCAGTTCCGCGAGGCGCTGGCCCGTGACGGCCTGAGTCTGGAAACCGCCCGCGAGCAGATCCGCCGCGAGATGGTCATCAGCCGTGTGCGTCAGCGCCGCGTCGCCGAGCGTATCCAGGTGTCCAACCAGGAGGTGCAGAACTTCCTCGCGTCGGATCTCGGCAAGCTGCAGCTGTCCGAGGAATACCACCTGGCCAATATCCTCATCGCCGTGCCGGAAGGTGCCGACTCGGCCACCATCCAGGCTGCCGAGCGCACGGCCATGGACACCTATCAACAGCTACAGCAGGGCGCGGACTTCGCCCGCCTGGCCGTGTCCCGCTCGGGCAGCGAGAACGCGCTGGAAGGTGGCGACATGGGTTGGCGCAAGGCCGCCCAGCTGCCACCACCGTTCGACACAGAAGTACGCGAGCTGTCGGTCGGCGAAGTGACCCAGCCGGTGCGTACGCCGCCGGGCTTCATCATGCTCAAGCTGCTGGACAAGCGTGGTGGCGAAACGCAGGTGCGCGACGAAGTGCATGTGCGTCACATCCTGATCAAGCCCAGCGCGATCCGCAGCGACGAAGAAGCCCGTCTGCTGGTGCAGCGTCTGCGTGACCGCATCAATGCCGGCGAAGATTTCGCTCAGCTGGCCAGGAGCTTCTCAGAGGACCCGGGTTCGGCTCTCAACGGTGGCGACCTGAACTGGATCGATCCGGCCTCGCTGGTGCCCGAGTTCCGTGAAGTCATGGCAAACACCCCCAGTGGCGAGCTGTCCCAGGTATTCAAGTCGCCCTATGGTTGGCACATCCTCGAGGTGCTCGGCCGCCGCGCCACCGATGCCAGCGAGCAGTTCCGCGAGCAACAGGCGCTGAGCCTGCTGCGCAACCGCAAGTACGATGAAGAGCTGCAGGCCTGGCTGCGCCAGATCCGTGACGAGGCCTACGTCGAGGTCAAGCTCTAAGCTGCACGCTGTAACTACACGCAACAGCAATGCGGGGTGATGGCCTGAGGGTCGCCACCCCGTTTTCATTTCCGGCGGATCACTGCCCGATGCCTAGCGGAGAATCTCGATGCCCACGTCCCGCCCCTTCGTTCTGACGCCCGGCGAACCGGCCGGCATCGGCCCGGATCTGTGCCTGTTGCTGGCACGCCAGGCGCAACCGCGGCCACTGGTGGCCATCGCCAGCCGCGCGCTGCTGGCCCAGCGCGCCGAACAGCTGGGGCTGAGCATCGAACTGCGCGATGCCGGACCGCAGGACTGGCCCGGCGAGCCCGCGCCAGCCAACTGTCTGTACGTCTGGGACACACCGCTCGCCACTGCGGTGACGGCAGGCCAGCTCGACCCGCGCAATGCTCACTATGTACTGGAGACGTTGACCCGCGCCGGACGCGGCTGCCTGGACGGCAGTTTCGCCGGCATGATCACCGCCCCGGTGCACAAGGGCGTGATCAACGAAGCCGGCATTCCCTTCTCGGGACACACCGAATTTCTCGCCGAGCTGACCCACACCGAACAGGTGGTGATGATGCTCGCCACGCGCGGCCTGCGTGTGGCGCTGGTAACCACCCACCTGCCGCTCAGGGATGTCGCCGATGCGATCACCGCCGAGCGTCTGCAGCGGGTCACGCGCATCCTGCACGCGGACCTGGTGAGCAAGTTCGGTATCGCCCGCCCACGCATTCTGGTCTGTGGCCTGAATCCCCATGCCGGGGAAGGCGGCCACCTGGGGCGCGAGGAAATCGAAGTCATCGAGCCGACGCTGGCGGGTCTGCGCGAGGAGGGCATCGAGCTGATCGGCCCACTGCCCGCCGACACGTTGTTCACCCCCAAGCACCTCGAACACTGCGATGCAGTGCTGGCGATGTATCACGATCAGGGCCTGCCGGTGCTCAAGTACAAGGGCTTCGGCGCAGCGGTCAACGTCACCCTCGGCCTGCCGATCGTACGCACCTCTGTGGACCACGGCACCGCCCTGGACCTTGCCGGGACCGGCCGCGTCGACATCGGCAGCCTGCAGGTCGCGCTGGAAACGGCCTATCAGATGTCGGGCGCCGCTTAGGAAGCCGGTCCACCCCGGCATCCGTCTCGCAATGGGTGCCGGCCCGGCGACTCAGCTGGTAAGCTTCGCACCTTTCATTTTTCGCTTTACGCTCTTGCTTGACGCTTGCGGCTTGAAGCCTGGAGCTGCCTTCATGTCCGACTACCAACACCGCGCGCGCAAACGCTTCGGCCAGAACTTCCTGCACGACGCCGGCGTGATCCACCGCATTCTGCGGGCGATCCACGCCAAGCCGGGTGAGCGACTGGTGGAGATCGGTCCCGGGCAAGGTGCCCTCACCGAAGGGCTGCTCGACAGCGGCGCCCAGCTGGATGTCGTCGAGCTCGACCTGGACCTGATCCCCATCCTGCAGGCCAAGTTCGCCGGGCGCGAGAACTTCAACCTGAACCAGGGCGACGCCCTGAAGTTCGACTTCAGCCGGCTCAGCCAGGAGCCGGCCAGCCTGCGCATCGTCGGCAACCTGCCCTACAACATCTCGACCCCGCTGATCTTCCACCTGCTCGAACACGCCCAGCTGATCCGTGACATGCACTTCATGCTGCAGAAGGAAGTGGTCGAGCGATTGGCCGCGCAACCTGGCGGGGGTGATTGGGGGCGGCTGTCGATCATGGTGCAGTATCACTGCCGGGTGGAGCATCTGTTCAACGTCGGCCCGGGCGCCTTCAACCCGGCACCGAAGGTCGATTCGGCGATCGTTCGCCTGGTGCCGCACGAGACGCTGCCTCATCCGGCGCGGGATCACCGCCAGCTCGAGCGCGTCGTGCGCGAGGCGTTCAATCAACGGCGCAAGACCCTGCGCAACACCCTCAAGGGCCTGCTGGATGCCGAAGCCATCGAGGCAGCGGGCGTAGATGGCAGTCTGCGCCCCGAACAGCTGGACCTGGCGGCCTTCGTCCGCCTTTCCGATCAACTGACCGAGCGCAGCTAGGGCATCCGCCCTGGCGCCTCCCGCGAGCTGACCATGACCGAAGACCCACGCTACCGCATCGACGTCAGCGTCACGCCCCGCTATCTGGCCGCGCAATCCGAGCCGGAACAAAACCGCTATGCCTTTGCCTACACCGTAACCATCGAGAACAAAGGCGAGGTGGCGGCGCAGCTGCTGTCGCGACACTGGATCATCACCGACGGCGACGGCCACGTGCAGGAAGTGCGTGGCGCCGGCGTCATCGGCGAACAACCGTTGATCGCACCGGGCGAGCACCACGTCTACACCAGCGGAACGTTGCTGCCGACCTGTGTCGGCAGCATGCAGGGCAGCTATCAGATGGTGGCCGAGGACGGTCACAGCTTCGATGCCGTCATCGCACCGTTCCGCCTTGCCGTACCCGGAGCATTGCATTGACCACCTATGCCGTCGGCGACCTGCAGGGTTGCCTCGAACCCCTGACCTGCCTTCTGGAGCGGGTCGACTTCAGCCCCTCGCGGGATTGCCTGTGGCTGGCCGGTGATCTGGTCAACCGCGGCCCGCAGTCGCTGGAAGCCCTGCGTTTCGTGCGCGACCTCGAATCCTCCGCGATCACCGTGCTGGGCAACCACGACCTGCACCTGCTGGCGGTGGCCCATAACATCGAGCGCATGCGCAAGTCCGACACCCTGCAGGCGATCCTCGACGCTCCGGATCGCGCCGACCTGATCGACTGGTTGCGCCAGCAGAAACTCATTCACTATGACGCCGAGCGGCATACCGCCATGGTGCACGCCGGCATCCCGCCGCAGTGGTCGCTGGAAAAGGCCCTGCGCCGCGCCGCCGAGGTTGAGCAGGCGCTGCAGGACGACGCATTGCTGCTGCCCTTCCTCGACGGCATGTATGGCAACCAGCCGGCGAAGTGGAACAAGGAGCTGCACGGAGTGCCGCGCCTGCGCCTGATCACGAACTACTTCACCCGCATGCGCTTCTGCAAGGCCGACGGCACGCTCGACCTGGACGCCAAGGAAGGTGCCGACAGCGCGCCAGCCGGCTACGCGCCCTGGTTCAGTCACGCCAGCCGCAAGACCCGCAACGTCAAGCTGATCTTCGGCCACTGGGCCGCACTGGAAGGCCAGTGCGACGAGCCGAACGTCTTCGCGCTGGACACCGGCTGCGTCTGGGGCAACGCCATGACCCTGATGAACCTCGACAGCGGCGAAATGCATCGCTGCGAATGCGAACACGGGAAACCTGCATGACCGACTTCAAACGCATCCCGCCGGAACAGGCCCACGCCATGCGCAATGCAGGCGCGGTCATCGTCGATATCCGCGACCCGCACAGCTTCGCCAACGGCCATATCAGCGGCTCGCGGCACCTGGACAACCGTTCGCTGCCGGACTTCATCGCTGCGGCCGACCTCGACCATCCGCTGATCGTTACCTGCTATCACGGCCACTCCAGCCAGAGCGCCGCCGCCTATCTGGTCAACCAGGGCTTCTCCGAGGTCTACAGCCTCGACGGTGGCTTCGAGCTCTGGCGCCATACCTACCCCAGCGACGTCGAGCACGACGAACAACAGTAAAAAATTATTTCGCCTCAACGCCGCGTCATCCGCGGCCCAGACGCTGTTGTCAGCCGAACGGCAGCGCCGAAAACCCCTCGCGCACCTTGACCTTGCCGAATCCGAACTATCCTTGAGTTCAGGCCATCCAAATAAATGAAGCCGGGAAACGGCTGACGGAATTCAGGGTTTCGACCATTAGGTGTTCGGGGGAACTCCACTGGCCGCCACTTCGGCCGTGCTCCAGAGTGCCTGATGACGCGCCTATTCGTGCATCGATCGAGGTGAAGTCATGAGCATTTTCAGCCACTTCCAGCAACGTTTCGAAGCGACCCGCCAGGAGGAATATTCACTCCAGGAATACCTCGATCTGTGCAAGGCGGACCCACGAACCTACGCCAGCGCGGCCGAGCGCCTGCTGATGGCGATCGGCGAGCCCGAACTGGTGGACACTTCCACCGACCCACGACTGTCGCGCATCTTCTCCAACAAGGTGATCCGCCGTTATCCGGCCTTCGAGGATTTCCATGGCATGGAGGAATGCATCGACCAGATCGTCTCCTACTTCCGCCACGCCGCACAGGGCCTGGAAGAGAAGAAGCAGATCCTCTATCTCCTCGGCCCGGTGGGCGGCGGCAAGTCGTCGCTGGCCGAAAAGCTCAAGCAACTGATGGAACGCGTGCCCTTCTACGCCATCAAGGGCTCGCCGGTCTTCGAATCGCCGTTGGGGCTGTTCAACCCGGTGGAGGACGCGCAGATCCTCGAGGAGGACTACGGCATCCCGCCGCGCTACCTGAACTCGATCATGTCGCCCTGGGCCACCAAGCGCCTGCAGGAATTCGGCGGCGACATTTCCAAGTTCCGCGTGGTCAAGCTCTATCCGTCGATCCTCAACCAGATCGCCGTGGCCAAGACCGAGCCGGGTGACGAGAACAACCAGGACATCTCTTCGCTGGTGGGCAAGGTGGATATCCGCAAGCTCGAGGAATTCCCGCAGAACGATGCCGACGCCTACAGCTACTCGGGCGCGCTGTGCCGGGCCAACCAGGGCCTTATGGAATTCGTCGAGATGTTCAAGGCGCCGATCAAGGTCTTGCACCCGCTGCTGACCGCGACTCAGGAGGGCAAC
The DNA here is from genome assembly GCF_051948915.1 of Stutzerimonas sp. Brlt_14. NCBI lineage: Bacteria > Pseudomonadati > Pseudomonadota > Gammaproteobacteria > Pseudomonadales > Pseudomonadaceae > Stutzerimonas > Stutzerimonas sp. Brlt_14. The sequence continues at coordinate 40,290 of NZ_JAYJLM010000006.1, forward strand.
TACAACAGCACCGAGGGCCTGGGCGCGATTCCCTACAGCGGCATCCTGCTGGCCCACTCCAACGAGTCGGAGTGGCACAGCTTCCGCAACAACAAGAACAACGAGGCCTTCATCGACCGCATCTACATCGTCAAGGTGCCGTACTGCCTGCGCGTCTCGGATGAGATCAAGATCTACGACAAGCTGCTGGCCAACAGCTCGCTGTCCAGAGCTCATTGCGCGCCGGACACGCTGAAGATGCTGGCGCAGTTCTCGGTGCTGTCGCGCCTGAAGGAGCCAGAGAACTCCAACATCTATTCGAAGATGCGCGTCTATGACGGCGAGAACCTCAAGGACACCGATCCCAAGGCAAAGTCGATCCAGGAATACCGCGATGCCGCTGGCGTCGACGAGGGCATGAACGGGCTTTCCACCCGTTTCGCCTTCAAGATTCTTTCCAAGGTATTCAACTTCGACCCCCATGAGATCGCCGCCAACCCGGTGCACCTGCTTTACGTGCTGGAGCAGCAGATCGAGCAGGAACAGTTCCCCGCCGAGGTGCGCGAGCGCTACCTGCGCTTCATCAAGGAGTACCTGGCGCCGCGCTACATCGAGTTCATCGGCAAAGAGATCCAGACCGCTTATCTCGAGTCGTACAGCGAGTACGGGCAGAACATCTTCGATCGCTACGTGCTGTACGCCGACTTCTGGATTCAGGATCAGGAATACCGCGATCCGGAGACCGGCGAAATCCTCAACCGCGTGGCGCTCAACGAGGAGCTGGAAAAGATCGAGAAGCCAGCCGGCATCAGCAACCCGAAGGATTTCCGCAACGAGATCGTCAACTTCGTGCTGCGCGCCCGCGCCAACAACAACGGCAAGAACCCGTCGTGGCTGTCCTACGAGAAGCTGCGCGTGGTGATCGAGAAGAAGATGTTCTCCAACACCGAGGACCTGCTGCCGGTCATCAGCTTCAACGCCAAGGCCAGCAAGGAAGACCAGAAGAAGCACAACGATTTCGTCGTGCGCATGGTTGAGCGCGGCTATACCGAGAAGCAGGTTCGCCTGCTCTCCGAGTGGTATCTGCGGGTGCGTAAATCGCAGTAAGCGGCTGGAAGCCTGAAGCCGGGAACGGAACGCTCCGCTTCCGGCTTCAGGTCTATGCTTTTCAGCCTAGCCCGGAGGGCCTATGAGCTACGTGATCGACCGTCGCCTGAATGGCAAGAACAAAAGCACGGTGAACCGCCAGCGCTTCCTGCAGCGGTACCGTGGGCACATCAAGAAAGCGGTGGAGGAAGCCGTTGGCCGTCGTTCCATCACCGACATGGAACATGGCGAACAGATCAGCATCCCCGGACGCGACATCGATGAGCCGGTACTTCACCACGGCCGCGGCGGACGCCAGACCATCGTCCACCCCGGCAACAAGGAGTTTGTCGCCGGCGAGCGCATTCCAAGGCCGCAGGGTGGCGGCGGTGGGCAAGGCGCAGGCCAGGCCAGCAACAGCGGCGAAGGCATGGACGACTTCGTCTTTCAGATCACCCAGGAGGAGTTTCTCGACTTCATGTTCGAGGACCTGGAGCTGCCCAACCTGGTCAAGCGTCACCTTACCGGCACGGACACCTTCAAGACGGTACGCGCCGGCATCGCCAACGAAGGCAACCCGTCGCGCATCAACATCGTCCGCACCCTGCGTTCGGCCCATGCCCGCCGCATTGCGCTATCGGGCAGCAGCCGTGCCCAGCTCAGGGCGCTGAAGGCCGAGCTGGAACGGCTGCGACTGGAGGAGCCGCACAATTTCGGCGACATCAAGGCTGCCGAAGAAGAGATCGAACGGCTCAAGGCGCGCATCAACCGCGTGCCATTTCTGGACACCTTCGATCTCAAGTACAACCTGCTGGTCAAGCATCCCAACCCCAGCTCGAAGGCGGTGATGTTCTGCCTGATGGACGTTTCCGGTTCGATGACCCAGTCCACCAAGGACATCGCCAAGCGCTTCTTCATCCTGTTGTACCTGTTCCTCAAGCGGAACTACGACAAGATCGACGTGGTATTCATTCGCCACCACACCAGCGCCAAGGAAGTGGACGAGGAAGAGTTCTTCTACTCGCGCGAAACCGGCGGCACCATCGTTTCCAGCGCGCTGAAGATGATGCAGGAGATCATGGCCGAGCGTTATCCGGCCAACGAGTGGAACATCTACGCCGCGCAAGCTTCCGACGGCGACAACTGGAACGACGATTCGCCGCTGTGCCGCGATATCCTGATCAACCAGATCATGCCGTTCGTGCAGTACTTCACCTACGTCGAAATCACCCCGCGCGAACACCAGGCGCTTTGGTACGAATACAACCAGGTCGCCGAAGCCTTTTCCGATGCGTTCGCCCAACAGCAACTGGTGAGTGCCGCGGACATCTATCCGGTGTTCCGCGAACTCTTCCAGCGGCGCATGACCAGCTGAGGTGTGCAGCATGAAACGACAGCCCATTTCCACCGGCTCGGAATGGACCTTCGACCTGATCCGGCAATACGACCGCGAAATCGGCCGCATCGCCGAACGCTACGCGCTGGATACCTATCCGAACCAGATCGAGGTGATTACCGCCGAGCAGATGATGGACGCCTATGCGTCGGTGGGCATGCCGCTGGGCTATCACCACTGGTCCTACGGCAAGCAGTTCCTGCATACCGAAAAGCACTACAAACGTGGCCAGATGGGGCTGGCCTACGAGATCGTGATCAACTCCGACCCCTGCATTGCCTACCTCATGGAAGAGAACACCATGTGCATGCAGGCACTGGTAATTGCCCATGCGAGCTACGGCCACAATAGTTTCTTCAAGGGCAACTACCTGTTCCGCACCTGGACCGACGCCAGCTCAATCATCGACTACCTGGTGTTCGCCAAGCAGTACATCATGCAGTGCGAGGAACGCCACGGCATCGATGCGGTGGAAGACCTGCTCGACTCGTGCCACGCGCTGATGAACTACGGCGTCGACCGCTACAAGCGCCCCTACCCCATCTCTGCCGAGGAAGAACGGCGCCGGCAGAAGGACCGCGAGGAGCATCTGCAGCGGCAGATCAACGATCTCTGGCGAACCATTCCCAAGGGCGCCGACAAGGGCGACGGGCAGGCCGGGAACCAGCGCTTCCCGGCCGAGCCGCAGGAGAACATCCTCTACTTCATCGAGAAGCATGCGCCGCTGCTGGAACCCTGGCAGCGGGAGATCGTGCGCATCGTGCGCAAGATCGCGCAGTACTTCTACCCGCAGCGCCAGACCCAGGTGATGAACGAGGGCTGGGCCACCTTCTGGCACTACACCCTGCTCAACGATCTGTACGACGAAGGCCTGGTCACCGACGGCTTCATGATGGAGTTTCTGCAGTCGCACACCAGCGTCATCTACCAGCCCGGATTCGACAGCCCCTACTACAGCGGCATGAACCCTTACACCCTCGGCTTCGCCATGTACCAGGACATCCGCCGGATCTGCGAGAACCCGACCGAAGAGGACAAGCGCTGGTTCCCGGACATCGCCGGCAGCGACTGGCTGACCACGGTGAAATTCGCCATGAACAACTTCAAGGACGAGAGCTTCATCCTGCAATTCCTCTCGCCCAAGGTGATCCGCGACCTGAAGCTGTTCAGCATTCTCGACGACGACCGCAAGGACGAACTGCTGGTGCCGGCGATCCACGACGAAAGTGGCTACCACACCATTCGCGAACTGCTCGCGGCGCAGTACAACCTCGGTAATCGCGAGCCCAACGTGCAGGTGTGGAACGTCGACCGCCGTGGTGATCGCTCGCTGACCCTGCGTCACATGCAGCATGACCGCAAGCCGCTGGGCGCATCCACCGACGAGGTACTCAAGCATCTGCACCGGCTGTGGGGGTTCGACGTGCACCTGCAATCGATGCAGGACGACAAGCTGGTCAACACCCATCACATGCCCCCGCGCGCCAGCAACGAGACGGAGACCGACAGCCGCTTCCCCGGCATGAACTTCGCCTGACCGACGTCGCGGGCAACGCCCGCGACCCCTTTCTCAGCACAATCTGTGGCCATACGGCCGATATCCTTTATCCTCCGCGCCTACGGAGGTGGTTATGCAGATCTACAAAGTCGGCGGCGCGGTGCGTGATCGCCTGCTGGGGCGCGCAGTCAGTGAAGTGGACTGGGTGGTGGTCGGCGCCACCCCGGAGGTAATGCAGGCCCGGGGCTTTCGCCCGGTGGGCGCAGACTTTCCGGTGTTCCTGCATCCGCAGAGCGGCGAGGAGTACGCCCTGGCGCGTACCGAGCGCAAGAGCGGCCGCGGTTATGGCGGCTTCACCTTCCATGCCAGCCCCGAGGTCACCCTCGAGGAGGATCTGCAGCGACGCGACCTCACCATCAATGCCATTGCCGAAGACGAGCAGGGGCAACTGATCGACCCCTACGGTGGCCAGCGTGATCTGCAGGCCCGACTGTTGCGCCACGTGTCGCCGGCCTTCGCCGAAGACCCGCTGCGCGTGCTGCGCGTGGCGCGCTTCGCCGCGCGTTACGCCGAGCTCGGCTTCCGCATCGCCGACGAAACCCTTGAGCTGATGCGTCAGCTGGCGCGCTCCGGCGAGCTGTCGGCACTCACCGCCGAACGCAGCTGGAAGGAGATCTCCCGCGCATTGATGGAGCCGCGCCCGGATGTCTTCATTCAGGTACTGCAAGCCTGTCACGCCCTACCGGAGCTGTTCCCCGAACTGGCTGCCAGTTTCGAGGAGCAGAGCGCACATGGCGAAGCATTGCTTGGCGCACTGCGGCGCTGTGCGAAGCACGCCCAGCCACTGCCGGTACGCTGGGCCTGCCTGTTACGCGGCAGCGCCGGACCAGCCGCCAGCCAGGAGGCACGCCTGCAGGCCATCGCCGCCCTGAACCAGCGCTGCAAGGCGCCGCGGGATTGCCAGGAACTGGCGATGCTGTTCGGCCGCTACCACCAGGACGCACTCGATGCACGCACGCTGCCCGCCGAGGCATTGCTCGACATGCTGCAGCACTTCGATATCTATCGCCGCCCGGAACGCTTCGAGCACTTCATCGCGGCCTGCGAAATGACCGCCCCGGCAGACGGCTCCGCGCAACCCTTACCCCAGGTCGACTACCTGCGGGCGGCGGCGAAAACAGCTCGTGACGTCGCGATCAAACCGCTGCTGGAACAAGGCCACCAGGGCGCCGAGCTGGGCAAGGCACTCGCCGCTGCCCGACTCGAGGCACTGGGGCGGCATTGCCAGCAGAATGCGAATAACGGCTAGTCAGGCACAACGCGGCGGGTGGGCGCGGACCAGCTCCGGGGGCGTGAGCTCCGCGCCGCGCCACTGGAAGGGCACCGGCCAGAGCTGTTGGTCGATGGTCGATTGCGCCCACAGCTCGGCAAAGCTGGCATCCGCGGCGGGATGCCGTACGGTCGGGGCCAGCAGCGCCAGCGGCCAGAGCACGAAGGCGTTCTTGAGAATCTCCGCACGCGGCAGCAGCAAACCGTGGAAATTGCCGACCAGCTCGCCATAGAGCAGCACGTCGATATCCAGTGGCAATCCCTTGCGATCCGGCGCGTAACGCCCGTTGTCCGCCTCGATGAACTTGAGCCGCCGGTCCAGTTCGGTCAGCGGCAGCTCGGTATCGCCGGCGACCACGAGGTTGTAGAAGTTGTCGCCCTTGTAGCCAACCGCCAGACTCTCGAACACCGGCGAACAACGCATGCTCACCAGCAGCTCGGCCAGCGCATCGAGGCCGGCATGCAGATGGGGCTCACGCTGGACATTGCTGCCCAGGCCGAGCAGCACCGGAGTTAGCGACATCCGCGTTCGATCTCCACGCCCAGCGCACGGGCGCGCGCATTGACGCCGGGCTTGGTGACCCGCAGGCGCAGCCAGAGAATGCCGAACTCGCCCATCAAGCGCTGCGCCAGGCGTTCGGCGAAGGTCTCGACCAGCTCGAAGCGCGCCTCGGCAGCGAACTGATCAATGGCCGCCGCGACCTTGGCATAGTCCAACGCCTTGTCCAGCTCGTCGTTCCGCGCCGCCGGACGGATGTCCCAGCCCAGCGTCAGGTCCAACTGCAGGCACTGCCGGATGCCGCGCTCCCAATCATAGGCGCCGATCACCGTATCCACTTCCAGGCCTTCGATGAAGACTGTATCCACGCAACGTTCTCCTGCGGCACGACAAGCTCGAAACGCGCCGTTAGACTCAGGGACTCCCTGCCCCGGATGGATTCCATGTTCTGGCTGCTGACCTTGCTCGCGTACCTGATCGGCTCGCTGTCATTCGCCATACTGCTCAGCCGCCTGGCCGGAATACCCGACCCGCGCGCCAGTGGCTCCGGCAACCCCGGTGCCACCAATATGCTTCGTCTGGCCGGCAAGCGTCTGGCGATCTGCACGCTGTTCGGCGATCTGCTCAAGGGCTTGCTGCCCGTCCTGCTGGCCGCCTCGCTGGACATGAGCGTTCAGCAGCAGGCCTGGATCGGTCTGGCGGCGGTATGCGGCCATCTCTATCCGTTGTACTTCCGTTTTCGCGGCGGCAAGGGCGTGGCGACCGCCGCCGGCGCCCTGCTCGCGCTCTACCCGCCGGCCGCGCTGTTGGCCATCGCCGCCTGGCTCCTGGTATTCCGCATGACCCGCACCAGTTCGCTGGCAGCCCTGATCGCCCTGCCGCTCTGCCTGCCGCTGCTGGCCTGGCAGCAGCCCGGTGCGCTGCTGCCGATGAGCCTGTTGGCAACGCTGATAGTCTGGCGTCACCGCAGCAATGTGCGCGATCTGTTCGCTGGCCGGGAAAGGCACTTCTAGGTCGATGCGGTTCAGATCGCCGGCAGCGTCTCCATTGACCAGCGTGGCTGCACGGCGATCGCCGGCCCATCATGCTGGCCCGCCAGCAGGCGTTGACAGCCAGCGTAGGCGATCATTGCGCCGTTGTCGGTGCAGAAACGTGGCCGCGCATAGAACACCTGCCCCTTGAGTTCGGCAAGCATTGTTTCCAGCGACTGACGCAGCGACTGGTTGGCACTGACCCCTCCGGCGATGACCAGCGATTTCAGCCCGGTCTGCTTCAGCGCCCGTCGGCACTTGATGGTCAGCGTCTCCACCACCGCCTGCTGGAAGGCCAGCGCGATGTCACAGCGAGTCTGCTCGCTGTCGTCGCCGGCATCGCGGCACTGCCGCCAGGTATTGAGCGTGAAGGTCTTCAACCCACTGAAGCTGAAGTCCAGTCCCGGCCGGTCGGTCATCGGGCGCGGGAAGACGAAGCGGCCCGGCGTGCCCTGCTCGGCCAGCCGTGCGATCTCCGGTCCGCCCGGGTAGCGCAGGCCCATGAGCTTGGCGGTCTTGTCGAACGCCTCGCCAGCGGCATCGTCCACCGATTCGCCGAGCAGCTCGTAGCGGCCGATGCCATCCACACGCACCAGCTGCGTATGCCCGCCAGACACCAGCAAGGCGACGAACGGAAACGCCGGAGGCTGCGCTTCGAGCATCGGCGCCAGCAGATGGCCTTCCATATGATGCACGCCGACCGCCGGCACGCCCCAGGCCAGCGCCAGCGCCTGAGCACAGGACGCACCGACCAGCAGGGCACCGACCAGACCCGGGCCGGCCGTATAGGCCACCGCGTCGACCTGCCCCGGCTCGCGGCCGGCCTCGGCCAGCACCTGACGGATCAGCGGCAGCATGCGTTTCACGTGATCACGGGAAGCCAGCTCCGGCACCACGCCGCCATAGACGCGATGCAGGTCGATCTGGCTGAATAGCGCGTCGGCCAGCAGGCCCCGCTCGCTGTCATAGAGCGCGACGCCCGTTTCGTCGCAGGACGTTTCCAACCCCAGCACCAGCATGGGTTCAACCTTCCGGAAGGCGAATGAAGCCGTGCATATTAATCGTCGGGCCGTCCGACCGACCAGCGCTTTTCGATCAGGGGCTTTGCATTCCGGCATTGGAGCGGGTAACATCCGCAACCCTTAAAACCAGCGTGCTTGCGAGTCATTGCCGAAGCGCGTTGCCACCGGTAATCAAGTGAAGGTAAGTCCTGGATGCCCGCTGTCAAAGTTAAAGAGAATGAACCCTTCGACGTAGCACTGCGTCGCTTCAAGCGCTCCTGCGAAAAAGCCGGCGTTCTGGCCGAAGTCCGTTCGCGTGAGTTCTACGAGAAGCCGACTGCCGAGCGCAAGCGCAAGGCTGCTGCCGCAGTCAAGCGTCACGCCAAGAAAGTGCAGCGCGAGCAGCGCCGTAGCGTCCGCCTGTACTGATCCAGTACGGCTGACGTCGCATCAAACCCGGCTTCGGCCGGGTTTTGCATTGCATGCAGACTCCGCTTCGCCAGCCGGCGAAAGGCCGGAGTTTTTTTCATTTCCGGCGCATGCGAGCGTAATCTGATACCCCTATGGCCGGACTGATCCCCCAATCCTTCATCGATGACCTGCTCAACCGCTCCGACATCGTCGAAGTGGTCGGTTCGCGCATCCAGCTGAAGAAGACCGGCAAGAACTACAGCGCCCTCTGCCCGTTCCACAAGGAAAAGACGCCGTCCTTCAGCGTCAGCCCGGACAAACAGTTCTACTACTGCTTTGGCTGCGGCGCCGGCGGCAACGCCCTCGGCTTCGTCATGGACCACGACCAGCTGGACTTCCCCCAGGCGGTCGAAGAGCTGGCAAAGCGCGCCGGCATGGAAGTCCCACGCGAGGACAGCGGGCGCAAGCACAAGCCCCGCCAGCCGGTCGATTCACCGCTCTACCCACTGCTCGCCGCCGCCGCCGACTATTACCGCCAGGCGCTGAAAAGCCATCCGACGCGCAAAGCCGCGGTGGAATACCTCAAGGGACGCGGGCTGTCCGGCGTCATCGCCCGCGACTTCGGCCTGGGCTTCGCACCGCCCGGCTGGGACAACCTGATGAAGCACCTCGGCGGCGACGCGCTTCAGCAGAAGGCGCTGATCGATGCCGGCCTGCTGATCGAGAACGCCGAGAACGGCAAGCGCTACGACCGCTTTCGCGACCGCGTGATGTTTCCCATCCGCGACAGCCGTGGTCGGGTGATCGCCTTCGGCGGTCGGGTGCTGGGCGACGACAAGCCCAAATATCTCAACTCGCCGGAGACCCCGGTATTCCACAAGGGCCAGGAGCTCTACGGCCTCTACGAAGCGCGCCAGGCCAACCGCGATCTCGACGAGATCATGGTGGTCGAGGGCTACATGGACGTCATTGCCCTGGCCCAGCAAGGTCTGCGCAATGCCGTCGCCACCCTGGGCACCGCCACCAGCGAGGAACACCTCAAACGCCTGTTCCGCATCGTTCCCAGCGTGCTGTTCTGCTTCGACGGGGACGCCGCCGGACGCAAGGCTGCCTGGCGCGCACTGGAGGCTACATTGCCGAACCTTCAGGACGGGCGCCGCGCCCGCTTTCTGTTCCTGCCGGACGGCGAAGATCCGGACACCCTGGTCCGCGCCGAGGGCACCGACGCCTTTCGCGCCCGCATACAGCAGCACTCGCAACCACTGGCCGACTATTTCTTCCAGCAACTGAGTGAAGAGGCCGATCCACGTTCCCTGGAAGGCAAGGCCCATCTGGCGACACTGGCCGCACCGCTCATCGAAAAGATACCGGGCAACAACCTGCGCGCACTGATGCGTCAGCGCCTGGCCGAGATCACTGGGCTCAACGGCGAGGCGCTGCAGCACATGGCCGCCGCGCCCGTATCCGCGCCCAGCAGCACGCCGACCTACGACGACTACACCTACTACGACGCCAGCCCGGCCTACGGCGAGCCCGACCACTTCGAGCCACCGGAACCCGTGCAGCCGCAACCGCGCAACGGCAAGCCAGGCAAGAAAGAGTGGAAAAAGGACTGGAAAAAAAACGGCCAGGGTCCAGACTTAATGCCACGCGGGCCGCGCACACCCGCCACGGTCGAGCCTCCGGCACTGACCACCCTGCGCACCCTGCTGCACCACCCGGAGCTGGCGCAGAAGGTCGAAGACGTCAGCCATTTCGCCGCAGAAGACGATACCTATGCCCAACTGCTGGTAGCGCTGCTCGGCACTCTGCAGAAAAACCCCAAGCTGCGCAGCCTGCAGCTGATCGCCCGGTGGCACGGCACCGATCAGGGGCGACTTTTACGCGCACTGGCAGAGAAAGAATGGCTGATCTCTGCCGATAACCTTGAACAGCAGTTTTTCGACACCATTAATAGCCTTGCCGCCAGACAGCGGGAACGGCGCCTCGAAAGCCTGCTGCGCAAGGCTCGCCAGGGTGAACTCAGCGCAGAGGAAAAAGACCAACTGCGTAACCTATTGAGCCGCAACGCAATACCCGCTACACCGACCTCAACTGGCGCGTGAGGTCCTAGCTCGGCTATAATGCTCAGCTTGTTTTCAGCCCGCCAGAACCTTCAGTGGATAGGGTTATATGTCCGGAAAAGCGCAACAGCAGTCCCGCCTCAAAGAGTTGATCCAGCGTGGCCGTGAGCAGGGTTACCTGACTTACGCCGAGGTCAACGACCACCTGCCGGAGGATATTTCCGATCCGGAACAGGTGGAAGACATCATTCGCATGATCAACGACATGGGCATCAACGTATTCGAGACCGCTCCGGATGCCGATGCCCTGTTGTTGGCCGAAGCCGATACCGATGAAGCCGCAGCCGAAGAGGCCGCAGCCGCACTCGCCGCGGTCGAGACCGATATCGGCCGCACCACCGACCCAGTGCGCATGTACATGCGCGAGATGGGCACCGTCGAACTGCTGACCCGCGAAGGCGAGATCGAAATCGCCAAACGCATCGAGGAAGGCATTCGCGAAGTCATGAGCGCGATCGCCCACTTCCCTGGCACCGTCGACAGCATCCTCGCCGACTACGAGCGCGTGACGAACGAAGGCGGTCGCCTGTCCGACATCCTCAGCGGCTACATCGACCCCGACGACGACGGTGCTGCCGCACCGCAGGAAGTCGAGCCGGAAACGCCACAGACCACGGCCAAGCCGGTCGCCGACGACAAGGACGACGACGAAGAAGAAGAGTCGGATACCGAGGAAGAAGAAGGCGACGGCGGGCCCGATCCGGAAGTTGCGCGCGTGCGCTTCGGCGCGGTCGCCGAACAGCTTGAGAAAGCCAACAAGGCCCTTAAGAAGCACGGCCGCGCCAGCCAGCAGGCCACCGAGGAGCTCGAAGCCCTCGCCATCCTGTTCATGCCGATCAAGCTCGTGCCCAAGCAGTACGATGCCCTGGTCGAGCGCGTGCGTGATGCCCTGAACCAGATCCGCGCTCAGGAACGCGCCATCATGCAGTTGTGCGTGCGTGATGCCCGCATGCCGCGCGCCGACTTCCTGCGTCAGTTCCCGAGCAACGAGACCAATCTCGACTGGGCCGAGCAATTGGCTGCAGGCAAGAGCAAGTACGCCGAAGCCATCGGCAACCGCAAGGAAGAGATTCAGCGCTGCCAGCAGAAGCTCATCGAACTGGAACAGCAGTGCGAACTCGCCATCGCCGACATCAAGGACATCAATCGCCGCATGTCCATTGGTGAGGCCAAGGCCCGCCGGGCGAAGAAGGAGATGGTCGAGGCCAACCTGCGCCTGGTGATCTCCATAGCCAAGAAGTACACCAACCGCGGCCTGCAGTTCCTCGATCTGATCCAGGAAGGCAACATCGGCCTGATGAAGGCGGTGGACAAGTTCGAATACCGCCGCGGCTACAAGTTCTCGACTTACGCCACCTGGTGGATTCGCCAGGCGATCACTCGCTCCATTGCCGACCAGGCGCGGACCATCCGCATCCCGGTACACATGATCGAGACGATCAACAAGCTCAACCGCATCTCCCGTCAGATGCTGCAGGAAATGGGCCGCGAGCCCACGCCCGAAGAGCTTGGCGAGCGCATGGAAATGCCCGAGGACAAGATCCGCAAGGTACTGAAGATCGCCAAGGAGCCAATCTCCATGGAAACGCCGATCGGTGACGACGAAGACTCGCACCTGGGCGATTTCATCGAAGATTCGGCCATGCAGTCGCCGATCGACGTGGCCACCGTGGAAAGCCTCAAGGAAGCCACCCGCGAAGTACTGTCCGGCCTCACCGCCCGTGAAGCCAAGGTACTGCGTATGCGCTTCGGCATCGACATGAATACCGACCACACCCTCGAGGAAGTCGGCAAGCAGTTCGATGTCACCCGCGAGCGCATTCGTCAGATCGAAGCCAAGGCGCTGCGCAAGCTGCGCCACCCGACGAGAAGCGAGCACCTGCGCTCCTTCCTCGACGAGTAAGACCCAGAACCCCCGGCATGCCGGGGGTTTCTTTTTCACCAATGCCTATCAAACAGGGCGCTTCGATTGGCGCCACTGTCATCCGCCGTTATAATCCGCCGGCCTTCTGGGGGCCTATAGCTCAGTTGGTTAGAGCAGAGGACTCATAATCCTTTGGTCCACGGTTCGAGTCCGTGTGGGCCCACCACCTTCAAAGCCGCGCATTGCGCGGCTTTTTCATTTGTGCAGGACACCAGGTCTGCCCTACAGCTGTCGCGCTGGAGTGCCGGCTACTGCCATAGCTCGCTAATAACCAGATCGCATATAAACAGCAGGAAAGGTTTCTGGACTCTCTAAGCTGACCTCTCTATCGTGCGCGCGGGGCCGCTGTTCGGCTCTTCGTCGTCGCCACCTTAAGGATGTCCATGTTTCCCGAATCGCTGCCGCTGTTGTTCGTCTGCGCCTTGCTGATCTGGGTATTGGTGGCGTTCATCAGGGAGAGCTGGAGCCCGGATATCGTCGTCGCAATCGCGGTGGCGGTGTTGCTGGCCACCCAGCTGCTGACACCGGGCGAGGTGCTCGGCGTGCTGTCCAACTCGGCGCCAGTGACGATCGCCTGCATGTTCATCATCTCCGCGGCGCTGGAGCGCACCGGCTGTATCGATGCCCTGGGCACCTGGCTCGGCGACCTGGTCGGCACCAGCCCTACCCGCGTACTGTTCGGCCTGACGATCACCGCGCTGGTGATTTCCGCCTGCCTGAACAACACGCCAGTGGTCGCAATCCTCACGCCGGTGGCGATTTCGCTGGCCAAGCGCGCCGGCACCACGCCGTCGAAGCTGCTGATTCCGTTGTCCTACGCGACCATTCTCGGCGGCACGCTGACCATGATCGGCACGTCCACCAACATCCTCGTCGATGGCGTGGCGCGCAAGGCCGGCCTGGCGCCGTTCGGCATGTTCGAGATTACTGCGGCCGGCCTGATCATGGCAGCTGCCGGCATGATCTACCTGCTGACGGTCGGCAGGCATCTGCTACCGGAGCGCGACACCCTGTCCAAGCTGCTCGGCCCGCGCCTGGATCGCAACTTCATGACCGAACTGCGCGTGCCGCTCAACTCCCCGGTGATCGGCAAGACCATCGCCGAGGCCAACCTGAACGGCGGCAGCGGCCTGCAGGTGCTGCAGGTGAACCGCGACAGCCAGCTGTTCAGCCGCCCGGAGCACGACTTCGTCCTCAGCGCCGGCGACCTGCTGATGATCCACGGGCAGGTCAAGGATGTGGTGGAGCTGCGCGAGAGCGGCCACCTGACCTTCAACCGCGGCGATGCCTTCGAGACCATCAGCAGCGAAGACGTGATTCTCGCCGAAGCCATTGTCGGCCGCGGGTCGCGCTACAGCCACCGGCCGATGCGCGACCTCGACCTGTCCGCCCGCTATGGCATCAGCGTGCTTGCGGTGCACCGCCAGGACGAGAACATTCAAGGCAACTTCGATGATTTCCAGCTGCAGTTCGGCGACGTCATGCTGGTCGAAGGCACGCCGGCGCAGATCAAGCGTTTCGCCGACAACGGCGAGCTGATCAGCCTCAACGCCGTACAGGAGCGCGCGTTCCGCCGTGACAAGGCGCCGATCGCCATCATCGCCACGCTGGCAGTGATGGGGCTCGCCGCCTTCGGCGTGATGCCGATCGAAGGCCTGGCGATCATCGGCGCCGCCACGGTACTGGCCACGCGCTGCCTCGATGTCGAGGACGCCTACAAGGCCGTGGACTGGAAGATCCTCAGTCTGATCTTCGGCATGCTGGCCATCAGCATCGCCATGGACAAGGTAGGACTGGTACAGCTGATCGTACAGAACGTGACCACCGTGACGCCCTGGGCCGGGCCGTTGTTCATGCTGTCGTTCATCTACCTGCTGACCTCGCTGCTCACCGAGATGCTGTCCAACAACGCCGTGGCGGTGCTGATCACCCCCATCGCCATCGGCCTGGCGCAGCACCTGGGCGTCGACCCACGCGCCTTCGTGGTGGCGGTGATGTTCGCAGCAAGCGCCAGCTTCGCCACACCGATCGGCTACCAGACCAATACCTTCGTCTACAACGCCGGGGGCTATCGCTTCGCCGACTTTCTCAAGATCGGCATCCCGCTGAACCTGCTGCTCTGGCTGGTCGGAACGCTGGTGATCCCGCTGTTCTGGCCACTCACGCCGATTTGACGGAAAGGCTTGCGCTGGATCATTGACCGGTCAGGTGTTCAGTTTCATGCTCTCGGGCCTTTGCCATGACGAACAAGAAAAAGGAGCGCGCCATGAAACTGGAAACCCTCGCCATCCACGCTGGCTACAGCCCAGACCCCACCACCAGGGCGGTGGCGGTGCCGATCTACCAGACCACCTCCTACGCCTTCGATGACACCCAGCACGGCGCCGACCTGTTCGACCTGAAGGTGCCGGGCAACATCTACACGCGCATCATGAATCCCACCACCGACGTGCTCGAACAGCGCGTCGCAGCGCTTGAAGGCGGGGTGGCCGCACTTGCCGTAGCTTCGGGCATGGCAGCGATCACCTACGCCATCCAGACCATCGCCGAAGTAGGCGACAACATCGTCTCGGTGGCCAAACTCTATGGCGGCACCTACAACCTGTTTGCCCACACCCTGCCGCGCCAGGGCATCGAGGTGCGTTTCGCCGCCCACGATGACATCGCAGCGCTGGAAGCGCTGATCGACGATCGCACCAAGGCGGTGTTCTGCGAATCCATCGGCAACCCGGCGGGCAATGTCATCGATCTCGCCGCCCTGGCCGAGGCCGCGCACCGCCACGGTGTGCCGCTGATCGTCGACAACACAGTCGCCACGCCGATGCTCTGCCGGCCGTTCGAGCATGGCGCCGACATCGTCGTGCATTCGCTGACCAAGTACATGGGCGGCCACGGCACCAGCATTGGCGGCATCGTCGTCGACTCCGGCAAATTCCCCTGGGCACAGCACAAGGAGCGCTTCGCCCTGCTGAACACGCCGGACGTGTCCTACCACGGCGTCACCTACACCGAGGCCTTCGGCCCGGCCGCCTTCATCGGTCGCTGCCGCGTGGTGCCGCTGCGCAACATGGGCGCAGCGATTTCCCCGTTCAACTCGTTTCTGATCCTGCAGGGGCTGGAAACCCTGGCGCTGCGCATGGAGCGTCATTGCGAGAATGCGCTGAAGGTCGCCGAGTTCCTCCAGGCCCACCCGCAGGTAGCCTGGGTCAAGTACGCCGGCCTGCCGGATCATCCCGAACACGAACTGGCACGCCGCTACATGGGCGGCACGCCGGCCTCGATCCTCTGCTTCGGCATCGAAGGCGGCATGGAGGCCGGCGCACGGTTCATCGATGCACTCAAGCTGGTGGTGCGCCTGGTCAACATCGGCGATGCCAAGTCCCTGGCCTGCCATCCGGCGAGTACCACGCACCGCCAGCTGAATGCCGAGGAGCTGGCCCGCGCCGGGGTGTCGCAGGATCTGATCCGGCTGTCCATCGGCATCGAGCATATCGACGACATCCTTGCCGACCTGGCCCAGGCGCTGAGCGCATCCAGGGGCTGAGAGCGCCCGCGGCTTGATATCCGCCGGCGAGGCTCCACATTATCGGCATACCGCCGTGGAGCCTCGCCATGACCGATTCGTTGATCGTTCCCTGCGCACAGTGCGCCAGCCTCAACCGCATCCCTGCCGCGCGCGTACATGACGCGCCACGCTGCGGGCGCTGCAAGTCCGAGGCGCTACCGGACCAACCGTTCGAGCTGCAACAGAGCCAGTTCGCCAACCAGATCAAGGGCGACCTGCCGCTACTGGTGGATGTCTGGGCGAGCTGGTGTGGCCCCTGCCGCAGCTTCGCCCCGACCTTCGCCCAGGCCGCCCGCCAGCTGCAGGGCCGCTGCCGCCTGGCCAAGCTCGACAGCGAAGCCAATGCCCAGCTGTCGACACAGCTCGGAATCCGCTCCATTCCCAGCCTGATCCTGTTCCGTGACGGTCGCGAAGTGGCACGACAGAGCGGTGCCATGCCACTGCCGCAACTGCTCGCCTGGCTGGCACAGCAGGGCGTGCGGTGAGGGGCCGACCGTCTGCTGGAACGTTTGCCGTTGCCGTCGAGTCCACTGAACATCAGTGACCTCCACGGGAGCGCCTCATGTTCGGCAAGTCTTCGCACACCTTCGAAATCAACTACATCTACCAGAACGACCCGCGCGCCGAGACCTATGACGCCGACGTCGACAGCCTGTCCCAGGGCGAGGCGGCGCGGCACCTCATCCAGCTGCACAATGCCGACGCCGAGAACAGCCTGGTGATGCCGAAGGCCGATGCCGACGAGGCGCAGCTGCTGGAGCAGGCCGAAGTCCTGGGCATCACCGACATCCGCGTGACCCGTGTGCACAAGCACGAGAAAGGCGATACACCCGGCCACTACAAGCAGCCCTGAGCGAACGCCTAGCGCTGCGCGGAGGCCTCGCGCGTTACCAGCTCCATGAAGGCCTGCGCCAACGGCGACTGCTCCTGCCGGCGTTTGACCAGCCAGACGGCGGTGGTCGCATCCTTGTCCTGCAGGGTGAGAAAGCGCACGCCGTCGATGCGGATGCGCTGGAACGACGCCGGCAACACCGACACTCCCAGCCCGGCGGCGACCAGGCCGATGATGGTCAGCGCCTCGTTCGCCTCTTGGGCAATGCGTGGATTGAAGCCCGCACGGCGCGCCAGGCTGAGCAACTGGTCGTACAGCCCCGTACCGTAGCTGCGCGGGAAGAACACGAAGGGCTCCTCGGCCAGATCAGCCAACGTCAGCCCCTCGTCCCCGGCATCCGCCAGCCGGTGTCCCGCATGCATCAGCGCCACCAGCGGCTCACTGAACAGCTCGACGGTCTGCAGGCCCGCAGGCAACGCGAACGGGCGAATCATGCCCACTTGCAGCGTCTCGTCCTGGACGGCATCGACCACCTGCTTGCTGGTCATCTCCTGCAAATCCAGATGCACCGCAGGAAAGGTGCGGCGAAAGGCCAGAATCGCCCGCGGCAGGATCGAGGTGAACGGCGCCGATGAGGTGAACCCCACCTTGAGCTCACCGATTTCGCCCTGTTCGGCGCGCCGGGCCACGTCTACCGACTTGTCGACCTGCGCGAGCGTGCGCCGCGTTTCCTCGAGAAACAACCGGCCCGCGTCGGTCAGCGCCACGCGCCGGTTGGTCCGATCGAACAGCCTTACGCCGAGTTCCTGTTCCAGCGCCTGGATCTGCTGGCTCAACGGCGGCTGTGAAATGCGCAGCTGTTCGGCGGCGCGACCGAAGTGCAGTTCCTCGGCGACCGCCACGAAGTAGCGGAGATGACGCAGCTCCATGAGGATTCCTTATGAGTCGCAAAACATATCATTCAGGTCGAATAATATATTGGATAGCTTAAACAAAGCTTCCTATCATTTCGTCCATAAACCCAAACAACAGCAATCGCGCCCGTCGATCGAAAAAGCGATCACAGGCGTAACGGGCCGCTTTTGGCCGGAAAAAGCGAATCGGACAGAGGTCTTCATCGTGAGCAGTACGCACGACGCCAGCGACGCGTCAGCAGAGATACCGGCGCCTGGCGCGCCCATCAGCCATACAGAGAAAGGCACCCCGCGCTTCACGCGCACCGCCCTGGCGCTGTTCGCCGGCGGCTTCGCCACCTTCGCCCTGCTCTACTGCGTGCAGCCGATGATGCCCATGCTGTCGCAGGCATTCGGCATCAACGCAGCGCAGAGCAGCTTGATCCTTTCGCTCTCGACGCTGACCCTGGCCGTCGGCCTGCTGATCACCGGGCCGATCTCCGATGCCATCGGCCGCAAGCAGGTGCTGGTCGCCTCCCTGCTCGCTGCCGCGGTGTTCACCGTCGGTAGTGCGCTGGCGCCCAGCTGGCATGGCGTTCTGCTGATGCGCGCACTGGTCGGCCTGGCGCTCAGCGGCGTGGCTGCAGTGGCCATGACCTACCTGAGCGAGGAGATCCATCCCCACCATCTGGGCCTGGCAATGGGGCTGTACATCGGCGGCAACGCCATCGGCGGCATGAGCGGACGCTTGCTGAGCGGCGTGCTGGTGGACTACCTGTCCTGGCATAGCGTGCTGGGACTGATGGGCGGGCTGGCGCTGCTGGCGGCCCTGCTGCTCTGGCGCTTTCTACCGGAATCGCGGCACTTCCGTCCGCGACCGCTGCGCCCGCAGGGATTGCTGCAGGGCTACCGCCTGCACTTCCGCGATGCCGGCCTGCCCTGGCTGTTCCTGCAGGGCTTTCTGCTGATGGGCAGCTTCGTCACGCTGTACAACTACATCGGCTATCGGCTGATTGCCGAGCCGTTCCACCTCAGCCAGACCATGATCGGTCTGCTGGCGGTGCTCTACCTGTCGGGCATCTACAGCTCGGCTCAAGTCGGCGCACTGGCCGATCGCTTCGGCCGGCGCCGGGTGTTCTGGCTGGTGATCGCCCTGATGCTGGCGGGCGTGGGCCTGACCCTGTTCGACCGGCTGCCGCTGGTGCTGCTGGGCATGCTGCTGTTCACCTTCGGTTTCTTCGGCGCCCACTCGGTCGCCAGCAGCTGGATTGGCCGCCGCGCCCGGCAGGCGCGCGGCCAGGCCTCCTCGCTCTATCTGTTCAGTTACTACCTGGGCTCGAGCATCGCCGGCACGCTGGGTGGGGTCTTCTGGCACGCCGCCGGCTGGGATGGCGTCGGCCTGTTCATCGCCTCGCTGCTGCTGATCGCCTTCGCCGTGGCGCTGCACCTGGCGCGCCTGCGTCCGCTGCCGGAGCCGCAGACGGCACACTGAACCCGCAATGCAAAACGCCCCGCTGATGCGGGGCGTTTCGTTTCGAGCCGTTGAAAAATCAGGCGTGGTATTGCGCGGACAGTTCGTGCACCGACTCGATGAAGGCGCCGGCATGGGCTGGATCGACTTCCGGCGTGATGCCGTGGCCCAGGTTGAACACGTGGCCATTGCCATGACCGAAGCTCGCCAGGATACGCGCGACCTCGGCGCGGATGGCGTCGGGCTTGGCATAGAGCACGCTCGGGTCCATGTTGCCCTGCAGCGCCACCTTGTCGCCGACGCGGCGGCGCGCCTCGCCGATGTCGCAGGTCCAGTCCAGCCCCAGCGCTTCGGCACCGGCGTCGGCCATGGACTCCAGCCACAGCCCGCCACCCTTGGTGAACAGGATCACCGGCACGCGGCGGCCGTCATGTTCGCGGATCAGACCGTCTACGATTTTGCGCATATAGGCCAGGGAGAACTCCTGATAGGCCGCGGCCGACAGGCTGCCACCCCAGGAATCGAAGATCTGCACCGCCTGGGCGCCGGCCAGGATCTGGCCGTTGAGGTAGCTGGTAACCGACTGGGCCAGCTTGTCCAGCAAGGCGTGCATTGCCTGCGGGTTTTCGTAGAGCATCGCCTTGGATTTGCGGAAGTCCTTCGAGGAGCCGCCTTCGACCATGTAGGTCGCCAGGGTCCAAGGGCTTCCGGAGAAACCGATCAGCGGTACGCGGCCGTTGAGTTCGCGGCGAATGGTACGCACCGCGTCCATCACGTAGCCCAGATCCTTCTCCAGATCGGGAATCGGTAGCGCCTCGATGTCCGCCGCACTGCTCACCACCTTCTTGAAGCGCGGACCTTCACCGGTCTCGAAGTACAAGCCGAGCCCCATGGCGTCCGGCACGGTGAGGATATCGGAGAACAGGATAGCGGCATCCAGCGGATAGCGATCCAGCGGCTGCAGGGTTACCTCGCAGGCGAGCTCCGGATTCATGCACAGGCTCATGAAGTCACCGGCCTTGGCGCGGCTGGCCCGGTATTCGGGCAGATAGCGGCCGGCCTGGCGCATCATCCACACAGGGGTGACGTCGACAGGCTGCTTGAGCAGGGCACGAAGGAAGCGGTCGTTCTTCAAGGCAGTCATGGCAGGGTTCCAGCGAAAAAGTGCCGTGCATTGTCGCAAAGCGGAAAAAAAAAGGCACGGCGAGTGCCGTGCCTTTTACCTTTGGGCTTGATTCAAATCAGGCCGTTCCGAGCCCCTGTCGGCGCTCGATCAACACCGATCAGACGCCGAGGTAGTCCATGATGCCTTCGGCAGCCTGGCGCCCTTCGTAGATCGCGGTCACCACCAGATCGGAGCCGCGAACCATATCGCCGCCGGCGAAGATCTTCGGGTTGCTGGTCTGGTGCTTGAACTGACCCCGCTCCGGGGCGACGACGCGGCCCTGGTTATCCAGTTGGATACCCTGGCCCTCGAACCACGGTGCCGGGCTCGGCCGGAAACCGAAGGCGATGACCACCGCATCGGCAGGCAACACCTGCTCGGAGCCCGGGATCGGCTCGGGGCTGCGGCGGCCACGGGCATCCGGCGCGCCGAGACGGGTCTCGACTACCTTCACACCTTCGACCTTGCCTTCGCCGACGATGGCGATGGGCTGGCGATTGAAGAGGAACTTCACGCCCTCTTCCTTGGCGTTCTTCACTTCACGGCGCGAACCCGGCATGTTTGCCGCATCACGACGATAGGCACAGGTCACGCTCTTGGCGCCCTGGCGGATGGAAGTCCGGTTGCAGTCCATCGCGGTATCACCGCCACCCAGAACCACGACCTTCTTGCCCTTCATGTCGATGAAGTCCTCGGCGGACTTTTCGAAGCCGAGGTTGCGGTTGACGTTGGCGATGAGGAAATCCAGCGCATCGTACACGCCCGGCAGATCCTCGCCAGGGAAGCCGCCCTTCATGTAGGTGTAGGTGCCCATGCCCATGAACACGGCATCGTAGTCAGCCAGCAGCTGATCGATGCTGATGTCCTTGCCCACTTCGGTGTTCAGGCGGAACTCGATGCCCATGCCGCTGAAGATCTCGCGGCGGCGGCTGAGCACGGTCTTTTCCAGCTTGAACTCAGGGATGCCGAAGGTCAGCAGGCCACCAATCTCGGGGTTCTTGTCGAACACCACCGGGGTCACGCCGTTGCGCACGAGGATATCCGCGCAACCGAGGCCCGCCGGGCCGGCACCGATGATGGCGACCTTCTTGCCGGTCGGCTTGACCTTGGACATGTCCGGCCGCCAGCCCATGGCGAAGGCGGTGTCGGCGATGTACTTCTCTACCGAGCCGATGGTCACCGCACCGAAACCGTCATTCAGCGTGCAGGCACCTTCGCAGAGGCGATCCTGTGGGCATACGCGGCCACAGACTTCCGGCAGGGTGTTGGTCTGATGAGCCAGCTCGGCAGCGGCGAGGATGTTGCCCTCGGAAACCAGCTTGAGCCAGTTGGGGATGTAGTTGTGGACCGGGCATTTCCACTCGCAATAAGGGTTGCCGCAGCCCAGGCAGCGATGGGCCTGCTCGCAAGCCTGCTGCGGCTTGAAGGGTTCGTAGATTTCGACGAACTCCTTCTTGCGCTGGCGCAGCAGCTTCTTCTTCGGATCCTTGCGCCCGACCTCGATGAACTGGAAGTCGTTATTCAGACGTTCAGTCATTTCATAACCTCTCAACAGCGGCCGTAGACGATACATACGGCTGCAAGACAATCAGGGTGAGCAGCGGCCCCAGCCAAGGCGGGGCCGCTGCCTGAAGCGGCTTCTTGTTATTGCGGGTTGGCCCGGGTGCTCGACAGCAGCGAGGCCAGGTTGGCCGCCTTGGGCTTGACCAGCCAGAAACGACGCAGATAGTCGTCAAGATTATCCAGCAGTTCTGCCCCCCACTCGCTCGCGGTTTCGGCAACGTACTCGCGCAGCACATCCTGCAGATGGCTGCGATGGGCTTCCATCGCCTCGCCGGTGATGCGCTGCAGGTTGACCAGTTCGTTGTTCACGCGGTCGACGAAGCTGTTGTCCATGTCCAATACATAGGCGAAACCACCGGTCATGCCGGAACCGAAGTTGTGCCCGGTCTTGCCCAGCACACAGACGAAACCGCCGGTCATGTACTCGCAGCAGTGGTCACCGGTACCCTCGACGACCGCATGGGCGCCGGAGTTGCGCACGGCGAAACGCTCACCGGCAGTACCGGCGGCGAACAGCTTGCCACCGGTGGCGCCGTACAGGCAGGTATTGCCGATGATGGCCGAATCCTGCGAACGATAGGCAGCGCCCTGCGGCGGGGTGACCACCAGCTTGCCGCCGGTCATACCCTTGCCGACGTAGTCGTTGGCGTCGCCTTCCAGGTACAGGTTCAGGCCGCCGGCGTTCCAGACCCCGAAGCTCTGCCCTGCCGTGCCCTTGAAGCGGAAGGTAATCGGCGCATCCTTCATGCCCTGGTTGCCATGCTGACGGGCGATCTCGCCGGAGACGCGCGCACCGATGGAACGGTCGCAGTTGCAGATCTCCAGTTCGAACTCGCCGCCGCTCTTGGCGTCGATGGCGCTCTTGGCCAGCTTGACCATCTCCTCGGCCAGCAAGCCCTGGTCGAACGGCGGGTTCTTCTCCACTTCGCAGAACTGCGGCTTGTCGGCCGGGATGTTGCTGCCGCCGAGCAGCGGCGTCAGGTCGAGATTGTTCTGCTTGGCGGTGTCGCCCGGCAGCACTTCGAGCAGATCGGTACGGCCGATCAGCTCGCCGAGGCTGCGCACGCCCAGCTTGGCCAGCCACTCGCGGGTTTCCTCGGCGACGAACTGGAAGAAGTTGACCACCATGTCGACGGTGCCGATGAAGTGATCCTTGCGCAGCTGCTCGTTCTGGGTTGCGACGCCGGTGGCGCAGTTGTTCAGGTGGCAGATGCGCAGGTACTTGCAGCCCAGGGCGATCATCGGCGCGGTCCCGAAGCCGAAGCTTTCGGCGCCAAGGATCGCGGCCTTGATCACGTCCAGGCCAGTCTTCAGGCCACCATCGGTCTGCACCCGGACCTTGCCCCGCAGGTCATTGCCGCGCAGAGTCTGGTGGGTTTCCGCCAGGCCCAGCTCCCACGGCGAACCGGCATAGCGGATCGAGGTCAGCGGCGAGGCACCAGTGCCGCCGTCGTAACCGGAGATGGTGATCAGGTCGGCGTAGGCCTTGGCCACGCCGGCGGCGATGGTGCCCACGCCCGGCTCGGCCACCAGTTTGACGGACACCAGCGCCTGCGGATTGACCTGCTTGAGGTCGAAGATCAGCTGCGCGAGGTCCTCGATGGAATAGATGTCATGGTGCGGCGGCGGGGAGATCAGGGTCACGCCGGGCACGGCGTAACGCAGACGCGCGATCAGGCCATTGACCTTGCCACCGGGCAGCTGGCCGCCTTCACCCGGCTTGGCGCCCTGGGCGACCTTGATCTGCAGCACTTCGGCGTTGACCAGGTATTCCGGGGTCACACCGAAGCGGCCGGTTGCGACCTGCTTGATCTTCGAGCTGCGCTCGGTGCCGTAGCGGGCCGGGTCTTCACCGCCCTCACCGGAGTTCGAACGCGCCCCGATGCGGTTCATCGCCGCGGCGATGGCTTCGTGGGCTTCTGGCGACAGTGCGCCCAAGGAAATACCAGCGGAGTCGAAGCGCTTGAGGATGGCATCCAGCGGCTCGACCTCCTCCAGCGCCAGCGGCTGATCGGCCAGCTTGACCTTGAGCAGGTCACGCAGCATCGCCACCGGGCGCTGATCGACCAGCGCCGTGTACTCCTTGAAGCGGCTGTAGTCACCGCTCTGCACGGCGAGCTGCAGCGCGCTGACCACGTCGGGGTTGTAGGCGTGGTACTCGCCGCCGTAGACGAACTTCAGCAGGCCACCCTGCTGGATCGGCTTGCGGCTGCTCCAGGCTTCGACCGCCAGCGCCTTCTGCTCGGCCTCGAGGTCCTCGAAGCGGGCACCCTTGATGCGACTGGCGACGCCGCGGAAGCTGAGCTCCACGACCTCGTCGGACAGGCCGACGGCTTCGAACAGTTGCGCGCCGCGGTAGGACGCGATGGTCGAGATGCCCATCTTGGAGATGATCTTCATCAGCCCCTTGGAGATGCCCTTGCGATAGTGCTTGAACACTTCGTAGAGATCGCCCAGCACCTCGCCGGTACGGATCAGGTCACCCAGCACTTCGTAGGCGAGGAACGGGTAGACAGCTGTCGCACCGAAACCGATGAGCACTGCGAAATGATGCGGATCGCGAGCGGTGGCGGTTTCCACCAGGATGTTGCAGCTGCAGCGCAGCCCGGTCTCGACCAGGCGGTGGTGTACCGCACCGACCGCCAGCGAAGCATGCACCGGCAGTTTGCCCGGAGCGATGCGGCGATCGCTCAGCACCAGCAGCACCTTGCCCCCGCGCACGGCCTCTTCGGCCTGATCGGCGATGTTGCGGATCGCCGCCTCGAGGCCGGTACCTTCCTCGTAGTTGAGGTCGATGACCAGACGCTCGAAGCCGGGCCGCTCGAGGTTCATGATCGTGCGCCATTTGGCGGGCGAGATCACCGGCGTGGTCAGGATCGCCCGATTGGCGTGTTCGGCGGTTTCCTCGAAGACGTTGCGCTCGGCACCCAGACAGGTTTCCAGCGACATCACGATGGCTTCGCGCAGCGGGTCGATCGGCGGGTTGGTCACCTGGGCGAACTGCTGGCGGAAGTAGTCGTAGGGCGAACGCACGCGGCGCGACAGCACGGCCATGGGCGTGTCGTCGCCCATCGATCCGACCGCTTCCTGGCCCTGTTCGGCCAGCGGGCGCAGCACCTGGTCACGCTCCTCGAAGGTGACCTGGTACATCTTCATGTACTGCTTGAGCTGGTCGGCATCGTAGAAAGCCGAACCGTGATCGTTGTCATCCAGCGTCGACTGGATGCGCAGCGCGTTCTGCCGCAGCCACTTCTTGTAAGGCTGCTGCGCCTTCAGGTGGTTGTCGATGTCATCGGTGTGCAGCACCTTGCCGGTGTGGGTGTCCACCGCGAGGATCTGCCCCGGGCCGACACGACCCTTGGCAAGCACATCTTCCGGCTTGTAATCCCAGACGCCGACTTCGGACGCGAGGGTGATATAGCCGTTCTTGGTGGTTACCCAGCGCGCCGGACGCAGCCCGTTGCGGTCGAGCAGACAAACCGCGTGGCGGCCATCGGTCAGCACCACGCCGGCCGGGCCATCCCAGGGCTCCATGTGCATGGAGTTGAATTCGTAGAAGGCACGCAGGTCGGGGTCCATGGTCTCGACGTTCTGCCAGGCCGGCGGAATGATCATGCGCAGGCCACGGAACAGATCCATTCCTCCGGTGACCAAGAGTTCGAGCATGTTGTCCATGCTCGAGGAGTCAGAACCGGTGCGGTTGATCAGCGGCGACAGGCTTTCGAGATCCGGCAGCAATTCGTTGGCGAACTTCAGGCGGCGCGCCTGGGCCCAGTTGCGGTTACCGGTGATGGTGTTGATTTCGCCGTTGTGCGCAAGAAAGCGGAACGGCTGAGCCAGCCGCCACTGCGGCATGGTGTTGGTGGAGAAACGCTGGTGGAACACGCAGATCGCGGTCGCGAGGCGCTCGTCACCCAGGTCCGGGTAGAACTGGGCCAGGTCGGCCGGCATCATCAGGCCTTTGTAGATGATGTCCTTGTCCGAGAGGCTGCAGACATAGAAGGCGCTGTCGTCGGCCAGTGCGACTTCGGCGCGGCGGCGGGCGAAGAACAGCTTGATGCCGAACTGACGCTCATCGAGCCCGTCGCCGGAAACGAACACCTGTTCAATGCGCGGCAGACGCTCGAGCGCCAGCTGCCCGAGAACGCTGGTGTCCACCGGAACCTCACGCCAGCCAACCAGGGTAAGCCCCTGCGCCTGGATTTCCTCGCTCAGCTGAGCACGAGCGCGATCCGCCTTGCTGGCGTCCTGATCGAGGAAGACCATGCCAACCGCATATTGGGCCGGCAGCTCGGCGTTGAAATGCTCCAGGGCCTTCGCGCGCAGAAAGGCGTCAGGCTTCTGCATCAACAGACCGCAGCCGTCGCCGGTCTTGCCATCGGCGTTGATGCCGCCGCGGTGAGTCATGCATGTCAGGGACTGAATGGCAGTCTTTAGCAGGTGATGGCTTGCCTCGCCCTGCATGTGGGCAATCAGACCGAAGCCGCAGTTATCCTTGAACTCTTCAGGACGAAACAGACCTGCTCTCATAGGCACTCCACCAGCTAAATGCGTTGTAAATCAACCCCTTATTGACGGCGCAGCGACTCACCCCGTCATTCACGTGGGCAAAAGGGGGAGCAGTTTACAAAGCCCGCTAGATCGGCACAATTTATTTTTGCAAGCCCCAAAACAGTGCATTGCGCACTTTTTTGGGGCATTTTTTATCGAGCTGGCGCCAATTCCTGCTGGACGCTGGCGAAACTTCGTACCCATGGCTTGCCGGCCTGGAGCGAAGCGGGCAGCGCCTTCACCGCTGCAACCGCTGCCGCTCGGTTGGCAAAATTGCCGTAGGTGACGACGTAGAGCGGCTTGCCTTCGTGCGTCTTGGTGAAGTAGCGATAGCTGGCGCCATGCTGCTGAACGATCGCTTGAGCATTCTTTTCGACACGTGTCCCGAGGATCTGGACCAGATAGTTGCTGCCCGGCTGACTGGCATACCAAGACCGATTGCCTGAAGCGCTGGGCGCAGCAGTAGGCGCTGGCGTACGCTCAGCGACATTCTGCCGCACCTGCGGCGATGCCGGAGCAGGCGCCTGTGTCGGCGCCGGCGTCGGCACCGTTGCAACAGGCGGAGCAGGCTGGACACGCTCCACCGGTGCAGGTGCAGGTGCAGGTGCAGGTGCAGGTGCAGGTGCAGGTGCAGGTGCAGGTGCAGGTGCAGGAATTGTCGATTCGCGCGCACCGGGAAGCGCAACCTCAGCATCGTCTTCGCCACCTGCAGCGGCAGCGAGCGGCTCTCGAATCACCGGCTGCGCATCACCGCCCAGCGGCAGCGACAACGGCCGTTCCTCAGCATCGAACTCGATCGCGGTTTGCCCGCCCTGCTCAGACGAAGCCGCTGATGAGCCCGCCGGAGCATCGAGCGGCAACTGAGTGGCTTGCGGCGCAACCGACCGCTCACCCTCGCCACCACGCAGAACCAGAAAGCCAATCGCGACCACCACAATCACGGCCAGCGCCGCCAACAGATGTTTCTTCGGCAGCGGCAATGCCATTGCGCTGGACTTCCGCCGTCCGCGACTGCTCTGCATCGCCGCGAGAAGTTCGTCACGCGCCACCTGGTTGATCGCTCCAGGCCAGCCGCCCGACTGATCATGGATACGCGCAATCTGCTCCTCGTTCAGGCACTCGATGCCGCTACCCGCACCTTCGAGCCGCAACGCCAGATACTCGCGCGTCTCATCTTCTTCATAAGGTTGCAAGGCGATGGCGTGATGTCGTTCTTCGCCTTCGCTCAGGGCTTCAAGTCGCCCGGCCAGCGCAGGCTCGCCAAACAGAAAGACGTGCGGGCGCGCTTCAGGTGTCCCCGCAGCCAGACGCAGCAGGGTCTCCACCGCAGCGCCAGTCAGGCGCTCGGCATCATCCACCAACAGATAGACTTCCTGCCCCGTCAGAGCCAGCTGGACTACCTGCGCCATGATGCCATCGAAATCGGCGTCCTGACTGTTGAGTGCCTGAGCGATCTGCGCCAGCAGCGCACTGGCGTCCATGGTGCTCTGCGGAGTGACGACTACGCTCTGCACAGCCTGCTTGTTGCTGCTGGCGACAAGCGCCTGGCGTAGCAACGTTTTGCCGCTGCCTTCCGGCCCGGTCACCAACAACAGCAACTGGCTGTAACGGGCCAGGTGGTGCAGCTGCCCAAGCACCGGCTTGCGCTGAGCGGGAAAGAACTTGAACCCCGGAACACGGGCCGCGAAAGGGTCATGGCTGAAGCCATAGTGAGTCAGAAACGCGTCGTCCGCGGACAAACTGTTCATGGAAATTTTCTTACGCTCCCAAGTGTTCCGTCATAGCACCGTAATCGGCGCTCAAGGTGGTTTCGAGCACGCCGCGAGGGAAGTCGCCTGTGACAACCGCCTCCCCCATCTGCCGAAGCAGCACGAGACGGAGACAACCATCCAGGACCTTCTTGTCCACCGCCATGTGCTCAAGGAAATCTTGCGGCTGCATCTCGGCAGGAGGCACCACCGGCAGCCCGGCTCGCTGCAAAAGCCGGATGGCGCGATCACGATCCGCCTGGCCGATCCAGCCGAGCTGAGAGGACATCTCAAGCGCCATCACGGTTCCCGCCGATACCGCCTCACCATGCAGCCAGACCCCATAACCCATATGGGTCTCTATGGCATGACCAAAGGTATGGCCCAGGTTGAGGGTGGCGCGCACACCCGATTCTCGCTCGTCCGCATTGACCACCTTGGCCTTGGCTGCGCAGGAACGGTGGATCGCCTCGGTCAGCGCCAGGGAATCCAGCGAGCGAATCCGATCGATATTGGCTTCAAGCCAGGTCAGGAAGGGCTCGTCGCAGATCAGCCCATACTTGATGACTTCGGCCAGCCCTGCAGACAGCTCGCGAGACGGCAACGTCGCCAACGTGGCGGTATCGATGACCACTGCACGAGGCTGGTAGAACGCGCCGATCATGTTCTTGCCCAGCGGGTGGTTGATGCCGGTTTTGCCACCAACCGAGGAGTCCACTTGCGAGAGAAGCGTGGTCGGCACCTGGATGAAGTCCACACCACGCTGGTAGCTGGCGGCCGCGAATCCCGCCATGTCGCCGATGACGCCGCCGCCCAACGCCACGACCGTTGTATTGCGATCGTGCCGAGCACCGAGCAGTGCGTCGAAAATAAGCTGAAGCGTCTCCCAATTTTTGTGGCTTTCGCCATCAGGCAGGATTATGGGGGTAACGGAATAGCCGGAAAGCGTGCTCGTCAGACGATCGAGGTACAGTGGCGCAACCGTTTCATTGGTCACGATGGCGACTTGGCGGCCGCGAATCTTGCTTGCAAAAAGATCGCTGCGATCGATCAATCGCTCGCCGATATGAATGGGATAGCTACGCTCGCCGAGATCGACCTGAAGAGTCTGCATGGGGCCCCCAACAATAAAGGGGGCTAGGATAGCGCAGATTCATCCTGGCTTTCACGGGGAGGCAATGAAGCGAGCCTATCGAGAATTTCCATGACCACCAGCCGCGGCGGACGCTCGTCTGTCTCGATGATGATATCCGCAATGGAGCGGTACAGCGGGTCGCGAATAGCCATGAGCGCAGCAAGAACGCTACGGGGATCGCTTGCCTGAAGCAACGGACGATTGCGGTCGCGCGACGTGCGCTCGAGCTGCTGATCGACAGAAGTGCAGAGATAGACGACGCGACCACCGGAGCGAAGTGCCTTGCGATTGTCCTCGCGCAACACCGCGCCCCCACCCGTAGCGAGCACCACCCCGTCCTGCTGACAAAGATCGGCAATCACTGCACGTTCACGCTCGCGAAAACCGGCCTCACCCTCTACATCGAAGATCAGAGGAATGCTGGCGCCGGTCCGCTGCTCGATTTCCTTGTCGGAATCCTTGAACGGCAGACGCAGCTCCTTGGCAAGCAAGCGCCCGATGGTGCTTTTACCAGCTCCCATCGGGCCTATGAGGATGAAGTTGTGCATTAACGGTCAATATGAGCGGCTAGCTTGGATTGACTGATTATTCATGATCCTAGGAGTAATGAACACAAGCAGCTCAGATTTTCGATCTTGCACTAGGTCGCGACGGAAAAGGCGTCCAAGATATGGCAAATCCCCAAGGAATGGCACCTTATCGACCGATTTGCTTTGCGTATTAGAGAAGACTCCGCCGATAACAATCGTCTCGCCATCAGTGACAAGCACTTTCGCGTTCACTTCATTCTTGCGGATAGCCGGCACGCCGGTTGTCGCTGCCTGTGAAAAATCCGGCTCATCCTTTGTGACCTTTACTTCCATGATGATTCGGTTATCCGGCGTAATCTGCGGCGTCACCTCTAGCGAAAGCGCAGCCTCTTTAAAGGATGTGCTAGTTGCCCCACTGGAACTAGCTTCCTGATAGGGAACTTCCGAGCCTTTGAGAATTTTTGCAGTTTCCTTATCGGCAGTAACCACTTTAGGCTGAGAAACCACCTCGCCATTTCCCGTCTTCTCCATCGCCGAAAGCTGGAGGTCAAGGATCGCGTTATCCGTTACAAATCCGAGTCCAATGCCAGAAGTAGAACCGACAGCCCCCATATCTACAAACGGCGTATTCATAGGCCATGTAATCTGTTGGCCGCCGTCTTCACCATCCTCAATATCCAGATTGCCGTTCTTTCCCCAAGCGCTCCATTTGTTGCCAGCTCCAAGATTTCCCCCCCAGCGAACGCCGAGACTCTTGTCGTAGTCAACGTTCGCCTCGACGATCCGCGCTTCGATCATGACCTGCCGCACCGGGATATCGAGCTGAGCAACAATACGACGCAACTCATCTAGCCGCTCTTGCGTTTGATAAGCGATGATGTTGTTAGTACGGTCGTCCACCGCAATCGATCCACGCTCTTCCGCCACGCCGCCATTGTTCGTCACCGACTGAAACAGGCGGGCAATGTCCGCAGCCTTGGCATAGTTGACCTGCACAACCTCGCGACGCAACGGTGCAAGCTCGGCAATTTGGCGCTGCGACTCAAGCTCTTGGCGTTCACGTGCCGCGATTTCATCAGCGGGCGCAACGAGCAGTACGTTACCGACTTGCCGCTTATCCAGCCCTTTGGTTTTCAAAACGAGGTCGAGTGCTTGGTCCCAAGGCACGTTCTGCAAACGAAGGGTGATGTTGCCACTGACGGTATCGCTGGCAACCAAGTTCAGGTCAGTAAAATCAGCGATCAACTGGAGTACGGAACGAACATCAATATCTTGGAAGTTCAGCGACAGCTTTTCACCGGAATAGGCAAAACGGTCTGTCTTGCGCTTATCGGCCTCTTCTTCTGTAAGGGGCTTTACGCTGATGGTCAGCTTGTTGTCTGTCTGGTAGGCGAGATAATCGTATCGCCCAGTAGGCTCGATGGCGATACTGGCACCGCCTGCCTGAGCGGTCGAGTCGACAAACTTCACCGGCGTAGCGAAATCCTGGACGTCAAGCCGAACACGCAGCGCTTCAGGCAGCTCCGCCTTGGCGAACACAACGCGGATCTTTCCTCCCTGCTCTTCGATAGTCGAACCTACCGACGGATCGGACAGTGTGATTACCACGTTTCCGGCACCATCTTCACCGCGGCGAAAATCGATATTGTCGATCGCCTTGCCGGCCGCCATCGGCTTTACCGGAGCAGGCTTGGCAATCGGAGCAGTGACCGCGGCGGATGCAGCCGCAGGGCTGGTCGTCCCCGAGCCCTCTCCCAGCACGACAAACAGATTGTTCCCATCCACTCGAGTGGAATACGGAACAAGCGCGGTCAGATTGACGATGAGCCGGGTGCGCCCTTGAGCCTCGACGACCGTTACGCTGCGCGCATTACCAACGCCTAGCTCTCGGTTTTTAGCCCCCAGGTTGTTGGATACACCTGGAAGATCCAGGGCAATGCGCGCGGGCTGATCCAGCGTGTAGCCACGAGGTGACGCGACAGGCTCGTCAAATGCCAGTTTCAACTCAACCCGATCGCCCGGCAAAGCAGCCACATCCAAAGCGTTGAGATTGGCCGCCAGCAGTGCTGGCGAAATAAATACCGCCAGCAGGGATACGCCCAGACGGGAAAGGGTAGTGTTCATAAGTTGCTTCCGTTGTGCAGACCGGTAAAGGTTTTCCATTCTTTTGCCCCGCGCTAGGTGCGCTCTTTCAAGGTCAGACTGCGCGGGCGCTCAAGCCACCCACCCTCTCCATCAGGGACGATTTCAACCACATCCACTGCGGCCTCGCTGATCTCGACGATGCGCCCGTGGTTACGCCCCAGGTAATCGCCAATCTTGACCCGGTGAACACCATCGCCCCCCTTGATTAGCGCATACCGGCCACCTCCATTGGCCAGCGTGCCAACCATGGTGAAATTCTCGATATTGAATCCCTCGAGAAACTGCTTGACCCGCGACTCGTCGGGCTGAATGTCTTTCGACCCCCGCTGCCGCTGCGCCAAGTCAAGTTTTACAGGAGGCTGGAACGGATGACGCAAGGCTGCCGCGCTATAGGTAAACGCCTCGTAGGGGATGAAGGCAGGCAATGGCTCAATTGTACCCTTCGGCCTAGTACGCACCTCATCCATATACATCTGCAAATCGTTGAAGTCTGAGCTGCCACCGCAGCCCGAAATCACCGCCAGGCTCAAGCCTAGCGCAGTGAGCCGCGCCCGTTTCATTTCTGCAGCCCCTTGTCGTTATATCGATAGGTCTTAGCCACGATGCTCATCCGCAGCTTATTCGCAGCGTCGCCCTTCTCCGGTTTTATTTCAAAGTCATGCAGCGTAACAATACGAGGCAGACTCGACACCCCACTAACAAAAGTGGCCAAATCGTGATACCCACCTACTACTTTTATATTGATCGGCAGTTCGATATAGAACTGCTGAGCCACTTCGGGCTGCAACTTGATCTCCTCGAACTCCAACCCGCTACCTAAACCAGTACGAGTGATGTCTTCCAGCAGCCCCGGGACCTCGGTATCGCTTGGCAGCTGTCGAAGCAGCGCACCGAATGATGTTTCCATTTCGGCCATCTGCTCTTTGTAAGCTTCTAGGTTAGCGGCCTGAAACGCCTTGGTTGAAAACTGTTGTTTTAGAGTTACCTCTTGGGCACGGTGCTGCTCGAGTTGCAACTGCAGATCCTGCAAGTGAAAGTAATACCCCAGGCCGAGCACTGCCGCGAGCACTATCACACCAGTAATAAATTTAACCGGCGCTGGCCACGATCCCAGGTTATTCAAATCCAGATCGGCAAGATCAACCTTGCGAAGACTTTCCAACGACTCAGCCAGACTCATGGCTTAGCTCCTTCCGTAGATGCGCCCGGCTGGGTCTGCTGCACTGTCAACTGGAAGACATTTTCCTGATCGACGGCCCCCGCAGTAACCGCCTTCACCTCGTTCAGATTCGGCGCTTCAAGCCAATCGGAGCCGTCGAGATTACGCATGAGGTTTGAAACCCGATTGTTCGACTCGGCAGCACCAACGATCGCGATGTTCTTTCCGGTCATTTTGAGCGACGTAAAATAAACACCGTCCGGCAGCGTTCTAACGAGCTGATCGAATACCCGGCCAATGATGGGGCGATTCCCCTGAAGATCTTGGATAATCTTCATTCGCTCCAGAAGTTGTTGGCGACGCTCCCTCAACTCTTTGATTTCCGCGATCCGAGCATCCAGAACTGCAATTTCTTTTTTGATGAACTCGTTCCTCGCATTCTGCTGTTCGATCGCACCCTGAAAATAGCGATCGCCTAGGAATACCAAGCCGGCAGCGACGACAAGCACGCCCATGAGGGAAGCCAGAAAGCGCTGCTTACGCTCTTCCCGCAGCTGTTCGCGCCACGGAAGTAGGTTGATCTGAGCCATCAGTCAAAGCTCCTCAGCGCCAAACCGCATGCAATCATTAATGCAGGCGCATCACTAGCCAGCGCCCCGGCGTTCACCTTGCCGCTCAAAGCCATATCGGCGAAGGGATTAGCCACTAGAGTTTGCGTTCCGATCTTTTGCTGAATCATGTGATCGAGACCTGGAATGGAGGCCGTCCCGCCCGCGAGCAGAATGCAGTCGACGTCGTGGAACTGCCCTGCAGCGAAGAAGAACTGCAACGAGCGGGATACCTGCTGCACCACCGCCTCCTTGAACGGAAGCAGGACTTCACTGTCGTAGTCATCTGGGAGACCGCCTTGCTTCTTGGCAAGGCCGGCTTCTTCCTGAGACAGACCGTAGCGGCGCTGGATCTCTTCGGTCAGTTGGCGACCACCGAACAGCTGCTCGCGCGTGTAGATGGTACGCCCGTTATGCAGCACGCTCAGGGTTGTCATGGTCGCGCCGATGTCGACGACGGCAACGGTCAGCTCGCCGTGCCCTGTACCCAACTGTGAAGCGAGCAATCCGTAGGAGCGCTCAAGCGCATAGGCCTCGACATCCACCACTTTGGCGGTAAGTCCAGCCAAGGCCAGCGCGGCTTCACGGATCTCGACATTCTCTTTACGGCAAGCGGCGAGGAGAACCTCTACCCTGCCAGGCGCGCGAGGCGCAGGACCTTGCACCTCGAAGTCGATCGCGACTTCCTCCAGTGGGTAGGGGATGTACTGATCTGCCTCGATCTTGAGCTGGTTCTCGAGCTCTTCATCAGAAAGCCCGGCATCCATCTCAATCATCTTTGTGATGACGGCAGACCCGGAGACAGCGACAACAGCGGACTTGCAGCCGGTCTTGGCCTTGGCAACGACTCGCTGCAGGGCCTGACCGACACCCTCAAGTTCGGCGATGTTCTTTTCGACGACGGCATTCGGCGGTAGCGGCTCGACGGCATAAGCCTCGACGCGGTACCGATTACCCGATCGACTTAATTCGAGGAGCTTGACTGAGGTCGAACTGATATCGATCCCAAGCAGCGTGTTCGCTTTCTTAGTGAAGAGCCCTAGCACGACCGATTTCCTATCTTTATCCGCAACTTACGGATTAATTATGTTTATCCACATTAGATAACAGCCTTGACAGAAGCGCAAATGGCTACCCGGCAAAAAAAGCGCATATAATGTGAACGGTTTTCCCTTTCAGCATCGTCGCCGCTCCCCCTCCCAAATCCTGGATTCCAAGAACCCCGATGCGTTTTTTGAAATTTCTTATCTGGTCGTGCTTCGCAGTTTTTTGCGCCCTGTTGCTCAGCATCAGCGGTGCATTTCTCTACCTCAGCCCTAACCTGCCCTCGGTCGATTCCCTTCGCAGCATCCAGCTCCAGATCCCGCTGCGAGTCTACAGCGCCGATGACAAGCTGATCGCGGAGTTTGGCGAGATGCGGCGCTCGCCCATTCGCTTCGACGACATACCGCAAGCCTTCATCCACGCGCTGCTTGCCGCGGAGGATGACAATTTCGCCAATCATTATGGCGTCGACATAACCGGCCTGATGCGCGCTGCCACGCAATTATTGAAAAGCGGGCAGATTCAGACCGGTGGCAGCACCATCACCATGCAGGTTGCAAAGAATTACTTCCTGACCAGTGAGCGGAGCTTTTCACGCAAAATCAACGAAATTTTGCTGGCCCTGCAGATCGAGCGAGAGCTGAGCAAAAACGAGATCCTCGAGCTGTACGTCAACAAGATCTACCTCGGCAATCGCGCCTATGGAATCGAGGCCGCCGCTCAGGTCTATTACGGCAAGCCCATCTCCGAGCTGAGCGTTGCCCAGCTGGCGATGATCGCCGGCCTGCCGAAGGCTCCATCCGCATTCAACCCATTGGTCAATCCGGCGCGCAGCAAGGAGCGACGGGATTGGATCCTCGGTCGCATGTATCGCCTTGGCTCCCTGGATGAGTCAAGCTATCGGCAGGCCCTGGCCGAACCTGAGACCGCTCGGTACCACGGAGCAACGCCGGAGCTCGACGCCTCCTATATCGCCGAGATGGCACGCGCAGAAATGGTCGGCCGCTTCGGCAGCGCCGCCTACACGGATGGCTTCAGGGTCTACACCACGGTTTCCAGCGAGCGCCAGATCGCGGCCAATAATGCGCTGAACAGCGGACTGATCGAGTACGACCAGCGCCATGGCTATCGGGGGCCGGAAGCCAATCTGGCCAACGCGCCCCGCGATACCTGGCTTCAGGAACTTGCCAAGTACCGAAGTCTTTCCGGCCTGCAGCCTGCCGCGGTCACCCAGGTAGAGACCAGTGGAATTCTCGTCATCACCCGCAATGGTCAGGAACACACGGTGAGCTGGGATAGCATGAAGTGGGCTCGGCCGTACCTCGGCATCAATAGCATGGGGCCTCGCCCGCAGCGTCCGGCGGACGTGGTGAAGGTGGGAGACG
Source organism: Stutzerimonas sp. Brlt_14 (assembly GCF_051948915.1). Lineage (NCBI taxonomy): Bacteria > Pseudomonadati > Pseudomonadota > Gammaproteobacteria > Pseudomonadales > Pseudomonadaceae > Stutzerimonas > Stutzerimonas sp. Brlt_14. Next base: position 76,361 of record NZ_JAYJLM010000006.1, read on the forward strand.
TGGTGCGCATTCGCTGGCAGGACGAAGCCGCCGTGTTCAGCCAGGTTCCGCAGGCACAAGCGGCACTGGTTTCGCTCGACCCTGAGGATGGTTCGATCGAAGCGCTGGCGGGCGGCTTCTCCTTCGGCCAGAGCAATTACAACCGTGCCATCCAGGCCAAGCGCCAACCTGGTTCCAGCTTCAAGCCGTTCATTTATAGCGCCGCACTGGACGCCGGTTATACCGCGGCGAGCCTGGTCAACGACTCGCCCATCGTGTTCGTCGAGCAGGGCATGGACCGCATCTGGCGGCCGAAGAATGACAACAACACATTCCTGGGGCCGATCCGCATGCGCGAAGCGCTGTACAAGTCCAGGAACCTGGTGTCGATTCGGCTGCTGCAGACCATGGGGGTCGACTACACGATCAACTACATCACCCGCTTCGGCTTCAACGCGCAGGACCTGCCGCGAAATCTTTCCCTGGCGCTAGGCACGGCAACGCTCACGCCAATGGAGATCGCCACCGGCTGGACCACCTTCGCCAACGGCGGCTACAAGATCGAGCCCTACCTGATCCAGCGCATCGAGGATCGCGAGGGCAACCTGCTGTTCGAAGCCAATCCGGCACGCGTCCCGCCGCGAGAAACGCAGACTGCAGATGTCGAGGTCCATCCGGTGCAGAGCAACCCGGTCATTGCGGACGGTGAACAAATGCCAGCCGCGCCGCGCTTTGCCGAACAGGTACTCGACGAACGCACCGCCTACATCATGACCAGCATGCTCCAGGATGTGATCAAACGAGGCACCGGGCGTCGCGCGCTAGCCTTGGGCCGTGACGACATCGCCGGCAAGACGGGCACGACCAACGACTCCATCGACAGCTGGTTCTCCGGCTACAACGCCGATCTGGTCACTACCGTTTGGGCCGGCTTCGATCAACCGCAAAGCCTCGGACGCAACGAGTATGGCGGAACGGTCGCGCTGCCGATCTGGATGAACTACATGGGCGCCGTGCTCAAGGACATGCCTGAGCATCCTCCGGCTGAGCCCGACGGACTGCTCAAGCTGCGGATCGATCCTGTCAGCGGCCGGGCTGCCACGCCTAGCACACCCGATGCGTACTTCGAAGTGTTCAAGAGCGAAGACTCACCACCGCCGATGGGCGAGTTCGATCCTGGCTACCAGGCGCCGGGCAGCCCGCTGCCCGCTGACGAAGCCGCGCCACTCGATCTGTTCTGATCCAGAGGCGGACTTCGCAGCCAAAAAAAACCCCGCCTCGGCGGGGTTTTTCTTTTTCAGAGCGAATCAGCCGTTGAACACATCGCCGACCGACTGCAGCGGATAGTGCGATGGGTATGGCAGCGTGGCCACACCACTCTCGATCGCCGCCTTGGCCACGGCATCCGATACCAACGTGATCAGACGCGGATCCATGGGCTTCGGAATGATGTACTCGCGACCGAACTCCAGGCTGTCCACACCATAGGCAGCGGCAACTTCGGCCGGTACCGGCAGCTTGGCCAGATCACGAAGAGCCAGCGCGGCGGCGATCTTCATCTCTTCGTTGATGCGCTTGGCACGAACGTCCAGCGCACCGCGGAAGATGAACGGGAAGCCGAGGACGTTGTTGACCTGGTTCGGGTAATCGGAACGACCGGTCGCCATTATCACGTCCGAACGGGTCGCATGTGCCAGCTCAGGACTGATCTCCGGATCCGGGTTGGAGCAAGCGAAAACGACCGGATTGGCCGCCATGCGCTTGAGGCCTTCCGGGCTCAGCAGGTTGGCACCCGACAGGCCGACGAAGACATCAGCACCATCCAGCGCGTCATCCAGGGTGCGCTTGTCGGTTTCGTGGGCGAACACGGCCTTGTACTGGTTGAGGTCGTCGCGGCCGGCGTGGATCACGCCCTTGCGGTCGATCATGAAGATGTTTTCGATCTTCGCGCCCATGCTGACCAGCAGCTTCATGCATGAGGTAGCGGCAGCGCCGGCACCAAGGCAGACGATCTTCGCCTGTTCCAGCGTCTTGCCGGCGATCTCCAGTGCGTTGAGCATGCCTGCCGCCGTCACGATGGCGGTGCCGTGCTGGTCGTCGTGGAAGACGGGGATGTCGCACTGCTCGATCAGCGCGCGCTCGATCTCGAAACACTCCGGCGCCTTGATGTCTTCAAGGTTGATGCCACCGAAGGTGATCGAGATGCGCTTGACGGTATCGATGAAGGCCTGCGGGCTCTCGGCGTCGACTTCGATGTCGAACACGTCGACACCCGCGAAGCGCTTGAACAGAACGCCCTTGCCTTCCATTACCGGCTTGGAAGCCAGCGGACCGAGATTACCCAGACCGAGAATAGCGGTGCCATCGGAGATAACCGCCACCAGGTTGCCCTTGCCGGTGTAGCGGTAAGCCAGCTCCGCATCGCGAGCGATTTCGCGAACCGGCTCGGCGACGCCTGGGCTATAGGCCAGAGAAAGGTCACGAGCGGTGGCGGTCGGCTTGGTGAGCTCGACGCTCAACTTTCCCGGACGGGGCTGGGCATGGTATTCGAGCGCGGCAGTTTTCAGGTCAGTCATGTGGCATTTCCGCTTATTTTTACTGGGACAGACAGGCGGTCGAGCATACGCCAAGAACGAGCGCGCTCACAAGCCAACGTGCGGAGCAGGCTGTCAAGCCCAGGCCAATACGACTTTTCGGGTAGAGCACTGACTGCCCGGTCAGCGTGGCAACCCGAGCATTGCGGGATGGGTCACCCGCAACATCCAGCGAGCCTGCCCTGTCCCAGCCCGTCCGCGCCGATCTACCAGCCAACCTCTGGGTTCGAGCGTCTTGCCAGCAAGCCTGGGTAACTGCGCCAGGTCGAAGGCACTGAACGCCTGCGGCGGAATGTGAACCACCAGCGGGCCCTCCATCTCCAGCCAGTAGCCGCCGCGATTATGCTCGACCCGCTCGACCATCCCCTGCAACAAGGCGAACCCACCCTGCCTCACGGCGCGAGTCGAACGCGGCGTCAACTTGCGCCAGACACCCAGGCGAGATTGACGCGCCTGCTGCTCGGCCCGCCGGTGGCAAGCCACCAGCGCCGTATTGGGGGCGATCGCCACCATCAGGCCAAGGCCCTCGGCCAGCAAGGCCGATTCCAGATTACGGCCCTGCTCGTCATAGGCGTGGGCCAGGGTACGACCGTAGCGATCCTTTGACTCGCGCCCGGGGACCAGCCCCACTCGCCCATTGCTGGCCTCGACCAGCGCGCGCAACCGGCGCTGCGCCGCCACGGCGAACGGCTCGGCCTTGCGCCCATCACGCCCCAGTTCCGGCGTGTTGATACCGATCAGGCGCACGCTTCGCCCATCGACCAGACGCAGCGTATCGCCATCGACCACCTTTGCCACGCCCACCAGCGGCAGTGTCCCGGGCGAGGGACAGAACGCAAGGGCCTGCAGGTTGCAGAAGATGGAAACGAAAAAGGCGCCCACGAGGGACGCCTTTTTCATGTACTCGGAAAACCTCATCGGATTCCCGCCGTGTCGGCTTACTTGGCGCCGAACACACCGAAACGCTGCTTGAAGCGATCGATACGACCGCCGGTATCCAGCACCTTCTGCTTGCCGGTGTAGAACGGGTGGCACTCGGAGCAGACGTCGATGTTCAGGTTCTTGCCCAGGGTGGAGCGGGTCTTGATGACGTTGCCACAGCTGCAGGTGGCTTCGATTTCGACGTAGTTCGGATGGATATCGGCTTTCATGGTGAATCCTCTGGGATTGCGTGCCGCCACCCGACCCTATGTCGAGTACCGCACGAAGTAGGGCGCGAATCATACCAGAGCAAAAAGGTGATGCAAGCGCAGGCGACCGGCGTCCCGCCACCCGGATCGCGCTATGGGACGGCGGCGAGCGCCGCGATCGTTTACCATCGTCGCTCAATATCAAGGATCACCGCGTGCCTTCCTGCATCCTCCGTCTGGCGCTGCCTTCGCCGCTGCGCCGCCTGTTCGACTACCTGCCACCGCACGGCGCAACTGCCGGCTCATTGCAGCCGGGCATGCGCCTGCGCGTGCCGTTCGGCCGGCGCGAGGTCATCGGTGTGCTGGTAGAGCTGAGCGATCAGAGCGAAGTGCCGCTGGAAAAGCTCAGACCGGCCATCGAGCTGCTGGACAGCACGCCGCCGCTGCCGCCCTCCCTGTTCAAGCTCTGTCTGTGGACCGCCCAGTACTACCAGCACAGTCTGGGCGACACCCTGAGCTGGGCACTGCCGGTCCTGCTGCGCCAGGGTGAACCGGCCGAAGCCCGTCTGGAGCGCTACTGGCGCCTGGCGGAAGGCGCCAACCCGGACGATCCCCGACTGGCGCGCGCTCCGCGTCAGCGCGAAACCCTGAAGATCATCGCGCAGCATGCCCACGGCCTGCCCCATGCCCTGTTGGGCAAACTGCAGCTGAACAAGGACAGCCTCGATCTGCTGCTGGAAAAAGGCCTGGTGCGAGTCGAATCGCGTCGCTCCAGTCCGCCGCGACAGCACAGCGGCAGCTGGCTGCTGCAGGCCGAGCTGACGCTGAATGCGCAGCAGCGCGCGGCGTTCGAAGCGATCAGCGCCGGCCTTGGTGGTTTTCAGGCCTTCCTGCTGGCCGGCGTCACCGGCAGCGGCAAGACCGAGGTCTATCTGCAGCTGATCCATCGAGTGCTCGCGGCCGGCAAGCAGGCCCTGGTGCTGATTCCGGAAATCAACCTGGGCCCGCAGACACTGGCCCGCTTCGAGCAGCGTTTCAATGCCCGGATCGCGCTGCTGCACTCCAACATCAACGACCGCGAGCGGCTCGATGCCTGGCTCGCGGCCCGCGATGGCGAAGCGGACATCATCATCGGCACCCGCTCAGCCCTATTCACGCCGATGAAGAATCCCGGCCTGATCATCATCGACGAGGAACATGACGCTTCCTATAAACAGCAGGAAGGCCTGCGCTACCACGCTCGCGACCTGGCGCTGGTCCGTGCTCGCCAGGAAAACCTGCCGATCGTGCTCGGCTCGGCGACGCCCTCTCTGGAAAGCCTGCACAACGCCCACAGCGGACGCTATGCGCTACTCAAGCTAAGCCAGCGCGCCGGCAATGCCCAGCAGCCGCGTTTCCTGCGGCTGGATGTGAAAAGTCGCCCCCTGGACGCCGGCATATCCGGCCCGCTGCAACAGGCCATCGGCCAGACACTCGCAGCCGGACAGCAGGTACTGGTCTATCTCAACCGCCGCGGCTTCGCCCCAACCCTGCTCTGCCACGACTGCGGCTGGCTCAGCCAATGCCAACGCTGCGATGCGCGCATGACCCTGCACCAGCGGCACAACGAACTGCGCTGCCACCACTGCGGGCATGTCGAGCGCCCGCCGCGCAACTGCCCCGATTGCGGCAAGGTGGACCTGCGTCCGGTCGGCGCCGGGACCGAGCGCGCCGAAGAGCGGCTCGGCGTCCTGTTCCCCGATTACCCGGTGCTGCGCATCGACCGCGACAGCACGGCGCGCAAGGGCGCGATGGAAAAAATGTTCACCACCATCAACCGTGGCGACCCCTGCCTGCTGGTCGGCACCCAGATGCTCGCCAAGGGCCACCATTTTCCCCGGGTGACCCTGGTGGCAATTCTCGATGCCGACGGCGGGCTGTTTTCCGCCGACTTCCGCGCCAGCGAACGCATGGCTCAGCTGATCGTGCAGGTCGCCGGGCGCGCCGGACGCGCGGAGGAGCCGGGCAAGGTGATCATTCAAACGCACCTGGCCGATCACCCGCTGCTGGTGCAGCTGACCGACCAGGGCTATTTCGCGTTCGCCGAGCAGGCGCTGTCCGAACGGCGCGCGGCCGGCCTGCCGCCCTTCAGCCACCTGGCATTGCTGCGGGCCGAAGCGCAGAAGCCCGGCCAGGCCGAGGCCTTTCTCGACGAAGCCTGCACGCTGGCGGAGCAGACGTTTGGGCAGCTGCAGCTCAGCGGCATCGAGCTGCTCGGTCCGGTGCCGGCGCCGATGGAGCGTCGCGCCGGGCGCTACCGGGCGCAGTTGCTGCTGCAGGGCAACGCCCGTGCAGCCCTGCATCGTCTGATGGATGCCTGGGTGCCGCTGCTTGAGCAGCTGCCCGGCGGTCGCGCCGTGCGCTGGAGCCTGGATGTCGACCCGATCGATCTGTTCTGATTATGCCGTCGGAACCATGACTTTCCGGCAGCGCGAACCACACGGCTTGAAGCCGCCCCCATCACGCCCCGATAATGCCGGGTTTTCGCGCACTTCCTGCGGACCGAGCCGACCATGAAAGACAGCATTCGCCACCTGATCCAGCAAGCCCTTGTCCGCCTGACCAGCGAGGGCGTGCTGCCGGAGGGACTGACGCCTGCGATCCAGGTGGAAAACACCAAGGACAAGAGTCACGGCGACTTCGCCAGCAACATCGCCATGATGCTGGCCAAGCCGGCCGGCATGAAGCCGCGGGAGCTGGCCGAGAAGCTCATCGCCGCATTGCCCCAGGACGCGCAGATCAGCAAGGTCGAGATCGCCGGCCCCGGCTTTCTCAACTTCTTTCAGAACAGCGACGCCCTGGCCCAGCGCCTCGAAACCGCGCTGGCCGATGCGCAACTTGCCGTGCACAAGGCGAGCGCCAAGCAGCGTGTGGTGATCGACCTGTCCTCGCCGAACCTGGCCAAGGAGATGCATGTCGGGCATTTGCGCTCCACCATCATCGGCGATGCGGTGGGCCGGGTGCTGGAGTTCCTCGGCGACGAGGTGATCCGGCAGAACCACGTCGGCGACTGGGGGACCCAGTTCGGCATGCTGCTGGCCTACCTCGAGGAGAAGCCGGCCGCCGCGGAAAGCGAGCTGGCCGACCTCGAGCAGTTCTACCGCGCCGCCAAGCAACGCTTCGACGAGTCGCCCGAGTTCGCCGATCGCGCCCGTGAGCTGGTGGTCAAGCTGCAGGCGGGCGATGCCCAGTGCCTGAGCCTCTGGACGCGCTTCAACGATATCTCGCTGTCGCACTGCCAGAAGATCTATGACCGCCTCAACGTCAAGCTGACCCCGGCTGACGTCAAGGGCGAAAGTGCCTACAACGCCGACCTGGCGGACATCGTCGAGGCCCTGCGCGAGAAAGGCCTGCTGACCGAGGACAATGGCGCCCAGTGCGTCTTCCTCGATGAATTCAAGAACGCCGAAGGCAACCCGCTGCCGGTGATCGTGCAGAAGGCCGGTGGCGGCTATCTCTACGCCACCACCGACCTGGCCGCCATGCGCTATCGCAGCCAGCAACTGCACGCCGATCGCGTGTTGTATTTCGTCGATCAGCGCCAGGCCCTGCATTTCCAAATGGCCTTCGAAGTGGCCCGCCGCGCAGGCTTCGTCCATGAAGGCATGCAGCTGGAGCACATGGGCTTCGGCACCATGAATGGCGCCGACGGCCGCCCGTTCAAGACCCGCGATGGTGGCACGGTCAAGCTGATCGACCTGCTCGACGAAGCCGAGCAGCGCGCCTATACCCTGGTCAAGGGCAAGAACCCCGAACTCGACGAGGCCGAGCTGCGTCAGATCGCCCGTGCGGTGGGCATCAGCGCGGTCAAGTACGCCGACCTATCCAAGCATCGCACCAGCGATTACCGCTTCAACTTCGAACTGATGCTGAGCTTCGAAGGCAACACCGCACCTTACCTGCTCTATGCCTACACCCGCGTAGCCAGTGTGTTCCGCAAGCTGGGCAAGGGTATCGACGAGATCAGCGGACAGATCCAACTGGACGCCGAGCAGGAACTCGCCCTGGCCGCCAAACTCGCCCAGTTCGGCGAGGTGCTCAACAGCGTCGGCGAGAAAGGCGAACCGCATCTGCTATGCGCTTACCTCTACGACCTGGCCGGGCTGTTCTCCAGCTTCTATGAGCACTGTCCGATTCTCGGTGCCGAACAGGAGGCGCAAAAGCAGAGCCGCCTGCGCCTGGCTGCCTTGACCGGCCGTACCCTCAAGCAGGGCTTGGAACTCCTCGGCCTGGAACCACTGGAGCGCATGTAAGTGGCAGCAAGGAAGAAAGCCGCACCCAAGCGGGGCGCCAGCCGTTACCAGGCGCCGGCCAAGCAGCCCGTGCCTGGCTGGATTTGGCTGGTCTGCGGCCTGGTCATCGGCGGATTCATCATGTTCCTGATGAGCCTCGAACCGGGCGGTGAAGAGGTCAAACGCGCCAAGGAAGCACCCAAGACCGCCGTGAAGGAACAGCCCAAGCGCACGCCAGCCACTGAGCAGCCACCCAAGCCGAAGTATGATTTCTACACCCTGCTGCCCGAGTCCGAAGTGATCCTGCCGCCGGAGGCCAAGCAGCCCGAGCCGCCGAGCGCGCCGGTCACACCGGAAGAAGCGGCGAAGATCGACGAGGCTCGCGCCCAGGCCGCGCTCAATGGTCAGGTGCCACCGCCGCCACCGACCGTGGCCAAGGCGCCGGTGACGCAGTTCTTCCTGCAGGCCGGCTCGTTCCGCCAACAGGCGGAGGCCGACCGGGTACGCGCACAGATCATCCTGCTTGGCCAGGATGTGCGGGTGGAAAGCGTCAAGGTACGTGACGAGCCCTGGTACCGGGTGCTGGTCGGCCCGTTCGGCAGCCGCGAGCAGCTAAACGCTGCGCAGAAGACGCTGGCCGCCAGCGGCTACAAGAATCTACTACTGCAGCAACGGCAAGCGCGCTGACAATAAAACGCCGGGCATGTCCCGGCGTTTTTCTAAGTTAGCGGGAAGGCTCCGCTCAGCTTTCCCGGGGCGCATAAGCGAAGACATCGGCTCGCATCTGATGCGGGTCCATCCCCGCGGCCACCAGCGCATCCAGCGTGCCGTACACCATCGACGGCGAGCCACTGGCATAGATATGCAGCGGCTTGAGGTCACTGAAATCCTCGCGAATCGCCTCGTGCAGCATGCCGCAGCGCCCTTCCCAGCCGCAGACGTCGCTAACCACACGGTGCAGGTGCAGATTGCTCATGCCCTGCCACTCTTCCCAATGCGGCAATCGGTAGAAATCCTCCGGCCGCCGCACACCCCAGTACAGATGCACCGGATGCGGGAAACCGGCAGCCCGGCAGTACTCGATCAGGCTGTGCATCTGCGCCATGCCCGTACCGGCGGCGATCAGCACCAGTGGACCCTCCGGCAGCTCGGCCAGGTGCGTGTCGCCGAAGGGCATCTGGATTCGGGCGAAGCCCTGGCGACGCAGGAAGGCCAGCAGTTCGACGGCCGACTCCTCGCGAGCCAGCACGTGCAGTTCCAGCTCGCGGCCACTGCCCGGCGCCGACGCCAGGGAGAAGGCCGACCATTCGCCGTCCTCGCGCTGCAGCAACAGGTACTGTCCGGCGTGGTAGCGCGGCTGACGCCCGGCCGGCAGGCGCAAGCGCAGGCGCACCACGTCGCCACCCACATCCTCGTAGCCGCTGATCTGACAGCTCAGCTCGCGCACCGGCAGCTCGCCGGGTGCCAGCACGCCATCCCAGAGCAACACACAGTCTTCCAGCGGTTCGGCCAGGCAGGCCAGCAGCTCGCCATGATCCCGCACCTCGCCGGCCTGCCGCACGCTGCCCTCGACCAGCAGCGAGGCGCAGATATGACAATTGCCGTTGCGGCAGCTCTGCGGGCATTCGTAGCCCAGCCGCTTGGCTGCATCGAGGAGGCGTTCGCCGGGGCGTACATCGAGCACGGCGCCGGAGGGCTGCAAGGTCACTTTCATCTGCACGTCTTTTCTGTGAACGGGATAACCCGCCAAGGCTTCGGACGGGCTCGGGCCCGCCTCTTCGGTTATGTCAGTCGATACCCAGCTGCAACCAGAGTTCATCGACCCGCCGCTTTACTGCCGGATCCTGGACGATGGCCCGCCCCCACTCACGATTGGTCTCGCCCGGCCACTTGTGTGTCGCATCCAGGCCCATCTTCGAGCCCAGCCCGGAGATCGGTGAAGCGAAATCCAGGTAGTCGATCGGCGTGTTGTCGATCATCACCGTGTCGCGCTTGGGGTCCATGCGCGTGGTGATGGCCCAGATCACGTCGTTCCAGTCGCGGGCATTGATGTCGTCATCGGTGACAATGACGAACTTGGTGTACATGAACTGCCGGAGAAAGCTCCACACGCCGAGCATCACCCGCTTGGCGTGGCCGGGATACTGCTTCTTCATCGTCACCACCGCCATGCGGTAGGAGCAGCCTTCCGGCGGCAGATAGAAGTCGACGATCTCCGGGAACTGCTTTTGCAGGATCGGCACGAACACCTCGTTCAGCGCCACACCGAGAATCGCCGGCTCATCCGGCGGACGCCCGGTATAGGTGCTGTGGTAGATCGGATTCTTGCGGTGGGTGATGCGCTCGACGGTGAACACCGGGAAGCGGTCCACCTCGTTGTAGTAGCCAGTGTGATCGCCGTAGGGCCCCTCATCGGCCATCTCGCCGGGATGGATATGCCCTTCGAGGACGATCTCGGCATAGGCCGGCACCTGCAGTTCGGAGCCGATGGCCTTGACCAGCTCGGTGCGCGAGCCGCGCAGCAGGCCGGCGAAGGCGTACTCGGAGAGCGTATCGGGCACCGGCGTGACCGCGCCGAGAATGGTTGCCGGATCGGCACCCAGCGCCACCGCTACCGGGTAGGGTCGATCAGGGTACTTCTCGCACCACTCGCGGAAATCCAGCGCTCCGCCGCGGTGGCTCAGCCAGCGCATGATGACCTTGTTACGGCCGATCACCTGCTGACGGTAGATGCCGAGGTTCTGCCGTTCCTTGTTCGGCCCCTTGGTGATGGTCAGGCCCCAGGTGATCAGCGGCGCGGCGTCCCCCGGCCAGCAGTGCTGCACCGGAATCTTCGTCAGGTCGACGTCGTCGCCCTCGACGATCACTTCCTGACAGGGCGCATCCTTGAGCACCTTGGGCGCCATGCTGATGACCTTCTTGTAGATCGGCAGCTTGCTCCAGGCGTCCTTCAGCCCCTTCGGCGGCTCCGGCTCCTTGAGAAAGGCCAGCAGTTTGCCGATCTCGCGCAGCTCGGAGACATCCTCGGCGCCCATGCCCAGTGCCACCCGTCCCGGCGTGCCGAACAGATTGCCCAGCACCGGCATATCGAAGCCGGTCGGATTTTCGAAGAGCAGTGCCGGGCCTTGCCTGCGCAAGGTGCGGTCACAGATTTCGGTCATTTCCAGGACGGGAGACACAGCAGCCGTGACGCGCTTGAGCTCACCACGTTTTTCCAGGCCGCTGATAAAGTCGCGCAGATCGCGATACTGCATGCTTGAGCCTCGCATGGGCCGGCAGGTCGGGGCGCAGAGTTTAGCGCCAGCGCCGGGTTTTCCAAAACCTGCAGACAGACAAAGGCCGGGTTTCCCCGGCCTTGTTGGCAACAACGAATCGCTTACTTGCGCTTCATGGACATGAAGAATTCGTCGTTGGTCTTGGTGTCCTTGAGCTTGTCGAGCAGGAACTCGATGGCGGCGATCTCGTCCATCGGATGCAGCAGCTTGCGCAGGATCCAGATGCGCTGCAGCTCGTCCTCGGCGGTCAGCAACTCCTCGCGGCGGGTGCCGGAGCGGTTGATGTTGATGGCCGGGAACACACGCTTTTCAGCGATGCGGCGGTCCAGTTGCAGCTCCAGGTTACCGGTGCCCTTGAATTCCTCGTAGATCACCTCGTCCATCTTCGAGCCGGTTTCCACCAGCGCGGTGGCGAGGATGGTCAGCGAGCCGCCCTCCTCGATGTTGCGCGCGGCGCCGAAGAAACGCTTGGGCTTCTCCAGCGCGTGGGCGTCGACACCACCGGTGAGTACCTTGCCGGAGCTCGGGATCACGGTGTTGTAGGCACGCGCCAGGCGAGTGATGGAGTCGAGCAGGATGACCACATCCTTCTTGTGCTCGACCAGGCGCTTGGCCTTCTCGATCACCATCTCAGCGACCTGCACGTGGCGGGTCGGCGGCTCGTCAAAGGTGGAGGCCACCACTTCGCCGCGCACAGTGCGCTGCATCTCGGTCACTTCTTCCGGGCGCTCGTCGATCAGCAGGACGATCAGGTGGCACTCGGGGTTGTTGCGGGTGATGTTGCTGGCGATGTTCTGCAGCATGATCGTCTTGCCCGCCTTCGGCGGCGCGACGATCAGGCCGCGCTGACCCTTGCCAATCGGTGCGCAGAGGTCGATCACGCGACCGGTGAGGTCTTCGGTGGAGCCGTTGCCGGCCTCCATCTTCAGGCGCTCGTTGGGGAACAGCGGGGTCAGGTTCTCGAAGAGAATCTTGTTCTTCGCGTTTTCCGGCCGATCGTAGTTGATCGAGTCGACCTTGAGCAGGGCGAAGTAGCGCTCGCCTTCCTTCGGCGGGCGGATCTTGCCGACGATGGTGTCGCCGGTACGCAGGTTGAAGCGACGGATCTGGCTGGGCGACACATAGATGTCGTCCGGGCCGGCCAGATAGGAAGAATCCGCGGAGCGCAGGAAGCCGAAACCGTCCTGGAGAATCTCCAGCACGCCGTCACCGGAGATTTCCTCGCCGCTTTTCGCGTGCTTTTTCAGCAGGGAGAAAATCACGTCCTGCTTGCGCGAACGGGCCATGTTGTCGATGCCCATCTGTTCGGCCATTTCCAGCAGTTCGGTGATGGGCTTTTGCTTGAGTTCAGTCAGATTCATAGAAAGAGATCAGGAAGGATGTAGAAAGCGATTAGCTTGAGAAGCCGCGCAGCAGGAGACGAACGAGGTTCGTTGTGCTTTATGAGGCTGAAGTGCGTCGGCGACGGCATGCAGAGGGCGACGGAAGAAAGCGTCGCGTGGCCGAATTTAGCACCGTGCAGGCGAAGCGTCCACCCTGCAGATGAAAAAAGCCCCCGCATCTGCGAAGGCTTTGGAGGCGATCTTCGTCGTACTCAGATGTTGCTGTCGAGGAAGGCGGCCAGCTGCGATTTGGACAGCGCACCGACCTTGGTCGCTTCGACGTTGCCGTTCTTGAACAGCATCAGGGTCGGGATACCGCGCACGCCGTACTTCGGCGGGGTTTCCTGGTTCTCGTCGATGTTCAGCTTGCAGACCTTCAGACGGCCCTCATAGTCCTTGGCGATCTCGTCGAGTACCGGCGCGATCATCTTGCAGGGGCCACACCACTCGGCCCAGTAGTCAACCAGCACGGGACCGTCGGCCTGGAGGACGTCCTGCTCGAAGCTGCTGTCGCTGACATTGTTGATGTAGTCGCTCATGGATTTTCTCCAGGGTCGGAACGGAAAGGTCGCCATCATAGCCCTACTGCGTGCGGACCGAAAGCTGCAGACCGGTCGGCGGCCGACGAGCGCCCGTCCGGAGCAGGCCGCTGCGGCGATGACTGCGTTGGCGGATGGGGTCGATCGTGTCAGGATGTCGGGGTTTTGCATCGAGACCGCCCAATGCGCCAGAACACCGCTGAATCCTTTCCCATGATCGCCGCCCTGGATCTGGGCTCGAACAGTTTTCACATGGTGCTCGCGCGCACCAGCAACGGTGAAATGCGCATCCTCGAACGACTCGGCGAAAAGGTGCAGCTGGCTGCCGGCATCGACGAGAACCGCCTGCTCGACGAGGCCGCCATGCAGCGTGGCCTGGACTGCCTGCGGCGCTTCGCGCAGATGGTCAACCACCTGCCCCAGGGCGCGGTACGCATCGTCGGTACCAATGCCCTGCGCGAGGCGCGCAACCGCGCCACCTTCATTCGCCGCGCCGAAGAGATCATCAACCATCAGGTGGAAGTCATTTCCGGCCGCGAAGAGGCGCGCCTGATCTACCTCGGCGTGTCACATACCGTTCCGGCCAGTCAGGGCCGGCGCCTGGTCGCCGACATCGGCGGCGGCAGCACCGAGTTCATCATCGGCGAAGGCTTCGAGTCGCAGCTGCGTGAAAGCCTGCAGATGGGCTGCGTGAGCTATACCCAGCGCTTCTTCCGCGACGGCAAGATCACCCCGGCGCGCTACGCCCAGGCCTACACGGCGGCACGCGTCGAATTGATGGGTATCGAACACGGCCTGCGCCGGCTTGGCTGGCAGGAATCCATCGGCGCGTCCGGCACCATTCGCGCCGTCGGTCTGGCGATCAAGAGCGGTGGTTTCGGCAACGGTGAGGTCAACGCCGAAGGTATCGGCTGGCTCAAGCGCAAGCTGTTCAAGCTCGGTGACGTGGAGAAGATCGATATCGACGGCGTCAAGCCGGACCGCCGCGGAGTATTCCCGGCGGGCCTGGCGATTCTGGAGGCGATCTTCGATGCCCTCGAGATCAGCAGCATGACCCACTCCGAAGGCGCGCTGCGTGAAGGCGTGCTCTACGACCTGCTGGGCCGCCATCACGACGAGGACATTCGCGATCGCTCGCTGAGCTTCCTGATGGAGCGTTATCACGTCGACATGGAGCAGGCCGCACGGGTCGAAGCCAAGGCGCTGGAGGCCTTCGACCAGGTGGCCGAAGCCTGGAACCTGGATCAGGACTGGCACCGCGAGCTGCTCGCCTGGGCCGCGCGCGTGCATGAAGTGGGTCTGGACATCGCCCACTATCACTACCACAAGCACGGCGCCTATCTGATCGAGCACTCCGACCTGCCCGGCTTCTCGCGGCAGGACCAGCTCATGCTGGCGCTGCTGGTGCGCGGCCACCGGCGCAATATTCCGCAGGACAAGTTCGGTGAAACCGGGGCCGACGCCGACGCCCTGGTTCGTCTGTGCATCCTGTTGCGCTTCGCGATCCTGTTCCACCACATCCGCGGCGCCAATGCCGTCTCCGACGTGCAACTGAAGGCCGACGAGCGCAGCCTGGAACTGATCTTCCCGACCGACTGGCTGAACGCCAACCCGCTGACCCGCGCCGACTTCGAGGCCGAAGCCGCCTGGCTCGCGCGGGTGGGCTACGACCTGCGCATGAAATGAAACAAGGGCCCGCTGGGGCCCTTGTTCATTCAGTCAACCGGCAGCCAGTCCGAACTCAACGCGTCCCGACCTGCGGTCCGGTGAGACGCTCGAGCAAGGTGCTCTGCACGTTGCGCGCGTTCTGGTTGCCGGTCGGGCTGTTGCGCACGTAGCTGCCGTCAGGCTGCAGGATCCAGCTCTGGGTGTTGTCGCTGAGGAAGCCCTCCAGCTCTTTCTTCACCCGCGTCACCAGCTTCTTGCTCTCGACCGGGAAGCAGGTTTCCACCCGCCGATCGAGATTGCGCTCCATCCAGTCCGCACTGGAGAGATAGAGTTTCTCGTCGCCATCGTTCTGGAAGTAGAACACCCGGCTGTGCTCGAGGAAGCGACCGATGATCGAGCGCACATGAATGTTGTGCGAGACCCCGGCGATGCCAGGCCGCAGGCAGCACATGCCGCGCACGATGAGGTCCACACGCACGCCGGTCTGGCTGGCCTTGTATAGCGCCTTGATCATCTTCGGATCGGTCAGTGCGTTGATCTTCAGGATGATGTGCGCCGGCCGGCCCTCGGCCGCATGCTGGGTCTCCTGGGTGATCAGGTCGAGCAGCGTCTTCTTCAGCGTGAAGGGCGCGTGCAGCAGCTTCTTCATGCGCATGGTCTTGCCCATGCCGATCAGCTGGCTGAACAGCTTGGAGACGTCCTCGCAGAGCGCGTCGTCCGAGGTCAGCAGGCTGTAGTCGGTGTACAGCCGCGCGTTGGCCGCGTGGTAGTTGCCGGTGCCCAGGTGCGCGTAGCGGCAAAGCTCGCCGTTCTCGCGACGCAGGATCAGCATCATCTTGGCGTGGGTCTTGTAGCCGACCACGCCGTAGATCACCACCGCGCCGGCCTGCTGCAGGCGGCTGGCCAGCTGCAGGTTGGATTCCTCGTCGAAGCGGGCGCGCAGTTCGATCACCGCAGTGACCTCCTTGCCGCTGCGTGCTGCATCCACCAGCGCGTCGACGATCTCGGAGTTGGCGCCGGAGCGGTACAGCGTCTGCTTGATCGCCAGCACGCAGGGGTCCTTGGCGGCCTCGCGCAGCAGGTCGACCACCGGCGTGAACGACTCGAAGGGGTGCAGCAGCAGGATGTCCTGTTTGTTGATCACGCTGAAGATCTTGTCGCTGTTCTGCAGGAGCTTCGGAATCGACGGGGTGAACGGGCTGTATTGCAGCTCCGGGTGGCTATCCAGGCCGGTGATGCTGAACAGCCGGGTCAGGTTGACCGGGCCGTTGACCCGATACATCTCGCTCTCGCCGAGGCTGAATTGCTTGAGCAGGAAGTCCGCCAGGTGTTGCGGACAGGTGTCGGCCACCTCGAGACGCACGGCGTCGCCGTAACGACGGGAGATCAGCTCGCCACGCAGCGCACGGGCCAGGTCCTCGACGTCCTCGGTGTCCACCGAAAGGTCGGCGTTACGAGTGAGGCGGAACTGGTAGCAGCCCTTGACCCGCATGCCATGGAACAGATCGTCGGCGTGCGCGTGGATCATCGAGGAGAGGAAGACGAAGTTGTCGCCCGCACCGCCGACCGACTCCGGCACGCGGATCACCCGCGGCAACAGACGTGGCGCCGGAATGATCGCCAGACCGGAGTCGCGACCGAAGGCATCGACGCCCTCCAGCTCGACGATGAAGTTCAGGCTCTTGTTCACCAGCAGCGGAAACGGATGGGTCGGGTCAAGCCCGATGGGCGTGACGATCGGTGCGATCTCGTCGCGGAAATAGCGACGCACCCAGGTCTTGAGCTTGGCCGTCCAGTGCCGGCGGCGGATGAAGCGGATCTGATGTTCGGCAAGCGCCGGCAACAGCACGTCGTTGAGGATCGCGTACTGGCGGTCGACCTGTTCATGCACCAGCTCGGAAATGCGTGCCAGCGCCTGATGCGGCTGCAGACCATCGGCGCCGGCCTGCTCGCGGGCGAAGGTGACGCGCTTCTTCAACCCGGCCACGCGAATCTCGAAGAACTCGTCGAGGTTGCTGGAGAAGATCAACAGGAACTTCAGCCGTTCCAGCAGCGGATAGGACTCGTCCAGCGCCTGCTCCAGCACGCGGATATTGAACTGCAGCTGGGAAAGCTCGCGGTGGATGTACAGCGCGCTGTCATCCAGATTGGTCACCGGTGCGACCGGCGCCTCCTCGACGACTTCCGGCGGCGCGGAAGGCACCGCTACCGCTTCCGGCTCGACCACCTCCAGCGCCTCGCTGACGACGGCGTCCTGCAGATCCTTTTCGCTGAGTCCCTGGTTGATCATCGCTTTGCCTCGAAAAGAGCTCACTGGCCCCGTTTTAATTGTTGTGCCGCCTGCTTGGCGAAGTAAGTGAGGATGCCATCGGCCCCGGCGCGCTTGAAGCCGACCAAAGACTCAAGAATGACGGCCTCGCTCAGCCAGCCGTTCTGGATGGCAGCCATGTGCATGGCGTACTCGCCGCTGACCTGATAGACGAAGGTCGGCGCCTTGAAAGCCTCCTTTACCCGCCAGACGATGTCCAAGTACGGCAGGCCGGGCTTGACCATGACCATGTCGGCGCCTTCGGCCAGGTCCGCGCCCACCTCGTGAAGTGCCTCGTCGCCGTTGGCCGGGTCCATCTGGTAGGTGTTCTTGTTGCTCTTGCCGAGATTCGCCGCTGAACCCACCGCATCGCGGAACGGGCCGTAGTAGGCACTGGCGTACTTGGCCGAATAGGCCATGATGCGCACGTTGTGGTGCTCGGCCACTTCCAGCGCCTCGCGGATCGCCTGAATGCGGCCATCCATCATGTCCGACGGCGCGACCACCTGAGCACCGGCCTCGGCATGGGAGAGCGCCTGCTTGACCAGCGCATCGACGGTGACGTCGTTCTGTACGTAGCCGTTGTCGTCGAGGATGCCGTCCTGACCGTGAGTGGTGAACGGATCGAGGGCGACGTCGGTGATGATGCCCAGCTCCGGGAAGCGCGCACGCAGCGCACGGGTGGCACGTTGGGCAATACCGTCCGGATTCCAGGCTTCGGCGGCATCCAGGGATTTCTTCTCCAGCGGTGTCACCGGGAACAGCGCCAGTGCCGGGATGCCCAGCGCCACCAGTTCCTCGGCCTCCTCGAGCAGCAGGTCGATGGACAGCCGCTCGACGCCGGGCATCGACGGCACGGCTTCGCGACGGTTCTCGCCATCGAGCACGAACACCGGGAGGATCAGGTCATCGACCGTCAGCACGTTCTCACGCACTAGGCGGCGGGAAAACTCATCGCGACGGTTGCGACGCAGGCGAGTGGCAGGGAACAACCGGCTGGCAGGAACGAAACTCACAACGGACTCCTGGCCCGCAAAACGGGCGAATATGACGTTTTATAGGCCCGGCGCATGACGAAATGATGACAACGCCATGCCGCCGGACCAGCGAAATTGTCCCATTGTCGCCAGCCCCGCCCACGACTGCCAGTGCTTTGAGCGGGCGCAAAGTCGCGTGCCAGACCTGCGGCAATGAACACCGGCGGGTCAGGCGAATCCAAACCAGCATGCGGGGCTTACCTGGAACCGCCCCAGGTATTAGCATCGAGCCCATCCGCAGCGCCCACCCCAGGGCCGTTGAAACTGACCAGGAGTATCGCTATGAACAAGAAAGTCGCCGTGATCCTATCCGGCTGTGGCGTCTACGACGGCTCGGAGATCTATGAGAGCGTCATCACCCTGCTGCGCCTGGACCAGCGCGGCGTCAAGGTACAGTGCTTCGCACCGAACATTGCGCAGATGCACGTGATCAACCACCTGACTGGCGAGGAAATGCCGGAATCGCGCAACGTACTGACCGAATCGGCACGCCTGGCCCGTGGCGAAATCAAGGATCTGCGCGACGCACGCGCCGAGGATTTCGACGCGCTGATCATGCCTGGCGGCTTCGGTGCCGCGAAGAACCTCTCCACCTTCGCCACCGAAGGTGCGAACAGCAAGGCCCTGCCGGACGTGGTGGCGCTGGTCAAGGCCTTCGCCGAGGCGCGCAAGCCGGTCGGCATGATGTGCATCGCGCCGACCATGGCCGCGGAGATCTTCGGCGCCGGCGTGATCTGCACCCTCGGCAGCGACGACGCCGACGCCGCCAAGGCGGTCGGCCAGATGGGAGCCAGCCACCAGGCCTGCGAGGTCAGCGACATCGTGGTGGACAAGCAGCACCGCCTGGTCACTACTCCGGCCTACATGCTGGCGCAGTCCATCAGTGAAGCGGCGTCCGGCATCTACAAGCTGGTCGACCGAGTGCTGGAGATGACCACCGAGGACTGAGTCTTCGAACAGACCGTAATCCCGGGGCAACCCGGGATTTTTTTGCGCGAAAGTCGCCAAAGCCGCGGGTGCTCTTGCCGTCGACCTGTTCAGCCCGGACGACCTCGGGCAGTTTGGTCCGACCCTTTTCAGGAATGCCGACCATGAACCATGACGATGCGCTGCTCGCCGAGCAGGCCCAGGCGGTACGCCAGATGTTCGAGCGCATCCCCTTCAACCAGGCCCTGGGCATCGAGCTCGATGAGATATCCACGTCGCGGGTGGTGATGCACCTGCCAATGAAGCCCGAGCTGGTCGGCAACTTCGTCCATGGCATCCTCCACGGCGGCGTGATCGCCTCGTTGCTCGACGTCGCCGGTGGCGCCATGGCGATGCTGGGCGCCTTCGACAAGCATCGTCACCTGACCATGCAGGAACGCGCCGCCCGCCTGTCCCGCCTCGGCACCATCGACCTGCGCATCGACTATCTGCGCCCCGGCCGCGGTACGCGCTTCACTGCCAGCGCGACCCTGCTGCGCTCGGGCAACAAGGTCGCGGTGGTGCGTTCGGAGCTGCACAACGAATCGGACACGCTGATCGCCGTGGGCACCGGCACTTATCTTTGCGGCTGAACGGCCGATAGGAGATTGGCGGCCGGGGTGCGCTCTCGTACACTCTGCCGAACATGGCCATGAGCCATCATCTCCACGAGGCAGGACGCCCGACAGTTCGAGTGCCGCCGCGTGTCCAGACTGCTGTTTTCCGACCTGCCCGCCGACCAGGTTGCCCTGCTCGGGCATAGCCACGACCCGATGCTGGTCGTGCTCTCCTATCTGATCGCCAGCGCCGCGGCCTTCACCGCCCTGGCCCTGGCCAAGCGGGTCAGCCGCAGCAGCAGCCCGCGCGGGCGCGAGCTATGGCGCTGGGTCGGCGCCTTCGCCCTGGGAGGCGGTATCTGGTCGATGCATTTCATCGGCATGCTGGCCTTCCGCGCGCCGCTGGACATTCGCTACGAGCACGGCATCACCGCCCTTTCGCTACTGATCGCCGTGGCGGTGTCCTACGTGGTGATGCGCGTGCTCGGCCGCGATCACCTGAGCGTGGCGCAGTATGCCCTGGCCGGAACCGCTGCCGGCATCGGCATTGCGGCGATGCACTACACCGGGATGGCCGCGATCCGTTCGCTGGCCACGCTGTACTACGCGCCGCTGGCGTTTGCCGCCTCGGTGCTGATTGCCATTGGCGCTTCCATCGCCGCGCTGGTACTGGGCTTTCATTTTCGCACCAGCCAGAGCCGCCATCAGCGCTGGCAGCGCCTGCTATGCAGCCTGGTGATGGGTGCGGCAATCGTCTCCATGCACTACACCGGCATGCACGCGCTGACCCTGGCTGTCCCCGCCGGTCTCGTGGAGCACGCCGCGCCATTCGGCAGCCACACCGGCCAGGGCGCCCTCGCCTCGGCGATCGGCTTGGTAGCCCTGCTGGTGATCGTCACCGGCATCGCTGCGAGCTGGGCCGAACAGCGCTTCAGCGAGCAGCGCGAGGCGCTCGATCTGGCCGAGCACCAGCTCAACGCCATGACCCACTACGACCCACTGACCAACCTTTTCAACGGCCGCGCTTTCACCGAGATGGTCACCCAGGTGCTGGCCGCACGCGAGGAGCGCCAGGCACTGGCGGTGCTGGTGGTGGACCTGGACAACTTCAAACGCATCAACGACAGCCTCGGTCACCGCAGCGGCGACCTAGCACTGCAACAGGCGGCGCAACGCATTCGCGCGGTGCTCGGTCAGCACGACATGCTGGCGCGCTTCTCCGGCGACGAGTTCTGCGTGCTCACCCTGGGCGCCTGGGAGCATGCCCAGGCGACCGCCGAGCGGATCCTCGACCAGCTGCGCCCGCCGTTCGTCCTGGGCGACACCCAACTGCGCCTGACAGCCAGCATCGGCATCAGCCAGTACCCCGAGGACGGCCTCAACTTCGATGCCCTGTTCCGTCACGCCGGCCTGGCCGTCGGGCAGTGCAAGGTCAGCGGCCGCAACCGCAGCCTGCGCTTCAATCCGGCACTGGAACTGCGCGCCCAGGAGGACCTGTCGCTGGAGCAGGACCTGCGCCGAGCGCTGAACGAGAACCTGCTCAGCGTGCACTACCAGCCCATCGTCGACGGCCGCAGCGGGCGCCCGGTAAGCCTCGAAGCGCTGGTGCGCTGGCAGCATCCGCAGCAGGGGTTCATCAGTCCGGAGCGTTTCGTCGGGCTGGCCGAACAGCATGGCTTCGTCGCCGAGCTGGACACCTGGGTGGCGCGCCGCGCCTGCGCCGACCTGGTCGGGCTGCTGGAGGGAGGCCACGATCTGCGCATGGCGGTCAACTGCTCGGCGCTCAACCTGTCCAACCCGCAGATGCCCGCGGTGGTTGCGCGGATCCTCGAACGCACGGGGCTGGAGCCCGCGCGGCTGACCGTGGAAGTCACCGAGAACGCCCTGATGAACAGCCTCGGCGCGGCGATCCGCACGCTGGACGCGGTGCGCGAGCTGGGCGTGAAGGTTTCGATCGATGACTTCGGCAGCGGCTATTCCTCGCTGACCTACCTGCGTCAGCTGCCGGTCGATACGCTCAAGGTCGACCGTGCGTTCGTTCGGGAAATTGCCGAGCAGGCCAACGACCGCGCCATCACCGCAGCGATCATCGCCATGGCGCACAAGCTGGGTTTGAAGGTGGTGGCCGAAGGGGTGGAAGAGGCAGTGCAGCTCGATTATCTGCGCGAAAACGGCTGCGACTTCATCCAGGGTTACTACTACAGCCGGCCGCTGCCGTTACCGGCGCTGCGCGACTGGCTGGCCGAGCGGCCACTCACTGCGACCGTGACAACCGCGTAAGCAGTCGGTCCAGCGCATTGGCGAACGTCTGACGGTCACGCTCGCCGTAAGCCGCCTGGCCGCCACCCACCTGCCCCTGATCCCGCAGATCGGTGAACAGGTTGCGCACTGCCAGGCGCTCGCCCATGTTGCGCTCGTCGAACTCGCGCCCGCGCGGGTCGAGCGCGGCGACCCCCTTCTTCACCAGCCGGTCGGCCAGTGGCACGTCGCTGCAGATCACCAGGTCACCGGGCTCGGCATGCTCGACCAGATAGTCGTCCGCGGCATCCGGCCCGCTCGGCACGACGATCAGGCGCACGCAGGCGAATGCCGGCTTGACCTGGCTCTGCCCGGCGACCAGCAGCACCTCGAACTTGCGCTTGAGGGCGAACTTGATCACCTGATCCTTGGCTGCGCGCGGGCAGGCATCGGCGTCGATCCATACGCGCATCGGAACCGCCTCGCTCATGCCGCGGCGCGCCGAACGGTCGCCAGCAGGGCCGCCGCCCCGGCGAACATGGTGGCAAAGCTGCGGTTGACCAGGCGCTGCTGACGCGGCGTACGCAGCAGGCGCAACACCTTGGCGGCAAGCCCGGTGTAGCCGGCCATGACCACCAGATCGACCACCACCATGGTCGCGGCCATCTCGCTGTACTGCAGCAGCAGCGGCCGCTGCGGATCGAGGAACTGCGGCAGCACCGCAAGAATGAAGACGATCGCCTTGGGGTTGCTGGCATTGACCAGGAAGCCACGCAAGACCAGGCTCAGCGGCCGGCCGATGGGCCGCGGCGCCGCCGAATCATCCAGCGCTTCGGGCTGCGCCTGCCATTGCTTCCAGGCCAGCCAGAGCAGGTAGCAGACGCCGAACCACTTGATCAGGCCGAACGCCAGTTCCGAGGTGGCCAGCACCGCGCCGACGCCGGCGGCGACCACGGCAATCTGCAGTACCAGCGCCAGCTGCAAGCCGATGGCGTTCCAGTAGCCGCGCCAGAAGCCGTACTGCAAGCCGCAGGACATCGACGCGATGGCCCCGGCGCCCGGCGACAGGCTGATCACCCAACAGGCGACAAAGAATGCGAGCCAGGTTTCCAGTGTCATCGTGATGCCCTCCGTTTCAGACGCGTGGGTTCAGTCCGGCGAGCCCTTGCCCAGCTTCACCGGTTCCTTGAGCTTGCGCTTCATGGCCTTGCGCATGCGGATGTTCAGCGCCTCGACGCCGAGCGAGAAAGCCATGGCGAAGTAGACGTAGCCCTTGGGCACGTGCACATCGAAGGCTTCGGCGATCAGCAGCGTGCCGACGACGATGAGGAACGACAGCGCGAGAATCTTCAGCGTCGGATGCTTGTCGATGAAATCGGCGATGGTCCCGGCCGAAACCATCATCACCAGCACCGCGATCACGATTGCCGCGACCATCACCGGCACATGCTGCACCAGGCCTACCGCGGTGATCACCGAATCCAGCGAGAAGACGATGTCGATCACTGCGATCTGCAGGATGATGCCAACGAAACCCGCCTTGGCCGCGCCGCCGGCGGTCTGTTCTTCCTCCTCGCCTTCGACGCTGTGCCAGATTTCCAGGGTGCTCTTGAACAGCAGGAACAGGCCGCCGAAGAACAGGATCAGGTCACGCCCCGATACGCCCTCCCCCAGGACCGTGAACAGGTCGTTGGTCAGACGCATCACCCAGGCGATCGACAGCAACAGCAGGATGCGTGTGCCCATCGCCAGCGCCAGGCCGAAGAAGCGCGCCTTGGGCTGCTGTTCCTTGGGCAGGCGGCTGACCAGAATGGAGATGAAGATGATGTTGTCGATGCCCAGGACGATTTCCAGGGCAGTCAGCGTCAGAAACGCGACCCAGATTTCCGGGTTGCCGAGCCATTCCATGATGGTGTTCTACTCGTTGAGATTACGGTTGAAGAGCTGGACGTCGGCACCACGCCAGCGGCGCACGGCTTTCTGGAAGAACAGGCTGTTGGGCACCTGGACGATAGCCCCGGTAACCGGCTCGGCCACTTCTTCCAGGGTGGTATAGAGCAGGTTGATATCGATGACACGCCCTTTGACGATCGGCTTGTCGAACGCCTCGACGATTTCCACCACATCTCCCAGACGGAACGGCCCGACAGTCAGGATCAGCACCGCACACAGCAGGTTGGACAGCACGCTCCAGATGGCGAAGAAGGCGATCGCGGCTACCGCGACGAAACCGGAAATGGCCGTCCAGAGCACCGTGGCGGACACCCCGAAGCGCTCCAGCACCATGATCAGCGCGCCGCCGATGATGAACCAGCGGATGCCGCCGCGCACCGGGATCAGCAACTCCGGCGGCAGCGGATAGCGCGACGAAACCCGCGTCAGACCGCGTACCACCAGCCGTTGCAGCACGTAAGCCACCAGCAGGATCAGCAATACCTGCAAGCCCAGCATCCATTGCAGGCGCCATTCCTCGACCAGGGTCAGCCAGGGTTCGCTCATGCGCTGGCCTCCAGCTGCGCCTGCAAGGCTTCCAGGGTTTCCAGTGCCTCCAGCCAGGCCTCCTCCAGCTCGCCTTCACGAACCTTGAGCTCGGCCTGCTGGGCCAGCAACTGGCGCAGCTCGTCCTTGCGCGCCGCTTCGTAGAGTGCACTGTCGCCGAGTCGCGTTTCCAGGGCGGCCAGCTTTTCGTGCACGCCAGCCAGGTCCTTCTCCAGCTTGTCAGCCTGGCGCTTGTGTGGTGCCAGCTGCTGGCGCAGCGCGGCGGCGGCCTGGCGCTGGGCGCGCTTGTCGGTCTTGTCGGCGATCGCTTCAGCGGCAACAGCCGGCTGCTGCCGCGCACGGTAGTCCACCAGCCAGCGCGCGTAATCCTCGAGATCGCCGTCGAAGTCCTGCACCCGGCCGTCTGCCACCAGCAGGAACTCGTCGGTGGTGCTCTTGAGCAGATGCCGATCGTGGGACACCACCAGCACCGCGCCTTCGAAGTCCTGCAGCGCCAGGGTCAGCGCCAGGCGCATCTCCAGATCCAGATGGTTGGTCGGCTCGTCGAGCAGCAGCAGGTTGGGCTTGCCCCAGGCGATAAGCGCCAGCGCCAGGCGCGCCTTCTCGCCACCGGAGAAGTTCAACACCGGCTCGTCGCAACGATCGCTGCGGAAATCGAAGCCGCCGAGGAAATCGCGCAGGGTCTGCTCGCGCTCGTTGGCGGCGATGCGCTGCAGGTGCAGCAGCGGGCTGGCCTTGGGGTCGAGCGAGTCGAGCTGATGCTGGGCGAAGTAGCCGAC
Organism: Stutzerimonas sp. Brlt_14; assembly: GCF_051948915.1. Lineage (NCBI taxonomy): Bacteria > Pseudomonadati > Pseudomonadota > Gammaproteobacteria > Pseudomonadales > Pseudomonadaceae > Stutzerimonas > Stutzerimonas sp. Brlt_14. Next base: position 101,583 of record NZ_JAYJLM010000006.1, read on the forward strand.
CACCAGGTTCTCGCCGCGCTGCAGGCGGCCGCCGAGGGGCGAAAGCTCGCCGGAGAGCGTCTTGATCAAGGTCGACTTGCCGGCACCGTTGGGACCCAGCAGGCCGATCCGCGCGCCAGGCACCAGCTGCAGCTTGACCTTGTCCAGAACCAGCTTGTCGCCATAGCCGAGGCGGCCCTCGGCCAGATCCAGCAACGGACTGGAGACCTTGTCCGCTTCGCGGAAACGAAAGTCGAACGGCGAATCCACGTGCGCCGGGGCCAGCTCTTCCAGCCGCTCCAGCGCCTTGATCCGGCTCTGTGCCTGGCGCGCCTTGGTCGCCTTGGCCTTGAATCGGCGGATGAAGCTTTCCATGTGCGCGCGCTGCGCCTGCTGCTTCTCGTAGGCCTGCTGCTGCTGGGCCAGACGCTCGGCGCGGGTGCGTTCGAACGCCGAGTAGCCGCCGCGATAGAGGGTCAGCTTGCGCTGCTCCAGGTGGATGACGTGGTCGACCACCGCATCGAGAAAGTCGCGGTCGTGGGAAATCAGCAGCAGCGTGCCGGGGTAGCCCTTGAGCCAGTCCTCCAGCCAGAGGATCGCATCCAGATCCAGGTGGTTGGTCGGTTCGTCCAGCAGCAGGAGGTCTGACGGGCACATCAGCGCCTGCGCCAGGTTCAGACGCATGCGCCAGCCGCCGGAAAAGCTGCCGACCGGCAGCACCATCTGCTCATTGGAAAAGCCCAGCCCGGCGAGCAGCTTGCGCGCCCGCGCATCGGCGCTGTAGCCGTCGGCGTTGTCCAGTTCGGTGTGCAGGCGCGCCAGGGCGTTGCCATCATGGGCCTGCTCGGCGGCAGCCAGTTCGGTCTGGATGCGCCGCAGCTCAACATCGCCATCGAGCACATAGTCCACCGCCAGGCGCTCGAGGGTCTCGATCTCCTGGCGCATGTGCGCGATGCGCCAGTCCGGCGGCAGCTGGCAGTCGCCACCATCGGGCACCAGCTCGCCACGCAGCAGGGCGAAGAGTGTGGATTTGCCGGCACCGTTGGCACCGACCAGGCCGGCCTTCTGGCCGGGATGCAGGGTCAGCTCGGCGCCTTCCAGCAGTCGCTGGGGCCCGCGCTGTAGAGTGAGGTTCTGAAGTCGGATCATAATGGCCGCGAGTTTATCAGTTCGCCTGGAAAGCCAGCCGGGCGGTCGACAAAAAAAGGCGCCACTCGAATGCGAACCCCTGACCTTTGGACCTTCGCCCTAGCCTGCTATGCCCGACCAGGTGTCGAAACGGCCTGCCTGGAGCTGCAGAACCAGGGCGCGGACGTGTGCCTGCTGTTGTGTGGCGCCTGGCTGCAGGCACGCGGCGTCGCCTGCAGCCAGGCGCGTCTGCAGGCGTTGACGGCGCTTGCCGCGCCCTGGCGCGGGGACGTGATCGAGCCGCTGCGGGGGTTGCGTCAGGCATGGCGATCGCAGGCCGAACAGGACCTGGCGTTACACAGCCTGCGTGAAGCGTTGAAAACGCTGGAACTGCAAGCCGAGCGCGAACTGCTCGAACGGTTGCAGAAGATCAGCCAGGACTGGCCTTCGAACGGCGCTGCCGACGCCTGGCTGGAAACCCTCGTCCCGGTAGCGCACAACCGCGCCGCGCTGGAAGTCCTGCGCAGCGCGGCGCTGCAGACTCAGCTGGAGCTGGCTGCTGGCTGAGCGGCGGCGCGCTTGGCCGCTGGCTTGCGCGCCACCGGCTTCTTGGCTGTGGCCTTGGTTGCAGGCTTGGCAGCTGCCGCCTTGTCCGGCGCCTCTGCCGACGCGGCAGTCTTTTTCTCCGCCGACGCGGGTGCCTTCGAACCGGCAGCCGCACGTGAACGGGCCGGCGCCTTGCTGGCGCTCGCCCCCGTCGTGGCGGGCTTGGCCGCGGCACTGGCGGGCGCTTTCGCAGCCGGTTTGGCCGCAGTCTTGGCTGGCGATTTTGCCGCAGGCTTGGAGGCAGTCGCGGTCGTGCCGGCTTTTGCTGGGGCACTGTCAGCCTTGGCTGCGGAAGCTCTGGTCGTAGAGGTGCGGGGCTTGGCGGCCGCCGGCGCGGACTTGCCGGCCGCCGGGCGCGCTGCTGCAGGCTTGGGTGGCTGCTGACGACCTTGCAGCGCCTGGTCTGCAGCATCGGCAACCTGACGGATGCCCTGCGCCAGCTTCAGGCTGTGCTCGGCGTCGCGCTTGAGCTCCGCCAGGTAATTCAGCGTTTCGCTCTGACGGGTCTGCAGCAGGATAAGGGATTCTTCCAGTTCGCCGAGTCGGGTACGTGCCTTGGTCTGCGCCTTGGGCTTGCCAGTGCTGCCCGCCTCGTCCAGCTTGGCCCGGGCCTTGGTCAGCTTGTCCTGCGCCTTGCCGCGCTGCTTCTGCAGCTTGGCGAGCGCGCCCTCGGCGTCCTTGATCGCCTGGCTGCAGGCCTTGTCCAGATGTTCGATAAGACTGTGGGAAAGCTGCTGCAACAGATGCAGCGGGGTGGTAACCGACTTCTTCTTCGCGGGCATGAAGGTGCCTCCTGGCAGGAACGGTGCACCCATACTAGACGGCCCGCCAGGTGGCCGCCAGGGGACGCGAAGCGTTGCACCCGCCGCAGCGGGTGGCTCGGTTCTCAGGCCGGAGCAGCCGCTTGCTTGTGCGCCGTATGCAGCACTTCGATCAGGCAGTCTTCCAGTTCGAAACGCTCGTGCAGAAGCTGCCCGAGCTTCTTCAGCTCATCGGCCAGACCGGGGCTGCCGAGGCAGTCACCCTTTTCGCAACGATCGTTGAAGCTCAGCGCCACCTGGGTGATGGTCTCGATGCGCGGGTAGATCTGCTTGGCCAGCTCGATGGCGCGCGCATCGCCGAACGCCTCGGCCTCGGCAAGCAGTTGTTCGTAGATTTCGAAATGGCCGGCCGAGACGTAGTCGACCAGATATTCGCAGAACCTCTGCAGGGCCTGGCGAGCGTCGTCGCGCTCGATATGCAACCGGTCGTAGGCGTTGATCAGCGCATGGCGTTCATGCAGCCAACGGTCGATCAGCAGATGTACACCGCCCCAGCGTTCCTGGGCATTCCGACAGCTCTCGAGCATGATGACCTCACTTCCCTAATCGATGATGCTTGTACGCCATTCCGAGACGTTTTTTTGTCTTTCGGTAGCGGCCTTGGGTGAGTGGCGGCGCGAATGGCAAGAATCCGTCACCGCACGAGCAGACTATGCCGCGCCGCTCGATGCATCAAGCAAAATGCCCAACGAATCGCGCGAGCGCACAGGCAGCCGCAGCTGCGCCGCACGTCCATGAGAAGACCGTGCAAAAGCAGCAGGAGTTCGGCGGGGGAAAGAGAAAAGTCCGATCAGTCTCGGCGCAGCAGCTGCCAGAGGCAGACGATCGCCATGCCGATGAAGCCCAGTAGGCTCCACTCGGGAATGCTCATGCCGAGCATGGTCCAGCTGACCTCGGCGCATTCGGCGGTGCCGTGCAGAACAAGGCGGGCGATTTCCTGGAAGGGCAGCGCCTCCATCATGTATTCCAGGCTTGGCAAGCAGCTCGGCAGCTGATCGGCCGGCACGCTCTGCAGCCAGATCTGGCGGATCGCGGTAGCGGCACCGGCAGCCACGAACAGCGCGGCGATGGCCGCATAGACGCGACGCCCCACCTTCGCCGGCCCATGGATCGCCGCCACCAGGCAGACCAGGCCGAAGCCAATCACGCAGATGCGCTGAACGATGCACAGCGGGCATGGCGCAAGGCCCATCACGTGCTCCATGTAGAGCGCGATGGCGATCAGCAAGGCGCTGCCCAGGAAGGCGATGACGAACAGGGAACGAGGGCTGGCCAGGCGCATGGAGGCTCCGCTAGCAGGAAAAGTTCGCTACGGTAGTGGAAACCCCGTCGTGGTTACAAGCGCTCGCAGGCCTGCAGGAAGCCGTCAAGCCCGCCGCATGGCGGACCTGACGAAACGGTCACAGCGTAGCCGGAAGATTGCGATCGAGCAGACCGACGCCCTGCTGGAACAACCGGTTGCTGCTTTCGGTATCGCCCAGCTGCGCGAGCAGACGTGCCAGCTCGGCGCAGGTTTCCGGACGATGATCGAAACGCAGGCTCGCCTCCAGATAGTCGCGCGCCTTGCCCCACAGCGCATTGCGCAGGCTGAGCCGCCCGAGAGCCAGCAACAGGACGGCATTCTGCGGGTGATCCTTCAGCCAGCCCTCGGCATTGGCCAGCTGGCGCGCCGGATCGCTGCCCTGCACACGCCCATAGCGTTCCACCAGGCGATCGTCGTACTGCCGTTTGATCGCCGCGTAGAGCACCTCTTCGGCCTTCGCCTGCGCACCCAGACGGGCGAGCCCGTCGGCATAGGCACGCACCACCAATGGCTCCCCGCGCTGCGCGCTGGGAACGGTTTGCCAACGCTGATTCAGCGCCTCCAGGCTCGCCTCCGCGGTCAGTTCGGAAGGTTGCCCGGCCTGCTCTACCGCCGCCGTCCACGCCAGTACTTCCAGTTCGCTCAGGCGCGCCGGTGGCAGCACTCGATGCTTGCGCAGCTCCGGCAGCAGGCGGCACAGCGCCGCCCAGTCCTCGAGCTGCACGTAGAGCTGCTGCAACAGTGTCAGCACGTAGGGGTGCCGTGGATGATCGCTTTGCAGTGCGCTGAGAGACGCCCGCGCTTCGACATACTGGCCACGGGCGATCTGCAGCTGCGCCTGGGTCAGGCCGATCGCCAGCGCGGCTTCGGGTTCGCGCTCGCGAGCCTTCTGCAGCAACTCGTCGCTCTGTGCGTACTCGCCCAGCTCGTTGGCTGCCCGTGCCGCGCCCAGGTAGTGGACCAGCGGCTGACGATCCCTTTCCGCAGCCAGCTGCAGATGGCCGAGCGCCGGCCCCCACTGCCCTTCGGCAAGTTCGCGCAGGCCACGTCGAGAGGCCTTCTCGACACGGCGCTCACGATGGCGACGCGACCAGGGATTGATCAGCGCGCCGGACACGTGCAGCAGCCCAAGCACCCAGTGCACCGCCAGCGCCAGCAACCACAGACAGCCAATCAGCGCGAGGAAGACCCAGAAACTCGATTCGTAGCGGAAGCGGTCATAGGTGATCAGCACATAACCGGCGCTCTGGCTGATCGCCCAGCCGAGCAGACCTGCGATCGCGAGCAGCAGAATGAAGACTAGAACCAGACGTCTCATGTGCGCTGGGCCTCCTGCTCCGCGTCCTGCGCCTCGGGCTGAGCGGACGTCTCGCCCGCATCGCTTTCATCGCGGCGCTCACGTTTCTGCACGTAGGCCTGCAGCGCCTGCAGGGCGGGTGCGAGATCGGGCAGGCTCACCTCAACCTCGCGCTGGGTAAGGGCTTCCAGGCGCTCGCGCAGGCCACGGGCCTGGCCGTTATCATCGCTGAAATGATCCTTGAGCAGTGTGCTCGCCTGCTCCAGCGACAGCCGATAGACCCGGGTGTTGCCATTGAGCACGGCCCACTGCGCCTGCTCGATGGCCAGCGACAAAGCCAGGCGCACCTGCCCCAGGGTCTGGCCGGCGAGCAGCGGCTTAACGTCAGCACTGGCATCGAAGTCCACCCGCACGTAGCGCGTCAATTCGTTCAGCCAGCGCTGCCAGCGACTGTCCTGGGCGTTTTCCGGCAGCGCCTCGCCGTTGACGAATTCGGGGGCGAGCGCGCTGAGCTGGCCGGTCTGCCCACGCAACGCCCCCAGCTGCAGGAACAGCCCGGTACGGTCCAGCTCCGGCAGGCTGCGCAGCGCTTCGAGACCTTCGAGCAACTTCTGCCGGGTGCCATAGGCACCGGGATCGTCCTGCTTCTGCAGAATCAGATCGGCTTCGTGAACCAGCATCTCGGCGCTTTTCACGTCCTGCATGGCCGAGAGTCGCAGCATCGCCATGCGCAGCAGGTGCTCGGCTTCGGCCAGGCGCCACTCCTCGCGGCTCGCGCCCAGCACCTGCTCGACCCGCCCGGAAAGGCGCTGCTGATCACTCTGCAGCGCGGCCAGCAGGCGACGGCGCTCCTCCAGCTCGCTGGCCGACGGCAGCTGTTCCAGCCGACCGAGCCGCGCAGCCAGCTGGCGTTCGCGCTCGGCCAGCTGACGCGTCTGCTCGGCAGCCCCCTGCATGGCTTCGAGCCGCTGGTCTTGCTGAGCACCGAGCTGTTGCAGCTGCCAGATGCCATAACCACCGAGCGCCACGCCGCCCAGGCCGACCAGCAGCGCCAAGGCTGCCAGGGACTTGGCGCCGCCGTTGGCGGCAGGCTTGGATGGGACGGGCTTGGCGGGCTTTGCGGGTTTCGCAGGCTCGGTCGCGGGGGCCGGCTCGCTGGCGGGGGGTTGCAGCGGTTCTTTCTTGGAATCTGCTTCGCTCACGTTTCCATCCTTTGCATCAGGAAGCGGCCACCGCGGTTTCCCGCAAGGCCGCCAGCAAGGCCGCAGCTCCTGCGCCACGGCAATCCACAATTCGTTTGGCGCCCAGCTGTCGAGCCATCTCCGCCACCCGCGGACTGGGTACGAACAAGGGTAGCTCACACAATTCGGGCCAGGTATCGGCTGCCAGCTCATGCAGCGACAGCAGACCCTGCCCACTGCTGACCACCAGGCCGTTGAGCCGTTCCGACCGAACGACCTGCGCCAGCGTTCCAGGCGGATAGTCGGGCAGGCTGCGGCGGTATAGCTCGAGAAAGTCTACCTGCACGCCACGCCCGCGAAGCGTCTCGGCGAGGAACTCGCGGCCGCCCTCGCCGCGCATGATCAATACCTTTGGATCGGGCCTGGCCAGCGCCTGCGCCAATCGTGGCAGCGCCAGCAGCGCTTCACTGTCGTCACCCCGCTCGGGCCAGCTGACGTCCAGCCCGTAGGCTTCGAGGATCGCCCCGGTGGCGCCACCGACGCTGAACCAGGCCTGACCGAACGGGGGCTGCAGCCAGTAGCGATCGAGCAGTTCCAGGCCCAGGCGGGCGGCCGGCTTGCTGACCACGACGACAGCGCAATAGCGATCCAGCTCGAGGATCATTGCACGCTGCTCGGCGGACTCCGGCAGCGGCTCGATCGCCAGCAGCGGCAGGCTGGAGCTGTGCACACCAGCCTCGGCGAGAGTCGCGGCCAATGCCTCGCATTCCTCGGCCGGCCGGGTCAGCAGCAGGCGCCAGCCGGTCACGCGTGACCAGCCTCGCCATAGACTGCCTTGAGGATCTGCTCGGCACCCTGGCCCAGCAGTTCCTCGGCGACCTGCACGCCCAGCACCTCGGCTTCTGCGGCCGGCGCACGACCTTCGGCGCGCAATAGCAGAGTACCGTCCGGCTGCCCGACCAGCCCACGCAGCCACAGCTGCTCGCCTTCGAGCACCGCATAACAGGCGATCGGCACCTGGCAGCCGCCGTTCAGGCGCTTGTTCAGCGCGCGCTCGGCGACGACGCGGGTGGCAGTCGGCGCATGGTTGAGGCAGGACAGCAGCGCATGCACTTCGCTATCGCCGGTGCGGCACTCGATGCCCACCGCACCCTGTCCGCCGGCCGGCAGACTTTCATCGACGCCGATGCTGGAACGGATGCGCTCACCGAAACCAAGGCGGATCAACCCGGCGGCAGCGAGGATGATGGCGTCGTATTCGCCGGCGTCGAGCTTGGCCAGCCGAGTGTTGACGTTGCCGCGCAGGAACTGGATTTTCAGGTCAGGTCGGCGCGCCAGCAGCTGGGCCTGGCGACGCAGCGACGAGGTGCCGACCACGCTTCCCGGCGGCAGCGCGTCAAGGCTGTCGAAGCGATTGGAGACGAAGGCATCGCGCGGATCTTCCCGCTCGCAGATGCAATACAGGCCCAGCCCTTCAGGGAATTCCATCGGCACGTCCTTCATGGAGTGCACGGCGATGTCTGCCTCGTTTTCCAGCAGCGCGGTTTCCAGTTCCTTGACGAACAGCCCCTTGCCGCCGATTTTCGCCAGCGGCGCATCGAGCAGCTTGTCACCACGGCTGACCATCGGCACCAGGCTGACCTTCAGCCCTGGGTGCGACGCCTCCAGGCGTGCCTTGACGTATTCGGCCTGCCACAGGGCCAGGGCACTCTTGCGGGTGGCGATGCGAATTTCGCGAGACATGGGCAATTCCAGAACAGTGAATTGCCGGCGATGATAACAGGCCGGACGTCCGGGCTGGGTTGGCCGGAATCAAGGAAAGCGCGGGCGCGACGCAGGTCAGCGCTGGCGCCCGCGACCCTCGGGCCGCGGACGCCAGCGCCACCGGCGGGATGCTTCAGAGGTTCTGCATCAGCTTGCGCACACCGGCCACGTGGCGCCGACTCACGGTCAACGCCTCGCCATCGAGTCCCTTGAGGAACAGCTGGAAGTGCCCGAGCGGCGTGCGCTGCAGACGCTCGATCCGATCGCGGAACACCAGCGCGTTGCGATGGATGCGCACGAAGCGTTCACCGAACTCGTCTTCCAGGGATTTGAGCGGCTCGTCCAGCAGCACCTCACCGCCAACATGGCGCAGGGTGACGTACTTGTGGTCGGCGATGAAGTAGATCACCTGATCCAGCGGAATCAGCTCGATGCCCTTGCGGGTACGTGCGCTGATGTGGCTGCGCGGCCCGGCACCGGAAACGGCGGCCGGTCGGGTCAGCGCCGCCAGCTGCATGCGGTTGGGCCGCTCGGCCTTCTTCAGCGCCTCCGACAGATGCTCCGGGCGCACCGGCTTGACCAGGTAGCCAACCGCGCTGACCTGGAACGCCTCCAGGGCGAATTCATCATGGGCAGTACAAAAGATCACCGCCGGCGGCGCATCCGTCTCGCAGAGCCTGGCTGCGACCTGCAGGCCATCGAGCCCGGGCATGCGGATATCCAGCAGCACGATATCAGGGCGCAGTTCCTCGATCAGCGTCAGTGCTTCTTCGCCATTGCTGGCGGCAGGCTCGAGGACACGATAGCCGTCGAGGTCACCTACCAGTCGGCTCAGGCGCTCGCGGGCTAGAGGTTCGTCATCGACAATCAGGACATTCATATAGATCTGGCTTCCTGCGGTTGTCTCGCACACGGATAGCGTAGACATGTGTAATGGCGGCCTTCACGGCGCTCCACGCTGAGACTCGCTAGCGGACCGAAAAGTGCCGCTAATCGTGCGTCGATGTTCTGCAAACCCTGCCGTGTGCCCCGTGAGGCCTGCGCTTGAGCGGCTTCGTCGAACGGGTTGCTGACCACCAACTGAAACATGCCGTCGACATAATCGGCGGTTACGCTGACCACGCCCCCCTCGATACGTGGCTGAATGCCATAGACCAATGCGTTCTCCAGCAGCGGCTGCAGCGTCAGCTGCGGAATCGGCAAGTCGTCCGGCACGCCATCGACCCGCCAGTCCATCTGCAACCGGTCGCCCAAGCGGTATTGCTCGATCGACAGGTAACGCCGCGACAGCTCCAGCTCATCCCGCCAGGCCACCAGTGTGCCCGGCCGCGCGAGGCTCGCACGGAACAGGTCGGACAGGTCCAGTACAGCCTGCTCCGCCTTGGCCGGATCGCTCGCCACCAGTGCGGCGATGCTGTTGAGGCTGTTGAACAGGAAGTGCGGACGAATGCGCGCCTGCAGCGATTCGATCCGCGCCCGCAGCTCGGCCTGCTCCTGGCGCCGCCACTGGCTCTGCAGATAGAAATAGCGTAGCAGCAGACCCGACATGATCAGGCTGATCAGCGCGTGGCGCAGGTAGAGATTGACCTCGCCGTCGCGCGAGAGCGGCCCCCCGAGCTGGTAGATGTCCGCCACGGCGGTGCAGGCCAGGGTCAGCCCGACCACCAGCGCGCAGCACGCCAGCCCGGCGAATGCCGCTCTGAGCCTCGCCAGCAGAGGACGCAGCAGGCACATGGTGCCGGCGGACAGCAGCACGATCCACTGCACGAACAGCGAGGTCAGCGCCAGGCGCATCCAGTTGAAGCCCGGCTGCATAGGCTCGGCCAGCACCAGCACGAAAACCAGCAGCTCGGCGAGCAGGACGAGGCCGAGCAAGGCCTCGGGCTGGCACAGCTCGGGCACGAAAAAATCATCGGATACGGCAGTGGATTTCACAGGTTCAACCCGGCGGTTCGACTGCCCGGCAGTTTCCGTGCAGGCCCGGACAACGGCAAGCCGCGTGTCGGGCTGCGCGGGCGGAATAATGCGAAAATGCCAGCCAGCTCACCCTTCGCCGACGCCTGCCGCCGTGCCCGCCAAGGGCGCCATCCCTGCTATCATCGCCGCCTTTCCACAGCCTTCGGATTTCAGCGAGCGCATTCATGAGCACCGACAAGACCAACCAGTCCTGGGGCGGCCGTTTCAGCGAGCCCGTCGACGCCTTCGTCGCCCGATTCACCGCCTCCGTCGAGTTCGACAAGCGCCTCTATCGCCACGACATCATGGGCTCCATCGCCCACGCCACCATGCTCGCCAAGGCCGGCGTGCTGACCGATGCCGAGCGCGACCAGATCATCGCCAACCTGAAGGACATCCAGGGCGAGATCGAGGCCGGCACCTTCGACTGGCGCGTGGACCTGGAAGACGTGCACATGAACATCGAGGCGCGTCTGACCGACCGCATCGGCATCGTCGGCAAGAAGCTGCACACCGGACGCAGCCGCAACGACCAGGTCGCCACCGACATCCGCCTGTGGCTGCGCGACGAAATCGACGTGATCCTCGGCGAAATCACTCGTCTGCAGCAGGGTCTGCTGGGTCTCGCCGAGGCCGAAGCCGACACCATCATGCCCGGCTTTACGCACCTGCAGACCGCCCAGCCGGTGACCTTCGGCCATCACCTGCTGGCCTGGTTCGAGATGCTCAGCCGCGACTACGAGCGCCTGGTCGACTGCCGCAAGCGCACCAACCGCATGCCGCTCGGCTCGGCCGCACTGGCCGGCACCACGTACCCGATCCAGCGGGAAATCACCTGCGAGCTGCTGGGTTTCGAAGCGATTTCCGGCAACTCGCTGGACGGCGTCTCCGATCGCGACTTCGCCATCGAGTTCTGCGCCGCCGCCTCCGTGGCGATGATGCACCTATCGCGCTTCTCCGAAGAGCTGGTGCTCTGGACCAGCGCCCAGTTCCAGTTCATCGACCTGCCGGATCGCTTCTGCACCGGCTCCTCCATCATGCCGCAGAAGAAGAACCCGGACGTGCCCGAGCTGGTACGCGGCAAGACCGGCCGCGTGTTCGGCGCGCTGACCGGTCTCCTCGCGCTGATGAAGGGCCAGCCGCTGGCGTACAACAAGGACAACCAGGAAGACAAGGAACCCCTGTTCGACGCCGCCGACACCCTGCGCGACTCGCTGCGGGCCTTCGCCGACATGGTCCCGGCGATCAAGCCCAAGCGCGAAATCATGCGTGAAGCGGCGCTGCGCGGCTTCTCCACCGCCACGGACCTGGCCGACTACCTGGTGCGCAAGGGGCTGCCGTTCCGCGACTGTCACGAGATCGTCGGCCACGCGGTGAAGTACGGCGTGCAGACCGGCAAGGATCTGGCCGAGATGACGCTGGACGAGCTGCGCCAGTTCAGCGGAGAGATCGGCGACGACGTCTTCGCCGTGCTGACCCTGGAGGGCTCGGTCAACGCCCGCGACCACATCGGCGGTACCGCGCCGGCGCAGGTGCGCGCCGCAGTCAAGCGCGGTCAGGCGCTGCTCGCCGGCCGCTGATGGCCATTCGGTGACGGGGCTCAGGCCCCGTCACGCATCCCGCAGGAGGTGCGCAATGCACCCACGCCAACCGCGCCTGCCGTTCGCCAACGCCTGGTTCTTCCCCGTCGCCGCACTCTATGCGGCCTTCATCCTGCCGATCTCGGTATTCGCGCTGCTCGGCCTGATCCCCGCACCGCCCGGCCTGAGCACGCCCAGCGGGCACGCCCACGAAATGCTCTTCGGCTTCGCCCTGGCGGTGGTCGCCGGTTACCTGCTCGGTCCGCAACCACTGCGCCTGATCCTCTCGCTGCTCGGCTGTTGGGCACTGGCGCGCCTGAGCTTCGTGCTCTGGCCGGGCTCCTGGCTGGCGCTGGCGAGCGCCGCGACCTTCGCCGGCGCAGTGGCCTGGAAGGTGCTGCCGCGCTTTTTCGGCGCCGCGAAGAAATGGCGCAACCAGAGCGTCGCGCCACTGCTGGCCGGGCTCGCCCTGCTCAGCGCCATGGCCGGCAGCGGACTGGGGGTGGCCGTTGAGCGGCTGCTGCTGGTCGAAGCCTTGCTGCTGTTCGCCACGCTGATGGCCTTCATGGGCGGCCGGATCATCGCGCCGGCGATGGCCGGTTATGCGCAGAGTGAGGGCCGGCGGCTGGATGCTCGGGTACAGCCTGGCCTGGAAGGCGCCGTCCTGATTCTGCTGGGCCTCGCCTTCGTGCTGAATCCGCTGCCCTGGCCGCTGCTGCGTCAACTCGCGGCCGCGCTGGTGATCAGCACCGGCGTGCTCAGCGCGATCCGCCTGCTGCGCTGGCAGCCGTGGCGTTGCGCGCGCGCGGACCTGCTGATCCTGCTGCTCGGTTACGCCTGGCTGGCGTTCGGCCTGCTGCTGCTCGGGCTGGGCCTGCTGCTGCCAGCGCTGTCGCTGAGCGCAACGCTGCATGCGCTGAGCGTAGGCGCTCTGGGCAGCCTGACCTTCGCGGTGATGGCACGCACGCGTCTGCTCTACCGCTTCCGCGACCCGGCTGCGCGGCCTTGGATCCAGGCCATGGCGCTGCTGATCAGCCTGGCCGCCCTCGCCCGCGTCGTGCCCGCGCTGCTGGCGCTGCCACAGCCGGGTTGGCTGCTGATCGCGGCAGGCTGCTGGTCCCTGGCTTTTCTCAGCCTGGCCTTGCTGCTCTGGCAGTGCCGCGCTGCGCACGTCGACAGCCCACGTGCCCAGCCTGACCGATAGCGCATCGCTCGGAACTCTCGCGCTCCACGCTTGACCTACATGCAGCAACCGCCATTCACCGATGACACGGAACCCGCATGCCCGACCTGCGCACCCTGCTGTTGAATCAGGACACCCAGGGCGGCGAGCTCTTCGAGTCGCCCAAGGAGCGCCTGCTGTTCTACCGCTCCGAAATCCACTTCGAGTCCAGCCTGCTGGCCGAACGCACCAGCGCCTACCTGGCCTCGCAGTCGTTCCTGATGATCGCCTTCGCGTCGTCCATGGCCAACAGCAACCCCGAATGGGGCGACCTGTTCCGCCTGGTGGTGCCGGCCATCCTGTCGCTGCTCGGCCTGCTCACCTCGATCCACGCCATGCCCGGCATCAAGGCCAACTTCGACGTCATCGAGCGCTGGCATCAGAAACAGGCCGAGCTGCTGCAGATCGAAGGCCGGGTCGGCATGCTGCCGAACAACGAATCGGCACTGTTCGGCGAGGGCAACAGCCCGGTCGGCGGGCATCGCTACAAGCGCACGCTGCTGTTCTCTCTACGCACGCCGATCATCTTTTCGCTGGTCTGGGGCGCGTTCGGCCTGCTCTGCCTGGCGCTAAGCTTCATGGATTGAGCCCGCGGCACGGCATGCATTGCTCTCGACGCGTGCGGGTGCTTAGCTGGAAAGAGCCAGGAGGTGCACCATGACCGCCCCAGACCGCCCGCGTTACCGCGTCGATGCCGATCGCCAGGCGGCCCAGCGGCGGGTACGCTACGTCGAAACCAACCGGCCGGACGACGGCAGCTGTACGCTCTGTCAGCTGGACGAGGAAAATCCGGCGCCGCTCGATAGGAATCCCATGACCAACGACACGCATACCAGCGACGAAGACGAAGCCTTCGCCGAAGAAGCCCTGCTCCAGGCCATCGAGAACCAACTGGAGAGCGGCGAGCCGGCGGCCACCCAGGCGACGCTGAACAAACTGACCCTGGTCGGCTACGAGCGCGACGAGTGCCTGCAGATGATGGCGCTGGTGCTGGCGCACGAGATCCGCGCCATGCTGCGCGACGATCGGCCCTTCGACGGCGCCGCCTATGAAACCATGCTGCGCAAGCTGCCGGAATTGCCGGAAGCATCCGAATAGGATCTGGATCAAGGCAGGGGCGCCGACAGCATCTACACTCAGCGAACAGGGCATGAGCCCACCATCCGAGGAGCGAGCATGTCGTACACCCCTGAGTTGGTCGCCGAGCTGGAAGTCCTCTGCCAGTTCAATCTGGAAAACCTGCAGGAAGGGCTGAAGGTGCACCACAACGCCAGCCCCTCCACCATCGCCGCCTTCAGCCGCTTGCATGCCAAGGGCCTGATCACCCAGGCCGACGGCGGCTATCTCACCAGCCTCGGGCGCGACGCCGCCGAACAGGCACAGACGCTGCTGACCATTCTTTCGGAGACCGTTCCGGCCTGATCCGCCACTGCGTTTTGCTTCGCTTGCCCGGGCCGCGGATAATGTGCGGCCGCGGGCAGGGGCAGCCACCGGTCGGCGGGCGCCCTGCCGGGCTCAAGCCCGGCTCATACCGGCCGATCAACAGGGTTAGCCTCGCCTGCACGAAGCCCCATGACCCGTACTCAGCACATCCACCTGGTTCTCGAAGAAGGCATCGACCGCAAGGTGCTGGCCACCCTGCGCACGCGCTTTCTGGCAGTCAACGCTGCACGCCTGGAACGGGCCCTGGCCGCCATGTCGACCCGTCAGCAGCAGGTGCTCAAGCTCCTGCCGCTGCTGTTTCACGTCAATCATCCGATTCTGCCCGGTTACATCTCGGCCACCACGCCGGCCGGTCTCGCCAACTTCGAGCCGGACGCCGAGCAGCTGGCCGAGGCGCAGCGCCTGAGCCGCTCCTTCGCCTACAAGCCCGTGCGCGGCAAGGCACCTCAGCCGATTCTCGGCCTGTTTCTGATGGGCAGCCTAGGCACCGCTGCCCAGGACGAGCACAGCGATCTGGATGTATGGGTCTGCCATGATCCGGAACTCGACGAGCGACAACTCGAGGAACTGCGCCGCAAATGCGAGTCGCTACGGGCCTGGGCGGCGAGCCAGGGCAGCGAGGCGCACTTCTTTCTGGTCGACCCCGAACGTTTCACCCAGGGCCAGCGCGACGCCAAGCTGACCTCCGACGACTGCGGCACCACGCAACATTATCTGTTGCTCGACGAGTTCTACCGCACCGCGCTGTGGCTCGGCGGGCGAACGCCACTGTGGTGGCTGGTGCCCGACTACGAGGAGCATCGCTACGACGATTACGTGGCGACGCTGCTGGCCAAGCGCTTCGTGCGCGCCGACGAGGTGCTCGATCTCGGTCATCTCGGCCAGGTTCCGCCAGGCGAGTTCGTCGGCGCCGGCCTGTGGCAGCTGTACAAGGCCATCGACTCGCCATACAAGTCGCTGTTCAAGCTGCTGCTGGTGGAGGTCTACGCCAGCCGGTACCCGCAGCTGCGTTGCCTGGCGCTGGATTTCAAGCAGGCCATCTATCATGGTCGCACCGACCTGGACGAGCTCGATCCGTATATCGCCGCCTATCACGCCATCGAACGCTACCTGTGCGAGCGCGGTGCTCAGGAGCGGCTGGAGCTCGCCCGACGCTGCCTGTACCTGAAGATCAACCGACCGCTGAGTCGTCCACCGGTCAACCGCAACAAGAGCTGGCAACGCAGCCTGCTCGAACGCCTGACCCGCGACTGGCGCTGGGACGAGCGGCAGTTCGTTCTGCTCGACAATCGCAGCCAGTGGAAGGTGCGCCAGGTCAGTCAGGAACGCCGCGCGCTGGTCAACGAACTGACCTATGGCTATCGCTTCCTCAGCGATTTCACCCGGCGCGTGCAAGCGACCAGCCCGCTCACCAGTCGCGATCTCGGCGTACTAGGCCGCCGCCTGTACGCGGCCATCGAACGCAAGGCTGGCAAGGTGGAGGTGGTCAACCTCGGCATCTCGCCGGACATGTCCGAGGACAGCCTGACGCTGGTGCACGGTTATGACGGTGCGGGCGACGTGCACTGGTCGCTCTACCAGGGCCAGCTCACGGCGCCGGAACTGCCCAATTACGCGCCATTGAAGCGCGCCCGCGAACTGCTGGCGCTACTCGCCTGGGGCCACCGCAACGGCGTGGTGGATACCGGCACCCATCTGTCGCTCTTCCCCGGCGACAGCGGCTTGAGCGAAGCCGAGCTGTTCGCGCTGCTGAGCGACCTGCGCCGTGCGCTGCCCATGCCGCTACCGGCCGTGGACGAGGAGGCGCTGCTCGCACCGAGCAGGGCCAGCCGTGTGTTGCTGCTGGTCAACATCGGGATGGATCCCGCGCTGCATGCCGCCGGACTGGCCAGCAGCGAGTCGATCCTCGCCGGCGCCGTTGAGAATCTGGTGCAGAGCGTGGATCAGGTGACGCTCAACAGCTGGAACGAGATGCTGGTAACGCGCTACGAAGGGCCGAAAGCGCTCGCCCTGTGCCTGCGCGACAACCTCGTCGACCTCGGAGCCAGCGACCAGCCCCCGCAACTGCAGGTGTTCTGCTTTGCCCGCAACCGTGGGCAAGCCATTGCGCGACGCCTCGAGCAGATCTTCGATGACGCTCGACGCAGCCTGGCCGGCGCTACTCACGGCCGCTATCTCTTGCAGATCCGCCAGCACTTTCATGTGCTGCAGCGCGACGGGAGCGACCTGCGGCTGACCAGCCTGGTCGACCGGGCGGCACTGCTGGAATACCTTGGCGAGGCCCATCATCTCTACAGCCCTCTGCAGCTCGATCGCGCGGCGCTGGCCGGCGACGACCTGGCGCTGATCCTGACCCAGGGGCGGCCTGGCTGCATGCAGGTGTTCTACCGTGCGGAGGACGGCATCGCCGAACTCAGTGTGCTCGACGAGTGCAACGCCTTGTGGCGCCAGCAACTGCCCTATCGCGATGAACGCACGCTGCTGCGCCCATTGCTGCGTTTTCTCGAATCACTGATGTTCCGCCGCGCCGCGCAGCAGCCGGGTGAGGGTGTCGCCCCGCTGGATCCGACGATTCTGGTCTACCGCATCCAGCCCGGTCAGGGTCCGCAACCGTCGACGCTGGAGCGGCGTCCAGCCCCCCTGGGCGAGGTCACCGATCCGTTCTATGAGGTGCAGGCGATCGTCGAAGCCGGCGACAACGGTCGTTCGCAGGTCACGCTGTACTGCAACCAGCAGGAGTTCTCCGGCCTTGAATACGGCAACGACCTGTTCGCCGCCGTGACACGTACGATCGTCGCCCGCCGCCGCGACGGCGAACGCTATCCCTGTTACATCACCGATATCGATCTGTCCGGGCTGCACGGCAATGGGCGCAGCCAGACCGTCCAGTACCTGCGCTACAAGTCGCGGCTGGAGGCCGCGCTGAACGCCGCCATGGACGCCTGAATGATAACTATTCTTGCTTGATGTCATTTTGCCTTCAAGCTAGGATGCCCGGGCCATCCGCGCATTTCTTCGAGAGCGCACCATCGTGAACGAGCAAGACAACAAAACCGATCTGTTCGCGGCTGATCACGGCATCCTCGTCGGCTCATTGCCGGCGAACCGAGCGCCGACAAGCCAAACCGCCATGGATGGCCACAAGACGTCGCGCCGGGTCGCTCAAGCCCGCTTCTGGCTGAGCAAGGCCATGAGCATCTTCCTGCATATCGTGACCAAACCCGCGCCCACCAGGGCGGACGACCACGCGCCTCGCGTACGAGAGCATAGGGCCGAGCAGGTATCTGCACAGCCGGACGAGCTCAGGCTGATCGCCGACGCTCTGGCACAGCTGCCGGCGCATACCCGCATGGCCTTCGAACTGCATCGCCTGCGCGGCTACACGCTGGAGCAAGTCGCAAGGGAACTGGACATCACCGCCGGCATGGCCCACCAGGCGATACGCACGGCACTCAGCCGCTGCGCGGCCGCGTTGGACGGAGCGACAAAGCGGCCGTAACAAGCCAAATCTGGGTTTATTCCAACCGCCGGTGAACTCGAATGAGTGAAATTCCCGCACCTCAATGGAATTGCGCCATGGAATGGCTTATCTGGCTGCAGGCTTCGCCCGACGACCAGGAATTGCGTGCTGCCTGCGAGGCCTGGCAGCGGGCCTCGCCTGTCAATGCCAGCGCCTGGCAACGAGCGGAGCAGATATGGCGGCTGACCGGACAGCTTCCGCCGGAAGCCCAACGGCAGCCACGAACTGACGAGAACGCTGGCGCCTGGATCGTCAGAACCTTCTGCCGTCGCGCTCGGCGAGCCTGACGCGCCCACCCTTGCAGCAGGCGCCGCCCCACATCGATGGGAACCGGCGGGACGCCGGTCCTATAGAGCGGACAACCACAGGATCAGAACGGATCGCCGGCTGCTTCGGGCTGATACTCGATGGCCAGCAGGGTGAGCTTGATCATCTTGCCGCCCGGGGCTGGCCAGTCGATGTGCTGACCGACGCTCATGCCCAGCAGCGCGGTGCCGACCGGAGCGAGGACGGACACGGTGCCTTCCTTGCCGGCATCGTGCGGGTAGACGAGCGTCAGGTGGTAGTCCTTGCCGCTGCCCTCGTCGCGGCAGTGCACGCGCGAGTTCATGGTCACGACACCGGCAGGCATCTCGCTGCGTTCCACGACCTGCGCCCGCGACAGTTCCTGCTCGAGCGCTTCGGCGGCCGGACCGTAATCGTCCAGGCTGTCGAGCAGCCGCTCGAGGCGCTGCAGGTCGAGTTTGGTAAGGATGATCGACGGTGCACTGGTCATGGGCTCTGGCTAGCTCCTGGGAAAATGAAATGCTGAAAAAAGCAAAACCCCGCCCGAAGGCGGGGTTTTGCTGACCTGCCGGAGACACTATCACAGCAGCCCGAATAAGCAAGACCCCAGCCCGCAGGCCAGCAAACTCGCGGGCTGCAGACCAGCCGGATCAGATATCCTCGAACTCCAGCGCCTCCCCACCCTGCTCCTGCGTGACCCGCGTCAGGAGTTCGCCGAGGCGCTCGCCGCTGGCATCGCACAGCCACAGCTGGCTGCCTTCGTCATAGTCGAAATGAAAGCCGCCGGAACGTGCCGCCACCCACAGCTGACGCAGCGCCGGCTGCCGACTGAGGATCAGCTGGCTGCCGTTGTCGAAACGCACGGTCAGTACGCCACCGGAGTTCTCCAGGTCGACATCCAGGCGGGTGTCGTCGAACACGTCCTCGACGCTCTCCTGCACGGCATCGACCAGGTCGTGGTAACGGGCTTCGCTCAGGCTCATGCAACTTTCCTCGATGATTCTGCGCGCGACGCAGGTCGCGCTCGACGGCGGCGAGCTTAGCAGGGCGCGGACGGGTCAAGCGAGCCGACCGCCAGGTCAGCCGCCGTGTGACGTGCGGCTCGCATAGGCAATCCGGCGGGTGCTGGGTATACTCCGGCGATTAGATTTTTCAAGGATTCCAGTCCCCATGAAGCGCCTTCTGCTTCCCTTCATCGCTCTCGCCGTCTTCGCCGCCGCGCTCAGCGGCTGCGGCCAGAAAGGTCCGCTGTATCTGCCGGATGACGAGCAGACCGTCAAAGAACGTTCCAAAGACCGTTTCGAACTCTAAAGGAGGCTGTTCATGGAGGCCTTCTCGTACCGCGACGGTCAACTCTTCGCGGAGGGCGTGGCACTGCCCGCACTCGCGCAACGCTTCGGCACGCCGACCTACGTCTATTCCCGCGCCCACATCGAAGCCCAGTACCGGGCTTACGCCGATGCGCTGGAAGGCATGCCGCATCTCGTCTGTTTTGCCGTCAAGGCCAACTCGAACCTCGGTGTACTGAACGTGCTGGCACGTCTCGGCGCGGGCTTCGACATCGTCTCGCGCGGTGAACTGGAGCGCGTGCTCGCCGCCGGCGGCGAGCCGGGCCGCATTGTCTTCTCCGGCGTCGGCAAGACTCGCGACGACATGCGCCGTGCGCTGGAAGTCGGCGTGCACTGCTTCAACGTCGAGTCCACCGACGAGCTGGAGCGTCTGCAGCAGGTCGCCGCCGAACTGGGCATGAAGGCGCCGGTTTCCCTGAGGGTCAATCCAGACGTGGATGCCGGCACCCATCCCTACATCTCCACCGGGTTGAAAGAGAACAAGTTCGGCATCGATATCGACAACGCCGAGGCGGTCTACGCCCGCGCGGCCGAGCTGCCGAACCTGGAAGTGGTCGGCGTCGACTGCCACATCGGCTCGCAGCTGACCAGCCTGCCGCCCTTCCTCGATGCCCTCGACCGCCTGCTGGCGCTGATCGATCGGCTCGCCACGCGCGGCATCCAGATCCGTCACCTGGACCTGGGCGGCGGTCTCGGGGTGCGCTATCGCGACGAACAGCCGCCGCTGGCCGGTGACTACATCCAGGCCGTGCGCCAGCGCATCGAAGGCCGTGGCCTGGCGCTGGTGTTCGAGCCGGGCCGCTCCATCGTCGCCAACGCCGGCCTGCTGCTGACCCGCGTGGAGTATCTCAAGCACACCGCGCACAAGGATTTCGCCATCGTCGATGCGGCGATGAACGACCTGATCCGTCCGGCGCTGTACCAGGCCTGGATGAACGTGGTCGCGGTGCAGCCGCACGAAGGCGATGCGCGCCGCTACGACATCGTCGGGCCGATCTGCGAGACCGGCGACTTCCTCGCCAAGGATCGCGAGCTGGCACTGGCCGAAGGCGACCTGCTTGCGGTGTGTTCGGCCGGCGCCTATGGCTTCGTCATGAGCTCCAACTACAACACCCGCGGCCGCGCCGCCGAGGTGCTGGTGGATGGTGACCAGGCCTTCGAAGTGCGCCGTCGCGAGAGCGTTCAGGAGCTGTACGCCGGCGAAAGCCTGCTGCCCACTTGAGGCCACGATCATGCTTCTGCGCTTTACCAAGATGCACGGTCTGGGCAACGACTTCATGGTCATCGACCTGGTCAGCCAGCACGCGCACATCCAGCCCAAGCACGCCAAGCAATGGGGCGATCGTCACACCGGCGTCGGCTTCGACCAGCTGCTGATCGTCGAGCCGCCGCAGAATCCGGACGTGGATTTTCGCTACCGCATCTTCAACTCCGACGGTTCGGAAGTGGAGCAATGCGGCAACGGCGCGCGCTGCTTCGCCCGCTTCGTGGTCGACAAGCGCCTGACTGTCAAACGCAAGATCAAGGTGGAAACCAAGGGCGGCATCATCGAGCTGGACATCCGCCCCGATGGACAGATCCGCGTCGACATGGGCCCGCCGCGCCTGGTGCCTGCCGAGATACCGTTTCAGGCCGAGCGAGAAGCCCTGAGCTATTCGCTCGAGGTGGACGGGCAGCAGGTCGAACTGGCCGCGGTATCCATGGGCAACCCCCATGCAGTGCTGCGGGTGGACAGTGTCGAGCGTGCGCCGGTGCATGAACTGGGGCCGAAGATCGAGCATCACCCGCGCTTTCCGCAGCGGGTCAACGTCGGCTTCCTGCAGGTGGTTGATCGCCGCCATGCGCGGCTGCGCGTATGGGAGCGCGGCGCCGGTGAGACCCAGGCCTGCGGCACCGGTGCCTGTGCGGCCGCGGTAGCCGCCATTCGCCAGGGCTGGATGGACTCGCCGGTGCAGATCGAACTGCCCGGCGGCCGTCTGTCCATCGAATGGGCAGGTCCGGGGCAGCCGGTTATGATGACCGGCCCCGCCGTTCGCGTTTTTGAAGGACAGGTTCGCCTATGACCGACCAGACCCAGGGCAGCACTCCGCTACCCGACGCCGAAGCCGTCGCCGCCTACCTGCGCGCCCATCCGGAGTTCTTCGTCGACCACGACGAGCTGATCCCGGAATTGCGTATCCCACACCAGCCGGGCACCGCCGTGTCGCTGGTGGAACGCCAGGTCAAGCTGCTGCGCGAGCGCAACATCGAGATGCGCCATCGCCTGTCGCAGCTGATGGACGTGGCCCGCGACAACGATCGCCTGTTCGACAAGACCCGCCGCCTGGTGCTCGACCTGCTCGACGCCGGTAGCCTGGAAGAGGTGGTCAGCGCGGTGGAAGACAGCCTGCGCCATGAGTTTCAGGTGCCCTACGTCAGCCTGATCCTGTTCAGCGAGGGGACATTGCCGGTCGGCCGCTGCGTCAGCACCGCCGAGGCCAAGCAGAACATCGGTGGCCTGCTCGAGGGTGGCAAGACCATCTGCGGCGTGCTGCGTCCCCACGAGCTCAGCTTTCTGTTCGGCGAGGATGGCCCCAGCGTCGGCTCCGCCGCGGTGGTCAGCCTCGACGACCAGCTGGGGGTTCTCGCCATCGGCAGCCGCGACCCGCAGCACTACAAGAGCTCGCTGGGCACCCTGTTCCTCGGTTATATCGCCGAAGTGCTCGCGCGCGTCTTGCCGCGCTTCGGCACCCCGCTGCGCTCGGTACGCTGAGCGCAGCCGCCGGCGTCGGCTGGCGTGGCCGTTCTTTTCGCGAGCGAGGGAGCCCGGTGCAGAACGAACTCGACGCCTACTTCGAATACCTGCGCAGCGCGCGACAGCTGTCCGCCCATTCGCTGGATGCCTATCGTCGCGATCTGGACAAGGTTCTCACCTACTGCGAGCGCGAGCGCATCGCCGGTTGGCGTGACCTGCAGGGCCGCCATCTGCGCCACCTGATCGCCGAACAGCATCGCCAGGGACAGTCCAGCCGCAGCCTGGCACGCCTGTTGTCATCGGTGCGCGGACTGTATCGCTACCTCAACCAGGAAGGGCTCTGCGAGCACGACCCGGCCACCGGCCTGTCCGCCCCCAAGGGCGAACGCCGGTTGCCGCGCCTGCTGGATACCGATCGCGCCATGCAGCTGCTCGATGGCGGTGTCGAGGACGATTTCATCGCCCGTCGCGATCAGGCGATGCTCGAACTGTTCTATTCCTCCGGTCTGCGCCTGTCCGAACTGGTCGGTCTGAACCTCGATCAGCTCGACCTCGCCGCCGGTCTGGTGCGGGTACTGGGCAAGGGCAACAAGGTGCGCGAACTGCCGGTCGGCAGCAAGGCGCGTGAGGCGCTGCAGGCCTGGTTACCGTTGCGAACGCTGGCCGGGCCCGCCGACGGTGCGGTGTTCATCGGCCAGCAAGGGCGTCGCCTCGGCGCCCGTGCCGTGCAGCTGCGGGTGCGCCAGGCCGGTGTGCGCGAACTCGGTCAGCATCTGCACCCGCACATGCTGCGCCACAGTTTCGCCAGCCATCTGCTGGAATCCTCGCAGGACCTGCGCTCGGTGCAGGAGCTGCTCGGCCATGCCGACATCGGCACGACGCAGATCTACACCCACCTGGATTTCCAGCACCTGGCCAAGGTCTACGACCATGCGCATCCGCGCGCCAAGCGCAAGCAGGACACCGACACATGAGCATCCGCCTGATCACCTTCGACCTCGACGACACCTTCTGGGAAACCACGCCAGCCATCCAGAGCGCGGAAACCGCACTGCGCGACTGGCTCGCCACCTATGCACCGCGGCTCGGCGATTTTCCCATCGAGGCGCTGGGTGCAATACGCCGCATGCTGGTGGAGCAGGAGCCGGCGCTGCGCCACCGCATCAGCGAGCTGCGCCGGCGCATTCTGCAACATGCCCTGCAGGATGCCGGCTACCCTGCCGACGAGGCGAACGGCCTGGCCGAGCAGGCGTTCCAGGTGTTCCTCGATGCTCGTCACGAGGTACAGATCTTCCCCGACGTGCAACCCACCCTGGAATTCCTGGCCAATCACTACACCCTCGGCGTGATCACCAACGGCAATGCGGATGTGCGCCGTCTGGGCCTGGCGGACTACTTCCAGTTCACCCTGTGCGCTGAGGATCTGGGCGTCGGCAAACCGGATCCGCATCCATTCCAGCAGGCCCTGCGCCTGGGTGATGCGCGCCCGGAACAGGCGGTGCACATCGGCGACCATGCCCTGGACGACATCGCCGGCGCACAGCAGGCTGGGCTACGCGCGGTGTGGTTCAACCCGAAGCGGATCGCCTGGGCGCACGACTACCAGCCTGACGCCGAGATCCAGCGCCTGGCCGACCTGCCCAAGCTGCTGCTCGCCTGGCGCGACAACTGAGCCACCGCCAGCGCGCCGCTGAAACGAAGAAGCCCGCTCAATAGCGGGCTTCTTCGTGATCCGTGCAGCTCAGATAGGACGGCTGCCGTACTTGCTATCCGGCTTCTTCGGCGGGTCGGCGACCACATTGGGTTCGACCTCCTGAACGCGGCCGCCACGTGCCAGGAACTCTTCCATGGCCCGCGCCAGCGCTTCGCGCTCCTTCTGCTTGGCTTCCAGGCTCGGCAGCTCGTCCGGCTCGGCGGACTTGGCCTTGGCCTTCTTGGTCGGCGTGGCCCGCTCGCTGTCGGTGCCCTCCTCGTCGAGGCTGTCGTCGCCGTCATCGGCAGCGTTCAGCTCCTCCCCTTCCTCCTCGTCGCCCACTTCCAGATCGTCTTGTTCTAGTTCTTCGTCGCTCATGTTCTACCTCATGGCTTGCCAAAGCGGAGTAAGTTATAGCCCAGCGATGCGGAATGACCGACATCACCAAAAAAAATTCAACTTGCCGTCCCGTGCAGCGTTGCCACTATCTGCCGCGCGCCACCCTGGTCGCGGTGCTCTCCGAGATAGACGCCCTGCCAAGTCCCCAGTGCCAGGCGCCCCGCGCTTACCGGCAGGCTCAGCTGGCAGCCGAGCAGGCTGGCCTTGAAGTGTGCCGGCAAGTCGTCCGGCCCTTCGTAGTCATGCTCGTAACCGTCCTCGCCCTGCGGCACCAGACGATTGAAGAACCGTTCGAAATCGCGCCGTACCGCTGAGTCGGCATTCTCGTTGATCGTCAGCGAGGCCGAGGTATGCCGCAGCCACAGGTGTAACAGACCGACCTGACATTGCCGCAGTTCCGGCAGCGCGGCGAGCAGCTCGTCGGTGATCAGATGAAAACCGCGTGGGCGCGCGCGCAAGGTGATCAGGGTCTGTTGCCACATGTGCAGCACTCATGTTCGACGGCTGGTCGCGCGCATTCTAGCGTGGCGCCGGAAAAAACAAAGGGCGCCAAAAGGCGCCCTTGTCATGTATCA
Source organism: Stutzerimonas sp. Brlt_14 (assembly GCF_051948915.1). Lineage (NCBI taxonomy): Bacteria > Pseudomonadati > Pseudomonadota > Gammaproteobacteria > Pseudomonadales > Pseudomonadaceae > Stutzerimonas > Stutzerimonas sp. Brlt_14. Next base: position 126,418 of record NZ_JAYJLM010000006.1, read on the forward strand.
GCGAAACATTACTGGCGAGTGAACTCCGGGTACGCCTCCAGGCCGCACTCGACCACGTCCACGCCCTCGTACTCCTCTTCCTCGCTGACGCGCAGGCCCATCACCGCCTTGATGATGCCCCACACGATCAGGCTGGCGATGAACACCCAGAGGAAGATCGACACCAGGCCCAGCAGCTGCGCGCCGAAAGAAGCGTCGGCATTGGTCAGCGGCACGGCCAGCAGGCCCCACATGCCGGCGACACCATGCACGGAGATGGCACCGACCGGGTCATCGAGCTTGAGCTTGTCCAGACCGAGGATGCTGAACACCACCAGCACACCGCCCACACCGCCGATCAGGGTGGCTTGCAGCGCGCTCGGGGTCAGCGGTTCGGCAGTGATCGCCACCAGGCCGGCCAGGGCGCCGTTGAGCACCATGGTCAGGTCGGACTTGCCGAACAGCAGGCGCGCGGTGATCAGGGCCGCGATCAGGCCACCAGCGGCACCCATGTTGGTGTTGACGAAGACCTGGGCCACCGCGTTGGCGTCCTCGATGGTGCTCATTTTCAGCTGCGAGCCGCCGTTGAAGCCGAACCAGCCCATCCACAGGATGAATGCCCCGAGGGTCGCCAGCGGCATGTTGGCACCCGGAATGGCATTGATCTGACCGTTCGGGCCGTACTTGCCCTTGCGCGCCCCGAGCAGCAGGACACCGGCCAGGGCCGCAGCGGCACCGGCCATGTGCACCACACCGGAACCGGCGAAGTCGAGGAAGCCGGCCGCGTCGAGGAAGCCGCCGCCCCATTTCCAGAAGCCCTGGATCGGGTAGATGAAGCCGGTCATCACCACCGCGAAGGCGATGAAGGCCCACAGTTTCATGCGCTCGGCCACCGCACCGGAGACCACCGACATGCAGGTCGCGGCGAAGACGATCTGGAAGAAGAAGTCCGCGCGGGCCGAGTAGTAAGGCGCGTCCTCGCCGCCGGCGGCGACCAGGTCGACCGCATGCTCGTCACCGATGAGGAAGCCCAGGCTCGGGAAAATGCCGCCTTCCGGACTGGAGTACATGATGTAGTAGCCGACCAGCAGGTACATGATCGACGCCAGCGCGTAGAGCACGATGTTCTTGGTCAGAATCTCGGCAGTGTTCTTGGCCCGCACCAGACCGGCCTCGAGCATGGCGAAACCCGCCGCCATCCACATCACCAGCGCTCCGCAGATCACGAAGTAGAAGGTATCGAGTCCGTACTGGACGGGTATCAATGCAGTGCTATCCATGTGTCACCTCTTGCTGTCGCGCTGTGTGCGCTGTTCGGTCCGCAGGCCGCCGCACGCTGCTCCGGCGGGCCTGCCCTGACCCCGGTGTTGGCTCCGGGGTACTGCGCTGAAATGGGTTACAGGTTGTAGCCGCGCTCGTTGTGCAGGCTGAGGTCGAGGCCGATGGTCTCTTGCTCCTCGTTCACCCGCAGGCCCATCACCAGGTCGATCGCCTTGAGGATCAGGTAGGTGACGATGCCGGTGTAGACGACGGTGAAGAGCACGCCCTTGAACTGAATCCACAGCTGCAGGCCGATGTTCTCCACCTCACCGAAACCGCCCAGCATGGGTGCGGCGAAGATGCCGGTGAGCAGCGCACCGACGATGCCGCCCACGCCGTGCACGCCGAAGGCATCCAGCGAATCGTCGTAGCCGAGCTTGCGTTTCAGGCTGGTGGCGCAGAAGAAGCAGACCACCCCCGAGACCAGGCCGATGATCAGCGCGCCCATCGGCCCGACGGTGCCGGCAGCCGGGGTGATGGCGACCAGACCGGCGACCACGCCCGAGGCGATGCCCAGCGCGCTGGGTTTGCCGTGGCCGATCCACTCGGCGAACATCCAGCCCAACGCAGCCGCGGCGGTGGCGATCTGGGTGACCAGCATGGCCATGCCGGCGGTGCCGTTGGCAGCCACGGCCGAACCGGCGTTGAAGCCGAACCAGCCAATCCACAGCATCGCCGCGCCGACCAGGGTCAGCCCCAGGTTGTGCGGTGCCATCGGCGTGGTCGGGAAGCCCTTGCGCTTGCCCAGGACCAGGCAGGCCACCAGACCGGCGATACCGGCATTGATGTGCACCACGGTGCCACCGGCGAAATCCAGCACGCCCCAGTCCCACATCAGGCCACCGTCACCGCCCCAGACCATATGCGCGATCGGCGCATAGACCAGGGTGAACCACACGCCCATGAACACCAGCATCGCCGAGAACTTCATGCGCTCGGCGAAGGCGCCGACGATGAGCGCCGGGGTGATGATGGCGAAGGTCATCTGGAACGTGATGAAGACGCTTTCCGGGAAGGCGCCGACCAGGCTGTCAGGAGTCAGGCCGCTGAGGAACGCACGATCCAGACCACCGACGAAGGAATTGAAGTTGGTGACGCCCGCTTCCATACCGGTGGTATCGAATGCAAGGCTGTAGCCATAGACCATCCAGAGGATGCTCATCAGGCCGGTGATGGCGAAGCACTGCATCATCACCGAGAGGATGTTCTTCGAGCGGACCATGCCGCCGTAGAACAACGCCAGTCCGGGGATGGTCATGAACAGCACCAGCGCAGTGGCCGTCAGCATCCATGCCGTATCGCCTGAATCCAGCGTTGCCTCCTGCGCCATGGCCAGGCCTGGGCTTAACAGAGACAAAAGGGCTCCTAGCCCTGCGAATCTTCGCAGAGTCATGGTTTTACTCCTGGGGCGTGGGGTTCGGAGGTGCTGCTTAAATCGCGTCGGTATCGGTTTCGCCGGTACGGATGCGGATGGCCTGTTCCAGGTTGACCACGAAGATCTTGCCGTCACCGATCTTGCCGGTGTTGGCCGCCTTGGTGATGGCCTCGATCACGCGATCGAGCTGATCGTCGGCGATGGCCACGTCGATCTTCACCTTTGGCAGGAAGTCGACAACGTATTCGGCGCCGCGGTACAGCTCGGTGTGACCCTTCTGACGGCCGAAGCCCTTGACTTCGGTGACGGTGATGCCCTGTACGCCAATCTCCGACAGCGACTCGCGCACGTCGTCCAGCTTGAACGGCTTGATGATGGCAGTGACTAGTTTCATGAAAACTTCTCCCGTTTAGGTGGACTTGCCCCAGAAGTACGAACCCGGCTCAAGTCTAAGCTCAGTGTCTGGCTCTTGTAACGCTCCGGCTTCAGCCGGGCCGCGGACCGACACCACCAATCTCGCCGACGAAGCGTCGCGAATCGCCCATGCACCGCAACGAACCGGTGCGTGCGTCAACGGGGACAAAGCAGAATCGATGCCAGCTTTGCGCGAGCCGCTTGCTGCGGGGGCTCGGCCGCAAACGAAGCGGCCCGACGGACGGTTGAGCACAGCGAACGCACGAAAATGGTGCGCAGCTGCACCATGGCCTGCTCATTTTTTGTGCACCGCAGCCGAGAAAGGCGAAAAAAACGCCGTGCTACACTGCGCCCCGTTCAAAGACAGGTGTTTTCAATGTTGCCGCCAAAAGCTTTCCTAGATGCCATCGGCTCCCAGGCCTCGCGCCTGTTCAACGGTGAAACGCCGCTGCCGCGCGGCGAGTTCGAAGCCCAGCTCAAGGGCGTGGTGCAGGGTGCACTGAACAAGCTCGACGTGGTCAGCCGCGACGAGTTCGACAGCCAGATGGTGGTGCTCGCCCGCACCCGCGCCCGACTCGAGGCGCTCGAAGCCAAGGTCGCCGAACTGGAAGAGAAGCTCACACCGCCCGCGTCCTGACCGACCGGGCCGTGACACGATCAAAGGAGTGATCGCATGTCCCTGGCCATCGTCCATAGCCGCGCTCAGATCGGCGTCGAAGCCCCGGCGGTGACCGTCGAGGCGCATCTGGCCAACGGCCTGCCGGCGTTGACCCTGGTCGGCCTGCCGGAAACCGCCGTCAAGGAGAGCAAGGACCGGGTGCGCAGCGCCATCCTGACCTCCGGTTTCGATTTCCCCGCCCGGCGCATCACGCTCAATCTCGCCCCTGCCGATCTGCCCAAGGACGGTGGTCGCTTCGACCTGGCCATCGCGCTGGGCATCCTCGCCGCCAGCGGACAGCTGCCCGGCGAACGTCTGGAGCAGCTGGAATGCCTGGGCGAACTGGCGTTGTCCGGCGCCTTGCGCCCGGTCCAGGGCGTGCTGCCGGCCGCCCTCGCCGCGCGTGCCGCCGGCCGTGCGCTGCTGGTGCCGCGAGCCAATGCCGAGGAAGCCAGCCTCGCCTCGGGCCTGACCGTGTTTGCCGCCGAGCATCTGCTGGAAGTTGCCGCCCACTTCAACGGCGTTACCCCGCTCGAGCCCTACGTGGCCCAGGGGCTGCTGCGGCAGGTCCAGCCCTACCCCGACCTGGCCGACGTACAGGGCCAGCAGGCGGCCAAACGCGGCCTGCTGATCGCCGCGGCCGGCGCACACAACCTGCTGTTCTCCGGACCGCCCGGCACCGGCAAGACGCTATTGGCCAGCCGTCTGCCCGGCCTGCTGCCGCCGCTGGATGAGCAGGAGGCGCTGGAAGTGGCTGCGATTCATTCGGTGGCCAGCCACAGCCCGCTGCAGCACTGGCCGCAGCGCCCGTTCCGCCAGCCCCATCACAGTGCATCGGGCCCGGCACTGGTGGGTGGCGGCAGCCGGCCGCAACCGGGCGAGATCACCCTGGCGCATCAGGGTGTGCTGTTTCTCGACGAGCTACCGGAGTTCGACCGCAAGGTGCTGGAGGTGCTGCGCGAGCCACTGGAATCGGGCCATATCGTCATCGCCCGGGCGCGGGACAAGGTGCGTTTTCCGGCGCGCTTCCAGCTGGTGGCGGCAATGAACCCCTGCCCGTGCGGCTATCTGGGCGACCCTAATGGTCGCTGCCGCTGCACGCCGGAGCAGATCCAGCGCTACCGCAACAAGCTCTCCGGACCGCTGCTCGACCGCATCGACCTGCATCTGACCGTGGCGCGCGAGGCCACCGCCCTCAACGCAGCGCCACAGACCGGCCAGAGCAGCGCCGTGCTCGCCGCACAGGTGGCCGAGGCGCGGCGACTGCAACTCGCCCGCCAGGGCTGCGCCAACGCCTTTCTCGACCTGGCCGACCTGCGTGAGCACTGCCAGCTGACCGCCGAGGACCAGACCTGGCTGGAGCGCGCCTGCGAGCGTCTCGCACTGTCCCTCCGCGCCGCACACCGGTTGCTCAAGGTCGCACGCACCCTGGCCGACCTGGAGCAGGCCGAACGCATCGGCCGGCAACATCTTGCCGAAGCGCTGCAATATCGCCCCGGCAGCCAGGCCTGAGCCCCTCCGGCCGGGGCATTCGACGTTGCCGGATGCCTGCTGACAAGCGGACGCTTTTGCGGTCTGTGTTAAGTTGCCTGGCTTTCGCCACAGGCGGCCACTCCCCAGACACAACCGAAGGAGCGCAGCATGGAGGCAAAACAGCCCTCGTCTTCTCACCTCAACGCCCCGGTCTTTTACGGCTCGGCAGTCATCATCCTGGCACTGGTGATCTACAGCGTCGCCTTTCAGGAACACGCGCAGGCCCTGTTCGGCGACGCCCAGGCCTGGATCATCGCCAATGTCAGCTGGCTGTACATTCTCGCCGTCGCACTCATCCTGCTGATGGTGGTGCTGCTGGCCTTCAGTCGCTACGGCGACATCAAGCTCGGCCCGGATCACAGCGAACCGGACTACAGCGCCCTGACCTGGTTCGCCATGCTCTTCTCCGCCGGCATGGGCATCGGCCTGATGTTCTTCGGCGTAGCCGAGCCGGTCATGCATTTCCTCTCGCCGCCGGTGGGCGAAGGCGGCACGACGCTCGCCGCCCGCGAAGCAATGAAGATCACCTTCTTTCACTGGGGCCTGCACGCCTGGTCGATCTACGCCATCGTGGCGATGATCCTCGCCTACTTCGCCTACCGTCACGGCCTGCCGCTGACACTGCGCTCGGCGCTCTACCCGCTGATCGGCGAGCGCATCTACGGTCCCATCGGGCACGCGGTGGACATCTTCGCCATCATCGGCACGGTGCTCGGCGTCGCTACCTCGCTGGGCCTGGGTGTCACCCAGATCAACACCGGGCTGAACCACCTCTACGGCCTGCCGGTGACCATTCCGGTGCAGATCGGCCTGATCGTCGCCACCACCCTGCTCGCCACCATTTCGGTGGTGACCGGGCTCGACAAAGGCGTGCGGCGGCTGTCCGAGCTGAATCTGTCGCTGGCCGGCCTGCTGATGCTGATGGTGCTGATCGCGGGGCCGACGGTGTTCATCCTGCAGACCTTCGTGCAGAACATCGGCAGCTACCTGTCGGACATCGTCAACAAGACCTTCAACCTCTACGCCTACGAGCCGAACGACTGGATCGGCGGCTGGACGCTGTTCTACTGGGGCTGGTGGCTGGCCTGGTCGCCCTTTGTCGGCCTGTTCATCGCGCGCATTTCCCGCGGGCGGACCATCCGCGAATTCGTTGCAGGTGTGCTGCTGGTACCCACCGCCTTCACCCTGTTGTGGATGACCGTGTTCGGCGATACCGCCATCCACATGATCCTCTGGGAGCACGTGAGCAGCCTCGGCGAGGCCATCGAACAGGACAGCTCACTGGCACTGTTCGCCTTCTTCGAACATTTTCCGTTCTCGGCACTGATCTCCCTCGTGGCGATCATCATGGTGGTGGTGTTCTTCGTCACCTCCGCCGACTCCGGCGCACTGGTGGTGGACATGCTCGCGTCCGGCGGCAAGCAGGGCACGCCGATCTGGCAGCGCATCTTCTGGGCGGTGTCCATGGGCGGGGTGGCCATCGCGCTGCTGCTGGCCGATGGCCTGACCGCGCTGCAGACAGCGACCATCGCCAGCGCCCTGCCCTTCACCATCGCCCTGCTCTGCTCCATGTGGGGTCTGCTCAAGGCCCTACGCCTTGACGCCACCAAGCAGGGCCTGCGTTATCAGGCGCTGAGCATCTCGCCGAGCGCAGCGCCAACGGCCGGAGGCTGGCAACGGCGCCTGCGCACGTTGATGCTGTTCCCGCGGCGCGCCCATGTGGTGCGCTTCATCGCCGAGGTGGTGCGTCCGGCCTACGAGGCCATCGCCGAAGAAATGCGCAAGCAGGGCTACGAGGTGGAGATCAGCGAAGGCGAAGACCGCCGCCTGCGCTTCGAGATCACCCACGAAGGCGAGCCGGACTTCATCTACGAGGTACGCCCGCGCGCCTACGCCATGCCCAGCTTCGTGGTGACCAGCGAGGACGACGAGCGTGAGGAGCGCAAGTACTTCCGCGCCGAGGTGCATCTCAAGGAAGGCGGCCAGGACTACGACGTGATGGGCTGGAGCCGCGAAGACGTCATTGGCGACATCCTCGGCCAGTACGAGAAGCACATGCACTTCCTGCACATGGTGCGCTGATGGCGGCGCGTCCCGGCCGTAGTGCCGGGGCGCCTCGACTCAGTGCGCCAGGCCGGCGGTCTGGCGCTCGGCGCTCATGAAGCTCAGCAGTTCGGCCAGCGGCAACGGCTGGCTGACCAGATAGCCCTGAACCTGCTGCGCACCAAACTGGCGCAGCAGCTCCAGCTGCTCGGCGGTTTCCACGCCCTCGGCCACCACCTCCAGCCGCAGGTTGTGCGCCAGCCCGACCATCGCCTCCACCAGCTGCCGCTTTTCCGGGCGGGCGCCCATGCTGGCGACGAAGCTCTTGTCGATCTTGAGCAGCGTGATCGGCAGGTTGGACAGGTGGACGAAGGAGGAAAAGCCGGTGCCGAAGTCATCCAGCGAGAAGCGCACGCCCAGCTGGCCAAGCGCCTGCATGGCGGTCTGCACCTGCTCGCTGCGGCGCATGACGGCGGTTTCGGTAAGCTCGAACTCGAGCCAGTGCGGATCGATGGCGCGCTCGTCGATCAGCCGCGTCAGTGTCGGCAGCAACTGGCTGTCCTGGAACTGCCGGAACGACAGGTTGACCGCCATGTGCAGCGAGTCCGCACCCTGCTCGTGCAGGCTCTGCAGGTCGCGCAGGGCGCGGGCGATGACCCAGTAGCCGAGCGGCACGATCAGGCCGCTTTCCTCGGCCATGGGAATGAAGGCGTCCGGCCCGAGCAGACCGCGTTCGGGATGCAGCCAACGCACCAGCGCCTCGATGCCGACCACGCGGCCCGTGTCCAGACACAGCCGCGGCTGGTAGTGCAGCTCCAGCTCACCACGGCGCAGCGCGCGGCGCAGCTCGCCCTCCTGGTCGGCCAGGCTGCGGGCACTGCGGCTGACGTGCTCGTCGTACAGGCACCAGGTGCAGCCCTGGCTGGCCTTGGCCTGACGCATCGCCAGTTGCGCATGCCAGAGCAGCGCATCGGCCGAGGTGCCGGCGCTGGCTCGCGCCAGCCCGAGGCTGCAGCCGAGCATCAGGCTTTCGCCATCCACCCAGTAGGGTTCGGCCAGCGCCTCGACGATGCGATCGGCGATCGCATCGGCGCGCCCGGCATCGTCACGGGTGTCGAGCAGCAAGGCGAACTCGTCGCCACCCAGCCGCGCCAGCAGATCGCCCACTTCCAGCTGCGCCTTGAGCCGGGCGACCACCTGCAGGATCAGGCGATCTCCGGCATCGTGGCCGAGGGCGTCGTTGACGTGGCGGAAATTGTCCAGGTCCAGGTAGCCGAGCTCCAGGCCATGACCGTCGTGCTCGCTCAGGGCGTCGAGCAGCTGCGCCTGGAAGCCCTGACGATTGGCGATGCCGGTGTGCGGGTCGCGCACCGCAAGCTTCTGCAGGGTGCCCTGCAGGTTGCAGCGCTCGCGCACGTAGCGCAGACAACGGCGCAGCACCTCGGCGCTGAGCTGGTCGGCCACCAGCCAGTCGACCGCACCTTCCGGGGTTTCTTCCGGCTCCTCGTCGAGCAGCAGGATCAGCGGCCAGGGAAAGCGCCCCGGTGCGGGTCGGCATTGCGGCGTCGCCAGGACCAGACAGGGAGATTCGAGCTGCTGGCTGACGGTTTGCCAGTCCGTCGCCACGACCAGCTGTTCGGCGTGGGCCGAACCCTGCAGGCAGGCGCGCAGCCGCACCGCCCAGTCTGGGCGATGCGCCAACAGCAACAATGGCATGGGTTGGGCAGGCGCTGGCAAGCGGCCTCCGGACTCTTGAGCTGTTGAAGACACCAAAGGGTCTCCGATCCCACCAGTCCCTGTGCAACCACCCCAGCATCCTGCAGCGCGACAAGACTAATCGATTCTTGCCATTAGCCAAGCCCCACGCGCGACGACCGGCGTTTTATTGCGTCTGTAACGCGCCTGCATCACCCTTTCGGCCTGTTAAACTCGCGCCCCCGTTTCGAACGACCTGAACAACATGTCCCGACTCAATCCTCGGCAGCAGGAAGCCGTGAACTACGTCGGCGGCCCCCTGCTGGTGCTCGCCGGTGCCGGCTCCGGCAAGACCAGCGTGATCACCCGCAAGATCGCCCACCTGGTGCAGAACTGCGGCATCCAGGCCCGTCACATCGTCGCCATGACCTTCACCAACAAGGCGGCCCGGGAGATGAAGGAGCGCGTCGGCACCCTGCTCAAGGGCAGCGAGGCGCGCGGCCTGACGGTGTCCACTTTCCACAACCTGGGCATGAACATCATCCGCAAGGAATACGCGCGCCTGGGCTACAAGCCCGGCTTCTCGATCTTCGATGACGGCGACATCAAGGCGCTGCTCACCGACATCATGCAGAAGGAATACGCCGGCGATGACGGCGCCGACGAGATCAAGAACCTCATCGACAGCTGGAAGAACGACCTGATCCTGCCCGACGAGGCCCTGGCCAAGGCGCGCGGCCCCAAGGAGCAGACCGCCGCCATCGTCTACCTGCACTACCAGCGCACGCTCAAGGCGTACAACGCGGTGGACTTTAACGACCTGATCCTGCTGCCGGTCAAGCTCTTCCAAGAACACCCCGACATCCTCGAGAAGTGGCAGAACCGCATCCGCTACCTGCTGGTGGACGAATACCAGGACACCAACGCCAGCCAGTACCTGCTGGTGAAGATGCTGGTGGGCATGCGCAACCAGTTCACCGTGGTCGGCGACGACGACCAGTCGATCTACGCCTGGCGCGGCGCGCGTCCGGAAAACCTGATGCTGCTGAAGGAGGACTACCCGTCCCTGAAGGTGGTAATGCTGGAGCAGAACTACCGCTCCACCAGCCGCATCCTCAAGTGCGCCAACATCCTCATCGCCAACAACCCCCACGTGTTCGAGAAGCAACTGTGGTCGGAAATGGGCCATGGCGACGAGATCCGCGTGATCCGCACGCGCAACGAAGAGGCCGAGTGCGAGCGGGTGGCACTGGAAATCCTCACCGAGCACCTGCGCACCCAGCGCCCCTACAGCGACTTCGCCATCCTCTACCGCGGCAACTACCAGGCCAAGCTGATGGAGCTGAAGCTGCAGCACCACCAGATTCCCTATCGCCTGTCCGGCGGCACCAGCTTCTTCGCCCGCCAGGAGGTGAAGGACCTGATGAGCTACTTCCGCCTGCTGGTCAACCCGGACGACGACAACGCCTTCCTGCGGGTGATCAACGTGCCGCGACGGGAGATCGGCTCCACCACTCTGGAAAAGCTTGGCAACTACGCCAGCGAGCGCGGCATCAGCATGTACGCCGCCGCCGACGAAATCGGCCTCGGCGCGCATCTGGACAGCCGCTATGCCGAGCGCCTGGCGCGCTTCAAGTACTGGATGGACAACGTGCGCCAGCAGTGCGCGCAGAACGACCCGATCGCCGCCATCCGCAGCATGGTGATGGACATCGACTACGAGAACTGGCTCAGGCAGAACGCCTCCAGCGACAAGGTGGCCGACGCGCGCATGGGCAACGTCTGGTTTCTCGTCGATGCGCTGAAGAACACCCTGGAAAAAGACGAAGACGGCGACATGACCATCGAGGATGCCATCGGCAAGCTGGTGCTGCGCGACATGCTCGAGCGCCAGCAGGAAGAGGAAGAAGGTGCAGAGGGCGTACAGATGATGACCATGCACGCCTCCAAGGGCCTGGAATTCCCTTCGGTGTACATCATCGGTTTCGAGGAGGAAATCCTTCCGCACCGTTCCAGCATCGAGGCCGACACCATCGAGGAAGAGCGGCGCCTGGCCTACGTCGGCATCACCCGCGCCAAGCGCAACCTGGCGCTGACCTTCGCCGCCAAGCGCAAGCAGTATGGCGAGGTGATCGACTGCACGCCGAGCCGCTTCCTCGACGAGCTGCCGCCCGAGGATCTGGTCTGGGAAGGCATGGAAGAAGCGCCGGTGGAGGCCAAGGCCGCGCGCGGCAACGACGCCCTGGCAGCGATGCGGGCGATGCTCAAGCGCTGACGGCTCGCCGCGCCGATCTTTTTTTCGCGGCCGGTTTGAATCCCGTAACGCTGGCGCGGCATGCTGCTGGCATCGTGGTTTTCGGGAGGGTTGGGATGTATCACGGCGAACGCTTCAATGCCTGGACGCACCTGGTCGGTGCTGCGCTGGCGTGTCTCGGCGCGATCTGGCTGCTGGTCCTCGCCGCGCTCGACGGCTCGCCGGTGAAGATCGTCAGCGTGGCGATCTACGGTCTGAGCCTGATCCTGCTGTATAGCATCTCGACGCTGTACCACAGCCTGCGCGGGCGGGCGAAGGTGGTCATGCGCAAGCTCGATCACCTGTCGATCTACCTCTTGATCGCCGGCAGCTACACGCCGTTCTGCCTGGTCACCCTGGCCGGCGTCTGGGGCTGGACGCTGTTCGGCATCGTCTGGGGCCTCGCGGTGATCGGCATGCTGCAGGAGATCAAGCCGCGCTCCGAAGCACGGGTGCTGTCACTGGTGATCTACGCCGTGATGGGCTGGATCGTGCTGGTGGCGGTCAAGCCGCTGTTCGCCGCCCTGGGTGGCGCCGGTTTCAGCTGGTTGCTGGCCGGCGGCATCTGCTACACGGTGGGCATCGTCTTTTTCGTCTTCGACGACCGCTTCCGGCACTGGCACGGCATCTGGCACATCTTCGTGATGGTCGGCAGCCTGCTGCACTTCATCGCCATTCTGTTCTACGTGCTCTGATCGGCCTCCAGCGCCGCCGCGCTGCCGAGCACCGCCTCCAGTTCGCGTGCAGCGGCACGCATCCGTGGCACGAACGCCAGCAGCTGCGCCATCGAACAGCGGATCACCGGCGCGTGGCTGAACAGGCAGGCCAGCAGCTCGCCGTCGGAGGCACGTACCGGCACCGCACAGGCGACCATGCCGTCGATGAACTCCTCGCAGTCGGTTCCCAGCTGTTCCTCGCGCACGCGGGCCAGGTCATCGCGCAGCGCGCTGAGATCGGTAAGGGTGTTGCGCGCCATCCGTTGCAGCGGCAGGTGCGGCAGCACCCGTTCCAATTGCTCCGGCGGCAGCGAGGCCAGATAGAGCTTGCCGCTGGCGGTGCACCAGAGCGGCGTGTGGCTGCCGATCGGCAGGTTGATCTGCAACGGCCAGTTGGTCTGCACTCGATCGAAATAGAGCATGTCCAGCCCGTCCGGGATGGCCAGCCCGCAGGTCTCGCCGATGGCTTCGGAGAGCTGGCGCAGGATCGCCTGGCGCAGCGCCTTGTGCCGGCTGCTGCGCAGAATGTTCAGCGCCGCGACATGCAGGCGCTCGCCCGGCAGCAGCCCGCCGCGCAGGCCGAACTGCAGGAAGCCTTCCTTTTCCAGAGTCTGCACCAGCCGGTGCGCGCTGGCCTTGGGGATGTCCAGGCGCTCGGCCAGCGCGGTCGGGCTGAGCGGCTCCTTCGCCGCCGCCACCGCCTCGATGATTTCCAGCACGCGGGTGATGGAAGAGCCTTTCTCGCGGGAAGTGCTGCGCATCGTCTGCCTTGTCGTTCGATAGAGATGGACGCCCCGCAGGGCGCCCGGGAGTGTAGCGACCGGCACCGCCAGTGCAACGGTACCGCGCGGGCTACTTCATGGTCGGCATGGCGAACTCGGTGCCGGCACGGATACCGGTGGGCCAGCGCCGGGTCACGGTCTTCATCCGGGTGAAGAAACGCACCCCATCCGGGCCGTGCATGTTCAGCGGGCCGAACACCGAGCGCTTCCAGCCGCCGAAGCAATGGAAGGCCATCGGCACCGGAATCGGCACGTTGACGCCAACCATGCCAACCTTGACGTTCTCCTCGAACTGCCGCGCGGTATCGCCGTCACGGGTGAAGATCGAAGTGCCGTTGCCGAACTCGTGGTCGTTGATCAGCTGCAGCGCCTCGTCGAACGACGCAACCCGCACCACGGCCAGCACCGGGCCGAAGATCTCCTCGCGGTAGATGCGCATGCTCGGCGTGACCCGGTCGAACAGCGTCGGGCCGACATAGAAGCCTTTCTCGTAGCCCTCGACCTTGATGCCGCGGCCGTCGCAGACCAGCGTTGCACCTTCCTCCACGCCCAGATCGATGTAGCCGCTGACCTTCTGCTGGTGCTCGCGGGTCACCAGCGGGCCCATGTGCGGCTCGGGCTCGACGCCCAGGCCCGGGCCGGTGCGCATCTGGCTGATTTCGCTTTTGAGCATTTCGACCAGCTTGTCAGCCACCTCGTCGCCGACGCACACCGCTACGGAAATCGCCATGCAGCGCTCGCCGGCAGAGCCGTAGGCCGCGCCCATCAGCGAGCTGACCACCTGCTGCGGATCGGCGTCGGGCATCACCACCATGTGGTTCTTCGCCCCGCCCAGCGCCTGGCAGCGCTTGCCGTGGGCCGAGGCGGTGGCATAGATGTATTCGGCGATGGGCGTCGAGCCGACGAAGCTGACCGATTGCACCCGCTCATCGGTGAGCAGCACGTCCACCGCCTCCTTGTCGCCGTTGACGATGTTCAGCACACCAGCCGGCAGCCCCGCCTCGGCCAGCAGTTCGCCGATCAGCATCGTCGCGCTGGGGTCTTTTTCCGAGGGCTTCAAGACGAAGGTGTTACCGCAGGCGATGGCCACCGGCAGCATCCACAGCGGCACCATGGCCGGGAAGTTGAACGGGGTGATCCCGGCGCAGACACCGAGCGGCTGCATCAGCGAATTCGAATCGATGTCGCGGCCGACGTTGGAAGAAAACTCGCCCTTGAGCAGATGCGGGATGCCGCAGGCAAACTCCACCACTTCCAGCCCGCGGGTCACTTCGCCCTGGGCGTCGGAAAACACCTTGCCGTGCTCGCTGGTGATCAAGCGGGCGACGTCGTCGCGGCGGCGCTCGAGCAGTTCCTTGAAGCGGAACATGACCCGCGCGCGCACCAGCGGCGGCGTCTTCGACCAACCATCGAAGGCGGCCTGGGCAGCGGCAATCGCTTCGCGGGTTTCGTCCGCCGAGGACAGCGAGACATACAGGCGCGGCTCACCGGTGGCCGGGTTGTAGACGGTGGCATGGCGCTCGGAGCGGCCGGCGACGGCCTCGTTGTTGATCAGGTTGCCGAGGGTCTGCATGGCTTCACTCCTGGTTCCAGACGGTTTCGTAGAGGTCGATGATTTCCGCTTCCGTGGGCACGCGCGGGTTGTTGCCAGGCGAGCCGGAGGCCAGCGCCTGCTTGGCCATGGTCGCGCGCAGCTCGAAGAAGCGTTCGCGGGCGATGCCGAATTGTTCCGGGCTCGGCACTTTCAGTTCCTGATTGATCGCCCGCAGCTCGGCGAGCAGCTTGTCGTTCGCCACTTCGACGCTGTCGGTCTGTGCGGCGACGCCCATGGCCCGCGCGCAGTCGGCGTAGCGCTCGGGCGCCGCGGGAATCGAGAAAGCGGTGATCGCCGGCAGCAGCATGGCGTTGGACAGCCCGTGCGGCACGTGGAAGAAGGCACCGATCGGCCGGCTCATGCCGTGCACCAGCGCCACCGAGGCGTTGGAGAAGGCGATTCCGGCCAGGGTCGCGCCGAGCATCATCGCTTCACGCGCGGCGCGGTCGTCCGGCTGGTGGAAGGCTGTGCGCAGGTTCGGCGCCAAGAGGCGCATGGCTTCCAGCGCCTGAGAGTCGCTGTAGAGGCTCGCCTTGCGGCTGACATAGGCTTCGATGGCGTGGGTCAGCGCGTCGATGCCGGTGTCGGCGGTGACCCGCGGCGGCAGCGAGAGGGTCAGCTCGTAGTCGATCAGCGCGGCGATGGGCATGAAGCCGAGGCCCGCGCAGAGCATTTTCTCGTCGCTGGTCTCGTCGGTGATGATGGTGAAACGCGTCGCCTCCGAGCCGGTGCCGGCGGTGGTGGGGATGGCGATCAGCGGCAGGCCGGCTTCGCTGACATCGCGCGGGAAGCGGTAGTCGCGCATCTCGCCGCCGAACTTGCCGAGGATGCCGATGGCCTTGGCCGAATCGATCGGGCTGCCGCCGCCGAGGGCGACGATGGAATCGAAATCGCCCTGGCGGACCATTTCGACGCCGGCGCGAATGGAGGCAGCGGTCGGTTCGGGCAGGGTATCGGCGAAGCACTGGCTGGCGATGCCGGCCTCTTCCAGCTGACCGGCGATGCGCGCGACATAGCCGAGCTCGACCATCATGCGGTCGGTGACGATCAGCGGGCGACTGCAGCCCAGTTCCTGCAACACGCGGGCGAGTTGCCCGCTGGCGCCAGCGCCGACTTCCATCAGGCGCGGCAGGACGATGCGGTGGCTCATGAGCATTCTCCGAGGTGGGCCGCCTGAGGCATGGCGACTTCTTATTCTGAGACTTTATGTCTCACTATCGAGCCTGGAGAGTAGAAAGCGAATGGGTAGACGTCAATAAAAAACGAGACCGACGGTCTCGTTTTATTTGCTGCGCAGTGTGCGCGCTGATCAAACCGAACGTTGCCGATGCCGCTCCACTGCCATGGCCAGCCGCTCGGCCCGCACCTGCACTCGCTCGCGCGCCTGCGCGTCGTCCAGCCCTTGCAGGTCGGCGTCGACATTGAGCAGCACGGCATCGACACAGGCGACCAGCAACAGGACGGCAGCCTCGACGTCGCACCGTAGCGCGGGGTCGACCAGCAGCAAGGCACGCTCGGCAATGCCCAGCGCCTCGATACAGGCATGGGCCGTGGCCAGCGGCACAGCACAGGCCTGGCGCGCCGCCGAGGACGCCAAGCGATCATCGTGCTGATCCTTGAGCACCTCGCGGAACACCGCCACATCGTCGTCGGCAAAGGCACCAGGACGGCCGAGCAGTGCCCGCGCCTCGTCGAGCAACGCGCTGCAGCGGTCATCGTCACGCTGCCCGGCCGTGACCCGCAGCGCCTTGACGATCAGCGCTACGGCGAGGTCCGCGGTCACCGCCGCGACCGCGCCGCAGCCGGGCAGCGCGCGCTCGGCCACGGCATTGCGAAACTGCGCGAGGGGCAGTTGCCAGAGCCCCTGCCCCACACCAGGTCGGTCGGCGTCGGTCATCCGGCGTTGGCGCCTTGCCAGTGCAGCAGCACATCGAGCATGCGGTTGGAGAAGCCCCACTCGTTGTCGTACCAGGCCATCACCTTGACCAGCTCACCCTGCACGCGGGTCTGGCTGAGGTCGGCGACGCAGGAGGCGGGATAGCCGTTGAAGTCGCAGGACACCAGCGCCTCGTCGTTGCACTCCATCACACCGGCCGGCAGCTTCTGCGCACCGTCGCGCAGGATCTGGTTGATCGCCTCGACGCTTGCCGGCGCGTTCTCGGCGATGAAGGTCAGGTCCACCAGCGAGACGTTCGGCGTCGGCACACGCACCGACAGCCCGTCCAGCCGCCCGGCCAGTTCCGGAAGCACCAGGCCGATGGCCTTCGCCGCACCGGTGGTGGACGGAATCATCGACAGCCCGGCGGCGCGGGCTCGATAGAGGTCCTTGTGGGCCTTGTCCAGCAGGTTCTGGTCGTTGGTGTAGGAGTGCACGGTGTTGAGCAGCCCCTGGCGGATGCCGACCGCCTCGTGCAGCACCTTGGCCAGTGGTGCCAGGCAATTGGTGGTGCACGAGGCGTTGGAGATCACCCGCTGATCGGCCAGCAGCTGATGGTTCACGCCGTAGACCACGGTCAGGTCGCCGCCATCCAGCGGATGCGAGGCGAACACCCGGCTGGCACCGGCCTGCAGGTGCTGCTCGATGGCCGCGCGCTGCTTGAACTTGCCGGTGCACTCGAGCACCACATCGACGCCCAGCTCCTTCCACGGCAGTTGGGTGGCGTCGCGTTCGGCCAGCAGGCGGATGGACTGACCGCGTACCACCATCGAGTCGCCCTCGAGCGTCACCGGCTCGGGAAAACGACCGAAGGTCGAGTCGAAACGGGTCAGGTGCACCAGCGTGTTGTGTTCGCTGAGGTCGTTGATGGCGACCACCTGCACCTGATTCTGCAGTCCGCGCTCGAACAACGCGCGCACCACCGCGCGACCGATACGCCCATACCCATTGATGGCAATACGCAGCATGGCAAATCTCCTCGGAGGGGTTGAAAGTCAGTCGTTAGCTTAGGCGCAGTATCCACCCTTGCGTTCTCCATGAACCGACCGGGATCAAGGGAAGTGGCGAACCCGTGTCCCGCTTGCCAGTCGTATGGCTGACGAGGCGGCGTTGCCGAGCCGCCGCGACCTCAGACGAATCAGGGGGTACGCTGCATGAGCGAGACAACGCGAACGCCGTGGTGGATGGGTGCGACCGTTTATCAGATCTACCCGCGATCCTTCGCTGACAGCAACGGCGACGGCATCGGCGACCTCCAGGGCGTACTGCGGCACCTCGACTACCTCAAGCGGCTGGGGGTCGATGCCCTGTGGCTATCGCCGATCTTCCGCTCGCCGATGGCCGATGCCGGCTACGACATCAGCGACTACTGCGACATCGACCCGCTGTTCGGCTCGCTGGCCGACATCGACCGGCTGATCGCAGAGGCCCATGCCCGCGATATTCGCGTGCTGCTGGACTTCGTGCCCAATCACACCTCCGACGAGCATCCCTGGTTCGTCGAGTCGCGCAGCTCGCGGGACAACCCCAAGCGCGACTGGTACATCTGGCGGGACCAGCCGAACAACTGGCGCGCTGCGCTGGGTGCCGGCAGCGCCTGGACCTGGGACGAGCACACCCAGCAGTACTACCTGCACCTGTTCCTGGCCAAGCAGCCGGACCTGAACTGGCGCAACCCCGAAGTGGTCGCGGCAATGCACGACGTGCTGCGCTTCTGGCTCGATCGCGGCATCGATGGCTTTCGCATCGACGTCATTCACTGCACCGGCAAGGATCCGAGCTTCGCCGACGATCCGCGCTGCCAGGCCGGTCAGCCGCTGTCGGATTTCAACGACCAGCCCTACAGCCACGAGGTGCTGCGCGGCCTGCGCAAGCTGGTCGACAGTTATCCCGGTGATCGCATGCTGGTCGGCGAGGTGAACATCCGCTCCACCGAGCGCGTGCTGCAGTACTACGGCGCCGGCGATGAGCTGCACCTGGCCTTCAACTTCAATCCGCTCGATGCGCCCTGGGACCCGGTGCTGTTTCGCACCTGCATCCGTGAGGTCGAGCACTGGCTGCAGCCGGCCGGCGCCTGGCCGACCTGGGTGCTGTCCAACCACGACAATGTGCGCCAGCGCAGCCGCTACCAGGGCTCCGAGCGCGCCGCCCGCGCTGCCGCGGTGCTGTTGCTGACGCTGCGCGGCACACCGTTCATCTACCAGGGCGAGGAACTGGGCCTGGAAGACGCACACATCGCCGACGAGGCGCGCATCGACCCGGGCGGCCGCGACGGCTGTCGTGCTCCCATTCCCTGGCTGGCCGAACCGCCCCATGACTGGAATGGCGCGTCACCCTGGCTGCCCTTTCCGCCCGATGCCGACGAGCTGGCCGCGGAACGGCAGGTCGGCGCGGCGAACTCGATGTTCGCCCTCTATCAGCGCCTGCTCGCAGCGCGCAAGGCCAGCCCGGCGCTGCTGCACGGCGACTTCGAGGAACTGCCCTCGCACCCCGAGGTGCTCGCCTACCGCCGGCAGCTGGGCGATGACCTGCGGCTGGTCTGCATCAATTTCGCCGAAGCGGCGCATGCCTGCCCGCAGAGTGGCGACTGGACGGTGGAAATCGCCAGCGACGGCCTCGGCGAAGGCGAGCCCTATGCCGGTACCCTGAACCCGGGCCAGGCACTCGTACTGCGCCCCACGGAGGCCTGACCATGCGCCCGCTCTGGTACCGCAACGCGGTGATCTATCAGATCGACCCCTCGCTGTTCCGTGACAGCAACGGCGATGGCTGCGGCGATCTGCGCGGCATCACCGAGCGCCTCGACTACATTTTCGCGGCCTCGGTTGCACCGCGATCTGGCTCATGCCCTTCTACCAGTCGCCATTCGAGGATGCCGGCTACGACATCAGCGACCATCTGCAGGTGGCCGAGCGCTTCGGCGACCTGGCCGACATCGTTGCCCTGCTGGAGAAGGCCGAGGAACTGGGTCTGCACGTGATCATCGAGCTGGTCGTGCAGCATACCTCCAGCGAACACCGCTGGTTCCAGGAAGCGCGCCGCGACCGCGATTCGCCCTATCGCGACTACTACATCTGGGCCGACGAGCCGGACGACGCCATCGGGCCGATCTTTCCCACGGTGGAAGACAGCGTCTGGACCTGGGACGAGCAGGCCGGCCAGTACTATCGCCATCTGTTCTACAAGCATGAGCCGGACCTGGACCTGACCAACCCGCGGGTGATCCACGAGATCGAGCGGATCATGTCGTTCTGGCTACGCCTGGGCGTGTCGGGCTTTCGCATCGACGCCGCGGTGCACATGGTGCGCCAGGCCGGCGGTGGCGACCTGCGCCAGGGTTACTGGCTGCTGGAACACATGCGCGACTTCGTCACAATGCGCCGCCCGGAGACTGTATTGCTCGGCGAGATCGATACCGATCCGGAGAAGTACATCGAGTACTTCGGTGACGAGGCCGACCGCGTCACCCTGCTGCTGGATTTCTGGGTCAACAACCATCTGTTCCTCGCCCTCGCCAGGCAGCAGGCCGAGCCGCTCTGTCGCGCGCTGAACAGCCAGCCGCTGCCACCCAGCCATTCGCAATACGCCCTGTGGATTCGCAACCACGACGAGCTGAGCCTGGACCGGCTGGAGGAGGATGAGCGCAACGAGGTGCTGGATACCTTTGCCCCCGACCAGAACATGCGCGCCTACAACCGCGGTATTCGCCGACGCCTGGCGCCCATGCTCGACGGCGACGAGCGACGCATCGCCGCCACCCACGCCCTGCTCTTCTCCCTGCCCGGCACGCCGATCATCCGCTACGGCGAGGAAATCGGCATGGGCGACGATCTCGAGCGCCCGGAACGGCTGGCGGTGCGCACGCCGATGCAGTGGTCCAACGAGCCCAACGCCGGCTTCTCCTGCATCGACGCGCAACGGCTGATCGCCCCGGTGATCGATGAAGGGCCCTTCGCCTTCGACAGGGTCAACGTATTCGCCCAGACCCTGCGCAGCGACTCACTGATGGCGCGCACCGGCAACATGATCCGCACCCGCATCGGCCTGCGCGAGATCGGCATCGGCAAGCGGCGCACGGTGGAGGTGGACGACCCGAGCGTGTTCGCCATTCGCCACGACAACGATTCCACGGTGCTGATGCTGGTGAATCTGGCGGACCGCGAGACCACCGTGACGATCACCGACGACGACCTGCAGGACATGGTCGATGTACTCGCCGACTGCGACTACGGGCAGCCCGAGGGCACCCCGCTCCAGCTGCGGCTGGGGCCGTACGGCTACCGCTGGCTGCGGCGCAAGCAGCAACTGTTCGGATAGGAGCGACGCATGATTCTCGACGCAACACAGTGGCGTGCCTGGCACGGCGCCGATTTTCCCGAGGGCAGCTGGTACCGCGACGAGGAGCAGCTGTGCGCCATCGTCGGTGCGCCGCGGATCGACCTGATATCCCGCGAGCGCTACGCGAACTTCATCCTGCGTTTCGAATACGCGCTGCCGGTCGGCGGCAACTCCGGGGTGTTCTACCGCGTCGACGAGGCCGCCGAACTCGCCTGGCACAGCGGGCCGGAAATGCAGCTGCTGGACGATGCCGTGCATCCTGACGGCGCCGAGCCGACCACACGCAACGGCGCCCTGTACGGCCTGCGGGCAACGCAGCAGGAAACGCCGATCGAACCGGGCAGTTTCATGGAAGGCGCGCTGGTGGTTCGCGACGCGGACGTCGAACACTGGCTGGACAACCGCATGGTGCTTTCTTATCGCCTGGATGACCCGGATCTGCGCATGCAGATTCGGACCAGCAAGTTCGCCGACAAGCCGTTGTATGCACAGGCCACCGCCGGCCACATCGTGCTGCAGCACCATGGCGAGGCCGTGCGCTTTCGCCGCCTGTCGATCGAACCGCTCAGCTGAACGTCGCCCTTGGATCGGCGCCGCGAATTGAGCGAGAATGCGCGGCTTTTCCAGGCTGCGAAACGCAGTGACGGCAGAAGCGCCACCGCGCCGAGCGTCAGGCAAGCCGCGGCCGCCCACGCTTGAGGTAGCGTTCGTGGAACAGCTGAAAGATAAGATTCGCAGTCATGGCATCGTGCTTTCCGACCGGGTTCTCAAGGTCGACGCGTTCCTCAATCACCAGATCGACCCGGTGCTGATGCAGGCCATCGGCCGAGAATTCGCTCGTCGCTTCCGCGATGACGGGATCACCAAGATCGTCACCATCGAGGCCTCGGGCATCGCACCGGCCGTGATGGCCGGCCTGGAGCTGGGCGTACCGGTGATCTTCGCCCGCAAGCATCAGTCGCTGACCCTGCATGACAACCTGCTCACCGCGACCGTCTATTCGTTTACCAAGCAGGTGGAAAGCACCATCGCTGTATCGACGCAGCACCTGTCTGCCAACGATCGCGTGCTGATCATCGACGACTTCCTGGCCAACGGCAAAGCCGCCAAGGGCCTGATCTCGATCATCAACCAGGCCGGTGCCAGCATCGCCGGTCTCGGCATCGTCATCGAGAAATCCTTCCAGACCGGTCGCAAGGAACTGGAAGAGGCTGGCTACCGCGTCGAGTCACTCGCCCGGGTCGCCTCGCTGGCCGATGGCGCGGTGCAGTTCATCGACTGAGCGCGACCGGCGCCGACTCATCGGCTGACAGGCACGGCCTCCCCGCGCCAGAGCGTCACCAGTGCGCCCTGCGTGCCGGCCAGCGGATCGCTGACGGGCACGCCGACGCGGGCGATGCGTGCCCGCGAGGCATCATGGCTGGCCGCATCGGGGCGCTGCATGTCGTACTGCTGGTCCAGCGGATAACCGGCTACCACCTGAAAATCCTCGCTGGCCTCCAGTGCGCAATGGCCAGTGCCGGCAGGCAATACCAGCGCATCGCCGGCACGCAGCTCGACTTCCTCGCCTTTCTCCCCGCCGAGCATCAGCCGCGCCCAGCCGCTGGCCACGCCGAGCACTTCGTGGGCGGTGGAATGGTAATGGTGGTAGTCGTAAACCGTTCCGCGCCAGGCGGAGGGCCACAGATGGCTGTCGAACAATCGCTCGAACGCCTCGGCCGGGCTCGGCCCCGGCAAGGGTAGCTGGCGATAGATCAGCACCGGGTGCGGGCTGTTGGGCGTGCGCCCGTCACTGCAGAGCTGCAGCTGTTCGGGATGCGGTGCGGTACTGGGCATGCGGGGCCTCCTGCTCGGGTCGATGAGTCAGGCCGATCGGCCTATCGGTTTCGACTCGAGGCAGCCGCGCTTTGCTCCCTCCAGAAACGACAAAGCCGCCCGGAGGCGGCTTTGCTGATGACGCGGCGCTCGATCAGAGGCCGGACATGTGCTGGATGGCGGCCTTCAGCTCGTCATCGGAGCAGTCGCCACAGGTGCCCTTCGGCGGCATGGCGTTGATGCCGCTGATGGCGTGCTTGAGCAGGCCGTCCAGACCACCGGCAGCGTCGGCACGGGCGGACCAGGCGGCGCTGTCACCGGTCTTCGGTGCGTTCAACAGACCGGAGCCGTGGCAGGCAGTGCAGAACTTGCCATACACGTCGGAACCGCTGCGAGCTGCACCACCGGCGGCTGCGGCAGCACCGGCACCAGCGGCTGCGCACTCTTCACCTTGGATACATACTTCGCCCACCGGCTTGAGGCGCTCGGCGATTGCTTCGTCGGTCGCAGCCTGAGCGCTCATTGCCCACAGGGCCAATACGGCAGTCTGTGCTACCAGGATCTTCTTAATCAGGTTCACCTTACACCCTCATTGTGGCTAGACACGCCCGCGGCCACGGTATCGCGAGCGGCGGTCAGTATACCGGCAAGCCATGCCGGCTGAAACAATACGAAAGGCCCAGCTATTCCCAGCGACGCTTTGTCGCATCGAACTTTCGAACGAGACGCGCTGCCCGCGTTAGAAATTCGCCGGTGTGGTGGCGCTGATCAGCCGCGCCGGCACATCGAACGGATTGCGGAAACGATGCGGCTTGCTGCTCTCGAAGTAATAGCTGTCGCCGCTTTCCAGCACGTAGACCTGGCCGCTCACCGTCAGCTCCAGGCGCCCCTCGACCAGCATGCCGGCCTCTTCGCCCTGGTGCGACAGCATGTCCATGCCGGTATCGGAGCCCGGCGGATAGGTTTCGTCGAGAAAGGCGATGGCACGACCGGGGTGCGCCTTGCCCACCAGCTTCATGCTCACCGCGCCGTCGGAAATATCGATCAGTTCGCTGCCCTTGTAGACCACCTGGGTATCGCTGTCCTGATCGAAGTCAGGGGAAAAGAATTCCACCAGCGACATCGGAATGCCGCTCAGCACCTTTTTCAGCGAGCTGATGGACGGGCTGACGCTGTTCTTCTCGATCATGGAAATGGTGCTGTTGGTGACGCCGGCGCGCTTGGCGAGTTCGCGCTGGGACAGGCCCTTGAGCTTGCGGATGGTTTGCAGTCGAACACCGACGTCCAATACGGGAGCCCCCTTTCAAGAGCGAAGCGATGAGGGGGCTTATGATGGCAATGGCGTTCAGAATTTACAACACGCGTACCGGCGGCTCGTCGCGCGGCACGCGGCCGATGGTCAGAGTACCGGGCCTGCCAAGTCAGGCATCGCAGCGACGACCGTGATTTCCACCCGCACATCAGGGGCGTACATCAGTGCCTGAACGGTGGTCCGCGCCGGCGCGGTGCCCGAGGGCAGCCAGGCGTCCCATACCTCGTTCATCCCGGCATAGTCGCCCGCGATATCCTTGAGGTGGATGGTCGCCGAGAGCAGGCGGGCCTTGCTGGTGCCCGCCTCGTCCAGCAGGCGTTCGATGCTGGCGAGCGTCTCGCGGGTCTGCTGACGGATGTCTCCGGTCAGGTCATCGGCCAGTTGCCCGGACAGATAGACCGCGCCGTTGTGGATCACCGCCTCGCTGTAGCGCGTCTCAGTGTGCAGCCGCCGGATGGGCATGTTTGTGATTCTCCTTGTGCTTGCCGTAACGGAAAATATCCAGGCCCTCGGTGCTGATCTGCGGGCGCTTGGAGGCGAGCAGATCGGCGAGCACCCGGCCAGAGCCGCAGGCCATGGTCCAGCCCAGTGTGCCGTGACCGGTGTTGAGGAACAGGTTGCGATATGGGGTCGCGCCGATGATCGGTGTGCCATCGGGCGTGGCCGGTCGCAGGCCGCTCCAGAATACCGCGTCGGACGGATCCCCGCCCTGCGGATAGAGGTCGCCCACCACCATTTCGAGGGTCTCCCGCCGACGCGGGTTGAGCGACAGGTCGTGGCCGGCGATCTCCGCCATGCCACCGACGCGGATGCGCTGGTCGAAGCGGGTAATGGCGACCTTATAGGTCTCGTCGAGCACGGTGGACTGCGGCGCCATCGCTGGATCGCTGATCGGCACGGTCAGCGAATAGCCCTTGAGCGGGTAGACCGGCGCGCGGATGCCCAGCGGCTTGAGAATCTGCGGGCTGTAGCTGCCCAAGGCCAGCACGTAGCGATCGGCAGTTTCCAGCTTTCCGTCGATCCACACCCCGGCGATGCGGTCGCCGGCATGTTCCAGACGCTGGATGTTCTGCTCGAAACGGAACTCGACGCCCAGGGCTCGGGCCATCTCCGCCAGGCGGGTGGTGAAGAGCTGGCAGTCACCGGTCTGGTCGTTGGGCAGACGCAGGGCCCCACTGAGCTTGTGCGAGACCTTGGCCAGGGCGGGTTCGACCCGTGCGATACCGGCGCGATCGAGCAGTTCGTACGGCACGCCGGAGCGCTCCAGCACGGCGATGTCCTTGGCCGCTGCATCCAGCTGGGCCTGAGTGCGGAACAGCTGCGTGGTACCGAGCTGGCGCCCTTCGTAGGCGATACCGGTTTCGGCGCGCAGCTCGTCGAGGCAGTCGCGACTGTACTCGGACAATCGCACCATGCGCTCCTTGTTCACCGCATAACGCGCCGCAGTGCAGTTGCGCAGCATCTGCGCCATCCAAAGGTACTGGTCGATATCACCGGTAAGCTTGATGGCCAGCGGCGCATGACGCTGCAGCAGCCACTTCATCGCCTTCAGCGGCACACCCGGTGCGGCCCAGGGAGAGGCATAACCCGGCGACACCTGGCCGGCATTGGCGAAGCTGGTTTCCATTGCCACGGCCGGTTGCCGATCGACCACAACCACCTCGAAACCGGCCCGCGCCAGATAGTAGGCGCTGGCGGTGCCGACGACTCCGCTACCCAGTACCAGTACACGCATTGCAGCCTCCCGCCCGCTCGAACAGGCTTTTCCGGATTCACTATTGATTCGGAGTATAAAAAGGCTGAAGCAGTGTTATTCACCATATAAAAAGCTATCTTTGGCCATAATTCACGCCAGAGCCGCTTTATTTGGAGCGTATTTCCCTTGCGAACTCGCCATCAGACCCGACGCGAACTGGACAAGATCGATCGTCATATCCTGCGCATCCTGCAAGCCGAGGGGCGTCTGCCGTTCACCGAACTGGGCGAGCGCGTCGGCCTGTCCACCACGCCCTGCACCGAGCGGGTCCGGCGCCTTGAGCGCGAGGGCATCATCATGGGCTATTCGGCGCGGCTGAATCCGCAGCATCTGAAGGCCGGTCTGCTGGTGTTCGTCGAGATCAGCCTGGCGTACAAGTCCGGCGACATTTTCGAGGAATTCCGCCGCGCGGTGCTCAAGCTACCCCATGTACTGGAGTGCCATCTGGTGTCCGGTGATTTCGATTACCTGGTCAAAGCGCGCATTTCGGAGATGGCCTCCTACCGCAAGCTGCTTGGCGACATCCTGCTGAAGCTGCCCCACGTGCGGGAATCGAAGAGTTATATCGTGATGGAAGAGATCAAGGAGTCCCTCGACCTGCCGGTCCCGGACTAGAGCCTCCGGGTGCACATCCGGACGTACCGGGACAAGCCAGTCGTGGCACCGTCGGTCCAGCTCGCCTTTGCCCCGCGGCACCGCTCCGGTCTACCCTAGGAAGATGCAGACCTTTCATGACACTTCAGTGAATCATCGTGCATCCGCTTCGAACACCAGCGACCATGCACCTTCCTACTATGCCGCGAGCGTCAACCGCGAGCTGTCCTTCGAGCCCCTGCAGGGCGAACAGCGGGCCGACGTGTGCATCGTCGGTGGCGGCTTCTCCGGCCTCAATACCGCCATCGAACTGGCCGAACGCGGGCTCAGCGTCATCCTGCTGGAAGCGCACTGCATCGGCTGGGGCGCCAGCGGGCGCAACGGCGGCCAGCTGATCCGCGGCGTCGGCCATGATGTCGAGCAGTTCACCAACATCCTCGGCGAAGAGGGTGTGGATGAGCTCAAGCGCATGGGCTTCGAGGCGGTGGAGATCGTTCGCCAGCGCATCGAACGCTATGCCATCGATTGCGACCTGACCTGGGGTTATTGCGACCTGGCAACCAAGCCGCGTCACCTCAAGGGCTTCGACGAGGACTATTCCGACCTGCTGCGCCTGGGTTATCCGCATCCGCTGCAACGGGTATCGCGACCGAACCTGGCCACCGTGATCGGCTCGCAGCGTTACCTCGGCGGCCTGCTGGATATGGGCTCCGGGCACCTGCACCCGCTGAATCTGGCGCTTGGCGAGGCGGCCGCGGCGCAGTCGCTGGGCGTACGCCTGTTCGAGCATTCGAAGGTCGAACGCATCGAGTATGGCCAGCAGGTCAAGGTCCACACGGCCAATGGCGTGGTGCAGGCAGAAACCCTGGTGCTCGCCTGCAACGCCTACCTCAACGGCCTGCAGCCGAAGCTCGCCGGCAAAGTGCTGCCGGCCGGCAGTTACATCATCGCCACCGAGCGCCTGCCCGAACCGCTGTGCCGCGAACTGCTGCCGCAGAATACGGCAGTCTGCGACCAGCGCGTGGCGCTCGACTACTTCCGCCTCTCGGCTGACGGCCGTCTGCTGTTCGGCGGCGCCTGCCACTATTCGGGCCGCGACCCGAAAGACATTGCCGCCTACATGCAGCCGAAGATGCTCGAGGTGTTCCCGCAGCTGATCGGCATCGGCATCGACTACCAGTGGGGCGGCATGATCGGCATCGGCGCCAATCGCCTGCCGCAGATCGGGCGCCTGCCCGAGCAGCCCAACGTGTTCTACGCCCAGGCGTATTCCGGGCACGGGCTGAATGCCACTCATCTGGCTGGTCGCCTGCTGGCCGAAGCCATCACGGCGCAGCAGAGCCATGGCTTCGATCTGTTCGCCAAGGTGCCGCACCCGACCTTTCCCGGTGGCCGCCTGCTGCGCTCGCCGCTGCTGGCCATGGGCATGCTCTGGTATCGGCTGAAGGATCGCTTCTGAATTTTCCGACGAAGCGCAGCGTCCAAGCATGGAACGAATGGATGCAGACCCGGAGAAACCTTGCGCGCCTATCTGACGCTGTTGCTGCTCGTGCTGCTGGCCGGTTGCGCCAGCCATCCAGCCCCGACCGAGTCCTACTCGGTCGCCCCCGACGCCTCTCCCCTCGGCCGGCGGATACAGCAGCTCGCTGCCTCCCAGCCGGACGGCTACTCCGGCTTTCGCCTGCTGGCCGAGAGCACCGAGGCCTTCACGGCCCGCAGCGAAATGATCCGCGCCGCCCAGCTCAGCCTGGACGTGCAGTACTACATCGTCCATGACGGCCTGACCACCCGCGCACTCATCGACGAGCTGCTGCAGGCGGCTGACCGTGGCGTTCGTGTACGCCTGCTGCTGGACGACACCACCAGCGACGGCCAGGACTACCGCATCGGCGCCCTCGCCGCCCATCCCAACGTCCAGATCCGCGTCTTCAACCCGCTGCACCTGGGCCGCAGCAACGCGATTACCCGAACCATGGGCCGCCTGCTGCACCTGTCGTTGCAGCATCGGCGCATGCACAACAAGCTCATGCTGGTCGACGGCAGCCTGGCCATCGTTGGCGGGCGCAACCTGGGGGACGAGTACTTCGAGGCCGACCAGGCGATGAACTTCACCGACATCGACCTGCTTGGCGCCGGCCCGGTGGCCGAGCAGCTGGCGCGGAGTTTCGACGAGTACTGGAACAATCAGCTGAGCGTGCCGATCCAGCGCTTTCTCTGGTGGCAACCGAAGGCCAGCGGCCTGGACAAGGCCCGCCGGCAACTGCGCGACTACCTGCAGCAGGCGCGGCAGGACAACAGCGAGCAGTACCAGCGGTTGATGCAGTACAAACAGGAGCCGCAGCTGCAGCAATGGCTCGATGAGCTCATCTGGGCACCGGGCGAGGCGATGTGGGATGCCCCGGAGAAGCTGCTCGCCGAGGGCATACCGGCCACCTCGCTGCTGCTGACCACTCAGCTGGCACCGACCATGCAAGCGGTGAGCCGCGAGCTGACACTGATATCGGCCTACTTCGTGCCGACCGCCAGTGGCGTGGAGTACCTGGCCGAGCGCGCCGGTGCGGGGGTGACGGTACGCATCCTCACCAATTCGCTGGAGGCGACCGACGTGCCGGCCGTGCACGGTGGTTATGCACCCTACCGCCGCGAACTGCTGGAGCATGGCGTGCGCCTGTTCGAGCTGCGCCGGCAGCCGCAACAGGAGCCGTCCTACAGCTTTCTCGGCGAGTCCGAATCCAGCCTGCACAGCAAGGCGGCAGTGTTCGATCAGGAAAAGGTATTCATCGGCTCGCTGAATTTCGATCCGCGCTCGGTGCTCTGGAACAGCGAAGTCGGCGTGCTGGTGGAAAGCCATGAGCTGGCCCGCGAGGTCCATCGCCTGACCCTGGAGGGCATGTCGCCCGCGCTCAGCTACGAGGTACGCCTGGAGGAGCGCGACGGGCGCCAGCAGCTGGTCTGGATCGCCGAGGACGGCGGTCGCCTGCGCGTGCTGGAGAAGGAGCCCGGCGGGCTCTGGCGACGCTTCAACGCCTGGTTCGCCGACGTGATCGGACTGGAGAAGATGCTCTAGCATCCGCTCTGGACCGCCCTGCCGCCGGTGACTGCACAGCGAGTACCTGCCGGCGCGTCAGCTGCAGCACATCTCCGCCCTTCTGTCCTCCCCCTGCAAATCATTCTTTGGGGTGATACCAGATAGCCAGTGGT
This sequence comes from Stutzerimonas sp. Brlt_14, assembly GCF_051948915.1. Classification (NCBI taxonomy): domain Bacteria; kingdom Pseudomonadati; phylum Pseudomonadota; class Gammaproteobacteria; order Pseudomonadales; family Pseudomonadaceae; genus Stutzerimonas; species Stutzerimonas sp. Brlt_14. Next base: position 155,772 of record NZ_JAYJLM010000006.1, read on the forward strand.
CCGTTAGGCTCAGGAATGCTGCTGCCACGCACGCATCGCTTCTATAAAAATAAAAAAGGAGCACGACAATGGACCGTTTCACTCGCTTCTGGTTATTGCTGATCCTCGGCATGCTGCCCGGCCTCACCGAGGCTGCCGAGCCGACCACCCCGCTGCAGAACATGCAGATTCACGCCAACCGCGCCACCAGCAGCCTGCTGCTCTACCGTGGCGAAGGGTTTCAGAAGGCACACCTGCTGCGCTTGGAAGACGATCTGCGGGCGCTGAACGCCGCCCTGATGCAGGTACCCAACCCCACCAGCGCATTACGCGAAAGCCATCAGGAACTGCTGGCCCGGCTTCGCGAAGGTGCGAGCTTCGGCACCGCCGAAGACGACATGCCCTGGGGCTTTCCGCTGCAGATGAGCAAGGCGCTACGCGATTTCCTCACGGCCGTGCGCGCCCAGCAGGGCGCCGACAGCCAGGCCGAACTGCCGGCCAAGGTCGAATACCTTGCCGTGCAATACCTCAGCCGCGCCTATATCGGCTCCTTCGAGATCGCCCGCGAACAGCCGGATACCTACCTCGGCCAGGATGAGCGCCACCTGGTGCCGGCCATCGACGCCCAGCTCGCCGAGCTGGACGGCAAGCGCGACCCGCTGTTGGCCAAGCTCAAGACCCGCTGGGATTTCCTCCGGGTGGCGCTGCAGGACATGAACAGCGCCAGCAACAACCTCACCACCGCCTCGGGCCGCCCGTTCGCGCCGATCATGGTCGACCGCCATACGCGCAGCCTCAGCGACCAGTGGATGGCCGCCAAGCCCTGAGGACCCTCAGCCGTGAGCGGCCGAGTGGCGCAGACGCACCGGCCCGACCCGCGCCTCGATGGCGAGGCGCAGCGGCTCGCGCAACCCGAGCATGAAGCCGAGCTCGGCCGCGACGAACAGCGGCCCGATGATCAGCCCGCTGAGGTCGTCGACGAACGCCGGCTTGCGCCCCTCGAAATAGTGGCCGACGAACTGGATGATCCAGCCCACTACGAACAGCCCCACGCCGATACCCAGCCAGAGCGCCGTGCCCGCTCCGGCGGTCAGCGCACCCAGCCACAGGCAGAGCGCCAGCACGGCGCTCATCAGCATGCCGTAGCGCAGGTCCAGACGCAGATAGAACAGCGCGGCGACAAGCGACACCAGCGCCGCCGGACTGAGCCACAGGCCCGCCCAGGCGATGCCGGGGCGCGACAGCAGCACGGCCACGGCCACCACGATCAGGGGAATGCCAACGAAATGGGTGAGCAGGTTGCGCGGGTCGCGGTGGTAGGCCGCGTATTGCGCGAGGTGATCGGTGAGCGTCTTCATCGGCTGCATCTCCGCAGAACCAGTAGCGAGCAAGCTTAGTCGCTTCCTGGCCCGTGCAGCTGCACAGGGCCAGGGCGATCGCGCCAACCTCGGGATCGGCCTTATTGCTCGGGGCGATAGCCCAGGCGCAGCCCACCCCAGTGGCGCCCGCGAACCATGATCGGCACCGACAGATCATGCATCAGCTCGCCGGTGTCGCGACTGTAGGTCTGCAACAGCAGGCGCCGCTGATGACTGCCGCAGCGGCCGCCGGTGCGATCGTTGAACAGCCGCTTGCTGCGGCTCTTGACCCGATCGATCTCCGGATTGCCCACCGGCGGCTGGCTGAAGGCCCGGTTGTGGGTCGGCACATAGCCTTCCGGGGTCGTCGCGATGGCGTAGACCAGTGCCGGATGCCGCTGCAGCAGCGGCTCCTGGATCGCTGGCAGAACCTCGTCGGCATACTTGTCGAAGCGCGTCTGGTACTTCACCGGGTCGGTATTGGGCAGCGCCCGGTAGTTGCGATCGAAGAGATCATCGAGGCTGACCCTCCCGGCCTGGATGTCCGCCTCGAACCGCTCGGCGATGGCCGCAGCACCCTGCCGCGCCAGGTCGAACATGGCCTGGTGATAGTCGTCCAGCTGCACCTCGGCGAGCTGCTCGCTGGCACTCTCGGCCTGGGCCACCAGCCGCTCGGCGGCCTGCTCCAGCTGGCGGGTCTGTTTCTCGCTGTCCAGTGCGTCGGCGCGCAGCTGGTCGAGGGCGACGAACTGCCCGGTCAGGCGCTGATGGTTGTCGGCGGTGCCGGTGGTGATCTGCTCCACCTGGGACTCGACGCTGCCGGCCAGCCCGGCGATGCCGCTGAGCTGCTCGCCGGTGGTGGCGATCTGCTCGGCGGCGGCGTCCAGCTCGCCGGCGCGGGCGGCCTCGATGGCGGCGTTGAGCGCGAGCAGATTGGTCTGGCTGGCAATGGACTGGATCACGTCGGTGATCCGGCGAATCTCTTCGGTGCGGGCGGACAGGCCGTCGATCAGCTCGCGACTGGCATGGGTCTGCGCGCTGAGCTGCTGCATCCGCTCGATGGCGCGCTGCAACTCGGCCTGACCGGCATCGCTGCGCTGGCGCACCGACTGCGCGGCGTCCAGCGTGTGTCGGGCGCGCTCGGCGCTGTCCTGCTCGGTGGCCGCAATCGCCTCGGCACCGTTGGCGATTTCGCTCACTGCCTTGAGCTGCGACTGCAGGCGGCTGGCGAGCTGCTCGGCGCTGAAGGCGACCTGAGCGGCGGAAAGCGCGTTGTGGCAGGTGTTGCGCGACAGATTCTTGGTCAGCTCACTGAACGCCGGCGGCGTATCGGCAGCCGTCGCGCCGTCGTCTGCCGCGCGCCAGACGGTGAACCAGGGCCATAGAGCCGCGGCGAGCAGCAACAGCGCCGTCAACAGCAGGGGCGGGGCAAGCCAGTAATGCATGAGCAGCAGACCGACGATCAGCGCTACATGGAACACGATGGCCTTGGGGTGGCGGTTGGCGGGGCTCATGGACGGGCCTCTTGTTCTTGTCGGATTGATCCGACGTTGTACCCACAGCCTCCGACAAAGAACAGTAGTGCCTTAGTAGCACCGTGCCGTTATCGAAGGCTCACCCCAGGCTTAACGGCCGCGGCCGGACAAACTGAAGGCGCCGGCGCGCGCCTCCGGTCGCCTCGACAACTAGGGTGCCGACGCCCGCTCCGGCGCGCTCAGGGGCAGCGCGAGCTGTACCCGCCGGCGCAGCCAGGGGCTCGGCCGGTAGCGCGCCTCACCGCCATAGCAGGCCTGCATCGCCTCGAGAATGGCGAGGACGCGCGCCGCACCATAATGCTCGGCGAAACCCAGCGGTCCCTTCGGGTAGCCCAGCGCCAAGGTAATTGCCCGGTCCAGCGTATGCGGATCGGCGATGCCCTTCTGCGCGATCTCGCAGCCCAGGTTGACGATGCTGGCCACGACGCGCTGACTGACGAACCCCGGCGAATCGTTGATCACCTCCACCGGCACGCCGTCGCCACCCAGCGCCTGCCGCGCCTGGGCTTCCAGCGCGGGGTCGAGCGCAGGCGTACGCATCAGCACGTGCCGCCGTTCGCGATCGCTAAACAGGTCGTAGGCGACACAACGCGCCGCCGGCAAACCCAGACGCGCGATCATCGAGCTGGCGTCCTCACCCAAAGGAGTGATCAGGCAGATGGCCCGTTCCGACGGCGTCTCACCCGACTCCAGCTGCGCACCCGTCTGGCCCAGCAAGACTGCCAGCCAACCGCGCAGCTCGGCGTCCTGGCTGTCCAGCCAGAACGGGCGGTCCACCGGGACTGGCTCGACGGCCGGCGCCGGCGTTCGCATCTGCTGGCCATTGTCGTAGCGGTAATAGCCCTGGCCGCTCTTGCGCCCGAGCAGACCGGCGGCGACCCGCTGCGCGGCCTGGTAGGACGGCGTATAGCGTGGGTCCTGGTAGAACTGCTGGTACACCGACTCCATCACGGCGTGAGAGACGTCCAGGCCGGTGAGGTCGAACAGTTCGAACGGCCCCATGCGAAAGCCCGGGCCGTCGCGCAGGATGCGGTCGATCTGCTCGGCATCAGCGATGCCCTCGGCGAGGATGCGCTGCGCCTCGGTGCTGTAGGCGCGACCGGCATGGTTGACCAGAAAACCGGGAGTATCGGGTGTGATCGCAGGGAAATGCCCGGCCTCTTCGGCCAGCTTGACCAGCCGCTCGATCACCTGCGGATCGCTGCGCTCGCCGCGCACCACTTCCACCAGCTTCATCAACGGCACCGGGTTGAAGAAATGAAAACCGGCCACCCGCTGCGGGTGCCGGCAGGCCGCGGCGATCCGCGTGACCGACAGTGACGAAGTATTGGTTGCCAGCACCGCGTCCTCGGCAACCAGCGCCTCCAGCTCGACGAACAGCGCCTGTTTGGCCTCGAGATTCTCGACGATGGCCTCGATCAGCAGGTCGCAACCGGCCAGCTCCTGCAACGTCGACGCCGGCCGCATCCGTGCCAGGGTTGCGTCGAGCGCCTCGGCGCTCAGGCGACCCTTGGCGAGACTGCGCTGCAGCAGATCGCGATTGAAACGCAGCGCCTCGGCGACCGACTCGCCGCGCGCATCGTAGAGCCACACCTGCTTGCCCGCGCTGGCAAACAGCTGAGCGATGCCCCGCCCCATGGCGCCGGCACCGATGATTCCGATACGTCCGAACATCCCAAACCCTCCTCACACACCGCATATTCCGCAGTGCGGAATGGCATTCCGTCAGATTGACCAGCAGGCTAAAGGCTGCCACTCTGCGGCGCAACTTCCTACCGATACGCCCTTATGTCCGAGCATTCACGCCAGCAGGTCGAAGCCTCCATAACCGGCTTCTTTCAGGATCTCGGCTGCCGCCTGACCGAGTACGGCCCCGAGCGGGTGGTGATCGAACTGCTGCTGCAGCCGCGCCACCTGAACAACGCCAGCAACCTGCACGGCGGCGTCAGCGCAACCTTGCTCGACGTGGCGATGGGCCTGTGCGGCACCTGGACCGAGCAGGCGGACCAGCGCCGCGTGGCGACCACCCTGTCGATGAACGTCAACTTCAGCGCACCGGCGCCAGCCGGCAGCCGCATCCGCGCGGTGGCACTCTGCCGCTCCTCCGGGCACAAGGTATTCATGGCCAGCTGCGACCTGCTGGACGAGCAAGATCGCCTGCTGGCCTTTGGTGAAGGCGTCTACCAGCGCGGCAAGCTGCGCAGCGAGCTGCCCTGACCGATGCTGGCCCTGCTGCCACTGGCGCTCGCTTGCGAGCTGTTCGCGCTGGTCTCCCGCCTGCAATGGCCGAGCGTGATCAGCGGCGCCCTGCTGGTACTGTTCTTCCTCTGGCACTGGCGCTCGCTGATGCCCTACCCGCGCCGGCTGGGGCTGGTCACGCTCGGCCTGCTCGCTTACTGGTTGCTGCTTGGCACGCCCAGCTGGGAACAGGCGCAGCGGATGCTGGCTGCCGCTGCCTATTACGGCGCGTTCATCGGCGCGCTGGGGCTCGCGCACTGCGCAGTCAAGCGGCTGCCACAACTGGGCGAGCTGCACCGCTTGCTGCTGCGACAACCGCGCCGGCGCCTCTACCCGAGCTATCTGCTGAGCACCTTCGCCATCAGTTCGGTGCTGAGCTTCGGCATGCTCAACCTGGTCTGCGGCTCGCTGGAACGTCATCTGGACGGCCGCGGCTACAGTCCGACACAGCGGCGCGAGGGCGCCCGCGGGGTGATGGTCACGGCGCTGCGCGGCTTCGCCCTGGTGCCTCTGCTGGCGCCCACCAGCGTTGCCGTGGCGATCCTCACTCGCGAGCTGCCGGGGCTCAGCTGGAGCGCACTGCTGCCGTTCGGGCTGCTCTGTGCGGCAATTCTGCTAGTGGTCGGTTGGACGATGGACAATCACCGGCTGCATCAACTGCAGATGGGCAGCGAACGGCCGCCCGCGCCGGCCGGTGAGCTGCGCAGGCTGCTGTATGGCAGCCTCCTGGGCATTGCGCTGATCGCCCTGCTGGCCAGCCTGACCTGGCTGTCAGCGACCCAGGCAGCGATGCTGCTGGTGCCGCTCGCCGTGATCGGCCTGCTACTGCACCAGGGCGGCTCGCCAACCGCCGTCTATGGCGAGGTACGTGACACCCTTGCCGGAATGCGTAACGAGACCTTCATCTTCGCCTGCTCCGCCTTGCTGGGCGGGCTGACCGCCATCCTGATTCCGGTCGAACGTCTGGCAGGTCATTTCAGCAGTACGCCCCTGGCGCTGTTCGGCCTCGGCGCCATCGGCATGCTCGCCATCATCGCGCTGGCGCTGCTGGGTGTCGCGCCGATCATCTCGCTGAGCCTGTGCGCCGCACTGCTGGCCCAGCTGGCGGGCCACGGCGTCGCGGTGATGCAGCCGGCGGTGGCGCTGCTGGTGGGTTTTTCTCTGGCGATGCTGCTGTCGCCCTATGGGCCGTCGGCGCTGATGCTGGCGCGCCACGCGGGGATCTCCCCGTGGCGCATCGCCTTCGGCTGGAACGGCCGCTTCGTGCTGCTGGTGCTCGGTCCGCTGCTGCTGGTACCGCTGCTGGCGTAGCGACGCTCACATCCAGCCATATTCGGCCATCGACAGCGGCTCGCCGTCACCGACGATGAAATGATCGAGCACCCGCACGTCGATCAGCGCCAGGGCGTCTTTCAGCCGCTGGGTCAGCTGACGGTCGGCCTGGCTCGGCTCGGCCACGCCCGACGGGTGGTTGTGGGTGAGGATCACCGCCGCCGCGTTCTGCGCCAGGGCACGCTTGACCACCTGCCGAGGGTAGACGCTGGCGCCATCGATGGTGCCGTGGAACAACACTTCGAAGGCCAGGACCCGGTGCTTGGCGTCGAGAAACAGGCAGCCGAACAGCTCGTGCGGTTCGTGGCGCAGGCGCGCCTTGAGGTAATCGCGTACCGCCTGCGGCGATTCCAGTGCCGAATCGCGGCGCAGCCGTTCGGCCAGGTGCCGGCGCCCCATCTCCAGCACGGCCTGTAACTGGGCGAACTTGGCCGGTCCAAGCCCCAGGTGTGCGCTGAACTGATCGAGATCCGCCTCCAGCAACGCGCGCAGGCTGCCGAACTCGGCGAGCAGGTAGCGCGCCAGGTCCACCGCGCTCTTTCCGGCGACGCCGGTGCGCAGGAATATCGCCAGCAATTCGGCATCGGAAAGCGCGGCCGCGCCCTGATCGAGAAGCTTCTCCCGCGGCCGCTCCGACGCCGGCCAGTCACGTATGCTCATGTCATCTCCCTGTCGAGCAGGCCCACTTTTCCGCTGTGGGCGCTGTGCTATCTTAGCCCGTCATTTTTCCGGGGCACCGGGCAACTTCAGACCTGGTTCTCACTCCGGACATCCCTACCAGATAACAAGGCAGGCCTATGCAGCGGCTGTATCGTAAACGCATCGTCCTGGGCGTCGGCGGCGGCATCGCCGCCTACAAGAGCGCCGAACTGGTCCGCCGCCTGCGCGACCATGGCGCCGAAGTCCGGGTGGTGATGACCCAGGGCGGGCGCGAGTTCATCACCCCCCTCACCCTGCAGGCGCTCTCCGGCCATCCCGTCCACCTGGACCTGCTCGACCCCGCGGCGGAAGCGGCCATGGGGCACATCGAACTGGCTCGCTGGGCAGACCTCGTGCTGATCGCGCCGGCCACCGCCGACCTCATGGCCCGCCTTGCTCAGGGCGTCGCCAATGATCTGCTGACCACAGTGGTGCTGGCGACCAACGCCCCAGTCGCGCTGGCACCAGCCATGAACCAGGCCATGTGGGCCGACCCCGCTACCCAGGCCAATCGTGAGCAGCTGCTGGCACGTGGCATTCGCCTGTTCGGACCCGGCTCTGGCAGCCAGGCCTGCGGCGACATCGGCATGGGGCGCATGCTCGAAGCCGAGGAGCTGGCGCGCGCCGCCGCCGACTGCTTCGAGACCGGCATGCTGACCGGCAAGCATCTGCTGATCACCGCCGGCCCCACCCAGGAAAACATCGACCCGGTGCGCTACATCACCAACCACAGCTCGGGAAAAATGGGTTTCGCCCTCGCCGAGGCCGCTGCCGAAGCCGGCGCGCGGGTCACCCTGGTGACCGGCCCGGTGTTCCTGCCCACTCCCGATCGTGTGCAGCGCATCGACGTGGTCAGTGCCCGTGACATGCTCGCGGCCTGCGAAGCGGCGATGCCCTGCGACATCCTCATCGCCGCGGCAGCCGTCGCCGATTACCGTCCGGAAGTGGTAGCCCCCCATAAACTGAAGAAAGACCCCAGCACTGGCGATGGCCTGCTGCTGCAGATGGTGCGCAACCCGGACATCCTCGCCACCCTCGCAGGCCGTGCGGATCGCCCGTTCTGCGTCGGCTTCGCCGCGGAGACCGAGAATCTTCTCGAATATGCCGCCCGCAAGCTGCGCGACAAGAACCTCGACCTGATCGTCGCCAACGACGTAGCCAACCCCAGCATCGGCTTCAACAGCGAAGACAACGCGGTCAGCGTGATCGACCGCCAACAGCACGAAACCCGCTTCGGCCAGGCCAGCAAGGGGCATATTGCCCGTGCGCTGGTGGCCTTCATCGCCGAGCGCTACAAAGAGTCCTGACATGCACGCACTCCAAGCCAAGATCCTCGACCCGCGCCTCGGTCGGGACTTCCCACTGCCCGAATACGCCACACCCGGCTCGGCCGGTCTCGACCTGCGCGCCATGCTGCAGCAGGACACCGTCCTGGAACCCGGCCAGACCCTGTTGATCCCCACCGGCCTGGCCATCCACATCGCCGACCCGACCCTGGCCGCGCTGGTCCTGCCGCGTTCGGGCCTCGGCCACAAACACGGCATCGTACTCGGCAACCTGGTCGGGCTGATCGACTCGGACTACCAGGGTGAGCTGATGGTGTCCTGCTGGAACCGCGGCCAGAGCGCATTCACCATCGCCGTCGGGGAGCGCATCGCGCAGCTGATGCTGGTGCCGGTGGTGCAGGCGCGTTTCGAACTGGTCGACAGCTTCGACAGCAGTGATCGCGGCGCCGGCGGATTCGGCCACTCCGGCAGCCACTGAGCGATACCCCCCCGCTTACTTCTTTCAGGATGATCCGAGGAGCTTCATGGCACTCTTCAAGCGCACCGCCAAGGATTCAGGCGTACTGAACCCGGCCGAGACCCGCAGCAAGCGCAGCGGCATCAACATCAAACCCTTGCTCGGCGGCCTGGCGAGCAGCCTGATCGGCCTCGGCGCAGCGGCAGCGCTGCTCTGGCTGGGCCTGCAGAATGCCGAGCAGGAGCAACGGACGCAGCTGGCCAGCGCCTGGGGCCAGAGCCAGGCCAGCGCGCTGCAGCAAGCGCTGCGTCAGCTGCAGGGCGATACCCAGGCGGTGACGGAGCGACTGATGCTGGTCGAAGCGCTGCGCGGCGACGGCGAACGTCGACGCGATGCCGAGCAGCGCCTGCTGGACCTGCCCGGCGTAGTCGACGCGCATCTGAATGTCCGCGGCCGCGCCGTACCCGACACCAGCCGCCCGGGACCGCTGAACTTCGCCGCGCTCGATCTGCTGCAGCGTGCGGAAGCCGGCCACGCGCCCGCCCCCGAAGCGTACAAGGTCGACAACCGCTGGCTGCTGTACAGCGCCGTCGCCCTGCGCGGCGAAGGTCAGCAGGCGATTCGCGGCACGCTGCTGCTGGTGACTGACCTCGAACGCCTCTTCGCCGGCCTCCCGACGCTGCCCGCCGGCGCCGGGCAACTGCGGTTGAGCCAGCAGTTCGCCGGCGCACCGGAGCAAGTGCTGCTGCAGCGCGGCACCCCAGGCAATGCCACAGCCCTGACACTGCCCAGCGGCAATTCCAACTGGACGCTGAGCTACGTTCCGGGCAGCGAAGCCGCGCCGGCCATGCTGACGCCCCTGCACCTGATCGCCGCGGCGCTGCTGGCACTGGCCGGCGTACTGATCGGCCTGCAACTGGTGCTCGGCAGCCAGCAACGCAAGCTGCGCGAAGACGTCCTGCGGATCAGTCGCCTGCTGCAGGAACTCTCCACGGGCAAGACCATCCAAATACCGGCCTTGAGCCTGCCGGTCCTCGACGCACTGGCCAGGAACATGGTCCGACTGCCCGTCCGCCCCGCCGGATCGGCTCCGACTCAGGCACCTGCCGCGGCCCCCGCCGTACGGCCCGCCAAACCTACCGAGTACGTCGCTCCGCCCCTGCCGGAGACCGATATTCTCGACATCGACATTCTCGACGAGGACCAGGACATCTTCGGCCTCGACACCAAGGAGCGAGAAACCGCAATGAGCAGCGCCAAAGCCCCGAACTTGCCCGCCAGTATCTTCCGCGCCTACGACATCCGTGGCGTTGTCGGCGACAGCCTGACCACCGAAACCGCGTACTGGGTCGGCCGCGCCATCGGGTCCGAGAGCCTCGCCAAAGGTGAACCCAACGTCTCCGTCGGCCGCGACGGTCGCCTGTCCGGCCCGGAGCTGGTCCAGCACCTGATCCAGGGCCTGCTCGACAGCGGCTGCGACGTCAGCGACATCGGCATGGTGCCGACGCCGGTGCTCTACTACGCGGCCAACATCCTCGCCGGCAAGTCCGGGGTGATGCTCACCGGTAGCCACAACCCGCCGGACTACAACGGCTTCAAGATCGTCATCGCCGGAGACACCCTGGCCAACGAGCAGATCCAGGTGCTGCGCAAGCGGATCGAGACCAACGACCTGTCCAGCGGTGTCGGCAAGGTCGAACAGGTCGATGTACTGGAGCGTTACTTCGAGCAGATCCGCAGCGACATCGCCATGGCCAAGCCGATGAAGGTGGTGGTCGACTGCGGCAACGGTGTGGCCGGCGTCATCGCGCCCAAGCTGATCGAGGCCCTGGGCTGCACGGTGATCCCGCTGTACTGCGAGGTCGACGGCAACTTCCCCAATCACCACCCCGATCCCGGCAAGCCGGAAAACCTGGTCGACCTGATCGCCAAGGTGAAATCCGAGAAGGCTGATCTTGGTCTGGCCTTCGACGGCGACGGCGATCGCGTCGGCGTGGTAACCAACGCCGGCACCATGATCTACCCGGACCGCCTGCTGATGCTGTTCGCCAAGGACGTGGTTTCGCGCAATCCAGGCGCCGACATCATCTTCGACGTCAAATGCACCCGCCGCCTGACCCCGCTGATCAGCGGCTATGGCGGCCGCCCGGTGATGTGGAAGACCGGCCATTCGCTGATCAAGAAGAAGATGAAGGAATCCGGCGCGCTGCTGGCCGGCGAGATGAGCGGCCACATCTTCTTCAAGGAACGCTGGTTCGGCTTCGACGACGGCATCTACAGTGCTGCGCGCCTGCTGGAAATCCTCAGTCAGGACAAGCGTGACGCCGAACAGGTGTTTGCCGCCTTCCCCTGCGATATCTCGACGCCGGAGATCAACATCACGGTGACAGAGGAAAGCAAATTCACCATCATGGACGCCCTGCAACGCGACGCCAAATGGGGCGAAGCCAACCTGATCACCCTCGACGGTGTGCGGGTCGACTATCCCAAGGGCTGGGGCCTGATCCGCGCCTCCAACACCACCCCGGTGCTGGTACTGCGCTTCGAGGCCGACAGCGAAGAAGAGCTCAGCCGCATCCAGGACGTCTTCCGCGGCCAGCTGCTCAGCGTTGCACCCGACCTCAAACTGCCGTTCTGATTTTGCGGAGTCCTGCATGACCCTCAGCCGTGAAGCTGCCACCCAATTCGCCAAGGTCCTGTCCGAAGCGCTGCCCTACATCCGCCGATTCGTCGGCAAGACGCTGGTCATCAAGTACGGCGGCAACGCGATGGAGAGCGAGGAGCTGAAGACCGGCTTCGCCCGCGACATCGTGCTGATGAAGGCGGTGGGCATCAACCCGGTGGTGGTGCACGGCGGCGGCCCGCAGATCGGCGATCTGCTCAAGCGCCTGAACATCGAAAGCCACTTCATCGACGGCATGCGGGTCACCGACAGCCAGACCATGGATGTGGTGGAGATGGTCCTCGGCGGCCAGGTCAACAAGAGCATCGTCAGCCTGATCAACCAGCATGGCGGCAGCGCCATTGGCCTGACCGGCAAGGATGCCGGCCTGATCCGCGCCAGGAAGCTCAAGGCGACCCGTCAGACGCCGGAGATGACCAAGCCGGAAATCATCGACATCGGCCATGTAGGCGAGGTTACCGGCGTCAACGCCGAGCTGCTGGAAATGCTGGTGCAGGGCAACTTCATCCCGGTCATCGCGCCGATCGGCGTGGGCGAGAACGGCGAGTCGTACAACATCAACGCCGATCTGGTCGCCGGCAAGGTGGCAGAGGCGCTGAAGGCCGAAAAGCTCATGCTGCTGACCAACATCGCCGGCCTGATGGACAAGCAGGGCAACGTGCTGACCGGGCTGTCCACCGCTCAGGTCGACGCGCTGATTGCCGATGGCACCATCTATGGCGGTATGCTGCCGAAGATCCGCTGTGCGCTGGAAGCCGTGCAGGGCGGCGTCAACAGCGCGCATATTATCGACGGCCGCGTGCCCAATGCGGTGTTGCTGGAGATTTTTACTGACGTAGGGGTCGGCACGCTGATCACCAACAATCAGCGCTGATACCCATACATGAAAAAGGGGAGCCCAGGCTCCCCTTTTTCATGTGCGCTAGAACCTCAGAGATCGATGCGGAACGATTCGAGCATCGCCGGAATGCCTGGGAACATGCCGATGCCCAGCATCACGGCGCACAGCACGATGAACACGATCGTCGGAATCACCCAGCGGTGCAGATGGCTCAGCGACTGACCGCGCTCCTTGTCACCGATCAGACCGAGGTTGTCCAGCAGCACGGTGAGTGACCAACCGAACACCGGATTGACCAGCGCCGAAGAGAAAATCACGATGGCTGCCGACTGCGAGGTCTTGCCCTCGCGGGTCATCTGCATGCCGGCTTCCAGCAGCGGCAGGAACACGCCGACCATCAGCGCCACGCTCAGTACCGGTGGCCAGATGGCCAGGTCCATCGGATAGCCCCAGAGCGCGGCGACCACGCAGAGCAGGCCGGTGAGCAGCGCACCTGCGGGGATCGGACGCTTGGCGATGGCCGCCGGGACCATGAAGGTACCCCAGGACGACGCCAGATTGCCCCCGCCCAGCGAAGTGCCGACGATCTGCCGCGCTGCCGCGACGCACATGGTGTCGTCAATGTTCATCAGCACCTTCTTCGCCTTGGGCGGATAGTTGAGCTGCTGGAACACCCGATGACCGAGGAAGTCCGGTGACCACATGGCCACCGCCAGCACGGCGAAAGGCGCGACCGCGATGAAATGATGCAGGTCCGGCAGGCCGATCTGCCAGCCGGTGTCCTCGCCCCACCAATACATTGGATTGAGATTCGGCACGCCGGGCTCGGTGGTGAACTCGAACGGAGCGCCCATCACGAAGGCGATCAGCGCAGCCAGAGCCGAGCCCAGCGGAATCGCCAGCCAGCGCATGCGGATATGCTCGAGATAGGCATACATGACGATGGTCGCGAAGACCACGACAAAGGCGATATAGCCCATGTCGAAGCTGTCGGCCCAGCCGAACAGCTTCTTGATCTGCGAGGTGATGCCGATGAAGCCGAGGTAGAGCAACAGACCGCCGCACACCCCGTCGCTGGTCAGCCGCGCCAGCAGGCTGCCACCCTTGAACACGCCGAGGGTAAAACCGAGCACCCCAACCATGATGCCCAGCGCCATCGGATGGCCGCCCGAGGCGACGATCAGTGGAATCAGCGGGATCAGCGGGCCATGGGTTCCGGCCAGGTTGGCGGTGGGATTGAGGAAGCCGGAAAACAGTACCACGAACAGCAGCGCGGCAATCAGCATCTCGTAGCGCGCGTTCTCGATCACGAACTCGTTGGACAGCCCCATCGGACCGGCGAACGCTGCGACCACTGCGGCCACCATGACAATCTTGCCGATGGTTGCCGCCATGGCTGGCACCCAGTCTTCGTACTCGAAACGGTAGTCACGAAACGGCAGGTTCACGCCCCAGCGTTTCGGCGCCATGATCTCCAATTCGTGTTCAAGGTATTCAGCGCGAGTCGCGAAATTTCCCTTCGGCTTGTGAAGCTCCTGATAACTGCGTAGGTTCCTATCATTCATGCCAGTCAGCCATACCGAAAATTTTGCGCAACGGTACAGACTGACTCCAAGCAACTCATCACGACCTTGAAACTATTGAGTTAGAGCGGTCTTTTGTGATAGTAAGCAAGCTACGCATTCATCCGGAAAAATGGCGAAACGCCATTAATGCGTCGAGATTGCTTTCAGCAGGAAGTTTCGAAGGGGCGCGCCAGGTCGACGCGCTTATGGATTCTGCCCGAGCAGCTCGGCGACTCGCTGCCGATCCTGGGCGAAGCTGACCTCCGCCTCGGCACGCGTCTTCTCGAAACGCGCCAGGTCTCGCAACAGGCTCTGCTCTTCCTTCTCGAGGTTTTCGATCTGCGCCAGCAGGTTCTCAGGGACATTGCGCCCCGCCCGCTCGTGGTTCGCCGCCTGCTTGCGCAGACTGCTGTGCTGACTGCGGATGGATTGCAGGTTGCCCTGAGACAAGCCGATCACGCTATCGAGCTCGGCCAGTTTGCGCGTTTCAGCTCGCTCGACATCCTCTACGCTGGCATAGAGACGCAGCAGCTGTGCATCCGACGCATCGCGCGCCTTCTTCGCCTGCAGCCGGGCGAACTCTTCGGCGGTCGGCGCCGGCGGCACCTCGCGGACCACGCGTCCCTGCTCGTTGAGCACCTGATAACCGCGGGAGATATGCTGCGGCGGCACGCCGTGGCGATCGAGAACCACCACGCCTCGTTCGTCGACATAGCGATAAAGCTCGGCAGCCGAGGCCAATACCGGACAGATGACCCCCAACAGGAGCATCGTTCGAGTGGCTACCGATCTACGCATGTGCAATACCTACCCTGGGTCAGATTCCGTACTGCTCGCGATAAGCCTGAACCGCGGGCAGGTGCTGTTTCAGCTGAACATCATCGGCGAGATATTCCAGCACTTGCTCCAGGGACACAATACTGATCACCGGCATTCGATAATCACGTTCAACTTCTTGAATCGCCGACAGCTCGCCCTGCCCTCTTTCCTGCCGATTCAGAGCAATCAGCACACCTGCCGCCTCGGCATTCTGCGCCCGAATGATCTGCATGACTTCACGGATGGCGGTGCCGGCGGTGATCACATCGTCAACGATCAGCACGCGGCCAGTCAGCGGGGCGCCGACCAAGGTGCCGCCCTCGCCGTGATCCTTGGCTTCCTTGCGGTTGAAGCACCATGGCAGATCACGCTGATGCTGCTCGGCCAGCGCGATGGCCGTGGCTGCGCCGAGCGGGATACCCTTGTAGGCCGGACCGAAGATGACGTCGAAATCCAGGCCGCTCTCGATCACCGCCGAGGCGTAGAACCGCCCGAGCTGTGCCAGCGCGCTGCCGCTGTTGAACAGGCCGGCATTGAAGAAATAGGGACTGGTACGCCCCGACTTGAGGGTGAACTCACCGAAACGCAGAACGCCGCGCTCGATGGCGAAGCGGATGAACTCGCGCTGGTACGCCTGCATGAAGAAATTTCCCGGAAAACCACTGTTTTAGCTAATTGCGAAGAGCTTGGGTTATCATACACGCACGTGTTTTTAGGGGCCATTTATGCGGATCATCAGCGTCAACGTGAATGGCATTCAAGCGGCGGCACAGCGGGGATTGCTCAGCTGGCTGCAAGCGCAGAATGCCGATGTCATCTGCCTGCAGGATACCCGCGCCTCCGCCTTGGAACTCGACGACCCCGCCTACCAACTGGATGGCTACTTCCTCTACGCCTGCGATGCCGAGATTCCGGAGCAGGGAGGCGTGGCGCTCTATTCCAGGCTGCAGCCCAAAGCCGTGATCACCGGTCTGGGCTTCGAGACGGCGGATCGCTACGGGCGTTATCTGCAGGCCGACTTCGACAAGGTCAGTATCGCCAGCCTGCTGGTGCCTTCGGGTCAGGGCGGCGATGCCAACCTGAACCACAAGCTCAAATTCATGGATGACTTCGCCCACTATCTGGACAAGCAGCGCCGCAAGCGCCGCGAGTACATCTACTGCGGCTCGCTGTACGTCGCCCACCAGAAGCTGGACGTGAAGAACTGGCGCGACTGCCAGCAGGATCCGGGCTTCCTCGCGCCCGAGCGCGCCTGGCTGGATGAGATCTTCGGCAACATGGGCTATATCGACGCGCTGCGCGAGGTCAATCGCGAAGGCGACCTGTTCAGCTGGTGGCCGGATACCGAGCAGGCCGAGATGCTCAACCTCGGCTGGCGCTTCGACTACCAGATCCTGACCTCAGGCCTGCGCCGCTTCGTGCGTAGCGCCCGCCTGCCGCGCCAACCGCGCTTCTCCCAGCACGCCCCGCTGATCGTCGATTACGACTGGACGCTGAGCCTGTAATCCCGCGATTCGCAACGGTGGCCGGCACGCGATGTGTCGGCCGCCGTTCAGCTGTCAGGGAATCGAAACCGTCCTATCTGACGATCCGCCAGCAGAAGGGGTAGCGATAGGGCTTGCCTTCGTTGGCACGGATGCCGGCGATCACCACCAGCACCAGCGCCACCACGCTCACCAGCACCATCAGCGGAAAGCCGATGAGGATCCAGGCCAGCACGCCACAGATCATCATCGCAAGGCTGAAGGTCAGCTGGAAATTCAGCGCCTCCTTGCCCTGTTGGTCGACGAAGGGGTCCATGTCCTTCTTCAACTGCCAGACGATCAGCGGGCCGAGCACGTTGCCGATCATCGGCGCCAGGAACCAGAAGAACGCCGAGTAGTGGCAGAACATCGCCCACTGACGCGCTTCGCGGCTGGGCAACGGCACGAGATCCTGATCGCTCATTTCGCCTTACCTCTCGCTCAGTCCGCCAGCGCCGCGCGCTGCAGTTCGAACAGCTGACGCACACCATCGTGTGCCAGCGCCAGCATGGCGTTGAGCTCGTCGGCATGGAACGGCGCGCCCTCGGCCGTGCCCTGAACCTCGATGAAGCCACCGGCGTCGGTCATCACGACGTTCAGATCGGTTTCGGCAGCCGAGTCTTCCAGATAGTCCAGATCGAGCACCGGCTCGCCCTGATAGATGCCGACCGAAACGGCGGCAATCATCTGCTTGACCGGATCGCCGCCCTTCAGACCGCCGCGCTTCTTCAGCACCTTGAGGGCGTCGATCACGGCCACCATGGCGCCGGTGATCGAGGCGGTGCGCGTACCACCGTCTGCCTGGATCACGTCGCAGTCGATGTACAGGGTGTTCTCGCCGAGCTTGCTCATGTCCAGCGCGGCCCGCAGCGAACGGCCGATCAGACGCTGGATTTCCAGGGTACGCCCGCCCTGCTTGCCCCGCGCCGCTTCGCGCTGGTTACGCTCACCCGTGGCGCGCGGCAGCATGCCGTATTCGGCGGTCAGCCAGCCCTGACCCTGCCCCTTGAGGAAGCGCGGTACGCCTGTCTCGATGCTGGCTGTGCAGATCACCTTGGTATCACCGAACTCCACCAGCACCGAGCCTTCGGCATGCTTGGTGTAGTTGCGGGTGATGCGGATCGAGCGCAGCTGGTCGGCGGCACGGCCACTGGGTCGCTTCATGGGTAGGTCCTGCTAGAGAAGAATGTGAGCGGCATTATAGAGCCCCTTGGCCGGGAAAGGGTCGCGACAGTCCGGTCGTCTCTGCAGCGATTGCCGGTTTCCTTTACAATCCTCCGCCTTTCGCAGTCCGCATCCGAGAGGTTAACCCGATGGTCCACAGCATGACGGCCTTTGCCCGCAGCGAGCAGGCCGGCGCCCATGGCACCCTCAGTTGGGAAATCCGCTCGGTCAATCATCGCTATCTGGAGCCGCACCTGCGCCTGCCGGAAGCCTTTCGCGACCTCGAAGGCCAGGTGCGCGATGCCCTGCGCAAAGGACTCTCGCGCGGCAAGGTGGAATGCACCCTGCGCTTCGCGGAGGAAGGCCAGCGCGGCAACCTGCAGGTCGACCAGGAGCGCGCCAGCCAGCTGATCGCCGCCGCTGAAAGCGTTGCCGCGCTGATCCGCCAGCCTGCTGCCATTGATCCGCTGCAGGTGCTCGGCTGGCCTGGTGTGCTGGTCGGCGATGCGCTCGATCCGCAAGCGCTCAACCAGAGCGCACTCGAGCTGTTCCACAAGGCGCTGGAGCAGCTCAAGGAAGGTCGCCGCCGCGAGGGCGAGGAGCTGGCCAAGCTGCTCGGCGAACGCCTGGACAGCATCCTCGAGGAAGTCGCCACGCTGCGTGAGCAAGTGCCACAGATGCTCGCCACCCAGCGGCAGAAGATTCTCGACCGTTTCAGCGAGGTGCGTGCCGAGCTGGATCCGCAGCGCCTCGAGCAGGAAATGGTTCTGCTGGCGCAGAAGAGCGATGTCGCCGAGGAACTCGACCGCCTGAGCACCCACGTCAGCGAAGTGCGGCGGGTGCTCAAGGCCGGCGGTGCCGCCGGGCGCCGCCTCGACTTCCTCATGCAGGAGCTCAACCGCGAGGCCAACACCCTCGGCTCGAAAGCCTTCGACCCGCGCAGCACTCAGGCCGCGGTAAACCTGAAAGTCCTCATCGAGCAGATGCGCGAACAGGTACAGAACCTCGAATAACTGCCAGCAGCCGTTGCGGCTGGTCTATTTTTTGTCCCACAGCGTTTTCCAGGAAGCCGTCATGTCCGCCACCACCGGTACGCTCTATATCGTTTCCGCGCCTTCCGGGGCCGGCAAGACCAGCCTGGTCAAGGCCCTGGTCGATGCACAGCCGCAGGTGCGGGTGTCGGTCTCCCACACGACCCGCGCCATGCGTCCGGGTGAGGTAGACGGGGTCAACTACCACTTCGTCAGCCGCGAGGAATTCCTGGCGCGCCTGGAGCGCAACGAGTTTCTCGAACACGCCGAAGTGTTCGGCAATCTTTACGGCACCTCTCAGCGCTGGCTGGAACAGACGCTGGCCGAGGGCTACGACCTGATCCTCGAGATCGACTGGCAGGGCGCGCAGCAGGTGCGCCGGCTGATGCCCCAGGCGAAATCGATCTTCATCCTGCCGCCGACCCAGGAGGCCCTGCGCCAGCGCCTGAACAACCGCGGCCAGGACAGCGACGAGATCATCGAGAAGCGCATGCGCGAAGCGGTCAGCGAGATGAGCCACTACGTCGAGTACGACTACCTGGTGATCAACGACGACTTCGCCCACGCGCTGATCGATCTGCAGTCGATCTTCCGCGCCAATCAGCTCAAGCAGCAGGCCCAGCAGCAGCGCCATGCGCGCCTGCTCAGCGAATTGCTGGCCTAAGCCGGCACGGCGCTACCGCCTGAGAAACAGCGCTTCCATTACGGCTGGTGATTTTTTAGACTACTCCGTCCGCTCGCCCATCCGGGCATGCTCTACCGTTACTGATCACGAGGAACACCATGGCCCGCGTTACCGTTGAAGACTGCCTGGACAACGTTGATAACCGCTTCGAGCTGGTCATGCTTGCCACCAAGCGCGCACGTCAACTGGCGACCGGCGGCAAGGAGCCGAAAGTGGCCTGGGAAAACGACAAGCCGACCGTTGTCGCGCTGCGCGAGATCGCTTCCGGCCTGGTCGACTACGATGTCATTGCTCAGGACGAAATCGTTGACGATGAACCGCTCTTCACCCAGTACGAGGAAGAGCCGAACGAGGCCATCTGATTAAATGCCAGGTCGAAGTCGAACCGAGAAGATCGAAGTCAGCCGGCAGGGAGTACGACCTTGCCAGCCATAGACGCACTCGCGGATCGCCTGTCGACCTATCTCGTCCCGGACCAGGTCAACCTGGTTCGCCGAGCCTATTTCTATGCCGAGCAGGCCCATGACGGGCAGCGCCGGCGCAGCGGTGAAGCCTACGTCACCCATCCCCTCGCGGTAGCCAATATCCTCGCCGACATGCACATGGACCATCAGAGCCTGATGGCCGCGATGCTGCACGACGTTATCGAGGATACCGGCATTCCCAAGGAAGCTCTGGTCGCCCAGTTCGGCGAAACCGTCGCCGAGCTGGTCGATGGGGTCAGCAAGCTGACCCAGATGAACTTCGAGACCAAGGCCGAGGCCCAGGCCGAGAATTTCCAGAAGATGGCCATGGCCATGGCCCGCGACATCCGCGTGATCCTGGTCAAGCTCGCCGATCGCCTGCACAACATGCGCACCCTGGAGGTGCTGGCCGGCGAGAAACGCCGGCGCATTGCCAAGGAAACCCTGGAAATCTACGCACCGATCGCCAATCGCCTCGGTATGCACACGATGCGCGTGGAGTTCGAGGACCTCGGCTTCAAAGCCATGCACCCGATGCGCTCCGAGCGTATCCGCGCCGCGGTGCGCCGCGCTCGCGGCAACCGCAACGAGATCGTCGAGAAGATCGAGCAGTCGCTGATTCACTGCCTCGAGCGCGATGGTCTGGAAGGCGAGGTGCTGGGTCGCGAGAAGCACCTGTACAGCATCTACAAGAAGATGCGCGGCAAGCGCAAGGCGTTCCACGAGATCATGGACGTCTATGCCTTCCGCATCGTGGTGGACAAGGTCGATACCTGCTACCGCGTGCTCGGCGCAGTGCACAGCCTGTACAAGCCGTTGCCAGGGCGATTCAAGGACTACATCGCGATCCCCAAGGCCAACGGTTACCAGTCGCTGCACACCACCCTGTTCGGCATGCACGGCGTGCCCATCGAGATCCAGATCCGCACCCGCGAAATGGAAGAGATGGCCAACAACGGCATCGCTGCGCACTGGCTGTACAAGTCCAACGAGGATGAAGTGCCCAAGGGCACCCACGCCCGCGCACGGCAATGGGTCAAGGGCGTGCTTGAGCTGCAGCAGCGCGCCGGCAACTCGCTGGAATTCATCGAGAGCGTCAAGATCGACCTGTTCCCGGACGAGGTCTACGTCTTCACGCCCAAGGGCCGCATCATGGAACTGCCCAAGGGTTCCACCGCGGTCGACTTCGCCTACGCGGTGCACACCGATGTCGGCAACACCTGCATCGCCTGCCGCGTCAACCGTCGCCTGGCGCCGCTGTCGCAACCGCTGGAAAGCGGCTCGACGGTGGAGATCGTCACCGCACCGGGGGCTCGGCCGAACCCGGCGTGGCTGAATTTCGTCGTCACCGGCAAGGCGCGCACGCACATTCGCCATGCGCTCAAGCTGCAGCGCCGCTCGGAGTCCATCAATCTCGGCGAGCGGCTGCTGAGCAAGGCCCTCAGCGGTTTCGAGACGAGCCTGGACAAGATCAGCCCCGAGCGCATCCAGCAGGTGCTTGCCGAATACCACATGGAATACGTCGAGGACCTGCTGGAAGACATTGGCCTGGGCAACCGCATGGCCTATGTCATCGCCCGGCGTCTGATTGCCCGGGACGACGAACAGGCACCAGCGCTCGAAGGGCCGCTGGCTATCCGCGGCACCGAAGGGTTGGTACTCAACTACGCCAAGTGCTGCACACCGATCCCCGGCGACCCCATCGTCGGGCACCTGTCGGCCGGCAAGGGCATGGTGGTGCACCTGGAAACCTGCCGGAACATCGCCGACGTCCGCCACAATCCGGACAAGTGCATCCAGCTGTCCTGGTCCAAGGACGTCACCGGCGAGTTCAACGTCGAACTGCGCGTCGAACTGGAGCACCAGCGCGGCCTGATCGCCCTGCTCGCCGGCAGCGTCAATGCCGCCGACGGCAATATCGAGAAGATCGGCATGGACGAGCGCGACGGCCGCATCAGCGTGGTCCAGCTGGTGGTCAGTGTGCATGACCGCGTGCATCTGGCCCGCGTGATCAAGAAGCTGCGCACCATCAAGGGCGTCACCCGCATCACCCGCGTCAAGGCCTGATCGCCTACCCCACTCACGGCGGCGGTGCTGTCGCCCCGCCGCGCCCGCCTGCCCTGATACTTGTCCACCCAGACGGCTGGCGCGGGTGGCCGCTGCCGGCATCAGCCATTATGCTGGCTGCCCGTTGCCCAATTCCCAGAGGAGTTTCCATGAGCAAGACCGTGATCAACACCGACAAGGCCCCGGCCGCCATCGGCACCTACTCCCAGGCCATCAAGGCCGGCAACACCGTCTACCTGTCCGGGCAGATCCCGCTGGACCCCAAGACCATGGAGCTGGTGGAAGGCTTCGAGGCGCAGGCCGTGCAGGTGTTCGAGAACCTCAAGGCGGTGGCCGAAGCGGCTGGCGGCTCGCTGAAGGACATTGCCAAGCTCAACATTTTCCTCACCGACCTCGGCAACTTCGCCACCGTCAACGAGGTGATGAGTCGTTACTGCCAGCAGCCTTATCCGGCGCGCGCCGCCATTGGCGTTGCTGCGCTGCCGAAAGGCGCGCAAGTCGAGATGGACGCGATCCTGGTCATCGACTGACCCGCTCCTGCCGGCGTGGCCCGCGCCGCGCCGGTGCCCTTCAGCGCACCTGCACCTCGACCCGCCGATTGCGCGGTTCGGCGGTGGCATCCGGCGTCGCCACCAGCAGGTTGCGCTCGCCGTGGGACTCCACCCGCAGCTCCATCGCCTCCAGCCCCCGGGCGCGCAGCAGCTCGGCCATGCGCAGGGCTCGGCGCATGCCGACCTGCTCGTTGGCGGCACGGTGGCCCAGGGTGTCGGTATGGCCGATCACGGTGACCACCGGATAATCCCGGCGGCGCGCGGCAAGCAGCACGCTGTCCAGCAGCTGCTCCGCACCGGCATCCAATTCGCCGGAAGGCGCCAGATGGAAGGTGAAACGCTCCGGCAATGCGGGCTGCGCCGAAAGCGCCTTGGCGAAATCGGCCTTGCGCTGCATGTCCGACACCGCAAAGGCCTGCCCGCCAGGAGCAATCGCCATGCCCTGCCCCGGCATGTCCAGCACCCGTTGTTCGTCGCCCAGCACGGCAGCGCCACGCCCGCCAGAATCATCCGCCAGCATCACGTAGGAATGCTGCGCGCAGCCGCCCAGCGCGGCCATTGCCAGCAGCAGCGTGCCGCTCATCAACCGGGCTTTCACGGTTTCACCTTCAGCAGCACCTGCCCGCCACGCACTCCGACTCGGCCCTCCGGGGTCTCGACGGCGATGGCCTGGGGATCGAGCCGAGCCATGTCGCCAGCGATCAGGCTGAGCGTGCCGCGGTTGAGCGTCGCGCGCAGACGCAGCTCATCGCTCGCCGGTGCGAAGCGGTAATCGTCCAGCGTCAGCTCGCTGTCCGGGCCGAACGACAACACGCTGCCGTCGCCCATGATCACCCCCAGCCCACCCTCGGCACCGGTACTCAGGGCAACGCCCGGGATGATCGCCTGGCCGACCTTGGCCGCATTGGTATGGCCGCGGCTGCTGACGAAGGCCGCACCCTCCACACGGGCCACGTGACCGACGGGCTCGGGCAAGGTGCTGCCGGAGGCCGGCACCAGCCAGACGGCCGCCAACGTGCAGAACGCGCGCATGTAATGATCCAGACAGGTCATCGAAGCTCTCGAATCGACAGAATTGCACAAGGGAAGGGTCCCGCTCGACTCCAGAGAACTAAGGCAGTCCAAATCGGCAAAAAATCCCGCAGCGTTCCGTTTTCTGCGCTCCACCGCTGGCAGCGCTTCGCAAATGCCATGGCGTCGGCTGCGCGGAGCAGAAAAATTTCGCGATTTTTGCCGCTCCCGTTGTCTCGATCTAACGCGCGCATCCAACCAGACATAAGCGCGCCGTTTCCGAGCCTGACGTGAGGTCCCCGTTCCATGCTGACGCTTTCCATCAACGGCACCGACCTGCAGGTCGACGTGCCCGAAGACATGCCCCTGCTCTGGGTCCTGCGCGACGTGCTAGGGCTCACCGGCAGCAAGTACGGCTGCGGTATCGCCCAGTGCGGCGCCTGCACCGTGCACCTGGACGGCCAGGCGGCGCGCGCCTGCGTCTTGCCGGTCGGCGAGGTGAAGGGCCGCAAGGTGGTGACCATCGAACGCATCGGCAACACGGAGCTCGGCCGTAAGGTGCAGCAGGCCTGGCTGGAGGATGAGGTGGTGCAGTGCGGCTACTGCCAGTGCGGGCAGATCATGTCCGCCGTTGCCCTGCTGGAGCAAAACCCGCAGCCCGACGACCGCGCCATCGACCAGGGCATGGCCGGCAACCTCTGCCGCTGCTGCACCTATACCCGCATCCGCAGCGCCATCAAGCGCGTCGCCCAGGCATGAGGAGGCGCGAGATGAGCCAACCCGACACGACCCTGCAGTCCCCTTCGCGCCGCACCTTGCTCAAGGTCGGCAGCCTGGCCCTGGGCGGGCTGGTGATCGGCTTCACCCTGCCGTTCGCCGGACGCAGCTTCGCCGAGCAGGTCCTGAACGAAGGCCCGGAAGACCAGCCGATGTCCAACGCCACGGCGCTGGATGCCTTCATCAGCATCGACCGCGACGGCCAGGTCACCTTCACCGTGCCGAAGATCGAGATGGGCCAGGGCGCGCAGAGCGGCCTGGCGGTGATGGTCGCCGAGGAGCTGGAGATCGGCCTCGAGCAGATCACCCTCAAGGAAGCCCCGCCGAACGAGCAGATCTACAACGACAAGCTGCTGAATTTCCAGGCCACCGGCGGCTCGACCTCGATCCGCAGCAACTGGGAGCCGCTGCGCCAGGCCGGCGCGGCGGCGCGCCTGCTGCTGATTCAGGCCGCGGCCCAGCGCTGGCAGCTGGGCGCCGATCAGCTGCGCGCCGAGAACGGCCGCGTACTGGGCCCGGACGGCCAGAGCCTCGGCTATGGCGAGCTGGTCGAGGACGCCGCGAAGTTGCCGGTCCCCGAAGACATTCCGCTCAAGCCGGCCGATCAGTTCAGGCTGATCGGCAAGCCGACCCGGCGCCTGGACACACCGGCCAAGGTCGACGGCACCGCGCGCTTCACCATCGACCTGGTGGTGCCGGGCATGAAGTACGCCTCGATCCGCGCCTGCCCGGTGCTCGGCGGCACCCTGCGCGAGGTCGACGAACGCGCGGCCCGGCAGATCCCGGGGGTGATCGAGGTGGTGCGACTGGACAATGCCGTGGCGGTCATCGGCGAGCACACCTGGGCCGCCTTCGCCGGCGTGCGCGCACTGGAGATCGACTGGGCGCTGGGCGACAACGCCGGCATCGACTCGGCGCAGATGGAGCGCGAGATCAGGGCGGCGCTGGACAAGCCCGGCGCCATCGCCAACGAGCAGGGCGACATCGATGCAGCACTGAAGGACGCGGCCAGGACGTTCGAAGCCGGATACGAAATGCCCTTCCTCGCCCACGCCGCGCTGGAGCCCATGACCTGCGTCGCCGAGGTGCGCGCCGATGCCGTCGAGCTGTGGGTCGGCACCCAGGTGCCGGTGCGCGCGCAGACGGCCGCCGCCGAGGCCGCCGGGCGCCTGGTCGAGCAGGTGATCGTCAACAACCAGCTCATCGGCGGCGCCTTCGGCCGGCGACTGGAGGTGGACTTCATCAGCCAGGCGGTAGCGATCGCGGCCCAGGTCGATTATCCGATCAAGCTGACCTGGACGCGCGAGGAAGACACCACCCACGACATGTACCGCCCGCACTACATCGACCGTTTCGCTGCCGCGCTGGATGCCGAAGGTCGCCTGCAGGGCTGGCGCCACACCATCGCCGGCGCCTCGGTGCTGGCCCGTTTCGCGCCCGAGGCGGTGCCGGAGAACGGCCTCGACGGCGATGCGGTGGAAGTCGCCATGCATCCGATCTACGCGATGCCGAACCTGCGGGTGAACTACGTGCCGGTACCACCCCGGGCACTGCACCAGTCCTGGTGGCGCGGCGTTGGCCCGCTGCGTAGCACCTACATGCTGGAAAGCTTCATCGACGAGGTAGCCCGCAGCGTCGAGCAGGACCCGGTCGACTACCGCATGGCCCTGCTCGGCAGCCATCCCCGTGCCCAGGGCGTTCTGCGTCTGGCGGCGGAAAAGGCCGGCTGGGGCGAACCGCTCGAGGCCGGGCACGGTCGCGGCGTGGCCGTGCAGGAGGTCTTTGGCAGCTTTCTCGCCACCGTGGTCGAGCTGCAGGTCAGCGAGGACAAGGGCATCAGGCTCAAGCGACTGGTGGTGGCCATCGACTGCGGGCAGGTGATGAACCCGGTGTCGGTCAAGTCGCAGATCGAGGGCGGCACCCTGTTCGGTCTGTCGGCCGCGCTGTTCAACGAAATCACCGTGCGCGAGGGCCGCGTCGAGCAGACCAACTTCCACGACTACCGGCAGTTGCGTATCAGTGATGCGCCGCCAGTGGAAACCTACATCGTCGAAAGTCGCGAGGCGCCCGGCGGGGTCGGCGAGGCCGGCACGGCGATGATCGCCCCAGCGCTGGTCAACGCCCTGGCGGCCGCCAACGGCACGCGCATCCGCCGCCTGCCGCTGGCGCGCGCCGGCTACTACGTGATCTGAGGAGCCCCAGCATGAACAATCGATTCACAACCGGCAGCCTGCTGGGCGCTGCCCTGGCCCTGTTCGGCACGGCGGCCTTGGCGCAGCAGGCGGACGACGCCCTGCTCGAACGCGGCGAATACCTGACCCGCGCCGCGGACTGCCTGGCCTGCCACGTCACCGAAGGTGGCAAGCCCTACGCCGGCGGCCTGCCGGTGGAGATGCCGTTCGGCACGCTGTACTCGACCAACATCACGCCGGACAAGGAAACCGGCATCGGCAACTGGACCGACGATGAGTTCGTCGAGGCCATGCAGAAGGGCGTCGGCCCGGATGGCCGCCACTACTACCCGGCCTTTCCTTACACCTCCTACACCCTGATGCCGCGCGAGGACATCCTCGCCATCAAGGCCTACCTGTTCAGCCTGGAACCGGTGAACCAGCCGAACCGGGAGAACGACATCGGCTTTCCGTTCAACCAGCGCTGGGGCATCGCCCTGTGGAACCTGCTGTTTCTCAATGACGAACGCTTCGAGCCGGACCCGCAGCAGTCCGAGCAATGGAACCGCGGCGCCTACCTGGTGGAAGGGCCGGGGCACTGCGGTGAATGCCATACGCCACGCAACTTCATGCAGGCGAAGCAGAGCTCCAAGGCGCTCGGTGGCGCGACCATCCAGGGCTGGGCCGCCTGGAACATCACCGGCGACGAGCAGAGCGGCATCGGCGGCTGGCCGGACGAAGCCCTGGCCGCTTACCTGGCCACCGGCGTCGCACCGGGCTACGGCGTGGCGGGCGGGCCGATGGCCGAGGTGGTCAACCACAGCCTGCGCCACCTCACACCCGAGGATATCCAGGCCATGGTCGTTTATCTCAAATCGGTGCCCGCCCAGCCGGCGGACGTGAAACGCCCCGAAGCCCGCTCACTGGCCAATCAGCCGCCCGCCGAAAGCCAGCACCCGCTGGGGCAGAAGCTCTTCGCCGACGCCTGCGCCAGCTGCCACCAGTGGGACGGCAGCGGCCGCCAGAGCGACTACGCCGCGTTGCGCGGCCTGCGCACGCTGAACGACCCGCAGGGCCTGAATCTGGTCAAGGTCATCCTCGATGGCGACGCCCTGCACGGCCCCAGCGGGCATCACCTGATGCCGGCCTTCAACCGGCACTTCAATGATCGGGAAGTGGCAGAGCTGGCCAACTTCATGCTCGAGCATTTCGGTGCGCAGCCCGGAGCGCTGAGCGCACAGACAATTTCCGAGCGGCGCTGAAGCCCGTCGCGCCGCCCCCGCGGCGCGGGCTGACTTCAGTTCACGTAGCGGCGCGCAGCCTGTTGCAGCAGGCCTTCCTGCTTCATCTGATCGAGGGTGCGCTGCAGCTTCTCGACGACCTCGTCGGGAGTTTCCTTGTTCATCGCCAGGTAGAGGTCGACCCGACTCAGGGTCAGGGCCACCGCCAGCGGGCCGACGCCGGCCTGCTTGGCTTCGTATTCGCCGGAGGGGTTGGTGGTCGCCCAGAGATCGAACTGGCCGGCCTTCAGCTTGGCCGGCGTATCGATCAGCGAACTCTGCACCTCGATACCCCGGCTGATCAGGTACTGGCTGCCGACGCTGCCGTCCTTCGAGCCGATGCGGTACTGCCGGGCCTCCTCCAGGCTGGATATCTGGATCGGGCTGTCGGGGCGCTTGAGCAGCACGATCTGGATCTCGCTGAGCGGGCCGACCCACTTGTATTTCGGCTCACGCTCAGGCGTACGGCTGAGGGAGAACACGGCGAAGCCGGGCGTTTTTTCCGCCAGCTGCTGCAGGCGGCTCCAGGGGAAGCGCAGGGTCAGCGTGTAGGGTATGCCGGCACGCTTGAACAGAGCGGCCACAACCTCGGCGTCGATACCTCCTTCGCGAAGTTCTTGCCGTCATTGGCCATGCTGAACGGCGGGAAGTTCTGCGTGAGCAGGTTGACCGTATCCTGGGCGTTGGCCGAGGCGAACGGGAGTAGTGCGAACAGCGTGCCCAGAACGGCAGAGCGCAGGGTCTTGTTGCGGGTTGGCATGTTGAAGTCTCGGGTCGATCGAACGTTGTTTTTATGAGCGCGCCCGGCATCGTGGCAGGGTCGGCTGTCGGCAGTGTGTCGCATGTCCGCAACGGAGCGTGACGGACGTCCATGCGGCGTCGAACGGTAACAGGCCCTTGCGCGGCAATCTCTGCAGCCGGTCACTTATGTGGCACGTGCCGCTGCGGCGCGTCGACGCAATGCCGCTGCACCAGCAGCCCTGCCGTGCTTGTGCAGCGACGATTTCGTTCCCGGCGCGAACGGTCATTCGTCGAAAACCTGCCGTCCGTTCGTCGCACAGCCGCCCCCATGGTGGCACTTGCCGTATTCTCGCCGGCTATCGGAGTCTGCCGATCCGAGACACAGTCGGGCATATAAATCGCATCCAACACATCCGAACTGTGGCGCGCCATACCTTTGGCGCCGCGGGTTTCCCGCACAACAACTGTGGTCCGCCTGCGGGCGGTGGTTTGTCGAAACATCGGGCCTTCCCGATTGGATGTGAAATGAAAACACCACGTCTGCTACAAGGTCGTCGCGGCCCTGTGCTCTCCGTTTTCCTGCTTCTGCTGATCGCCGCCTGCGTGGCCTATTGGCAGCTGCGCCCAGCCGCGCCGTCGACGCCAGCCACTGGCGCGGCGGCGAGCATGCTCGAAGCCCTGCAGGAGTCCACCGCCCCCTGGCAGGCCAATCGCCGCGATCTCTCGGTTCTGCTGGCCGACCTGCGTGGCGCCAGAATCGCCAGCGCCGCGCTGGGCAAGGATGCGGTCTACGTCAGCTTGCACGACGGCCTGCGCTACTGGGTGCCGGACCAGTCCGGACGCGTGGCTGGATTGCTGCTCGAGCAGTACGCGCAGAGCAACGGCGAGCTGTTCCCGCTGGCGATGTTCCAGACCGACGCGGAAAAGCCCTTCTACACCTACCTGCTGCCCTACTCGCCGATCGCCCTGCTGCTGCTCGGCGCGGCAATCTTCTTCGCCATGAAGACGCGCAGCTTCGAGGTGCAGCGCAAGGGCAGCGGCATCACCTTCGCCGACGTGATCGGCGCCGCCGAGGCCAAGCAGGCGCTCAGCGACGTCACCGCCTACCTGCGTGACCCGGGCGCCTATGCACGTCTCGGCGCCCGTCCGCCCAAGGGCGTGCTGCTGACCGGCGAGCCGGGCACCGGCAAGACCCAGCTGGCCAAGGCGCTGGCGAGTGAATCGAATGCCAGCTTCATCCAGGTCACCGGCAGCGATTTCTCCTCGATGTACTTCGGCGTCGGCATCCAGAAGGTCAAGGCGCTGTTCCGCACCGCGCGCAAGCAGGCACCATGCATCATCTTCATCGACGAGATCGACGGCATCGGCAAGCGCGCCGAGCAGACGCGCTCCAGCGATGCCGAGAGCAACCGCATCATCAACCAGTTCCTCGCCGAGATGGACGGCTTCGACGGCGCCAGCGGCGTGCTGGTGCTCGGTGCCACGAACTTCCCCAACTCGCTCGACCCGGCGCTGGTGCGCGAAGGCCGCTTCGACCGCTCCATCGCCGTCGGCCTGCCGGGACTGGATGACCGCGAGGCGCTGTTCCGCCTCTACGCCGGCAAGCTCAACGCCGCCGACGACCTGGATTTCCCGCAGCTGGCGCGCAATACCGTCGGCCTGACGCCGGCGGCGATCGCCTACATCGCCAACCATGCCGCACTGCTGGCCGCCCGTACCGGCGCGCAGCAGGTGAACATGGCCCACTTCGTCGATGCAGTGGAAACCTGCCGCATCGGTGAGCAGCCGTCCGGCGTGACGCCGATGTCGCCCACCGACCGCAAGCGCATCGCCGTGCACGAGGCCGGCCACGCGTTGGTGGCCGCGGCGTTGAATGTCGGCCGGGTGGAGAAGGTCACCATCCTGCCTCGCGGCCAGGCACTGGGCGTGACCCTGGTGACGCCGGTGGAGGACAAGCGCCTGCACATGTATTCCGAGCTGCGCAACCGCATCCAGATGCTGCTGGCCGGGCGCGGTGCCGAGCAGCTGTATTTCCACGAAGTCTCCTCCGGCGCCGGCCAGGATCTGCAGGAAGCCTCGAAGATCGCGCTGTCGATGGTCGGCGCGCTGGGCATGGGACCGAACGGCTCGCTGCTCAGCCTGCAGGCCGTGCGCGACGCCCATATCGAGTTCGACTCCGGCGAGTCCATCCGCGCCGCCGACCAGTTGCTGCAGCAGCTCTACAGCGACTGCATCGCCTTGCTGCAGCGTCTGAAGCCGGCCCTGGACGAGATCGCCGACAAGCTGCTGGCCGAGGAAACCGTGCCGGGCGAAGACGTGCTGGCGGCCATCGAGCGACTGCCGGCGCAGCATCACGAAGCCAGCGTCAGCTCCATCATCGGCCATGCGCTGAGCAGCATCGACCGCGTCGCCGCCAGCGCCATGGAGGGGGCCGACCGTTTCGAACTGGCTCCGGTGGTCTCACCGGACGAGGACGACGAAGGCCCGACCCGGCTCTGAGCCGGGCATAACCGGGTGCCGGCCGCTCAGTGCAAGGCCGGCGCCCGCTCCTCCTGCAGCGTGGCGATGCCCGCCAGACGCCGCGACAGCACGCCGAAGCGTCGGCGGTACTGTGCCGGGGTCAGGCCGACCTTGCGCCGGAACAGCCGGCCGAAGAAGCCCGCATCCTGATAGCCCACCTCCCAGGCGATCGCCTCCACCGACAGCTCGCCGCTCTCCAGCAATTGCTTGGCCTCCTCCAGACGCAGGGTGTGGATGTAGTCCAGCGGCGTCAGCCCGGTGGCCAGGGCGAAGCGGCGCTGGAAGGTGCGCTCCGGCAGGCCGCTGATGCGCACCATGGCACTCACCGGCGCCTCCTCCTCGTAATGCTGTGCGGCCCATTCCTGGCAGCGGGCGATGATCGGATCGGCCAGCTGACCGGTGCGCATCATCGCCGCGTAGGCCAACGGACTGGTCGCGTCCCAGTCGAACAGGTTCAGCCGCGCCACTTCCATCGCCTCGCGTGCACCGACGAAACGGGCGATGAGAAACAGCCCCAGCGCGTGCCAGCTGCTGCCGCTGCCGGACATCACCAGGCGCTGGCCGATGCCGGTACTGACCAGCGCCTTGTCCGGATGCCAGTGCACGTCCGGATACTCGCGGCGCAGGCAATCGCAGTAACCCCAGTGCGAGGTGCCTTCGCAACCGGCCAGCAGCCCGGTCTGCGCCAGCAGCATCGCCCCCGAGCAGGCCGCGGCCAGCGTCGCCCCGGCCGCGTAGCGCTCGCGTAGCCATTGCGCCTCGGGCGCATAGCGCTCGTCCAGGGGCTCCCAGGGGCTGACGGCTAGATTGCTGACGATCACCACGTCCGCCGGCGGAGCCTCGGCGAGGCTCGCATGGGGCTGGACCGGAATGTCGTTGTATACCCGCAGCAGCCCGCCGTCACGGCTGACGATGAGTGGCCGGAACGGCGACGCCACATCGCAGCGGTGCATCAGCTGCTGCCAGTCGCGACGGGTGCCAAGCAGCAGGTCATAGAGGCCGAAGAGCGTCGAGGCCGTGCTGTCCGGCGTCGCCAGCAGGGCGACGATCAATGGCGGACGTTCGGCGATCTCGGAGCGGGCCATGGCGGAAATAGCCGTTTTGTTTCCAGGATGACTGGGGTGCAAAGCAAGCGTAACCCCGAGTATTGGCGCGTTGGCCGACACCAACGAACCGGACTCATGGAGCATAGAACAATGAAAGACGCACACGGGTACCAACTGACCGGCTGCAACGGCGAGGCGCAGGCCCTGCTCGACCAGGCGCTGGCGCAATTTCGCTGCCTGCACGCCGCCTCGCTGGCAACCACCGAGGCCGCGCTGCAGGCCTCGCCTGAACTGGTGATGGGCCATGTCCTGCACGCCTGGCTCTATCTGCTTGGCACGGAGGCAGCTGCCCTCCCGGTGGCCCGGGCCTCGCGTGACCGCGCCCTGGCCTTGCCGCACAACGAGCGGGAAGCGCGTCACCTGCACGCCCTGGGGCTGCTCATGGATGGCCGCTGGTACGCCGCCGGCCGCGCGCTGGAAGACCTCAGCGTCGACTACCCCCACGACCTGCTCGCCCTGCAGGCCGGCCACCAGATCGACTTCTTCACCGGCGACGCCCGCATGCTGCGCGACCGCATCGCCCGCGTGCTGCCAGACTGGTCGCTGGAAGTGCCGGGCTACCACGCCCTGCTCGGGCTGTACGCGTTCGGCCTCGAGGAAACCGGCGACTACCGCCTTGCCGAGCGCCTGGGCCGTGAAGCGGTGGCACTGCAGCCCGACGATGCCTGGGCCCAGCACGCCGTTGCGCATGTACTGGAAATGCAGGGGCGGCGCGAGGAAGGCATCGCCTGGATGCGCGGCAATCCGGCCTGGCAGCAGGACAGCATGCTCGCCGTGCACAACTGGTGGCACCTGGCGCTGCACCATCTGGAAATGGATGACTTCGACAGCGTCCTGGCCCTGTTCGACGGCCCGCTGAACGGTCACGGCAGCACCCTGGCGCTGGAGCTGATCGACGCCAGCGCGCTGCTGTGGCGCCTGCAGCTGCGCGGGGTGGAGGTCGGCCAGCGCTGGTCCGGCGTGGCCGAGCGCTGGGCGGCGATGGCCGCGGATGGCTGCTACGCCTTCAACGACTTCCATGCGGCGATGGCCTTCGCCTGCGCCGGCCGCGACGACCTGCTCGACCTGTTGCACGACGCACAGCGGCGGGCCCGCGGGCGCGCTGACGACAACGCACGCTTCACCGCCCAGGTCGGCGCTCCGGGAGTCGCGGCGGTCGAAGCCTTCGTCGAGGGCGACCATGCGCGCTGCGTCGAGCGGCTGCGGGGCATCCGCAATCAGGCGCAGCTGTTCGGCGGCAGCCACGCCCAGCGTGACCTGATCGACCAGACGCTGATCGTCGCCGCCCAGCGTGCGGGCCTGCAGGGTCTCGCTCGTGCGTTGCAGCGCGAACGCCAGATGCTGGCCGAGCAGCGGCGCATGCAGTGAAGGAAGGGAGTGAGGGGGAGAGGCAATGCACGCCTCCCCCGTTGCGTGACCTAAGGCAGCAGCACCAGGCGGTTGGGCAGTTCGTTGCGCTCGTGGGTCTTGGGTACATGCTGCGCCAGCAATGCACCGCTGGCTTCGATGCAGCCGAGGAAACCTTCGAGCACCTGTCCCTGCTTCACCCGCTCGGTGAAGCAGCCGACGATGGATTCCCAGGCGGCGTTGTCGATGCGACTTGAGATACCGCGATCCACCAGGATTTCCACATAGCGTTCGGCTTCGGAGACGAAGATCAGCACGCCGGTATCGGCCTCGGTGTGGTGCAGATTGAGTTCGATGAACTGCCGCCGCGCCAGATTGCAGGCGCGCCAGCAGCGCACCGAACGCGGAATCAGTCGGCTGGTCACCCCGGGCAGCCTGAACAGCAGCGCCAGCACGATGAAGGTCGCCCATTGCACCAGCAGCAGCTGCCAGGCGCTCAGCCAGCCGCTGAAGAACAGTAATGCACCAGGCAGCAGCAGCGCGATCAGGCTGGCCCAGAGCAGTGGGATGTAGTGGTAGTCGTCGGCCTGCGCGGCGAGCACCGTCACCAGTTCGGCGTCGGTGCTGCGCTCTACGCGCTCGATCGCCTCGGCCACCTGCCGCAGTTCGCTTTCGCTGAGTAAGGTCATCGTTCGTCCATCGTCCGTTTACCAGCCACCGGAAGCGCCGCCGCCACCGAAGCCACCACCGCCTCCACCGAAGCCTCCGCCGCCGAAACCGCCACCGCCAAAGCCACCTCCGCGCCCCATGCCACCGAGCAGCGCGCCGAGTAGCAGGGCGCGACGTCCACCGCCGCGACCGCCACGGCCACCGCCGAGCACGAAGATCGCCACCAGCATCAGGAAGAACGCCAGCACGCCGAAGCCACCGGGTTCCTGCTGGCCCATCGGCATGACCGGCCGCAGCTCCGCCGGCAGCGGATCGCCACCGAGCACGGTGATGATCGCCTGCGTGCCTTCGGTGATGCCGGCCGTGAAGTCGCCGCGCTGGAAGGCCGGCGCGATGACCCGGTTGATGATCACCGAAGACTGCGCGTCGGTCAGGCGATCCTCCAGCCCGTAGCCGACCTCGATGCGGATCTTGCGGTCGTCACGGGCGACGATCAGCAGTGCGCCGTTGTCCTCGCCCTCCTGCCCGATACCCCAGGTGCGACCCAGCTCCAGGCCGAATTCCTCGATGCTGCGCCCGCCCAGGTCCGGTACGGTGACCACCACCACCTGCTCGCCGGTAGCCTGCTCGTGGGCCGCCAGCATGCTGGTCAGGCGCGCCTCGGCCTGGGTATCGAGCAATTCGGCGCGATCGACCACGCGACCGGTCAGCGCCGGCAGCTCGGCCTGCTGCGCGAACAGGCTGCCGGCCCAGAGCAGCAGGGCCAGCAGCAGCGGAAACCGGCGCGTCATTGAAACTGCACTTGCGGCGCCTGCTCGGCGTTCTCGGCCGTCGCCTCGAAGTTTTCGCGGATCGGCATGTCGCTGTACATCAGCTTGTGCCAGATGCGGCCGGGAAAGGTGCGGATCTCGGTGTTGTAGCGCTCCACCGCTGCGATGAAGTCACGCCGGGCCACCGCGATGCGGTTCTCGGTGCCTTCGAGCTGCGATTGCAGGGCAAGGAAGTTCTGGTTGGATTTGAGCTCCGGGTAGCGCTCGGAGACCGCCATCAGCCGGCTGAGGGCGCCGGTCAGCTGGTTCTGTGCCTGCTGGAACTGTTGCAGCTTCTGCGGATCGTCGAGGGTATTGGCATCGACCTGGATCGAGGTCGCCCGGGCCCGCGCCTCGACCACCGCGGTGAGGGTTTCCTGCTCCTGGCGCGCGAAGCCCTTGACCGTTTCGACCAGGTTGGGAATCAGGTCGGCGCGCCGCTGGTACTGGTTCTCTACCTGCGACCAGGCAGATTTCACCTGCTCGTCGTAACGCGGAATGTTGTTGATGCCGCAGCCGGCCAGCAGCCCGGACATGAGGACCACAACCGCCAGTTGCCAGGTGTTTCGAAAACGCTGCGTCTGCATGATGCGCTTGTCCATTCTGTTAACCAGTACGCAGATAAGAATAGCCAAGGGCCATAAGAGTTCAGGCCGACGATGAAACTCCCTCCGCCGCACGCTGCGCCCACGGTGCCCGCGTCAGCAGGGCTGCACAACGTGCCTGCAGATGCTCGTGGAGCAGCCGTACCGGCTTGCTCAGCTGAGCCCGGTGGGCGCAGAGCAGGCCCAGTGGCGCCGCTTCGCCGAGGCACTCCGGCAACAGCACCCGCAGGCGACCGGCCGTCACGTCATCGGCGATGTCCAGCCAGGACTTGTAGGCCAGCCCGAGGCCGGCCAGGGCCCAGCGTCGCACCACATCGGCATCATCGCTGACGCGGTCGCCACTGACCTGCACGGTGCGCGCGCGGCGCCCTTCCTGAAAGCACCAGCGGTCGTGCACGCGTCCGGCGAGCATGAAGCGCAGGCAGTTGTGCCCGGCCAGTTCGTCCAGCCGCTGCGGCGCGCCATGGCGCTGCAGGTAGGCCGGCGAAGCGCACAGCACCCGGCGATTGCCAGCCGCCACCGGCAGCGCCACCAGGCTGGAATCCTGCGGCTCACCGTAACGCAGGACCAGGTCCACCGGCTGCCGGAACAGGTCGGTCAACCCGTCGCCCAGCAGCAGGCGCAGCTGCAACTGCGGGTGGCGCGCCTGGAATTCGTCGAGCCAGGGCAGCAGGACGTTGCGACCGAAGTCCGATGGTGCCGACAGCTGCAGCACGCCGCGGATCGCCTCGCGCCCGCCAGCGAGGGTCTGGGCGCCCTCGTGCAGGCTGGCCAGTGCCGCCCGGGCATGCAGCAGATACGCCTCACCCTCGGCAGTCAGGCGCAGGCTGCGGGTGGAGCGCACGAACAGTCGCGCCCCCAGGCTCGCCTCCAGGCGCTTCAAGGCCGCACTGGCCACCGCCGGCGACACGTCGAGCCCGCGCGCGGCCGCGGAAAGGCTACCGCTGTCGGCGGTGCGGACGAACAGCTGGAGGTCGTCGATACGCAGCATTTTCAAAATCCTGTTGAAAGAGCCTCGCTTATCACCCCGTTTTTCCGCCGAGTCAAATAGCTGAGCATTCCCTCCCACCCGAATCCATACGGAGCAACAGCATGAAAGCGGTCGCCTACTTCGAATCCCTCGCCATCGACGATCCCCGCGCACTGCAGGACGTGGAACTGCCCGAGCCGGTACCCGGCCCGCGCGATCTGCTGGTGGAGGTGCGCGCCATTTCGGTCAACCCGGTGGATACCAAAGTACGCCGCAACACGCAGCCCGAGGGCGGTCAGCCGAAGGTGCTGGGCTGGGACGTCGCCGGTGTGGTCGTCGGGGTGGGCAGCGAAGTCAGCCTGTTCAAGGTCGGCGACGAGGTGTTCTACGCCGGCTCCATCGCCCGCGCCGGCGGCAACAGCGAACGCCATCTGGTGGACGAGCGCATCGTCGGGCGCAAGCCGCGGAGCCTGAGCTTTGCCGAGGCCGCCGCACTGCCGCTGACTGCCATCACCGCCTGGGAGCTGCTGTTCGAACGCCTGCAACTGGTGGAAGGCCAGGGCGCCGGGCAGCAGTTGCTGATCGTCGGTGCCGCCGGCGGCGTCGGCTCGATCATGCTGCAGCTGGCCCGTCAGCTCACGAAGGTCAGCGTGATCGCCACCGCCTCGCGCCCGGAAACCCAGGCCTGGGCCCGCGAACTCGGCGCCCATCATGTCATCGACCATAGCCAGCCGCTGCACGCCGAGCTGCAGCGCGCCGGTTTCGCCAGCGTCAGCCATGTCGCCAGCCTGACCCAGACCGATCAGCATTTCGACCAGCTGGTCGAGGCACTGACGCCCCAGGGCCGCCTGGCGCTGATCGACGATCCGGCCCAGCCGCTGGACGTGATGAAGCTCAAGCGCAAGAGTCTGTCGCTGCACTGGGAGCTGATGTTCACCCGCTCACTGTTCGAGACGCCGGACATGATCGAGCAGCACCACCTGCTGCAGCGCGTCAGCCAGCTGGTCGATCTGGGCGTGCTGCGCACCACCCTCGGCGAGCACTTCGGCACCATCAATGCGGCCAACCTGCGCCGCGCCCATGCCCTGCTGGAAAGCGGCAAGGCCAAGGGCAAGATCGTGCTGGAAGGCTTCTGAGCTAGATAGCCCCCAGGCTAGACCACTCCGGCCGCGCGTAGGCCGGCGATCTGCTCGTCGTTCATGCCCAGCAGGCGCTGCAACAGCGCCTCGCTGTGCTCGCCGAGCAGCGGCGGCGGGTTGCGGTACGCCACTGGCGAAGCGGACAGCCGCAGCGGGCTGGCCACCTGCGGCACACGGCCGGCCAGCGGATGCGGCATCTCCACGCTCAGCCCGCGATGCTGCACCTGTGGGTCCGCGAACACCTGCGCCAGGTCGTTGATCGGCCCGCAGGGCACGCCGGCCTGCTCCAGCGCACTGACCCATTCGGCCGTGGTGCGGAACACCGTGACCTGGCGGATCAGCGGAATCAGTTCGGCGCGATGGGCAACGCGCGCGCGATTGGTGGCGAAGCGGGCATCAGCCGCCCACTCGGGACGCCCGGCCACCTCGCAGAACTTGCGAAACTGACCGTCGTTGCCGACGGTGAGGATGATGTCGCCGTCGGCAGTGGGGAAATCCTGATAGGGCACGATGTTCGGATGGGCATTGCCCATGCGCCTGGGCGCCACGCCGGTGGTGAGGTAGTTGAGCGCCTGGTTGCCGAGGCAGGCGACCTGCACGTCGAGCAGCGCCGTGTCGATATGCTGGCCCTCGCCGCTGCGTTCGCGATGTGCCAGCGCAGCGAGCACGCCAACGGTGGCGTACAGACCGGTGAGGATATCGGTCAGCGCCACGCCGACCTTCACTGGCCCGGCGCCCTCCTCCGCATCGCTGCGGCCGGTCAGGCTCATCAGCCCGCCGAGTCCCTGGATCATGAAGTCGTAGCCGGCACGTGTGGCGTAGGGGCCGTCCTGGCCGAAACCGGTGATCGAGCAATAGATCAGCCGGGGATTGATCGCCTTCAGGCTTTCGTAATCCAGCCCGTAGGCGGCCAGCCCGCCGACCTTGAAGTTCTCCAGCAGCACATCGCACTGCGCCACCAGCTCGCGGATGACGCGCTGGCCCTCGGGCCGGGTGAAGTCGACGGTCAGCGACTGCTTGTTGCGGTTGGCGGTCAGGTAATAGGCGGCCTCCGAGGTGTTCTCACCGTGCTGGTCCTTGAGATAGGGCGGGCCCCAATGGCGGGTATCGTCGCCCGTGCCAGGGCGCTCGACCTTGATCACCTCGGCGCCGAGATCACCGAGGATCTGCCCGCACCAGGGCCCGGCGAGCACGCGCGACAGGTCGAGAACACGGATATGGGACAGGGCGCCGGGCATGGACGGAACCTCGAAGGCTATTGGACGGAGCAAGCACCCTCTCCTTCTGGGAGAGGGGTGCAGTTTCAGAAGAACGCCTGAATGCCTGTCTGCGCGCGGCCGAGGATCAGTGCATGCACATCGTGGGTACCCTCGTAGGTGTTCACCACCTCCAGGTTGACCAGGTGCCGGGCCACGCCGAACTCGTCGCTGATGCCATTGCCGCCCATCATGTCGCGCGCCATGCGCGCCACGTCGAGCGCCTTGCCGCAGCTGTTGCGCTTCATGATCGAGGTGATTTCCACCGCGGCGGTGCCCTCGTCCTTCATGCGGCCGAGGCGCAGGCAACCCTGCAGGGCCAGGGTGATCTCGGTCTGCATGTCGGCCAGCTTCTTCTGGATCAGCTGGTTGGCCGCCAGCGGCCGGCCGAACTGCTGGCGGTCGAGCACGTACTGGCGCGCGGTGTGCCAGCAGAACTCGGCGGCGCCCAGTGCGCCCCAGCTGATGCCGTAGCGGGCACTGTTCAGGCAGGTGAACGGGCCCTTCAGCCCGCGCACGTCGGGGAAGGCGTTCTCTTCCGGGCAGAACACGTTGTCCATGACGATCTCGCCGGTGATCGAGGCGCGCAGGCCGACTTTTCCGTGAATCGTCGGGGCGGACAACCCTTCCCAGCCCTTTTCCAGCACGAAGCCGCGAATCTCGCCAGCGTCATCCTTGGCCCAGACCACGAAGACATCGGCGATCGGGCTGTTGGTGATCCACATCTTGCTGCCGGACAGGCGATAGCCGCCGTCGACCTTTTTCGCCCGGGTGACCATCGAGCCAGGGTCGGAGCCGTGGTTCGGCTCGGTGAGGCCGAAGCAGCCGATGTATTCGCCGCTGGCCAGCTTGGGCAGGTACTTCTGCCTGGTCGCCTCGTTGCCGAACTCGAAGATCGGCACCATCACCAGCGAGGACTGCACGCTCATCATCGAGCGGTAGCCCGAATCGATGCGCTCGACCTCGCGGGCGATCAGGCCGTAGCACACGTAGTTCAGCCCGCTGCCGCCGTAGGCTTCGGGAATGGTCGCGCCGAGCAGGCCGGTCTCGCCCATCTCGCGAAAGATCGCCGGATCGGTGCGCTCATGGCGGAAGGCTTCCAGCACCCTCGGCGCCAGCTTGTCGGCGGCGAACTGCGCGGCGCTGGCCTGCACCATGCGTTCTTCCTCGGTCAGCTGCTGGTCGAGCAGCAGCGGGTCGATCCAGTTGAAGCTTGCTTTGCCGGCCATTCGGGAGGCTCCTCTTGTTGTCTTCGGCACCGCGGGCGCGGGGCGGGATGAGCTGATCCTAGGCGCCGCAACGGTGCGTCGCAAACGAGGATTTCGCACCAAACTGTGCGTTTCGCTCACTCCGAGATAAGCTGAGGGTCCATTGTCAGGCTTATCCCGTGAGGTCTTTGCATAATGCGCCGCAAGATTCCCAGCACCACCGCGCTGATCGCCTTCGAGGCCGCTGCCCGCCATGAGAGCTTCACCCGCGCGGCCGACGAGCTGGCACTGACCCAGAGCGCCATCTGCCGGCAGATCGGCGGGCTGGAGGAATTCCTCGGCCTGGCGCTGTTCCGCCGTTCGCGGCGCGGCGTGAAGCTCACCGCCGCCGGCCAGTCCTACGCCCGCCGCATCGCAGCGCAGCTGGATGCGGTGGAGCGCGACACGCTGTCGGTGATGGGCCAGCAGGGCGCCATGAGCCTGGAGCTGGCCGTGGTGCCGACCTTCGGCACCCAGTGGCTGGTGCCGCGCCTCAGGCATTTCCAGGCGCTGCATCCGGAAATCACGGTGAACCTGACCAACCGCACCCGGCCCTTTCTCTTTGCCGATACCGAGTTCGATGCTGCCATCTACTTCGGCGATGC
The DNA here is from genome assembly GCF_051948915.1 of Stutzerimonas sp. Brlt_14. Taxonomy (NCBI): domain Bacteria; kingdom Pseudomonadati; phylum Pseudomonadota; class Gammaproteobacteria; order Pseudomonadales; family Pseudomonadaceae; genus Stutzerimonas; species Stutzerimonas sp. Brlt_14. The sequence goes on from NZ_JAYJLM010000006.1 coordinate 196,302, forward strand.
CGACTGGTCCGGTACCGAGGCGCACTACCTGATGCCCGAGGACCTGCAGCCAGTCTGCAGCCCCGCCCTGCTGCGCGACGGTCAGCCGTTCACGACCCAAGCCCTGGCCGAACTGCCGTTGCTGCAGCAGACCACCCGACCCTATGCCTGGCGGCAGTGGTTCGATTCGCTGGGGCTGAAAGTCGCCCGCGACATGACCGGCCCGCGGCTGGAGCTGTTCTCCATGCTGGCGCAGGCGGCCGAGCACGGCATGGGGGTAGCGCTGATTCCGCCGTTCCTGATCCAGCGGGAACTGGCCGAGGGGCGGCTGGTGCTGGCGCATCCCCACGCCTATCGCAGCGAGACGCGGGCGTACTACCTGATGATTCCGGAGCGCAAGGTGGAGTCGGCGGGGCTGGTGGCGTTTCGGGACTGGCTGAAGGATGAGGCGAAGGTCTGGCGGGAGGGGGCGTAGGAAGGTGTAGGAATCTGGCACCGGGAAGGCGGCAGGGTGGAAGCCGCGCAGCGTTTTCCACCACAAGTGACCTGCAGGCTTGGGTCTGACGAGCCGGGTGCCGGACATCCAGAAATGAGCGCGCCGAATCGCGGGCTCAGGGCGACACTACTTCTTCTTTTTCGGCTTCAGGTATTTGGTCAGCCCCTGGAACCACATCACCAGCGCCGGGTTCCCCTGGATCTGGATGTCCTTGTTCTGAATCCCCTGCATGAACGCCAGCTGCTTGTTCTTCGCCGTCATGGTGGCGAAGCCATAGGCGGCATCCTTGAACCCCAGGGAGAACGCCGGCTCGCTCGCCGGGCCGCGCTTGCTGGTGACGCGCTGGTCCTTCACCACGAAGTGCCGGGCGACCTTGCCATCCAGGGTGTGCAGCTGGAAGCTCAGGTCCTTGTCGCCCAGCTGCTGCTGGAACTCGGGGTTGGTGCGGCTGGCCTTGGCCATCAGGCGGCCCAGCATCCAAAGCAGAAAGCGGAATTTCATGACGTGTTGTCCCGACCGGTACGAGAGGAAGGCCGCATTGTAGTGGCTTGGTCGGCGGGGGGAAGGACGGGTACGAACGGGTCCGGGGAAGACCAGTCGGTCAGGTTTACCCGGAGCCGATCGGCTCCGGGTCGGCGCAGCGTCAGTTGACGGCGTCTTTGAGCATCTTGCCCGGTTTGAACGCGACGGTATTGCTGGCCTTGATGGTGACCGGTTGCCCGGTCTGCGGGTTTTTCCCGGTGCGGGCGCCACGGTGGCGCTGAACGAAGGTGCCGAAACCGACCAGGGTGACGCTGTCCTTGCGGTTCAGCGCATTGGTGATTTCATCCAGCACGGCGTTGAGTACGCGATTGGCCTGGTCCTTGGACAGATCAGCCTTCTCGGCAATGGCTGCGGCGAGTTCCGGTTTACGCATTGGGAGCCTCTGAGACGTTTTTGTTGTTGTGTCCGTACTGTTCACAAGAACAGCGCTAAAGGCGCTGCAACAGCTCTAGGCTGGGGCAGACCCATGGAGAATGGCACGGCGCTAGCACCTGCGCCAGTCCCCGCGGACGCCCTGCAAGCTCAGTTGGGGGACTTTAGCGACAGAATTTGCGGTAGTTCCGCCAATACCGGTGGCAACTGCTTGTTCAGCGCCAGTCGCTCCTGCACCGCCGCGCCGGTCAACGCGTAGCCGAGCAACTCCCCGCAAGCCCCGAGATAGAGCGCCTTGACGTCGTTGCCCCGGGCCTCGACGGACCAGCTGCCGGCACTGCCCACGGCGGGCATCGAGACCACTACCGGACAGGCCGGGGTCTTCACGGTTACCGGCATGGGGCCATAACTGACAAAGGTCGGATTGCCAAACAGCGTTTTAGCCAAGGCCCGTGCCCCAGCCATCAGCGGCATCACGTAGAGCAGGCTGAGCCCTTCGACTTCGGCGCAATCGCCCAGGGCATAGACGTGTTCCGCCGAGGTCTTGAGCAGGCGATCGACGACGATGCCACGCTTGACCTCGAGCCCCGCCTCGGCGGCCAGCTCGGTACGTGGGCGCAGGCCGACGGCACTGACCACCAGATCGCAGGCCCGCTGCGAGCCGTCGGACAGGGTCGCCTGCAAACCGTCGGTGCTGCGCTGCAGGCGCTCCAGCGTGGCCCCGAGATGAAAGCGCGCGCCGATGCCCTCCAGGCCGCGCTTCACCGCCTCGGCGGCCTGCAGCGGCAGCAGGCCAGGCATGACCTGCTCGCTGGGGGCGACCAGATCCACCTCGTGGCCGCCCTGCAGCAGGTCGTTGGCGAACTCGCAGCCGATCAACCCGGCGCCGAGGATCAGCACGCGGCGTTTGCCGGCGGCAGCGGCACGGAAGCGTCCATAGTCGTGCAGGTCGTTGATCGGATAGACCGCATCCGCCGCATCGCCCTCCACCGGCACACGGATCGTCTGCGCGCCCCAGGCCAGCACCAGATCCCGGTATGGCACCGGCTCGTTGCCGATCCAGACACGGCGGTGCGCCGGGTCCAGACGGGTGACGCGGGTGTGCGTGCGAATCTCCGCGTTCAGCTGCTCGGCCATGGCTCCGGCGGTGGCCATACCCAGGCTGTCGGCGTCCTTGTTGGCGGCAAAACCGGTGGACAGCAGTGGTTTGGAATAGGAACGACCGTCGTCGGCGGTGATCAGCAACAGCGGCGTCTGCGGGTCCAGCTTGCGGAACTCCCGCGCCAGGTTGTAACCGGCCAGGCCGGTGCCGATGATGACTACGGGTGCGCTCACGTCAGGTCCTCATGGGGTAGGTTGGCGAAACGGAATCAGCCGATGGCGATCATCTCGAAGTCCAGCTTGCCGACGCCGCAATCGGGGCAAACCCAGTCTTCCGGCACATCTTCCCAGGCCGTGCCGGGGGCGATGCCCTCTTCCGGCGCGCCCAGCGCTTCGTCATAGATATAGCCGCACACCACACATTGCCATTTCTTCATGGGTAACCTCGATGATCCGTCGACTGCGACGCACGCTATACCAGAACGGCGCGCCGCACCAACTGCGCAAATGAAAACGGGCGGCCTGGGCCGCCCGTCAAACTACCGCCTGGCTTAGCCTGCGGCACCCACCAGCGGATCGCTGATGCCCATCACGTAGAACCCGATCAGGCCGATGGTGCCGGCCAGGATGAGGTAGTACAGGGTTGGCAGCATGGTCTTGCGCAGGGTGATCCCTTCGCGACCGAGCAGGCCGACGGTGGCCGAGGCCGCCACCACGTTGTGGATGGCGATCATGTTGCCCGCCGCCGCACCGACCGACTGCAGCGCCACCATCAGCGCACCGGACAGCCCCAGCAGGCCCGCGGTGTTGAACTGGAACTGCGACAGCATCAGGTTGGACACGGTGTTGGAACCGGCGATGAAGGCGCCCAGCGCACCGACCGCCGGCGCGAAGAACGGATAGACATCACCCACGCTGTTGGCCACCAGCTGCGCCATGGCCACCGGCATGGACACCAGGTCGGAGCCGTTCACGCCCGAGTTGATCAGGATGCGCACCATCGGGATGGTGAAGATCAGCACGAAGCCCGCGCCGAGCAGGGTCTTGCTCGACTCGGAGATCGCCGCGCCCAGTTCCCGCGCGCTCATGCGATGCAGGAAGAAGGTGATCAGCACCACGATGCAGAGAATGCCACCGGGCAGGTACAGCGGCTCCAGCGTGCCGGAGACGCCGGTCTCACCGAGAATGTCCTTCCAGCCGAACGACAGCGACATCAGCAAGGCCTTGAAGTCCGGGAACACCCGCGAGGCCACCAGCAAGCCGGCCAGGATCAGGTACGGCGCCCAGGCCATCGGCACGGAAATCGGCGTCTTGCCGGCGACGTCCTCGATCTTCATCTCGATCTTGCCCATCCACTCGGATGGCCACTCGCTCGCTGGGGCAAAATCCCAGCTGTCCTTCGGCAGCAGGAAACCGGCCTTGGCCGCGGGCACGACGATGGCCAGACCGACCAGCGCACCGATCATCGACGGGAATTCCGGCCCGAGGAACACACCGGCAGCGGCATACGGAATGACGAAGGCCAGGCCGGTGAACACCGCGAACGGTGCGATTGCCAGACCTTCGGTCCAGGATTTGTTGCGGCCGAAGTAGCGGGTCATGATGCTGACCATGATCAGCGGCATGAGGATCCCGCACAGCGCATGAATGATCGCGACGCGCGAGAAGATCAGGTGGAAGAACACCTCCCAGTTACTGCCCACCGCCGCCAGCTGCTCGCTGATGCCGGTCTTGTCCAGACCGGCACCGACACCCACCAGAATCGGCGTGCCCACCGCACCGAAGGACACCGGCGTGGACTGCACCATCATCCCCATCACCACCGCCGCCAACGCCGGGAAGCCCAGCGCTACCATCAGCGGTGCCGCCACCGCCGCTGGCGTACCGAAGCCCGAGGCCCCCTCGATGAAGCAGCCGAACAGCCAGGCGACGATCAGCACCTGGACACGACGGTCAGGGCTGATGTTGGAGAAGCCACGCCGAATCGAACTGATCCCCCCGGAATGTTTCAGCGTGTTGAGCAGCAGGATCGCACCGAAGATGATCCAGAGGATCGCCGCGGTGAGGATCAGGCCCTGGAAGGTCGAGGCGATGACCCGGTTGAGGGTCATGTCCCAGGCCAGCAGGCCGATCAGCGCAGTGAGGACGAAAACCAGCGGCATGGCGTACTTGGCCGGCCAGCGAAAGCCGATCAGCAGCACACCCGCCAGCACCAGCGGCACGAAGGCCAGGATGGACAGTAGTGTTTGACTCATTTGTTGGGTCCCTGCGTTTTTTGTTGTGAACCACTTCTATTGTGTCCGGGCGTGCCCGGTGCTTCGCATGAAGCGCAGCCACGCGGTGCGCTTCCCGACGGCCCGGCCGAAGCCGTGCCGCTCATGCTCGAAAGCCCCGGGCGCCGTTGGACGCCTGGGGCTCCTGTCCTCACCGCGGGGGCCGAACCTCCGGCCGCACGCGGTTCCCCCTGTTCATCAGCCCTGGGCGGCCTTGAAGCGCTGGCGCCACTGGTGCAGCAGCGGCTCGGTATAACCGGACGGCTGCTCGCGGCCCTTGAACACCAGATCGGACGCCGCCTGGAAGGCGATCGACTGAGTGTAGTCGCTGGACATGGCGCGATAGAGCGGATCGCCGGCATTCTGCTGGTCGACCACCTTGGCCATGCGCTCCAGGGTTTCCTGCACCTGCTCGCGGCTGACCACGCCGTGGTGCAGCCAGTTGGCGATGTGCTGACTGGAGATGCGCAGGGTGGCGCGGTCCTCCATCAGGCCGACGTTGTGGATGTCCGGCACCTTGGAGCAACCGACGCCCTGCTCGACCCAGCGCACCACGTAGCCGAGGATGCCCTGGCAGTTGTTGTCCAGCTCCTGCTGCTTCTCCTCCGCGCTCCACTTGTCTTCGGCGACCACCGGGATGGTCAGCAGATCGTTGAGCAGCTGCTCGCGCTCGGCGGCCAGGTCGACCTTTTCCAGCTCGCTCTGCACGGCCTGCACGTTCACCTGGTGGTAATGCAGCGCATGCAGGGTGGCGCCGGTGGGCGACGGCACCCAGGCGGTGTTGGCGCCGGACTTCGGATGGCCGATCTTCTGCTCGAGCATGGCCGCCATCAGGTCCGGCATGGCCCACATGCCCTTGCCGATCTGCGCCTTGCCGCGCAGGCCGCAGGCCAGGCCGACCAGTACGTTGTTGCGCTCGTAGGACTGGATCCACGGGGTGGATTTCATGTCGCCCTTGCGCAGCACCGGTCCGGCTTCCATGCAGGTGTGCATCTCGTCGCCGGTACGGTCGAGGAAGCCCGTGTTGATGAACGCCACGCGGTGCTTGGCCGCGGCGATGCAGGCCTTGAGGTTGGCGCTGGTACGGCGTTCCTCGTCCATGATGCCCATCTTCAGGGTGTAGCGCGGCACACCGATGAGGTCCTCGACGCGACCGAACAATTCGTCGGCGAAGGCGACTTCCTTCGGCCCGTGCATCTTCGGCTTGACGATGTAGACGCTGCCGGTGCGCGAGTTGCCCTTGCGCTTGAGGTCATGCTTGGCGATCAGGCTGGTGAACACGCCGTCCATGATGCCTTCCGGGATCTCGCGGCCGTCTTCCAGCAGGATCGCCGGATTGGTCATCAGGTGACCGACGTTGCGGATGAACAGCAGCGAGCGGCCGTGCAGCTTCAGCTCGCCGCCGTTGGGCGCGCTGTATTCGCGGTCCGGATTCAGGCGGCGGACGAAGCTCGAGCTGCCCTTGGCCACTTCCTCGCTGAGGGTGCCCTGCACGATGCCCAGCCAGTTGCGGTAGGCCAGCACCTTGTCGTCGGCATCCACCGCGGCGACCGAATCTTCGCAGTCGAGAATGGTGGAAACCGCGGACTCGATCAGCAGGTCCTTCACGCCGGCGGCATCGGTCTGGCCGATCGGGCTGTTCGGGTCGATCTGGATCTCGATGTGCAGGCCGTTGTTCTTCAGCAGCACGGCCTTCGGCTCGACCGCTTCGCCCTGGAAGCCGACGAACTTCTCTGGCTGCTCGAGGCCGGTGACACTGCCGTTCTCCAGGGTGACCTTCAGCTGGCCGTCCTGCACGCGATAGGCGGTGGCGTCGGCGTGGCTGCCTTCGGACAGCGGCGCGGCCTGATCGAGGAAGGTGCGCGCATAGGCGATGACCTTGGCGCCACGGACTTCGTTGTAGCCCGGGCCCTTCTGCGCACCGCCCTCTTCGGAGATGGCGTCGGTGCCGTAAAGCGCATCGTACAGCGAGCCCCAGCGGGCATTGGCGGCGTTCAACGCATAGCGCGCATTCATGATCGGCACCACCAGCTGCGGCCCGGCCTGGGTGGCGATCTCGCTGTCGACGTTGGCCGTCTCGATCTTCACCTCACCCGGCACCGGCAGCAGGTAGCCGATGGACTCGAGGAAGGCGCGGTAGGCCGCCATGTCCTTGATCGGGCCCGGGTTGGCCTTGTGCCAGCCGTCCAGTTCGACCTGCATGCGGTCGCGCTCGGCGAGCAGCTCACGGTTCTTCGGCGCCAGGTCGTGGACCAGGGTGTCCAGCCCCTGCCAGAAGGCGGCGGCTTCGATACCGGTGCCCGGCAGGACTTCGTCTTCGATGAATCGCTGCAGATTGGCCGCGACCTGCAGGCGGCCCAGGGTTACACGCTCGGTCATCTGTCGTTCTCCTTGTCTGTTCAGTTGGCCAGGGCGGCGACGCCGGCCTTGGCGATCTGGGCGTCCTGCGCGGCGGTCACGCCGGATACGCCGACCGAACCGATGACGTGGCCGTCGACCACCACCGGCACGCCACCCTCCAGCGAGCAGACCACCGGCGCGGAGAGGAAGGCAGTGCGGCCGTTGTTGACCATGTCTTCATAGCCCTTGGTTTCGCGGCGGCCGAGGGCCGAGCTGCGGGCCTTCTCGGTGGCGATGTAGGAGGCGATCGGCGCGCAGCCGTCCAGACGCTCCAGCGCCAGCGGATGGCCGCCGTCGTCGGCGACGACGATGGTCACGGCCCAGCCGTTGGCCTGCGCTTCGGCACGGGCGGCGGCGAGGATGGTGGCGACTTCGGTCTGGCTCAGTACGGCTTTGCTTTTCATCTCGATTCTCCTGTCTTCGTATTTCGGTTGTTCGTTGGCCGCCCTGTCTGGGCGGCCGAACCATGAGGCATTGCTACTGCATCGATTCCTCGACCACTTCGATCCAGTGCTTGACCGGCGTGCGGCCGGCGCCATCGAGGTGGGTCTGGCAACCGATGTTGGCGGTGACGATCACTTCCGGCTTGCCGCTCTCCAGCGCGTTGAGCTTGTTGTCGCGCAGCTGGTGGGAAATCTCCGGCTGGGTGATCGAATAGCTGCCGGCCGAGCCGCAGCACAGGTGCGCATCGGGCACCGCAGTGAGCTGGTAGCCCAGACGGGTGAGCACGTCTTCGACCGCGCCGCCGAGCTTCTGTGCGTGCTGCAGGGTGCACGGGCAGTGAAAGGCCATGCGCTTGTCGGCACGCACGTCGAGCTTTTCCAGTTCGGCGCTGCGCAGCACTTCGACCAGGTCCTTGGCCAGCTCGCTGACACGGGCGGCCTTGGCCGCGTAGGCCGGGTCGTCCTTGAGCAGATGGCCGTATTCCTTGACGAAGGCGCCGCAGCCGCTGGCCGTCTGCACGATGGCTTCGGCACCGGCCTCGATGGCCGGCCACCAGGCGTCGATATTGCGCCGCGCGCGGTCCAGACCGGCCTCCTGGGCGTTGAGGTGGTAGTCCACCGCACCGCAACAGCCGGCCTCACGCGCCGGGCTGACGCTGATGCCCAGGCGGTCGAGCACCCGTGCAGCGGCGGCGTTGGTGTTCGGCGACAGGCTCGGCTGCACGCAGCCTTCGAGCATCAGCACGCGACGCTGGTGCATGACCTGCGGGCGCGGTTTGGCCGGGCGAATCTCGCGCGGCAGGTGATCCTTCAGCGAGGCCGGCATCAACGGCTTGAGCGCATTGCCGGCACCCAGCAGTGCCTTGAACAGGCCCGGTCGCGGAATCACCGTGCGCAGGCCGCCGCGCACGACGCGCTCGCCCAACGGGCGCTGCACCTGCTGCTCGATGAAGTCGCGGCCGATGTCCAGCAGGTTGTGGTACTTCACCCCGGACGGGCAGGTGGTCTCGCAGTTGCGGCAGGTCAGGCAGCGGTCCAGGTGCAGCTGGGTGCTCTCGGTCACCTCACCGCCCTCGAGCATCTGCTTCATCAGGTAGATCCGCCCGCGCGGGCCGTCCAACTCGTCGCCCAGCAGCTGGTAGGTCGGGCAGGTGGCGTTGCAGAAGCCACAGTGCACGCAGGAGCGCAGGATGCTTTCGGCTTCCTCGGCGCGCGGCAGTTTTTTCGCGGCTTCGCTCAGATTCGTTTGCATACGTCGTCAGACCTCGGAATACATGCGGCCGGGGTTGAAGATCCCCTGCGGATCCAGCGCGGCCTTGAGCTGGCGGTGATAGCGCAACAGCGGCGCCGACAGCGGCTGGAACGGATTGCTCGTGGCGCCTGCGGTAAAGCAGGTGGCGTGGCCGCCGACCTCGATGGCGATGCCGCGGATGGTCACCGCATCGGCGTCGGACTTCAGCCAGCGCTGGGCACCGGCCCAGTCCACCAGCTGGTCGCCCGGCAACGCCACGGCTGGCGTGTTGTTCGGCAGCGACAGGCGCCACAGCGGGCGCGGGTCGGCGAAGAACGCCAGGCGCTGCTCGCGCAGCTCGTTCCAGTAGCCAGGGTCGAGATCCTCGCCGCCGATGCGTTCGCGCGCGGCATTGACCGACCCTTCGCCACCTTCCAGGCGCAGGTAAAGGGCCTTGCCGTCATGGCTGGCGGCGCTGATCGGTACCGGCTGCTGGCCCCATTCGGCGAGCTTGAGCAGCGCACGTTCGAGATCGATTTCCAGACGCAGGCTGGTGCACAGGCGTGGCTTGGGCAGTACCTTGAGCGAGATTTCGGTGAGCACGCCGAGGCAGCCGAAGCTGCCGGCCATCAGGCGCGACAGGTCGTAACCGGCGACGTTCTTCATCACCTCGCCGCCGAAACGCAGGTGCTTGCCCTGGCCGGTGATGACCCGCGAGCCGAGCACGAAATCGCGCACCGAACCGCTCCACGGGCGACGCGGCCCGGACAGCCCGGCGGCGATCATGCCGCCGACGGTGGCGCCTTCGCCAAAGTGCGGCGGCTCGCAAGGCAACATTTGCCCGGCCTCGTCCAGCGTGGCCTCGAGTTCGGCGAGCGGCGTACCGGCACGCGCTGTCACTACCAGCTCGGTGGGATCGTAGCTGACGATGCCGCGGTGCTCGCGCACGTCGAGCAGCTGGCCCTCGGCCGCGCGGCCGAGGAAGGCCTTGCTGCCGCTGCCCTGGATGCGCAGCGGGGTCTTGGCGGCGAGCGCCTGGTTGACCTGGTCCAGCAACAGCGCGCTGGCGTCGTTGGCGATTACGGACATCAGAAACGCTCCAGTTCGGGGAAAGGCAGCTGGCCGTTGTGGATGTGCATGCGGCCGAATTCGGCGCAGCGATGCAGGGTCGGGATGTTCTTGCCGGGGTTGAGCAGGCCGCTCGGATCGAAGGCCGCCTTGACCGCATGGAACAGCGTCAGCTCGTCGGCGTTGAACTGCGAGCACATCTGATTGATTTTCTCGCGGCCGACGCCGTGTTCGCCGGTGATGCTGCCGCCCACCTTCACGCAGAGTTCGAGGATCTTGCCGCCCAGGTCTTCGGCGCGTTCCAGCTCACCGGGCTGGTTGGCATCGAATAGGATCAGCGGGTGCATGTTGCCGTCACCGGCGTGGAACACGTTGGCCACGCGCAGGCCGAACTGCTCGGACAGATCGGAAATGCCCTTGAGCACGCCCGGCAGCTCGCGGCGCGGGATGGTGCCGTCCATGCAGTAGTAATCCGGCGAGATACGTCCAACCGCCGGGAAGGCATTCTTGCGCCCGGCCCAGAAGCGAACGCGCTCGGCTTCGTCCTTGGCCAGGCGCACTTCGGTGGCGCCGGCCAGCTTGAGCACTTCGCTGACGCGCGCGCAGTCGTCGTGCACGTCGGCTTCCACGCCATCCAGCTCGCAGAGCAGGATCGCCTCGGCATCCACCGGGTAGCCGGCGTGGATGAAGTCCTCGGCGGCGCGGATCGACAGGTTGTCCATCATCTCCAGGCCGCCGGGGATGATGCCGGCGGCGATGATGTCGCCGACCGCACGACCGGCCTTCTCCACCGAGTCGAAGGCAGCGAGCAGCACCTTGGCCACCTGCGGCTTGGGCAGCAGCTTGACCGTCACCTCGGTGACGATACCGAGCATGCCCTCGGAGCCGGTGAACAGCGCCAGCAGGTCGAAGCCCGGCGAATCCAGTGCGTCGGAACCGAGCGTCATGCGCTCGCCCTCGACGGTGAGGATGTCCACCTTGAGCAGGTTGTGCACGGTCAGGCCGTACTTCAGACAGTGCACGCCGCCGGCGTTCTCGGCGACGTTGCCGCCAATCGAACAGGCGATCTGCGACGAGGGGTCCGGCGCGTAGTACAGCTCATAGGGGGCCGCGGCCTGGGAGATCGCCAGGTTGCGCACACCGGGCTGGACGCGGGCGAAGCGGCCGGCCGGGTCCACTTCGAGAATCTTGTTGAAGCGCGCCATCACCAGCAGGATGCCCTGCTCCAGCGGCAGCGCACCGCCGGACAACCCGGTACCGGCGCCGCGAGCGACTACCGGAACGCCGCGCTGGTGACACAGTTTGAGCAGCGTCTCGACCTGCTCGATGCGCTCGGGCAGCACCACCAGCAGCGGCGTGGTGCGGTAGGCGGAAAGCCCGTCGCACTCGTAGGGCTTGAGGTCCTCGCTGCGGTGGAGGATGTCCAGATCGGGCAACTGCGCCTGCAGCTCGGCCAGCAGGGCGGCCTTGTCGACCTTGGGCAACGCACCATCGACGCGTTCGTCGTAGAGAATGTTCATGGCAGGTTCCGCTTTCGTGAGTCACCGCCAGCGCGGGCAGCTGCGGTGGAATGACGCATCTTTAGCGCCGATGGCCGCGAGCCGTCCATGCCCGCACCAACTGGTCCTACCAGTTTTTTGTAGTCATCCCGTTCAAAGCACTACCTGAAGCCCCTCCAGACCGCGCCGTTAGGTGCTTTTCAGCATTCGAGGTAAACTGCCCGCCAACTGGTCCTACCAGCTGGAGAAGTGGCATGTCGAACGAACCCAACAATGACCGCCGTCAAGTCGCCGACGTGGTGGCCGAGCGCATCGAACGGCTGATCGTCGACGGCGTGCTCAAGGTCGGCCAGGCGCTGCCCTCCGAGCGCCGCCTGTGCGAGAAGCTCGGCATCTCCCGCTCGGCACTGCGCGAGGGCCTGCGCGTTTTGCGCGGGCGCGGCATCATCGAGACCTCCCAGGGCCGCGGCTCCTTCGTCGCCGAGCTGTCCGGCAACCACGACGCCAGCCCATTGATGCACCTGTTCAACTCGCAGCCGCGCACCCTCTACGACCTGCTGGAAGTGCGCGCGCTGCTGGAAAGCGAATCGGCACGGCTCGCCGCACTGCGCGGCACCGACGCGGATTTCGTCCTGCTGCGTCGGCGCTACGAGGAGATGCTCGCCGCCCACGCCAGCGAGCAGGGTGCCGACCCGCGTGAACACGCGCGCCTGGACCATGCCTTCCACCTGGCCATCTGCGAGGCCTCGCACAACCCGGTACTGGTGCATACGCTGCAGTCGCTGACCGACTTGATGCTCAGCACCGTGTTCGCCTCGGTGAACAACCTCTATCACCGGCCGGCGCAGAAACGACAGATCGACCGCCAGCACTCGCGGCTCTACCACGCGGTGATCGAACGCCTGCCCGAGCAGGCCCAGCGTGCCGCGCGCGACCATATCCACGGCATTCGCGACAATCTCAAGGAGATCGAGCAGGAAGAACAGCGCCTGGTGCGCGCCACCATGCGCCTGGAAGGCTGGACCTGAACCCCTGTAGCATCCCGCCCGCGCCGCTACAGGCCGCGCGCCGGTACAGGGACGCATGCAGCCGCCCGCCAGCCAGGCGCATGCTAGACTCGCCGCTCTTTCCGTCATGCCCGAATCGCCGTGTCCCCGAATCCAGACTGGCTGAGCCCCGACCGCCTGCCCTTCCCGCTCGACCCCGCCCTGCACGACTGGCTTTACGTCGACAAGGGCTCACTGACCCGCCGCCTGACCGAGGTGGCCGATGGCGCCTTCAGTGTGATTCCCCTGCACCAGGCCTGGCAGCCCCTGCGCGCCGACGAGTGCGCCGCGCTCGGCGTGGCCGAGGCGAGCGAGGGATGGGTGCGCGAGGTCTACCTGTGCGGGCATGAACAACCCTGGGTGTTCGCCCGCAGCGTCGCTGCGCGCGCCCAGCTGGACGCCGCCGGGCTGGACCTGCAAAGCCTCGGCAATCGCTCCCTGGGCGAACTGCTGTTCAGCGACCCGGCCTTCGCCCGCGGGCAGCTCGAAGCCTGTCACTACCCGGCGCAATGGCTGCCGCAAGCACAGCGTGTCGACGGCCTCTGGGCGCGGCGCTCGTGCTTCCGCCAGAATCGACTCGGCGTGCTGGTCGCCGAGGTGTTCCTGCCCGCGCTGTGGCAGGCCGCTGCCGTCACACCCTGAGCGAACCGCTGCATGTCCCCCTTCGCCAAGGAGAGCCGCTGATGTATTTGAAGTTGCTGCAATCGTGCAATCGCCTGCACCCGCGCGCCTGGGATTTCATCCAGCTGATGCGCCTGGACAAGCCCATCGGCACCTATCTGCTGCTGTGGCCGACGCTGTGGGCACTGTGGATCGCCGCCGAAGGCGTGCCCAGCGCGAAGAACCTGTTCATCTTCGTCACCGGGGTGATCCTGATGCGCGCCGCCGGCTGCGTGGTCAACGATTTCGCCGACCGCAACTTCGATGGCCACGTGCAGCGCACCCAGGCGCGCCCCATGGCCGCCGGGCGGGTCAGTTCGCGGGAGGCCTGGACGCTGTTCGCCATCCTGGTGGGACTGAGCTTCGTGCTGGTGCTGCTGACCAACGCAACCACTGTCTATCTGTCCTTCGGCGCGCTGGCGCTGGCCGCCTGCTACCCGTTCATGAAGCGCTACACCTTTTACCCTCAGGTGGTGCTCGGCGCGGCATTCTCGTGGGGCATGCCGATGGCCTTCACCGCCGAGACCGGCAGCCTGCCGCCGGAAGCCTGGCTGCTGTTCATCGCCAACCTGCTGTGGACCGTGGCCTACGACACCTACTACGCCATGGCCGATCGCGAAGACGACCTGAAGATCGGCATCAAGTCCACCGCCATCCTCTTCGGTGAAGCGGACCGCATCATCATCGTCACCCTGCAGGGGCTGGCGCTGTTCTGCCTGATCCTCGCCGGAGTGCGTTTCGAGCTGGGCCAGTGGTTCCACCTGGGGCTGGTGGTCGCAGCCGGCTGCTTCGCCTGGGAATACTGGAAGACCGCCTCGCGCAAGCCACAAGCCTGCTTCAAGGCGTTCCTGCACAATCACTGGGCGGGCCTGGCGATTCTCGCCGGCATCGTGCTGGATTACGCGACGAAGGCCTGAGCAAAACGCCACTATCGAAGGCAATCTTTCTTGCTCCGGCTTGCCGTCTGCCTGTCACATGGCTGCAATATTTCCGTTATCTAATGCCGAGCGACAAGAACGGACCCGAGGCGTGACCATGAATGGCAAGAGCATACTGATCGTCGATGACGAGGCGCCGATTCGGGAGATGATCGTCGTCGCCCTGGAAATGGCCGGCTATGACTGTCTCGAAGCGGAGAACACCCAACAGGCCCACGCGCTGATCATCGACCGCAAACCGGACCTGATCCTGCTCGACTGGATGCTGCCCGGCACATCGGGCATCGAACTGGCGCGACGGCTCAAGCGCGACGAGCTGACCGCCGACACGCCGATCATCATGCTCACCGCCAAAGGCGAAGAGGACAACAAGATCCAGGGCCTGGAGGTCGGCGCCGACGACTACATCACCAAGCCCTTTTCGCCACGCGAACTGGTGGCCCGGCTGAAGGCCGTGCTGCGCCGCGCGACGCCGGTGGACAGCGAGGCGCCCATCGAGATCGGCGGCCTGCTGCTCGACCCGGTCAGCCACCGCGTCACCATCGACGGCAAACCGGCCGAGATGGGCCCGACCGAATACCGCCTGCTGCAGTTCTTCATGACCCACCAGGAACGCGCCTACACCCGCAGCCAGCTGCTCGATCAGGTCTGGGGCGGCAATGTCTACGTCGAGGAGCGCACCGTGGATGTACACATCCGCCGGCTGCGCAAGGCCCTCGGCGAGGCCTACGAGAACCTGGTGCAGACCGTACGCGGCACCGGCTATCGTTTCTCCAGCAAGAGCTGAGCGCGCCGCTTTAGCATGCGTTCCCAACCGCGCACCGTCGCGTTCTCTTCGGAGTACATCGCTTGAATCAGGACTGGCAAGGAGCCCTCGTTCGCCGCCTGCTGCTGTTGCTGGGCGGCTGCCTGCTGCTCGGTCTGATCAGTGGCGAATACGCCTGGGCACTGGTGCTCGGCCTGAGCGGTTACCTCATCTGGACCCTGCGCCAGCTGCTGCGCCTGCAGCGCTGGCTGCACCGCAGCGATCCGGACGAACCACCGCCCGATTCGGCCGGCATCTGGGGCGACGTGTTCGACAACCTCTACCAGCTGCAGCGCCGCGACCTGCGCCTGCGAGGCGAGCTGCAGGGCATCATCGATCGCGCCCAGGGGTCCACCGCAGCGCTCAAGGATGCGGTGATCATGCTCGACAGCGATGGCAACCTGGAGTGGTGGAACCCAGCCGCCAACCGCCTGCTCGGGCTGAAGAAGCCCCAGGATGCCGGCCATCCGATCGGCAATCTGGTGCGTCACCCGGCGTTCAAGGAGTACTTCGACAGCGGCAACTACGACCAGCCGCTGGAGCTGGCCTCGCCGGTGGACGATCGCATCCGCCTGCAGTTCAACATCACCCGCTATGGCAATCGCGAGCACCTGCTGCTGGTCCGCGATGTCACCCGGCTGCATCAGCTGGAGCAGATGCGCAAGGATTTCGTTGCCAACGTCTCCCATGAACTGCGCACACCGCTCACCGTCATCGCGGGTTATCTGGAAACCCTGCTGGAGCATGCCGAGGGGGTGAACCCGCGCTGGCTCCGCGCGCTACAGCAGATGAACCAGCAGGCCGGGCGCATGCAGCACCTGCTCAACGACCTGCTGTTGCTGGCGCGACTGGAGACCAGCAGCCGCCCGACCGACAACCAGCCAGTGGCGGTCGGATTGCTGCTGCAGTCGATCATCAGCGATGCTCGCGCGCTCTCCGGAGCCCGCGCCCACCTGATCAGTCTGGATGCCGATCCGCAGCTGCAGCTCAAGGGCAGCGAGACGGAACTGCGCAGCGCTTTCTCCAACCTGGTCTTCAACGCGGTGAAATACACCCCCGACGGCGGCACCATCCATGTGCGCTGGTGGGGCGACGAGGCCGGTGCGCACCTGAGCGTCGAGGACAGCGGCATCGGCATCGAACAGAAGCACCTGCCGCGCCTGACCGAGCGCTTCTACCGCGTCGACTCGAGCCGTGCCAGCAGCACCGGCGGCACGGGCCTTGGCCTGGCCATCGTCAAGCACGTGCTGCTGCGCCATCAGGGCCGTCTGGACATCACCAGCGCGCCGGGCCGGGGCAGCTGCTTTTCCTGCCACTTCCCCACCGCCCAGGTGCCCGGACGCTGACCGATTAGCCGACGGCGAGGCGGGAATTTCCCGCTTCGTCGCTTGAAAAGCCGCTGCGCCGCCGCCATCCTGTCGCGATCATTGGCCACCCGACCCCTTCATGGACCCTTCCCCTAGTTACACCGCCTCCTCCTACTTCGCCGATTTCGGTCTGATTCTCTTTGCCCTGTTCCTCGTGCTGCTCAACGGCTTCTTCGTCGCCGCCGAGTTCGCCATGGTCAAGCTGCGCGCCACCAAGGTGGAAGCCATTGCCAGCCGTCACGGCTGGCGCGGACACATCCTGCGCACCGTGCACCAGCAACTGGACGCCTATCTCTCGGCCTGCCAGCTGGGCATCACCCTGGCCTCGCTGGGGCTTGGCTGGGTCGGCGAGCCGGCCTTCGCCCACCTGCTCGAACCCGTGCTGGCCAGCTTCGGCATCCAGTCGCCGGCACTGGTGCACGGCATCGCCTTCTTCACGGCGTTCTTCATCATTTCCTACCTGCACATCGTCATCGGCGAGCTGGCGCCCAAGTCCTGGGCGATCCGCAAGCCCGAGCTGCTGTCGCTATGGACGGCCGTGCCGCTGTACCTGTTCTACTGGCTGATGTACCCGGCGATCTACCTGCTCAACGCCAGCGCCAATGCCATCCTGCGCATCGCCGGCCAGGGCGAGCCAGGCGCACACCACGACCATCACTACAGCCGCGAGGAGCTCAAGCTGATCCTGCACTCCAACCGCGCCCGCGACCCGAGCAACCCGCAGATCCAGGTGCTGGCCTCGGCGGTAGAGATGAGTGAACTGGAGGTCGTCGACTGGGCCAACTCTCGAGAGGACCTGCTGCAGCTGGAGCACGACGCTCCGCTGAGCGAGATTCTGGAAGTCATCCGCCGCCACAAGTACAGCCGCTACCCGGTCTATGACGGGATCAAGGGCGAGTACGTCGGCCTGCTGCACATCAAGGACCTGCTGCTGGCGCTGGCGGCCGACGATCGCCTGGCCGAGCATTTCTGCCTGGACGAGCTGCTGCGTCCGCTGGAGCGGGTGTCCAAGCACATGCCGCTGGCCAGCCTGCTGGAGCAGTTCCGCCAGGGCGGCGCGCATTTCGTGCTGGTGGAAGAAGGCGACCACAAGGTGATCGGCTTCCTGACCATGGAGGATGTGCTGGAAGTGCTGGTCGGCGACATCCAGGACGAGCACCGCAAGACCGAACGCGGGGTTCTCGCCTACCAGCCCGGCAAGCTGCTGGTGCGTGGCGACACGCCGCTGTTCAAGCTGGAGCGCCTGCTGGACATCGACCTCGATCATGTGGAGGCCGAGACCCTGGCCGGACTCGTCTACGAAACGCTCAAGCGCGTTCCCGACGAAGATGAAGTGTTGCAGGTCGAAGGCCTGCAGATCGTCATCAAGAAGATGCGCGGCCCCAAGATCGTACTGGCCAAGGTGCTGAAATATCAGGGCTAGCGTCGCTGGCCCGATATTTACATTCTGCTTTACATGCCGCTCGCTAATACTTGATTTACAAGAATTTACGACCGCTCATCGTGATCTCGAGAATTTTGCCGCCTCGCCCTGCTCCACGGCATAGGCGCCTCGCCCGGGGCGCCATGGCTTTCAAGTGACGATGGAGCAATCTCATGCGCATCAACGGTTTGACCACCACGGCGGCGCTGGCCCTGTGCCTGGCCGGCACGTCCCACGCCTTCGCCCAGTCCGCTACCGGCCCGATCTCCAACATCGGCGTCATCGGCTCGCACAATCAGTACAAGCTGACCATCGATGACGAGAGTGACAAGGAGCGCCTGAACCAGGGCGGCCTGTACTACAACTTCGGCAACAAGCTCACCGGCCAGGAAGGTTTCATCTACCAGGCCGGCATCGAGGGGCAGTACCGCGACAAGGATGATGTCGAGTTCCTCTCCGCTCGCGCCGATCTCGACCTGGGCCTGCGCGCAGCGTTGAGCACCAACAACTACGTGGATGTGATCGTCGGCGGTGGCTACGACTGGGGCCGCATCGAGCAGGACGACGTTCGGGTCGGTCCGTTCGAGGAAGACGTCAAGCTGACCACGCACTCACCTTTCGCCAAGGCCGGCCTCGGCTACAACTACCTGACGCCCGACTACACCGTGCGCCTGGAGGTCGGAGCCCGCTATTCCATCGAGGCCGACAGCAAGCTCAAGGTCGGCGGTGAAAGCGATACCGTCGACCTGAAGGACAAGGTCAACCCCTACGGCGAGCTGACCGTGCTGTGGAACAAGGGCATCAACAACATGCCGATCAGCACCAGCCTGTACTACACCCAGACCCGCTACGAACTCGACAGCAACAGCGAGCTCGCCGAGAACAGCAAGCTCAAGCAGGAGCAGGTCGGCCTGAAGGTTGGTCTGGCGTTCTAAGCCTCTAGGCGATACCAGCCTGCCGGATCATGCTTTGGGGGGTAGCCAGCGGCTACTCCCCACCCACGGCGAAGTTCGGCAGGCTGTTGACCGGCTGGGAGAAGTCGAACGGGATCGACTCGATGGCCAGGCCCACGTTGCGCTGCACCACGAAGTGCAGGTGCGGGCCGGTGCTGTTGCCGGTGTTGCCGGAGCGCGCGATGCGGGTGCCAGTCTCGACCCGCTGGCCTTCGCGCACGGCCACCGACCCTTTCATCAGGTGCAGATAGACGCCCATGGTGCCGTCGTCGTGCAGGATGCGCACGAAGTTGCCGGCAGGATTGTTGCCGCGGCCGCTCTGCTCGTTCTCGATCTTCACTACCATGCCACCGCGCGCGGCGACGATCGGCGTGCCCTCGGGCATGGCGATATCCACGGCATAGCGGCCCTTGGGTGTGAAGTGGCTGTACTGGCCGTTGGCGCCCTGGGTCAGGCGGAACGGGCCACCGCGCCAGGGCAGCGGGTACTTGTAGGGCTTGGGTATCAGCCGCGGATCGCCCAGCGCATGACGCAGCTTGGGCGTGTACTTGAGCGGCTTGCTGGCGTCACGCGGCGCCAGGGTCGCCAGGCGGATCTGGCTGCGTGGCGGCAGCACCCAGCGGATCGGCTTGGTCGGTGCGCCCACGGCGTTCTCGACGTTCTCCAGCTTCAGCTCGATATCCACCGGCGCGAACAGGTCGTTGCGCACCAGCAGCGTTTCGCCCGCATCGTGCTTGCGGGTTTCCAGCTTTACCTGAGTGTCGAGCTTTTCCACCATGCGGTCGCGGAAGACGAACACCTGCGCACCAGGCGCGGCCTGGTCGCTATAGGTCACGACTCCATTGGCGTCGGTGTATTTGTAGATGGTCAGGGCCAAGGCCGGCGAGGCCAGCAGCGGCAGCCCGAGCAACAGAAGAATGCGCCCCAGCATAACGGCAGATTTCTAGTGATTATGGTGTTGGAGCGCAAAGACTAGCAGTGGCGGTTGGCCTGCGCGAGCCACCGACCGTCGGGGTGTGAAGCTTGTCAGCTTGTCGCGTGGACCAGGCGCCGAACGGTCGCCTGGCCCGCATTCAGGCGCCGGGCGTGAAGTGGCGTTGAGCGGTGCCGCGGGCGATCAGGCGCGACAGGTAGTCGAGCTTCTGCGGATCGCGATCGACGAAGCGGAACGAGAGCTGCAGCCAGTCGCTGTCGGGCTTGGGCTCGAACGCCGCGACGGCATGCAGATAGCCATTGAGCCGCGCGATCTCGCCGCCCTCGCCCTGCTCCAGGTCGAGCACGGCACTTTCCAGCACTTGCGGCAGCGGCTCGCCACGCTTGACCACCAGCAGCGCCTCCTTGAGGCTCAGCGCCTTGATCACACAGGCAACGCTGCCATGGGCCAGCCGCAGCTGGCCCTGGCCGCGCCCGGACGAGGCGGCACCCGGGGCCGCGGCAGGGGCTGCCGATGAGGGCTGGATCAGTGGCGCAGCCTTCGCTTCCGGAGCAGGAGCGGCAGCGGGACGGACGACCTCCGCCTTGCCGCCGGTCAGTGCGGCCAACGAGTCATTGGCCACGCCGGTGGACAGGACCCGTGTCGGTGCGCTGGCAGCCAACGCATCCAGCTTGCCGGCACGGCCGAGGGCCTTGCGCACCTTGCTGGTCAGTTGTTCGTTGGAAAAGGGCTTGCCGATGAAGTCGGATACGCCGGCCTGGATGGCCTGTACCACGTTCTCCTTGTCGCCACGACTGGTCACCATGATGAACGGCACGGACTTCAGCGCGTCCTGAGTACGGCACCAGGTCAGCAGCTCCAGGCCGGACATCTCCGGCATCTCCCAGTCGCAGAGGATCAGGTCGAAGCGCTCACGGGCGAGCATCTGCTGGGCCTTGCGTCCATTCACCGCATCCTCGGTGCGAATCCCGGGAAATTGGCTGCGCAGCGCCTTCTTCACCAGGTCGCGGATAAAGGGCGCGTCATCCACTACCAGCACACTGACCTTGCTCATCCTTCACTCCTGCTCGAATGCCGGCAAGCATAGCCGCAGGAGCGTATCGACAAAAGCGCGCAAGGGCATGGATGCGCAAGTTGTTGCGCCGGATCAGCCAGAAACCGCCGCGACGCCCCCTCCGCTGCTGGCTTGCAGCAGGACAGCCTTGCCGCGGCGCGGCATACTCGCCTCTTCTCCAGCTTCGCGAGGCCAGTCATGTTCCAGCACATTCTCGTCGCTCACGATCTCAGCCCGGACGCCGATCTGGCCCTGCAGCGTGCCGTCCAGCTGGCGCGACAGACAGGCGCACGGCTCAGCCTGCTGCACGTGCTCGACGAGCGCGATCCGTCCGCCGACGAGCACGCGGCACGCGCCTGGCTGCAGGAGCGTCTGCGCGAGCAGCAGCTGGACCAGCTCGAGCCCTGGATTCGCCGCGGCCCGGCGGTGGAGGAAATCCTCACCCAGGCCGAAGGGCTGGAAGCCGACCTGCTGGTCCTGGGCCGCCACCACCGTGGCTCCAGCCAGGGCTTCGCCGGCACCACGCTGGAACGCATCATGCTCGAGAGCACCGCGCCGCTGCTGCTGGTGGTCGCGCCGGCCGAGGCGCCGTACCGTCGCGCGATGGCCGCGCTGGACTTCTCCCGCTGCGCCACCCGCGCCATGCAGTGCGCCTGGCAGCTGCTGGATGGCGACGCCGAGCTGCATGCCCTGCACGTGCATGAGATGGCCGAGGTGCACGGCCCGGACCCCGAGGGTCTGGTGCTGCAGCAGGAGCTGTTCGATCAGCTGGTGGAGGATATCCAGCAGCAACTGCCGCAAACCGGTGCGTTGCTGAGCTACAGCCTGCATCAGGGCGAGCGCAGCAACTGCCTGGACGCCGCCCTGCGCGACTGGCAACCGCAGCTGCTCGCCTTGGGCAGCCACAGCCGTGGCGAGATGAGCAGTGCGCTACTCGGCAGCCTGGCGCGGCAGTTTCTCGACCAGCCGCCCTGCGACATCCTGATCGCCCGCTGATCCCCCGCCCGCCTGCGCCCGTGGCCCCGCTACGGGCGTGAATCTGCGCCGCAGCGCCATCATCGCAGCGGCATGGAGTTGCGTCCCGTCGAAGCCCTGCTACGGTTAGAGCCAGAACAACAATAAGAAGAAGACGCCCATGTGCCCTGCTTCGACTGACTCTCGCCCTACCCTTTCGCTATCCAGCCATTCGACTTCGCAGCATGACGCGACGGCGGCAGCCTGCCTGATGCGCGGATTGCCACGCACCGCCGTCCGCCGGTGCACCACGGCGGCCCTCGCGCGGAGCGAGCCCGGCGTTGCGTTGTTACCCGCCTCCCCAGCTTTCCCCTAACCCGTCCGTACGGCTCGCCTCGCATCGGCGCGCGCCCGTATGCCGAGCAACCCGTGCAAGGAGATACGCATGAAGCTTTCAGCAATCGCAGCGGCAACCCTGACGGCCGCGGTCGCCGTTCCCGCCTCGGCCGAGATTTCCGACGGCAAGGTGAAGATCGGCATCCTCAACGACCAGTCCGGCGTGTACGCGGACTTCGGCGGCAAGTGGTCGTTCGAAGCGGCGAAGATGGCGGCCGAAGACTTCGGCGGCAAGGTGCTCGACGCACCCATCGAGATCGTCACCGCCGATCACCAGAACAAGCCGGACATCGCCTCCAACATCGCGCGGCAGTGGTACGACCGCGAGCAGGTCGACTCGATCATGGAGCTGACCACCTCCTCGGTGGCGCTGGCGGTACAGGGCATTTCCAAGAGCAAGAAGAAGATCAACCTGGTCACCGGCGCTGCCACCACCGAGCTGACCGGCAAGCAGTGCTCGCCCTACGGCTTCCACTGGGCCTATGACACCCATGCGCTGGCGGTCGGCACCGGCGGCGCGCTGGTGTCCCAGGGCGGCGACAGCTGGTATTTCCTGACCGCCGACTACGCTTTCGGCTATTCGCTGGAGGAACAGACCTCCAAGTTCGTCAAATCCAAGGGTGGCGAGGTCAAGGGCGCGGTGCGCCATCCGCTGGCGAGCACCGATTACTCCTCGTTCCTCCTGCAGGCGCAATCCTCCGGGGCCAAGGTCATCGGCCTCGCCAACGCGGGTCTGGACACCGCCAACAGCATCAAGCAGGCGGCCGAGTTCGGCATCGTCGCCGGCGGCCAGCGCCTCGCCGCGCTGCTCTTCACCCTCGCCGAAGTGCACGGCCTGGGCCTGGACGCCGCCCAGGGCCTGACCCTGACCGAGAGCTTCTACTGGGACCGCGACGACAAGTCCCGCGAGTTCGGCGAGCGTTTCTTCAAGCGCACCGGGCGCATGCCGAACATGGTCCACGCCGGCACCTATTCCGGCGTCATGCAGTACCTCAAGGCGATCGAGAAGGCCGGCACCGACGCCACCGAGCCGGTGGCCAAGGCGATGCACGAGCTGCCAGTGGACGACGTCTTCGCGCGCAACGCCAAGGTCGGCGCCAACGGCCGGCTGATCAGCGACGTCTATCTGATGGAAGTGAAGAAACCCGAGGAGAGTTCGCGGCCTTGGGACTACTACAAGGTGCTGGCCACCGTGCCGGGCGATGAGGCCTACATCAAGCCGGCCGACAGCGGCTGCGAGCTGGTCGGGCAATGAGCATGGCCGCCGTTCAGCCCAGCGCGGCTGGCGACGTCGGACGGGATACTCCCGTGATGCTCTCGGCGCGCGGCCTGCGCAAGGAGTTCGGCGGCTTCGTCGCGGTCAACAACGTCGATCTGGACGTGCACCATGCCCGGGTACACGCCCTGATCGGCCCTAACGGGGCGGGCAAGACCACGGTGTTCAACCTGCTGACCAAGTTCCTGCAGCCCACCGCCGGGAGCATCCGCCTGCTCGACCATGACATCACCCGCACCGACCCGGCCAAGGTGGCGCGCATGGGGCTGGTTCGCTCGTTCCAGATCTCCGCGGTGTTCCCGCACCTCTCGGTGCTGGACAACGTGCGCGTCGCCCTGCAGCGCCCGGGCGGGCTGGCCACCCAGTTCTGGCTGCCGATGCGTTCGCTGAACCGGCTGAACGAACGTGCCATGCAGCTGATCGAGTCGGTCGGCCTGGCCGACAAGCGACACGAACCGGCCGCCGATCTGTCCTACGGGCGCAAGCGCGTGCTGGAAATCGCCACCACCCTGGCCTTGGAGCCCAAGGTTCTGCTGCTCGACGAACCCATGGCCGGCATGGGCCATGAAGACGTGCACGTGGTGGCCGAGATCATCCGCGAAGTGGCTACCCAGCGTGCGGTGCTGATGGTCGAGCACAACCTCAAGGTGGTGGCCGACCTCTGCCATCAGGTGACCGTGCTGCAGCGCGGCGAAATCCTCACCTCCGGCGACTACCGCACAGTCAGCCAGGACGAGCGCGTGCGCGTGGCCTACATGGGGACCGACGATGACTGAACCGCTGCTCAGCGTGCGCGAGCTGAATGCCTGGTATGGCGAAAGCCATGCCCTGCACGGCATCGACCTGGACGTCCATGCGGGCGAGACGGTGACCCTGCTCGGCCGCAACGGGGTGGGCAAGACCACCGCGCTGCGCGCCATCGTCGGCATCATCCGCAAGCGCAGCGGGACGATCCGCTTCGACGGCAAGGACATGCTGCGGGTGCCATTGCACCGCACTGCCCGCCACGGCATCGGCTACGTGCCGGAGGAGCGCGGCATCTTCTCCACGCTTACCGTCGAGGAGAACCTCACCCTGCCGCCGGTGATCGCCAAGGGCGGCATGAGCCTGGCGGAGATCTACCAGCTGTTTCCCAACCTCGAGGAACGCCGCAAGAGCCCGGGCACCAAGCTCTCCGGCGGCGAGCAGCAGATGCTCGCCATGGCGCGCATCCTGCGCACCGGCGCCCGGCTGCTACTCCTCGACGAGCCCACCGAAGGCCTGGCGCCGGTGATCATCCAGCGTATCGGAGAGGTGCTGCAGACGCTCAAGCAGCGCGGCATGACCATCCTGCTGGTGGAGCAGAACTTCCGCTTCGCCAGCAAGGTGGCCGACCGCTTCTACGTGGTGGACCACGGCCAAGTCATCGACACCTTCGATGTTGCCGATCTGCCTGGCCGCATGAGCATGCTCAACGAAGCCCTGGGGGTCTGATGACAACGATTTTCGATGTGCCGATCCAGGCGTTTCTCGGCCAGCTCCTGATCGGCCTGATCAATGGCTCGTTCTACGCCATGCTCAGCCTGGGCCTGGCGATCATCTTCGGCATGCTGAAGATCATCAACTTCGCCCACGGTGCGCAGTACATGATCGGCGCCTTCGCCGGCTACCTGCTGCTGGCCACCCTGGGCATCGGCTACTGGCCGGCACTGATCCTTGCGCCGATCGTCGTCGGCCTGTGCAGCGCGGTGATCGAGCGCCTGGCGCTGTCGCGGCTGTACAACCTCGACCACCTCTACAGCCTGCTCTTCACCTTCGGCCTGGCGCTCGCCCTGGAGGGCGCCTTCCGCTACTTCTACGGCTCCTCCGGGCAACCCTATGCGGTGCCCAAGGAGCTGGCCGGCGGCTACAACCTGGGCTTCATGTTCCTGCCCAAGTACCGCGCCTGGGTGGTGCTGGCCTCGCTGGTGATCTGCATCGCCAGCTGGCTGCTGATCGAGAAGACCAAGCTCGGCGCCTACCTGCGCGCCGCCACCGAGAACCCGACCCTGGTGCGCACCTTCGGCATCAACGTGCCGCTGTTGCTGACCTTCACCTACGGCATGGGCGCGGCACTGGCCGGGCTGGCCGGCATGCTCGCCGCGCCGATCTACCAGGTCAGCCCGCTGATGGGCTCGAACCTGATCATCGTGGTGTTCGCCGTGGTGGTGGTCGGCGGCATGGGCTCGATTCTCGGCGCCATTATCACCGGCTACTTGCTGGGCATCCTCGAGGGGCTGACCAAGGTGTTCTATCCGGAAGCGTCCAATATCGTGATCTTCGTGATCATGGCGATCGTGCTGCTGGTACGCCCGGCCGGCCTGATGGGGAGAGATGCCTGATGAACAGCCAGCTGAGCGTCACCCCGACCACCAAACGCCCGCTGCTGCGCCTGGAAACCGTGCTGATCCTGATCGGCGTGGTCGCCCTGACCCTGGCGCCGTTCTACTTCTACCCGATCTTCCTGATGAAGGTGCTGTGCTTCGCCCTCTTCGCCTGCGCCTTCAACCTGCTGCTCGGCTACACCGGCATCCTCTCGTTCGGCCATGCGGCCTTTTTCGGCGGCTCCGCCTATTTCACCGCCCATGCGGTGAAGGAATGGGGACTGACGCCGGAACTGGGGATTCTCGTCGGCGTTGCCGGCGCGGCGTTTCTCGGGCTGATCATAGGTTTCCTGGCAATACGCCGGCAGGGCATCTACTCCACGATGATCACCCTGGCACTGTCGCAGATGTTTTTTTTCTTCTGCCTGCAGGCTTCGTTCACCCACGGCGAGGACGGCATCCAGAATATCCCGCGCGGCCACCTGTTCGGCCTGATCGACCTGGAAGAGCCGCTGTACATGTACTTCTTCGTGCTCTCGGTGTTCCTCGCCGGCATGCTGCTGATCTGGCGGGTGATCCATTCGCCGTACGGCATGATCCTGCGCTCGATCCGCGAGAACGAAAACCGCGCGATCTCCCTCGGCTACACGGTGTCGCGCTACAAGCTGGGCGCCTTCGTGATGTCCGCCGCGCTGGCAGGGCTCGCCGGTGGCTTGAAGGCGCTGGTGTTCCAGTTCGCCACGCTGACCGACGTCAGCTGGCAGATGTCCGGCGAAGTGGTGCTGATGACGCTGCTTGGCGGCATCGGCACCCTGGTCGGGCCGGTCTTCGGCGCCGCACTGGTGACCACGTTGGGCAACTACTTCGCCACCTCGGAACTGCCGGTGACGTTGGTCACCGGGATCATCTTCATGGTCTGCGTGCTGGTGTTCCGCCGTGGGATGATCGGCGAACTCTATGCCTCGCGGCTGGGCAAGAAGCTGGAGCGGCGCGCCGAGGACTGATTTCCTCAGCCGGCAGACTCGAGCAGGTCGTGCAGCTCGACGAACTGCTGGCTGAGCTTGTGCCGCGGATCCAGGTACACCAGCGGCGTACAGGCCTGGTGCGACTCGCGCATCTTCACCGAACTCATCAGGTTGATCGGCAGCACCGGCAGGCCTTCACCCAGCAACTCGTCGATCATCTGCTGCGGCAGCGCGGCCCGTGGCTGGAACTGGTTGACCACGATGCCCTCGACTTCGAGCGCCTCGTTGTGGTCGTCCTTCATTTCCTCGATCTCGTTCAGCAGGCCGTACAGGGCCTGACGGGAAAAGCTGTCGCAGTCGAAGGGGATCAGGCAGCGGTCGGCCGCGATCAGCGCCGAAACGGTGTAGAAGTTCAGCGCCGGCGGGGTGTCCAGGTAGATCCGGTCGTAATCCTCGGCGAGGCCTTCGAGCAGCTTTCGCAGCTTGTTGATCTTGTGCTTGGCCTCCAGCTTGGGCTGCAGGTCGGCCAGTTCGGCCGTGGCGCTGATCAGGTGCAGGTTGTCGAACGCTGTTTCGAGGATCGGCGGGCGCGCCTTCTTGCCCGCGTTGCCGCCAGCGAGAATCTGCTTGAAGAAGTCGGCAATGCCGGTAGGAATGTCATCGCCGGTCAGGCCGGTCAGGTAGTGCGTGGAGTTGGCCTGGGCGTCCAGGTCCACCAGCAGAGTGCGGTAGCCCTGCGATGCGCTGACCGCGGCCAGATTGCAGGCGATGCTCGACTTGCCGACACCACCCTTCTGATTGAACACGACCCTGCGCATGACTTGGCTCCCAAGAAACCCCGAGGGCCTGCTCACGATCTACTGCGCGTCGGCCCTGCTGCGTTAAAGAACCGGCTCGGAATGCTCATTTACATAAGTAAATTCCGCTTCCTCACCGGTTTTTGCCTTGCAGGACTCTAGCTCGCGAGATCGTGAAAAGGCCCTGAGCGGTCGAGTCTATACGGCAAATATGACAGCCGCGTTATCCGCGGCGGCAAACCCGACCAAAGTCAGACGGCGACGGGCGCCTTGATGTGCGGGTGCGCCTCGTAGCCGACCAGCTCGAAGTCCTCGAAGCGGAAGGCGAACAGGTCCTTCACCTCGGGATTGAGCTTCATGGTCGGCAGCGGCAGCGGCTCGCGGGTCAGCTGCAGATCGGCCTGCTCCAGGTGGTTGGCGTAAAGGTGGCAATCGCCGCCACTCCAGATGAACTCGCCCGGCTCGAGGTCGCAGACCTGCGCCACCATCAGCGTCAGCAGGGCATAGCTGGCGATGTTGAAGGGCACGCCGAGGAAGATGTCGGCCGAGCGCTGGTACAGCTGGCAGCTGAGCTTGCCATCGGCGACGTAGAACTGGAACAGGGCGTGGCACGGCGGCAGCGCCATCTGCTCGACCAGCGCCGGATTCCAGGCCGAGACGATCAGCCGGCGCGAATCCGGATTCTTCTTGATCATCGCCAGCAGGTTGGCAATCTGGTCGATGGACTCGCCGTTCGGCGCCGGCCAGGAGCGCCACTGGTAGCCGTAGACCGGGCCCAGCTCGCCGTTCTCGTCGGCCCACTCGTCCCAGATGCGCACGCCGTTTTCCTTCAGGTACTTGATGTTGGTATCGCCCTGAAGGAACCACAGCAGCTCGTGGATGATGGATTTGAGGTGACACTTCTTGGTGGTCACCAGCGGGAAGCCTTCGGCCAGGTCGAAGCGCATCTGGTAGCCGAACACGCTATAGGTGCCGGTGCCGGTGCGGTCGCTCTTGAAGGTGCCGTGTTCGCGCACGTGGCGCATCAGGTCGAGATACTGTTTCATCGATTGACTCGAAGCAGGCGCCAAAGCGCGGTGAAAAAAGGCTGCGCGAATAGTAAAAGGCGACGCCCGGCTTGTCGCGTGTGCGGCGACAAGCCGGGAGCAGATTCAGGCCGGTGCCCGGCCGGCTTCGCGCCGGTAACCCCAGGCAATCATCCCGGCGCCCAGCAACACCATGGGAATGCACAGCACCTGGCCCATGGTCAGCCAGCCGAACGCAAGGTAGCCCAGCTGCGCATCAGGCACGCGGACGAACTCGACGATGAAACGGAAAATGCCGTAGCACACCGCGAACAGTCCGGACACCGCCATGGTCGGCCGCGGCTTGCGCGAATACAGCCAGAGGATGACGAACAGCGCGACGCCTTCCAGGGCGAACTGGTAGAGCTGCGACGGATGCCGCGCCAGCTGCTGCGGATCGGTCGGGAAGACCATCGCCCAGGGCACATCGGTGGCCTTGCCCCACAGCTCGGCATTGATGAAGTTGCCGATGCGCCCGGCACCCAGGCCGATCGGCACGAAGGGTGCGATGAAGTCCATCAGTTCGAAGAAGCTTTTGCCGTTGCGCCGGGCGAAGATCCAGCTGCACAGCAGCACGCCGATCAGGCCACCGTGGAACGACATGCCGCCTTTCCACACCTGCAGAATCAGACTCGGCTGATTGATGTAGGCGGCCAGGTCGTAGAACAGCACGTAACCCAGGCGGCCGCCGACGATCACCCCCATGGCGACCCAGAACACCAGGTCGGAAAGTTTGTCCTTCGGCCATTCCGGCGCGAAGCGCTGCACCCGCAGCGAGGCCAACCACCAGGCGCCGCCGATGCCGATCAGGTACATCAGGCCGTACCAGTGAATCTGCAAGGGGCCGATGGCGATGGCCACCGGATCGATCTGCGGATAGGGCAGCATCCGTTACTCCTCAAACCAGAAAGTTGATGCCGACGCTCAGCAGCAGCAGAGCGAACAGCCGTTTCAGAACCTTGGCCGACAGGCGATGCGCCAGCCGCGCGCCGAGCCGTGCGAAGAACATGCTGGTGGCGGCGATGCCCAGCAGGGCTGGCAGGTAGACGAAACCCAGGCTCCACTGTGGCAGGTGCGCCTCGTGCCAGCCTACCGCCATGAAACTCAACGCCCCGGCGACGGCGATCGGCAGCCCGCAGGCCGCCGAGGTCGCCACCGCCTGCTGCATCGGCACGCTGCGCCAGGTCAGGTACGGGACCGATAACGAGCCGCCGCCAATGCCGAAGATCGCGGACGCCCAGCCGATCACCACGCCCACCAGCGACAGTTCGGGTCGTCCCGGTACACGACCGGTGGCCTTTGGACGCAGGTCGAAGCCCATCTGTACCGCCATCGCTAGGGCGAACACGCCGATGATCTTCTGCAGCATCGGCCCCTGGATCGCCGCCGCGGTCAGGCTGCCCAGCGCCGCGCCGAGCAGGATGCCGAAGGTCATCCAGAGCACCATCGGCCAGCGCACCGCACCCAGGCGATGGTGGGTGAGAATCGAGTTGACCGACGTGAAAACGATGGTCGCCAGCGAGGTTCCAACCGCCAGGTGGGTGAGAATGTCCTGGGAAAAGCCCTGCGCGCTGAAGCTGAACACCAGCACCGGCACGATGATCAGCCCGCCACCCACGCCGAACAGACCGGCCAGCACTCCGGCGAAGCCGCCCAGCAGCAGATAAAGCAGAAACTCCATGCGCCCCGTCCCGGCGAAACAAACCGGCATGGTAGCGAAAATGCCCGACTGGCGCTTGCACGCCGACGCTGCCGCCGGCAGGCCATGCCCTTTCCGCCGCCGCGCCTGTACCCTTGCAGGTCTGCAACTGCGAAGGTGTCCCATGTGCCTGATCGTTTTCGCCTGGCGCCCCGACCACTCCCAGCCATTGGTGGTGGCGGCCAATCGCGACGAGTTCCACGCGCGTCCCAGTCTGCCGCTCGGCTGCTGGGAAGACGCACCCTGGATCATCGGCGGACGCGATCTGCAAGCCGGCGGCACCTGGATGGGCGTCACCGCCCGCGGCCGCTTCGCCGCGCTGACCAACATCCGCGCACCCGGCCAGCCGATCGGCGCGCGCTCACGGGGCGAGCTGCCGGAACGCTATCTGCGGGGTGAATTGCCGCCGGCCGACTACCTGGCCGCACTGGCCGAGCGTCGCGGCGACTACGCCGGCTACAACCTGCTGGTAGGCGATCGGCAGACACTGTGGCATCTGAATTCCCATGACGGCGAGCCCAAGGAACTGCAGCCCGGCGTCTACGGCCTGTCCAATGCCGGGCTGGATACGCCCTGGCCCAAGCTGAGAAGAGCCCGCGCAGCACTCACCGCCATCCTTCAGCAACCGGAGCCGGAACGCCTGCTGGCATTGCTCGCCGATGCCGAGCCGGCCGCCGAGCATGAGCTCCCACAGACTGGGGTGCCACTGGAGTGGGAGCGGCGGCTGTCGAGCATCTTCATCGCCAGCCCTGAGTACGGCACTCGCGCCAGTACGGCGCTGATCCGCCATGCAGACGGTTCGCTGGACATCATCGAACGCAGCTTCGGCCCGGCCGGTCCCTCGGGCGAGGTGCGCTACCGCCACCCACCCGCCAGCTGATGGCGCGCGACCGCGGCGGGCTCAGACCGCGGCGGACGGGTTGATCAGCTTGTTAAGTCCGAGGTTGCGCAACGTCAGCTGCACCGTGCTGTGGATGACCTGCGGGCTGTCCAGCAGCATGACGCGGGCGAGCAGCTGCTGGGCGGTGTCCATGCTGATCTGACGCAGCAGCCATTTCACCTTGGGCAGGTTGGTGGCGTTCATCGACAGGCTGTCGAAGCCCATCGCCAGCAGCAGCATGGCCGCCGCCGGATCGCCAGCCATCTCGCCGCAGATGCTCACCGGCTTGCCCTCGCCATGGGCTTCCTTGACCACCCGCTGCAGCGCCTCGAGCACGGCCGGATGCAGATAGTCGTAGAGATCGGCGACCCGTGGATTGTTGCGGTCCACCGCCAGCAGGTACTGGGTCAGGTCGTTGGAGCCGACCGAGATGAAATCCACCATGCGCGCCAGCTCGCGGGTCAGGTAGACAGCCGCCGGCACCTCGATCATCACGCCGACCGGCGGCATGATCACGTCCAGCCCCTCGTCGCGCACCTCGCACCAGGCGCGATGGATCAGGTGCAGCGCCTCTTCCAGCTCGCGGATGCCGGAAATCATCGGCAACAGGATGCGCAGGTTGTTCAGCCCGGCGCTGGCCTTGAGCATGGCGCGGGTCTGCAGCAGGA
This sequence comes from Stutzerimonas sp. Brlt_14, assembly GCF_051948915.1. Taxonomy (NCBI): domain Bacteria; kingdom Pseudomonadati; phylum Pseudomonadota; class Gammaproteobacteria; order Pseudomonadales; family Pseudomonadaceae; genus Stutzerimonas; species Stutzerimonas sp. Brlt_14. The sequence goes on from NZ_JAYJLM010000006.1 coordinate 227,928, forward strand.
AGATCTCGGGATGATCGAGGGTGACGCGAATGCCGCGCCAGCCGAGGAACGGGTTCTCTTCCTTGATCGGGAAGTACGGCAGGCACTTGTCACCGCCGATGTCGAGGCTGCGCATGGTCACCGGCAGCGGATGGAAGGCTTCCAGCTGCTCGCGGTAGATGGCCATCTGCTCCTTCTCGCTGGGGAAGCGCTCCTTGATCATGAAGGGCACTTCGGTGCGATACAGCCCCACGCCTTCGGCGCCACGCTCCTGGGCGCGCACCACATCGGCCAGCAATCCGGTATTGACCCACAGCGGAATGCGGTGACCATCGGTGGTTTCGCAGGGCAGCTCGCGCAGTACGTCGAGGCCTTCGGAGAGCTGCCGCTCCTGCTCGGCGAGCACCTCGTACTGCTCGCGCAGCACCTTGCCGGGGTTGGTGATGATCTCGCCGCGGTAGCCGTCGACGATCAGCTCGATGCCGTCGACCTTCGAGTAGGGCAGGTCGACTGCGCCCATCACCGTCGGAATGCCCATGGCACGGGCCAGGATGGCGACGTGGGAGTTGCTCGAGCCCAGCACCGAGACCATCCCCACCAGCTTGCCTTCGGGTACCTCGCCGAGCATGGCCGGCGACAGTTCCTCGCTGACCAGGATGGTCTTGTCCGGATACACCAGAGCCTGCTGGCGTGCCTCCTGCAGATAGGAGAGCAGGCGCCGGCCGATGTCCTTGACGTCCGAGGCGCGCTCGCGCAGGTAGGCATCGTCCATCATTTCGAAGCGCCGAACGTGCTCGGTGACCACTTGGCGCAGCGCGCCCTGGGCCCACTGGCCGGTGCGGATGACCTTGGTCACCTCGCCACCGAGGGCCGAGTCATCGAGCATCATCAGGTACACATCGAACAGCGCGCGCTCTTCCTTGCGCATCTGCGTGGCGAGCTTTTCCGACAGGTTGCGCATGTCCGCGCGCACCGCCTCCAGCGCCGCCTCGAACAACGTCAGCTCGGCCTCGATATTATCGATGTGCTTGTCCGGCACTACGTCCAGATCGGCCGGCGGCAGCACCACCAGCGCGGTCCCCACCGCGGCGCCCGGGGCGCCGGGAATGCCGATGAAGCGGGTTTCCTGAATGCCTTTGCCCTGGCGGCCGAGGCCGCGGATCGAACCGGTCGCCTCGGCATGGGCGATAACCCCGGCGAGCTGCGCGCTCATGGTCACCAGGAAGGCTTCCTCGCCTTCATCGAACTGGCGGCGTTCCTTCTGCTGGATGACCAGTACGCCCATCACCCGACGGTGGTGGATGATCGGTGCACCGAGAAAGGAGGCGTAGCGCTCCTCGCCGGTCTCGGCGAAGTAGCGGTAGCGCGGATGTTCGGAGGCGTGTTCGAGGTTGAGCGGCTCCTCACGGGTGCCCACCAGGCCCACCAGACCCTCGTTGGGCGCCATGCTGACCTTGCCGATGGCGCGCTTGTTGAGACCTTCGGTGGCCATCAGGACGAAGCGTTCGGTTTCCGGATCGAGCAGATAGACCGAGCAGACCTGGCTGCCCATGGCCTCCCTGACTCTCAGCACGATGATGCCCAACGCCGCCTTGAGGTCCTTGGCGGCATTCACTTCCTGGACAATCTTGCGCAGCGTGCCGAGCATGCTCAGAGGCTTTCTCCCCGATTTTTCAGTCCCGCACCGGCAGACGCGGCGCAAGTTCTTTGAGTGCGCGACGATAGACCTCGCGCTTGAAGGTGACCACCTGCCCCAGCGGATACCAGTAACTGACCCAGCGCCAGCCATCGAACTCGGGCTTGCCGGTCAGATCCATGCGTACACGGTCCTCGGCGCCGGTCAGGCGCAGCAGGAACCACTTCTGTTTCTGGCCGATGCACAGCGGCTGGCTGTGGGTTCGCACCAGGCGTTGCGGCAGACGATAACGCAACCAGCCACGGGTGCAGGCGAGGATCTTCACATCCTGCTCTTCCAGGCCCACTTCTTCGTTGAGTTCGCGAAACAACGCCTCTTCCGGCGTTTCACGGGCGTTGATACCGCCCTGGGGGAATTGCCAGGCATCCTGATTGATCCGCCGAGCCCACAGCACCTGACCGACATCATTGGTCAGGATGATGCCGACATTGGGGCGAAAACCATCGGAATCGATCACGGCATACCACCTCGCAGACGCATGTCGCGGCATTGTTCCACAAAACCGCAACAAGCCGAAAGCGCAGCAAGCCGCCGTTCGGCCCGCGCTCCTGACCCGCGCTGCACCGCCTGGCAGATGGGCCGAGACTGCACCGCGGACGATCTAACCGCTATGCTTGGCGCTGCCCTGACCATCCCCGAGGAAATCTTCCGTGCGCCTGGCTCTATTCGATCTCGACAACACCCTGCTGGCCGGTGACAGCGACCATGCCTGGGGCGAATACCTCTGCCAGCGCGGCATCGTCGATGCGAGCCACTACCGGGCCCGTAACGATGCCTTCTATCAGGACTACCTGGCCGGCACCCTCGACGTGCACGCCTACCAGAACTTCTGCCAGGAAATCTTGGGGCGCAGCGAAATGGCGCAGCTGCAGGCCTGGCACGAGGAGTTCATGCGCGAGCACATCGAGCCCATCGTGCTGAGCAAGGGCGAAGCGCTATTGCGCCAGCACCTGGAAGCCGGTGACAAGGTGGCGATCGTCACCGCCACCAACCGTTTCATCACCGGACCGATCGCCGCACGCCTGGGCGTCGACACCCTGCTGGCCACCGAATGCGAGATGCGCGACGGCCGTTACACCGGCCGCCTGACCGACATCCCCTGCTTCCAGGAAGGCAAGGTCCAGCGTATCGAGCGCTGGCTGGCGGAAACCGAGCAGAGCCTGGAAGGCAGCTATTTCTACAGCGACTCGCGCAACGACCTGCCGCTGCTCGAGCGGGTCACCCATCCGGTGGCGGTCGATCCCGACCCGGTCCTGCGCCAGATCGCCAGCGAGCGCGGCTGGCAGATCATCTCGCTGCGCCCGTGATCCGACGAATGACGCGCCGTGCTGCGGCGCGGCGCTAATGCGACACCCCAAAGGAACCCGACACCGCGGTCAGCCTGCCCGGGACACCGCTCGCACGCTCACAAGAGGAGCAGCATGCCCGCGTCCCTCGAACAACGCAGTTCCCGACCGATCGTGGTGGTCGCCCTGGCCACCGCACTGTGCCTGACCGGCGATTCCATGCTGTACATCGCCCTGCCGATCTACTGGCACGAAGTCGGCCTCGAGGCGCTCTGGCAGGTGGGCGTACTGCTCTCCGTCAACCGCCTGATCCGCCTGCCGTTCAACCCGCTGATCGGGTGGCTGTACCAGCGCATCAGTCTGCGCGCCGGCCTGCTGCTGGCCACCACGCTCGGCACCCTGACCACCCTGGGCTACGGCATCGCCAAGGGGTTCATCGCCTGGCTGCTGTTGCGCGCGCTGTGGGGCATCGGCTGGTCGTTCTTCCGCATCGGCGGCCTATCGGCGGTGGTCTACTGTGCCGCCGGCCAGTCGCGCGGCCAGGCGATGGGCCTGTACAACGGTCTCTATCGACTCGGCAGCCTCGTCGGCATGCTGCTCGGCGGCCTGCTGGTGCCGGTCTACGGCCTGCCGGCACTGGCTCTGAGCTTCGCCGCCATGGCCCTGCTGGGCCTGCCATTGCTGCTGCGCCACTTCCAGCCGCCGGCGGCGCTCGACGAGCGCCAATTGCCGGCGGCGCCCGCCGCCGACACCCCGCCACGGCTCGCACGGCTGAACGGCAAATACCGGGTGATCGTCAGCGGCTTCTGCACCGCCATGCTGATCCAGGGCGTGCTGGCGGCGACCCTGAGCGCACTGATCGAACGCTTCTACGGCAACCGGCTCGACCTGTTCGGCCTGCTGCTCAGCGCGACCGCGCTGTCTGGCATCCTGCAGGCGCTGCGCTGGTCATGGGAGCCTTGGCTGGGTCGGCGCTTCGGTGCCTGGTCCGACGGCCCGCGCGGCCGCTCGCGGCTCTATGGCGGAACGCTGCTGGTGGCGGCGCTGAGTTTCGGCCTTATGGCCAGCGGCCTGCCGCTGCTGCCCTGGCTCGCCGTGACCCTGCTGGTGATGCTGCTGGCGACGGCGCTGACCACCCTTACCGATGCGCTGGCCAGCGACGTCGCCAGCGCCGGCAACGTCGTCGCCTTCATGACGCGCTATTCGATCGCCCAGGACCTGGGCGCCGCCCTCGGGCCGCTGCTCGCCTACCTGCTGATCGGGCTGGCCGACGGCTTCGCCTGGCTGTACTGGGGCGGCTCGGCGATCTACCTGCTGCTGGCCCTGGCCTGGCTGCGCCGCAGGGGCCGTGCGGGCGATTGATCAGACCGGCTTGGCGCCCATCAGCGCCGTGATTGCGATCAGCACCAGCAGTACCAGCACGCCGTAAATGCCGGCATTGCGTGCGGCGGTGGCGTTGCCCGGTGCCTGCCAGGCGGCGAGGCGGCCGGCCAGCAGCGGCACCAGCGCTACCAGCACGACGAACAGCACGGAGCTGGCCAGCAGCCATAGCTGGCCCAGCGGCCATCCGGCCAGATGTGTCATCCACCATCCGGTCAGCGGCAATGACAGGCCGATCACCGCCAACAGCGGCAGGGACAGCCGGCGGGTGCGTTGCAACTTGCGCTGCAGCACGGCCTGGTCGCCGCCGCGGGCCGCCTTCCACAGCATCAGCAAGTGCACGATCACGCCCAGCAGCAAGAGCACTGCGGTGGCGCCATGCACGATGCGGAGGGTCAGGTAGTGTTCCATTGGCTTTCCTTTATCTGCGCTCAGCCGAGAAACAGCTTGTAGGCGGGGTTGTCGCTTTCATCCCAGTAGCGGTAGCCGATCTTGTCCAACGCCGCGGGTACCAGGTGGCGCTCCTCGGCCGGCACCTGCAGGCCGGCGACCACCCGGCCATCGGCCGCACCGTGGTTGCGGTAGTGGAACATTGAGATGTTCCAGCGCCCGCCCAGCTTGTTGAGGAAGTTGAACAGCGCGCCGGGCCGCTCCGGGAATTCGAAGCGCAGCACCATCTCGTCGCTGACCCCGGCCGCGTGCCCACCGACCATGTGTCGGGTGTGCAGCTTGGCCAGTTCGTTGTCGGTCAGATCGAGCACCGGGAAGCCCTTGTCACGCAGGCCCTGCACCAGCGCCGCGCGCGGGTCGTTTTCCGGATGGGTCTGCACGCCGACGAAAATGTGCGCCTCGCGGTCGGTGTGGTAGCGGTAATTGAATTCGGTGATCTGGCGCTTGCCGATCGCCTCGCAAAAGGCCTTGAAGCTGCCGGGCTGCTCGGGAATGGTGACGGCGATGATCGCTTCGCGCTTCTCGCCCAGTTCGGCGCGCTCGGCGACATGGCGCAGGCGGTCGAAATTGACGTTGGCGCCCGAGTCGATGCCCACCAGCACCTGACCGCTGACGCCGTCGCGCTCGACATACTTCTTGATCCCGGCCACGGCCAGGGCACCGGCCGGCTCGGTGATCGAGCGGGTGTCGTCGTAGATGTCCTTGATCGCCGCGCAGATCTCGTCGGTGCTGACGGTGATCACCTCATCGACGTAATGCTTGCAGACATCAAAGGTGTGCTGGCCGATCTGCGCCACGGCCACGCCGTCGGCGAACAGCCCGACCTGCTCCAGCACCACCCGCTCGCCGGCCGCCATGGCCGCCTGCAGGCAGTTGGAGTCGTCCGGCTCGACACCGATCACCCGGGTCTGCGGATAGAGGTATTTCACGTAGGCGGCGATTCCCGCCACCAGCCCGCCACCGCCCACCGGAACGAAGATCGCATCGATCGGCCCCTGATGCTGGCGGAGGATTTCCATCGCCACGGTGCCCTGTCCGGCGATCACGTCGGGATCGTCGTACGGGTGGATATAGACGTAGCCTTTCTCTTCCACCAGCTTCAGCGAATAGGCCAGCGCCTCGGGGAAGGCATCGCCATGCAGTACCACCTTGCCGCCACGGGCTCGCACGCCCTGCACCTTCAGCTCCGGCGTGGTGCGCGGCATAACGATGGTGGCCTTGATCCCCAGTTGCTTGGCCGCCAGCGCGACGCCCTGGGCATGGTTGCCGGCCGACGCGGTGACCACACCGCGCGCCAGTTCCTCGGGCGAAAGCTGCGCCAGCTTGTTGTAGGCGCCACGCACCTTGAAGGAGAACACGGGCTGCAGATCCTCGCGCTTGAGCAGAATCTGGTTGCCGATCCGTTCGGAAAGCTGGCGGGCGGGTTGCAGCGGCGTTTCGACGGCGACGTCATAGACGCGCGAAGTGAGGATCTTCTTGACGTAGTGTTCGAGCATTCTGGCTATCTTGGGCGGGCCTTGCGGGGAACGCCGAGTCTACCCTCGCGAGCGCCCCGGCGACCACCGGCAATCCGCGAAGGCCTCGGCATGCCGCAGCACACGAGACCGGTCGCCGGCGCGGGGCTATAATCCGCGCTTCGTCTTTCCCGCCCGGATTCCCCCATGACCCAGGACCAGCTCAAGCAGGCCGTCGCCCAGGCCGCTGTCGACCATATCCTTCCCAAGCTCAACGATCGCAGCATCGTTGGCGTCGGTACCGGCTCCACCGCCAACTTCTTCATCGACCTGCTGGCCAAGCACAAGGGCTTCTTCGACGGTGCCGTGGCCAGCTCCGAAGCTACCGCCGAACGTCTCAAGCAGCACGGCATTCCGGTCTACGACCTGAACTCGGTGAGCGAACTGGAGTTCTACGTGGATGGCGCCGACGAGGCGAACAAGCACCTGGAGCTGATCAAGGGCGGCGGTGCGGCACTCACCCGCGAAAAGATCGTCGCGGCGGTGGCCAAGACCTTCATCTGCATCGCCGATGGCAGCAAGCTGGTCGAGCAGCTGGGCGCCTTTCCGCTGCCGGTGGAGGTCATCCCGATGGCGCGCAGCCATGTGGCGCGCGAGCTGGTCAAGCTCGGCGGCGACCCGGTCTACCGCGACGGCGTGGTGACCGACAACGGCAACGTCATCCTTGACGTGCACAACCTGATGATCGGCTTCGCCCCGGAGCTGGAAGGCAAGATCAACGACATCGTCGGCGTGGTCAGCAACGGCCTGTTCGCCATGCGCCCGGCCGACCTGCTGCTGCTCGGCACCCAGGACGGCGTGCAGACCCTCACGCGCTGACCGTCACACAGCGGCGCCTCTCGCCACGGGCGACTACGCTTGAATTGCTGCGCCGAGTCCGTCGCAGCAATTCACAGGAGGTGTCGCCATGTCCGGCAAATTCCAGCTGAAACGCGCCAGCAATGGCCAGTTTCATTTCAATCTGCTGGCCAGCAACGGCCAGGTCGTGTTGTCCAGCGAACAGTACAAGGCCCACGCTTCGGCGCTCAACGGCATCGATTCGGTACGCAAGAATGCCGTGCGCGAAGAGGCGTTCGAGGTCAGGGAGTCGAGCAACGGCAAGCATTACTTCGTGCTCAAGGCCACGAATGGCCAGGTCATCGGTCAGAGCCAAATGTACGCCAGCCTGCACAGCGCCGAGCAGGGCTGCGACTCGGTCCGTCGCCACGCCCCGAACGCCGCCCTGCAGGACGAAAGCGCCTCGCCGGTCGCCTGATCGCTGGTGCCAGGTGATCGGCTGGTCGTCCGATCACCTGGCCGGTTTGCGAAACACGTAGAACAGGTTCGGCTCGCTGACCAGATAGAGCGTGCCGTCCGGTCCCATCGCCATCCCCTCCGCCTGCGGCACGTCCCGCTCCAACCCGTGCCGGCCCGCGCTCAGCGACAGGCTGCTGAGCGGCTGGCCATCGGCGTCCAGCTCGACCACCAGGCGGGACTCGTCGGAAAGCGCCAGCAAGTGGCCGGTCTGCTCGTCGAACTGCAGGCTGGAAAGGTCGCGCACGAACAGTCGCGCCTGGTGCTCACTGATATGCACCGAGGGCGTCGGCTCGGCAAATGGAAAGCCGGATATCTCGTAGATGCGCACCGGGTTGCGCTCCTTGGCGACGTACAGGCGCTGGCCCGCCGTATCGTAGGCGAGCCCCTCGAAGCCCTTGTTGCCGTTGAGGTCGATCCCCAGCGACAGCTGTTGCGCCTGCTCGGCATCGATGACGCTCGTCTGCTCATTGACCTCGACGCGCAGCAACCGCTGCAGGCGTTCATCGCTGATCACGTAGACGCCTTCGGAGATATACTCGATGGCCTCCGGATCGCCGAAGCCGACCAGCGGAATGGCGCGCAGCAGATCGCCTTCCAGGCTGAGTTCCAGCCAGTGCGGATCACCGTTGGTGACGGCGATCAGGCTGTTGCGATCCGGGTCGAAGGTCAGCGCCGACAGGTCATCGTCGATACCGGCGACGACCTTGCCCTGGATCGCGACCCGGTAGTCCGGCAGCCACAACGACGCGCTGCCGCTCTGCTCGCCCTGCTGCCACTGGGTGAAGTGGAACCAGCCGCGCTCGAACAGGCGGTAGTGAACGCCGGCCGCCACGGCCAGTAACAGGGCAACGCCGAGCAGCGCAGCCAGAAGGATCTTCAACGCACGCATGACACCCACTTTCTTCTAATTCTGAAATCGCGATTGTGTCGGGCCTGGCTTACACCAGGCTTAACGGGCGCAACGTCTCAGCGCTTGCGGCTGAACACGTAGAAGCGGTTCGGCTCGCCTACCACATAGATGTTGCCTTCGCCGTCCATGGCGACGCCCTCCGCCTGCTCGATGCCCTGCACCAGGCCATTCAGACCACCGAACAAGGCGATGAAGCTGCGTGGCTTGCCTTGCAGGTCCAGCTCCACCAGCAGCCGGGACTCGTCCGAGAGCAGCAGCGTATGACCGCTGCGCGGATCAATCGTCACCGATGACAGGTCGCGCACCAGCAGCGGCTGGCTGGGCAATGCCTTCAGCGCGCCGACGGCACCGTCCTCGCCGGGGAATGGCAGCTCGAACAGCCCCTGCGGGTCGCGTTCCTTGGCCAGCAGCAGGCGTTGCGTATGCGGATTCCACGCCAGCCCCTCGAAGCCCTTGTTGCCGGCCTCGGCGAACCCGAGGTCATAGCTGGCGAGGTCGTCCAGCTCCAGGCTTTCCACGCCCGGCTCCAGGCGGAATACCGCGACCAGCCGGCGGCGCTCGTCGACGATCGCCAGGCGGCCATCATCCAGCGCCTCCACCGCTTCCGGATCGGAGAAGCCGGTCAGTGCGATGCGCCGCAATACGACACCGGCCGGGGTGAACTCGATCAGCTGCGGATGTTTGCCGGTAACGGTGAACAGCGTGCCGGTCAGCGGGTTCCAGGTCAGCCCGGAGGTTTCGTCGTCCTCGAGCCCGGCCAGCGTGGTCTCCAGCGCCAGCTCATAGTCTGGCAGCCAGATGCCGGCGGCACGCTGTTCGGCAGTGACCGAGCGCTCGCTCCAGTACAGCCGCAGCTGGTCATCCCAATGCAGCAGCCGACCGGCGATGAGCAGCGCAACGAACAGCAGCAACAGGACGACAGCGACGAGCAGGCGCCAACGGGAATAACGAACGGGCATGAAAAGCGTTCCAGCGGAGGGTGCCGGATTACAACACGAGAACGGTTCGCAAAGAAGCGGCAAACGCGGCGGGTGAATCCCGCCGCGTCGATGGATCAGAGCACGCGGCTCTCGAAGCGGGACAGGCCGACCAGCTCCAGCACCAGCTCATCGCCTTGGTTGAGCGGGCCGACACCGGCCGGCGTGCCGGTCAGTACCACGTCACCCGGCTGCAGGCTGAAATGCCCGGCGATGTGCTGCAGCAGCGGCAGGATGGCATTGAGCATCTGGCTGCTGTTGCCGTCCTGGCGGACTTCGCCGTTGATGCTCAGGCGGATGCCGATGTCGCCCAGATCCTCCACCGCGTCGCCCGGCACGAACGGTGCCAGCACGCAGGCGCCGTCGAAGCTCTTGGCGATTTCCCACGGGTGACCCTTTTCCTTGAGCCTGGCCTGCACGTCGCGCAGGGTCAGATCCAGCGCCGGGGCGAAGCCGGAGATGGCATCGCGCACCTCTTCCTCGTTGGGCTTGCGCGACAGCGGCTTGCCGATCAGCACGGCGATTTCCGCTTCGTAATGCACCGCACCACGATCGCTCGGGATGCTGAAGCCGCCTTCCAGCGGCACGGTGCAGCTGCCGGCCTTGATGAACAGCAGCGGCTCGGTGGGCACCGGGTTGTTCAGTTCCTTGGCGTGCTCTGCGTAGTTGCGGCCGATGCAGACCACCTTGCCCAGCGGGTAGTGGATCGGCGTGCCGTCGGTGTAGTGGTGCTGGTAGCTCATCGATGACTCCTTGGGTCGGTGGGCGACTCAGGCCGCGAAGATCTTGCCGGGGTTCATGATGCCGTTCGGATCGAACACCGCCTTGACCGCTTTCATGTATTCGATTTCCGCCGGCGAGCGGCTGTACTCGAGGTAGTCACGTTTGGTCATGCCGACGCCGTGTTCGGCAGAGATCGAGCCGTTGTACTTTTGCACGGTCTCGAACACCCATTTGTTCACCGTCGCGCACTTGCCGAAGAACTCGTCCTTGTCCATGGCGTCGGGCTTGAGGATGTTCAGGTGCAGGTTGCCGTCGCCGATATGGCCGAACCAGACGATCTCGAAATCCGGGTAGTGTTCGCCAACGATCGCATCGATTTCCTTGAGGAAGGCCGGCACCTTGCCGACGGTGACCGAGATGTCGTTCTTGTACGGTGTCCAATGACTGATGGTCTCGGAGATGTACTCGCGCAGCTTCCACAGGTTCTGCAGCTGCTGCTCGCTCTGGCTCATCACGCCGTCGAGCACCCAGCCCTGCTCGACGCAATGTTCGAAGGTCGCCAGCGCCTGCTCGGCACGCTCCTCGGTGGTGGCCTCGAATTCCAGCAGCGCGTAGAACGGGCAGTCGGTCTCGAACGGCGCCGGCACGTCACCGCGGCCGAGCACCTTGGCCAGCGCCTTGTCGGAGAAGAACTCGAAGGCGGTCAGGTCCAGCTTGTCCTGGAAGGCGTGCAGCACCGGCATGATCGAATCGAAATCCGGGGTGCCCAGCACCAGTGCGGTGAGGTTGGTCGGCTGGCGTTCCAGGCGCATGGTGGCCTCGACGACGAAGCCCAGCGTGCCCTCGGCGCCGATGAACAGCTGGCGCAGGTCGTAGCCGGTGGCGTTCTTGATCAGGTCCTTGTTCAGCTCCAGCAGGTCGCCCTTGCCGGTTACCACCTTCATGCCGGCGACCCAGTTGCGGGTCATGCCGTAGCGGATCACCTTGATGCCACCGGCATTGGTGCCGATGTTGCCGCCGATCTGGCTGGAGCCGGCGGAGGCGAAGTCCACCGGGTAGTACAGGCCCTTGTCCTCGGCGAACTGCTGCAGCTGCGCGGTGACCACGCCGGGCTGGCAGACGGCGGTGCGATCCATCTCGTTGAATTCGAGAATCTGGTTCATGTAGTCGAAAGACACCACCACCTCGCCATTGGCTGCCACGGCGGCGGCCGAGAGTCCGGTGCGACCGCCCGACGGCACCAGCGCGACCTTGTGGGCGTTGGCCCAGCGCACGATGGCCTGCACCTGCTCGATGCTCTTGGGGAAGACGATGGCCGACGGCGCGGGAGCGAAATGCTTGGTCCAGTCCTTGCCGTAGGCGTTCAGCGAATCGGCGTCGGTCAGCACTTTGCCGGGCTCGACCAGGGTTTTCAGCTCATCGATCAGGGCGGGGTCGGTCATCACGGGAACTCTCATACGATTCATGGTCACCCTGAGCACGCTTCAGCACAGGGGTGGGGGTGTTTCGAGGGGCTCGTATGCTAGCATACGCACCCCTTTGAAACGTGCCTCGGCAGACTCCCGGCACCGGCATTGCCGGGTCGGCCAGCCTTCGCTGGACACTTCAGTCCTATCCTTCGGCCTTAAGGTTTTAATGCAGATGAGCCAGACCTCTCTCGACAAGAGCAAGATCAAGTTCCTTCTTCTCGAAGGCGTGCACCAGAACGCTGTCGATACCCTGAAGGCGGCCGGCTACACCAACATCGAGTACCTCAAGACCGCGCTGTCCGGCGATGAGCTGAAGGAAAAGATCGCCGACGCCCATTTCATCGGCATCCGCTCGCGTACCCAGCTCACCGAGGAAGTCTTCGACTGCGCCAAGAAGCTGATCGCCGTCGGCTGCTTCTGCATCGGCACCAACCAGGTCGACCTCAACGCCGCCCGCGAGCGCGGCATCGCGGTGTTCAACGCGCCCTATTCCAACACCCGTTCCGTGGCCGAACTGGTGCTGGCCGAAGCCATCCTGCTCCTGCGCGGCATCCCCGAGAAGAACGCTTCCTGCCATCGCGGCGGCTGGATCAAGTCGGCAGCCAACTCCTTCGAGATCCGCGGCAAGAAGCTCGGCATCATCGGCTACGGCTCCATCGGCACGCAGCTGTCGGTACTGGCCGAAGCGCTGGGCATGCAGGTCTTCTTCTATGACGTGGTGACCAAGCTGCCGCTGGGCAATGCCACCCAGATCGGCTCGCTGTACGAGCTGCTGGGCATGTGCGACATCGTCTCGCTGCACGTTCCGGAGCTGCCGTCCACCCAGTGGATGATCGGCGAGAAGGAAATCCGCGCCATGAAGAAAGGCGCCATCCTGATCAACGCCGCCCGCGGCACCGTGGTCGAGCTGGATCACCTGGCCGCCGCGATCAAGGACGAGCACCTGATCGGCGCCGCCATCGACGTGTTCCCGGTCGAGCCGAAGTCCAACGACGAGGAATTCGAAAGCCCGCTGCGTGGCTTGGATCGCGTGATCCTGACCCCGCACATCGGTGGTTCCACCGCCGAAGCGCAGGCCAACATCGGCCTGGAAGTCGCCGAGAAGCTGGTCAAGTACAGCGACAACGGCACCTCGGTGTCTTCGGTCAACTTCCCGGAAGTCGCCCTGCCGTCGCACCCGGGCAAGCATCGCCTGCTGCACATCCACCAGAACATTCCGGGCGTGATGAGCGAGATCAACAAGGTCTTCGCCGACAACGGCATCAACATCTGCGGCCAGTTCCTGCAGACCAACGAGAAGGTCGGTTACGTCGTCATCGACGTGGACAAGGAATACTCCGACCTGGCGCTGGAGAAGCTGCAGCACGTCAACGGCACCATCCGCAGCCGCGTGCTGTTCTGACGCCGCGAAGCGCTCGAGTGAAAGGGAGGCTTCGGCCTCCCTTTTTCATTCCCGCAGCCTTCGCTTGGCACGCAGCGGCGTGCTAGCTGCGCAGCACGCGCGGGCCGGCCGCGTCCACATCGCTACCGGGCTGCTCGTCCACCGGATCGAGCTGAGGCGGAACATCGGTTTCGATCGGTGACTGGCGCGGTTGCAGCGTCGGCGGCTGATCGAGCTGCTGTTGCTGCCTCGGCTGCTCGGCCGGTTCGTCACGGGGCTCGCTGTTGTCCAGCGGGTGCTGGCGCGCCTTGTCGGGCTGGGTGGGGCCGGTGCCTTCTGCCATCACGCCCGAGGCGAATGCCAGCGAAAGCAGCAGGATGCCGTAGCGCACAAAATTCATCGTCGCACCTCCGATCGTCTCTTGCGCTTTCGGCACATCCGCGCCGCCAAGGTTTCGCCGGCGCCACGGTCTTCGGCCGAGCGGTCACCGGCAGGACGCGAAACGGCCCGGAAGCCAGAGGCTTGCCGGGCCGTCGTGCTGTTCGCGGAATCAGTAAGCGCCGCGCTCGCCGCCCTCGCCGCCGGTACCAGTGGTACCCGGCGCACCGGTGGCGCCATCCGCACCGGTATCGGCACCGGTGCCCTGGTCACTGCCGGTCGTGGTGGCCGGACGATCTGCCGAACCCGGCATATCGGTCGTGCCTGTGCCCGTACCGGTTCCGCTGTCCATGCCGCCGGTGCCGGTGCCAGTGCCAGTGCCAGTGCCAGTGCCACCCATGGTGCCCTGCTCATGGGTCCCGTGATCCATGGAATTGTGCGTGCCGGTGCCGGTGTTGTCCGCCGCGAACGCCGCGCCGGAAAGCAGACCCGCCAGGGTGAATGCCGCGATCTTGTGCATGTTCATGATGCGTCTCCTGCCATTTTTTCAGGGGGTACACAGGTTCCGGCAGCAGGGCTGGCCAGGGGTTTCCTCGCCAGCCTTTACAAAACATGACATGCCCGCCAGGCGGCGGCGCAGAGCGGCCGCTACGACGAACCGTCGGTCACCTGCTCGCGATCACCCAGCAGATCCTCCACGTACAGCATGCGCACCAGCACCATGCCGAGCGCCGCCAGCGGTGTGGCCAGCAGCAGGCCGAGGGTGCCGGCGAGCAAGCCGAACAGCAGCTGAACGCCGATGGTCAGCGCCGGAGGGATCGAAACGATGCGTTGCTGCATGAACGGCGTGAAGACGTAGCTCTCCAGCGCCTGGACGAACAGGTAGAGCCCGGCGACATAGAGCACCGTGCGCCCACCCTCCAGCGAGGCCAGCAACAGCGCGGGAATCACCGCCAGGACGGGGCCGAAGTTGGGGATGAACGACAGCAATCCGGCGATCAGCCCGAGCACCAGGGCCAGCTCGATGCCCAGCAGCCAGAGGCCGAGGGTGGTCAGCACGCCGATCAGCAGCATCTCCAGCAGCTTGGCCAGCAACCAGGCACGCAGCGTCGCGCCACTCTCGTCGAGCACCTCGGCGGCACGCGGGCGATAGCCCTGCGGCACCAGCTTGAGCAACCCGCTGCGGTAGACCCGCGGGTCGATCGCCAGGCAGATGCCAATGGCGAAGGCGATGACGAAACTGCTCAGCGCGCCCGCCACCGAGCCCATCACCTTGGTCACCACGCTGAAGGCGCTGGAGCCCTCCGGCAACGAATCCGCCAGCCGATCGCTCTGCTGCAGCAGCTCGTTGGCCCAGGGCAGTTGCTCGGCACGCTCACGCAGCCGCTCGACCGCCTCCGGTAGCGAATCGGACAGCGCATCGGCCTGCTCGACGATGCTCGGCGCCACCAGCCAGCCCCCGCCGCCCAGGCCCAGCAGCAGGACCACGAAGAATGCGCCCATCGAAGCCTTGTAGGGCAACGGGGTGTGCCTGCTCAGCCAGCAGCTCACGCCGTGGATCAACACGCCGAACAGGATGGACGCGAACAGCAGCAAGAGAAAGTCGAAGGCCAGCCAGGCGACGATGCACAGCAGCACCACAGCGGCCAGGACGGCCGCCTGCACCATGGCGCGGTTGGCGACCTGCTTGTTGTCGTCCGGCGATGTTGGCTTGGTCATGCCTCTCCCCCAGATGAGTACAAGGGGTACGACCGACCACGCGGCGCTTTAATTCAGGCGTTTCGCTAAATCAGCGCAGCAATTGCCAGAGCGACGCACCGACGCCCGCCATGCTTTCGCCGGCCACCAGCCCCGCGGCGGCGACGATCACGAAACGCTCGCCGAGACTGCGCCAGCGCGAGGTGAAGGCCCAGGCGAGCACGGCGCCGAAGGTCATCAGCAGCGAGATCGAAGCGGGAATGATGAATGCCAGGCCGAGCGCTGCCGAACTTGGCAGCCAGCGCAGCTGCGCCTCCGGCAACAGACCTTCCAGCGCACCCAGCAGTATTCCGCAGAGCGCGCCGACCAGCATCGCCCAGCGCACATCGACCGCCAGCGCACCCAACCCGCCAGTCAGCGCTTCGGCCACCGCTTTCCAGGTCGCCACCGCCGGCGCCGGCCACTCGGGGGTGATCAGCATCGCCTGCGGGTCCGGGATCAGCAGCTGATAGGCCAGCACTCCCACCACACTGCCGAGCAGGATACCGGCGCATTGCGCCACCGCCTGGCGCGCCGGCGTGGCACCGATGGCGTGCCCGACCTTGAAATCATTGAGCAGGTCGGTGCACTGCCCGGCCGCGCCGCCGGCGGTGTTGGCGCTCATCAGGTTGACCGGCACCTGCCCGGGTGCGAACACGCCGAAGCCAAGCTGCGACAGCTGCCCGATTGCGCCAATCGGTGGAATCCCGGTAGCGCCGACCACGCGCGCGGCGACCATCGCCAGCAGCAGCGCCAGCGGGATCGAAAGCAAGGCCAGCGCCGGGGCGATGCCGAACAGGCTGATCTGCAGCGCCACCACCAGCGTGATCGCCAGCGCCAGGCCAGCGGCCGGCCAGCCCTGTGGACGCCACCGGCGTGACCCGCGCCGTGTCGCCGTGCGCGAACGCAGCAGGCGCAGCCCCAGCGAGGTCAGCGTGGCGCAGACCATCAGGCTGACCCCGGGCCACAGCAGCCACTCGATCAGCGTGGCGAACTGCGGCCCCGTGGCAGCGGCTGGCAGGCGCATCAGACCCTCGGCGAGCAGCCAGGGCGCCAGCAGCCCCCACGCCAGCAGTGCGCCGAGCAGCAACGACAAGCCGACGCGCAGGCCGACAATGCCACCGAAGCCCACCAGCAGCAGCGACGGCTCGAAGGTGAAGGTCAGTCGCTCGAGCTGCGCCGAGGGTGCCCAGCGCGGCAGGCTCCAGAAGAAGGTATCGATCAGTTTGGTGCCGGCGGCGAGCAGCGCAGCGCTGCCGAGCACCCACAGCCGGCGCCCGGCTTCGGCACCCTGGCTGTAGATCTGCTGCAGGGTGGCCAGCGTCGCCATGCCTTCGGGAAAGCGCAGCCCGGAGCCGGCGATAAGCCCCGGGCGCAGGTACCAGGCCACCCAGATGCCGAGAAAGCTCACCGAGAACACCCAGGCCATCAGCGCCAGGCTGTCCAGCTGCTGACCGGTGAGCAGCGTGTAGGCCGGAATCGGCGCCACCAGCCCGCCGGAGATGATCGAGGCGCAGGACGAGGCGGTGGTCTGGTTGATGTTGCTCTCCAGCAACGACCAGCGCGGGCGCCCGAATGCCCTGGCGATTCCCTGCCAGAAGGCGAAGCCGACCAGCAGCGCAATGATCGACATATTGAACGACCAGCCGATCTTGAGGCCCGAGTAGACATTCGATGGCGCCAGCAGCGCACCCAGCAACAATCCGGTCGCCAGAGCGCGTGCGCTGAGTTCGCGAGGTGAAACGGCAGCAGAGGTTTGGCTCATGCAGCTACCTTAGCAGCCGTTCCGTGCAAAAACGCGCGGCCTTACCGGCGGCTCGCCCGTCTCTGGGCCAGGTTGCGCACCTGCTGGCCGGATAGTGCCCGTTCGCCATCTCTGGGCTGAACTTCGCTGCAAGGTGCTGGTCGTTTAGTAGCTTTTTAAACGATTACGCCCGACTGACTAGGTACCGAACATGGACGCGGATCTTACGCGGGGCAACACATCCCCAACCGTCACGCTATTAACCGGCAACGAACTGCTTGGCTTGTTCTTCCGCCACTTCCTCGGCGAACAGGCCCAGGTCGAAGTCTCCCTCGCCGGCCTGGAACCGCCGGAGCAGCATGATGCCGACCTGTTTCTGGTGGACGCCGGCCACAGCGAGGCCGAACAGATTTCCAGCCTGATCGACCAACTGGACGACCACACCCCGGTGGCACTGGTGAACATCGTCCCGGAACAGGCCGAACAGCTGGTGGAGAAACACCCGGTCATCCGTGGGGTGTTCTACAGCCACGCCACCCGCGAACACCTGCTCGAAGGCATTCGCGTCTTGCTCAAGGGCGGCGACTGGCTGCCGCGGGTGCTCACCGAGCGGCTACTGGGCCAGTGGCGGCGCATGCGCCAGCTGGCGGAAAGCAAGACCAGCCTGACGCTGCGCGAGCGGGAAATCCTCAGCCTTGCCGGCAAGGGCCTGTCCAATGCCGAGATCGCCGAGCAGCTGTGCCTCAGCCCGCACACGATCAAGAGTCATATCCACAACCTGCTGCGCAAGATCGGCGCCTCCAACCGCGCCGAGGCGGCCTACCTGCTGCGCAGCCATCTGGACTGGGATAAGTCCTGCAGCGTCTGAGCGCGGGCCGCCCCGGCAGCGCACGCCGAGCAGGCGGCACTGCCGGGGGGCGTTCGAGCTGACTGGCGCCCCATGGCACCGCTGGGATTAATCCATGAACCGCCTTATTCAGGCGGTTTTTTACATCATCCGATGGATATCCAAGGTTGCGCGCGGCGTTCAAGAATCGCCTCCACTGTCATCCGGTATCTACCAATGACCCCTTGCTCTCCGCCCCGCGCCGCACTGCTGCTGGCCCTGATCCTCAGCCTGATCGGCTCCCCGCTGCTCGCTGCCGACCTGATGGACAACGGCGACCTCGCGCCGGGCGGCATCCCGCTCGGCGCCGCACCGTCCCGACTGACACAGGCGGCCGGTGCGCAGCAGGCCTATCTGCAGCAGCTGGGTCAGGGCAACCTGGCCGAACTGCGGCAGAACGGTCAGGCGCTCAGCGCCCAGGTGCTGCAACAGGGCAGCGACCAGGAAGCCTTCATCCTGCAGCACGGGGAAGACCTGCTGGCCGTCATCGAACAGGTCGGCCACGGCAATTACGCCGAGATCCGCCAGACCGGCAGCGACAACCAGGCCAGCATCAGCCAGTACGGCGCCTACAACGACGCGCGTATCGAACAGGTCGGCGACGGCCTGCGCAGCACCGTCACGCAATATGGCTACGGCCAGCAGATCAATATCGTGCAGGGCCGCTAGAGGCCATGGAGAATCGCATGTTGAAACCCGCAGCAATCGCTACCTTGCTCGCCTTCGGCGCCACCCAGGTCATGGCGCAGAACAGCACCGAGCTGGAGCAGACGGGTACCGGCAATGTCGCCGTGCTCCAGCAGATCGGCCTGGTGCAATCCAGCGACATCGCCGTCAGCCAGGTGGGCGACTTCAATGACGCCAGTGTCACCCAGGTTGGCGAAAGCCATTTCAACGTCGCCAATCTGCAGCAGACCGGCAACCTCAACGTCGCCTCACTGGAGCAGACCTGGCGAGCCAACACCCTGACCGCCAGCAGCACCGGTGACGGCAACCAGCTCAGCGGCAGCCAGACCGGCTTCGCCGTGGCCGAGATCACCCAGCGCGGTGACAACAACTCGCTCAGCTTCAGCCAGCAGACCTACTACGAAGGTTCGCGGCTGAGCGTCAGCCAGGACGGCGTGAGCAACCAGGCCGAGATCGCGCAGGGTGACGGCAATCGCCTGGCGCTCGTGCAGGATGGCAACTACAACGACGCCGACATCCGCCAAGGCGACTACCACAACGAACTGAGCTTCACCCAGAGCGGTGACGACAACCGCCTGACCGTCGACCAGAACGGCTATGGCGGCGTCATCAGCGGCTCGTCCACCGGCAACCGCAACAGCGTGGACATCGATCAGCGTTTTGCTTCGAACCGTGCATCGGTGACACAGAACGGCGACGACAACCTGGCCAGCATCGAGCAGGGCAATTGGGGCCATCAGGCCACCATCACGCAGCTGGGCAGCGCCAACGAGGCGATGATTCGCCAGGGCTTCCCGGCGAACGACAACACGCGCCTGCCGGGCGTCGCGACGATTCATCAGAGCGGCACCGGCAACAGCGCCACCATCATCCAGCAGTAGCACCATCATCCAAGGCCACGGACCGGCTCGCAGGAACCACAAGGATGCTCGTCATGACCCTCGCCCCCTGGCTGCTGGCGGCCGCCGCCGCCGCGACAACCGACGCCCCGGTGCAGGTCCGCCTCGACCTGCAGCCCGCCGCCGCCGAGCAACGACTGACGCTCTCGCTATGCTTCAAGGGCAGCGGCCAGCAGGTCCGCTACCGTCTCAAGGTCCGCTCCAGTGGCACCGCCGGCACGGGCCAGACCACCCAGAGCGGCAGCCTGACTGCCGGCGAAAGCGAACAGTGCCCGCTGCGCAACCGGCTCGGCATCGCCGCCGATACCGCCGTGGAGGCCGAACTGCAGTGGTGGATCGATGATCAGGAGCAGCCGACGCTGCTCGAGCGCTATCCGCCGCGCGGCGGCGACAGCGACGAAGAGCCCGATCCGGACCAGCCGCAACAGCTGGCCTGAAGGTCGCGACCGACCAATGGCAGCCCATGGGGCATCCGTTCAGCGCAGGTTCAGGCAAGGTTCAGTCTGGGTTCAGTGATACCCGTTCAGGCTAGGGGCCGTCAGTATCCCGCTGCCTGAAAAGGAGTCACCGATGAAAAAACTCAGCACCCTGGCCATCGCCACCACCTTCGGCATCTTCAGCCTCGGCACCCATGCCGCCGAGAACTTCGCCGGTTTCACCTGGGGCGAAAGCACCGTCAATACCGACCGTTCCAGCTCGCTGAAGCAGAACATGGACGGCAAGAACCGCTTCGATGACGTGATCAAGAACAGCGGCACCTGGGGCGTGCGCGCCGGTCAGATGACCGACGAAGGCCGCTACTACATGACCTACGAGAACGTTTCGGACGACTACGGCAGCAGCCTCAAGCTGCGTCAGCAGAACCTGATCGGCAGCTACGACATGTTCGTCCCGCTGGGCGACACCACCCGCCTGTTCGGCGGTGCCAGCGCCGGTCTGACCAAGCTGGAGAACGAGTCCAAGGGCTACAGCCGTGACACCGACATCGGCTACCTGGTCGGCCTGCAGGCCGGTATCCTGCAGAAGCTCGGCGACAACACCTCGGTGGAAGCCGGTTACCGCTACCTGCGCAGCAACGCCGGTACCGAGGTCTCCGAGCGTGGGGTCGGCAAGCTGGGCTCGATCGACGTGCACAGCAGCAAGCAGGCCTACCTGGGTCTGAACTATCACTTCTGATGGCGTTTCGCTGACAGAATGTCGAACGACGGCCGGGACAAACCCGGCCGTTTTTTGCACTGGGAGCACAAAACATGAAAGTGCTGGTGGTGGAAGACGAGGCGCTGCTGCGTCACCACTTGCAGACGCGGCTCGGTGAAAGCGGGCATATCGTCGATGCCGTGCCCAATGCCGAAGAAGCGCTGTATCAGACCCACGAATTCAATCATGACCTTGCCGTCATCGACCTCGGCCTGCCGGGCATCAGCGGGCTGGATCTGATCCGCCAGCTGCGCAGCCGCGGCAAGACCTTTCCGATCCTGATCCTCACGGCCCGCGGCAACTGGCAGGACAAGGTCGAGGGGCTGGCGGCCGGCGCCGATGACTATGTGGTCAAGCCGTTCCAGTTCGAGGAACTGGAAGCCCGGCTGAACGCCCTGCTGCGCCGTTCCAGCGGCTTCACCCAGGCCACCATCGAAGCCGGCCCGCTGCTGCTGGACCTCAACCGCAAACAGGCCACGGCCAACGGCGAGCCGCTGGCGCTGACCGCCTACGAATACCGCATCCTCGAGTACCTGATGCGTCATCAGCAGCAGGTGGTGGCCAAGGAGCGGCTGATGGAACAGCTCTACAGCGGCGACGAGGAGCGCGATCCAAACGTGATCGAGGTGCTGGTCGGACGGCTACGTCGCAAGCTCGAGGCGCAGTGCGCGATGAAACCCATCGAAACCGTACGCGGCCTCGGCTATCTGTTCACCGAGCGCTGCCGATGAGCCGACGCTGGCGCCGGCTGCAGGCGCGCGTGCGAACCCGCCTGACCGGCGCGATGTCGCTGCGCCTGCGGCTGATGCTCGGCGCCGCGAGCCTGGCCGCGCTGTTCATGCTGGCACTGCTGCCCGCACTGCAGGGCGCCTTCAGCCTGACCTTCGAGAAGGTCATCGAACAGCGCCTGGCGGCCGATGCCAGCACCCTGATCACCGCCGCCCAGGTCGAAGGCGGCCGGCTGCAGATGCCCGAGCGGTTGCCGGACGAGGAGTTCGACCTGCCGGATGCACAGCTGCTCGGCTTCATCTACGACCGCCGCGGCGAGCTGATCTGGCATTCCCGCTCGGCTGCCGACGAGCGCATCGACTACCGTCCGCGCTATGAGGGTGGCGCCACCGAATTCCTGCGGGTGCGCGATGCCGATGGTGTGGAGTACTTCGTCTACGACGTGGAACTGCACCTGGCCGGTAGCCGCGACAACGCCTTCAGCTTCGTCACCATGCAGCCAACCAGCGAATACCTCAGCCTGTTCGAGGAATTTCGCCGACAGCTCTATCTCTGGCTGGGCAGCGGTCTGCTGGTGCTGCTGGCGCTGCTCTGGCTAGGCCTGACCTGGGGCTTTCGCACGCTCAAGCGGGTCAGCGCCGAACTCGACCAGGTCGAAGCCGGGCAGCGCGAGCGACTGAGCGACGACCACCCGCGCGAACTGCTGCGCCTGACCCGCTCGCTGAACCGCCTGCTGGACAGCGAGCGTCGCCAGCGCGAGCAGTACCGCAACTCCCTGGGCGATCTGGCGCACAGCCTGAAAACCCCGCTCAGCGTGCTGCAGGGCGTCGGCGAGACGCTCTCGGCGCAGAGCCAGAGCCGCGAGCAGGCGCAGGTGATGCAGGCGCAGATCGAGCGCATGAGCCAGCAGATCGGCTATCAGCTGCAGCGTGCCAGCCTCGGCAAGAGCGGCCTGGTGCGCCACCGGGTCGAACTGCGGCCGTTGCTCGACAGCCTGTGCAGCACGCTGGACAAGGTCTATCGCGACAAGCGCGTGCAGATCGACGTGCAGCTGGTCGAGCCCTGTGTCGTACCGATGGAACAGGGCGCGCTGATGGAGCTGCTCGGCAACCTGCTGGAAAACGCCTACCGGCTGTGCCTTGGACAGATTCGCATCAGCGCCCGTACGCATGACGGCGACCTGCTGCTGGGCATCGAGGACGACGGCCCCGGCGTGCCGGTGGACCAGCGCGCACGGATCATCCGTCGCGGCGAACGCCTCGACGCCCAGCATCCCGGCCAGGGCATCGGCCTGGCCGTGGTCAAGGACATTCTCGACAGCTACGGCGGCGAACTCAGCCTGGGCGAGTCGCCCCTGGGCGGCGCGGCTTTCCAGGTACGGCTGCGCGCCGACTGAACGAACGGCACTCCCGTTGCGTCCCGGCCGCTGCTAGAGTTCGCTACCGAGCCACCTGCAGCCTCATGGAACGCGCATGTCACTGGATGACCGCAAGAAACTCGTCCGTCAGCACATCGACCTGACCTGGAACCGCGGGCACCTGGCGCTCGCCGAGCATCTGCACAGCAAGGATTTTCTCTACAAGAGCTCCTTTATCGGCCGGCCGCTGGTCAGTGCCGAGTTTCTCGACATGGTCCGACAGATCCGTCACGCCATGCCGGAGCTGGAAGTGGTGGTCGAAGAATGCATCGCCGAAGGCAACCGGGTGGTCACCTGGAGCACGCTGATCGGCACCATCGAGCATGCGGCGTTCGGCTACCCGCCCAGCGACAAGGTGCTGAGCATCTCCGCCATGGCGTTCTGGTCCATCACCCCGACGCAGCAGGTGCAGGAGATCTGCACCATGTTCGACATGGAAAGCTTCCGCGCCCAGCTGGGCCTGGATACCCGCCCCTACGCCGACAAGGCGTTGCCCTGATCACCACCACCAGCCCAGCCAGAGCAACAGCACCAGCAGCCAGGCGCTGAGGGTCAGCGCGCCGCCTTCCCAGCGGCGATTCCAGCGCCGTTCACGCTGTCGCCAGCGGCTCCCATCGAGGCGGACCGACGGCTCGGGCAATGGCGGCTGCCGCAGCAGCCGGGTCAGCGCCAGCGAAGCCAACAGTGCCGGATTCGGCAGCCGGGCCAGGCGCGCCGGCACACGCCAGTGGCGCTGCCGGGCCAGCCCCGCCAGCACGACGGCCAGCAGCAATGGCCACAGCGCTGCCCACAGGCCGGCCGGATACAACCCCGCCAGCAACGGCTCGCGCAGGGCCGACCACAGCCAAGGCAGCGCCACCGACGCCAGGCTGAGCAGCGCCCAGGGCAGCCATTGCCCGGCCGCCGGTGGTGCGCTGGCATGTTGCTGGTCGCGCCACATCAGCCAGAGCGCGCGCAACAGCAACAGCGCGGTGGCGAAGCTGGCCAGCGTCAGCCAGGGCGCCCAGGCGGCGAAAAGGCTGTCGTGCAGGGCGTCCTTGAACAGGTATTTCACCGCCGCCCCGCTGGTCAGCGGCGCCCCCATGATCGCCAGCGCCGGCAGGACCAGCAGCAGCCAGCCCGGGCGTGGCAGGCGCCCCTCGTGCACCATCCCGGCGGCCAGGAACAGCGCACCCTTGGCCAGCCCGTGATGTACGCCGAACAGCACCAGCAGCGTGAGCAGCGCGGGGGACGGCGCCTCGAGGCTCCAGGCCAGCGCCAGGACCATCAGCAGCCAGCCCATCTGGCTCACCGACGACCAGGCCAGCACAGCCTTGGACTTGCCGGCACAGAGTCCCAGCGCCGCGGCATAGAGCGCACCGAACAGGCCGATCAGAAGCAGCGGCATGCTCCAGGCGGTCAGCGTCGGGTCGGTCTCCGGCACGCAGCGCCAGATGCCGAGGATGCCGGCCTTGAGCATCGCCCCGGAGAGCACCGCGCTGGCCGGCGCCGGCGCCTCGGGGTGGGCCAGCGGCAGCCAGACGTGCAGCGGCCAGAAGCCGGCCTTCAGGCCGAGGCCGAGCAGCAGCAGGGCCAGGGTCAGATGATCGATCGGTTGTGCCTGCCAGCTGGCGAAGTCGAAGGCCTGGCCGGTGGAATGGGTGCGCAACAGCAGACCGGCGAGCAGCAGCATCTCACCACAGATCGCCAGCTGCAGATACAGCCGGCCGGCGCGCCGCGGTCCCGGGCCGCCACGGTGGACGATCATCCCGTAGGCGGACAGGCTCATGGCACTGAAGCCGAGGTAGAAACTCAGCGCGTCGGTGGCGATGATCAGTAACAGGTTGCCGGCCAGAGCGAGCTGCCAGAACGCCCAAAAGCGCAACCGACGCGGGTCCCGGCTCAGGCTGCTGTTGGCGAAAACTGCTGCGCAGCCCCAGAGCAATGCGGAAAAACCCAGCCAGGCGCGGGTCAGCGAATCGCTGCCGCCCCAGCGTACGCCTTCCCACAGCCAGGGCAGTTCGAGCGCCGCCGGGGGCTGCAGCGCCACCAGCAACGCCGGCACGCAGGCCAGCCACAACCACGGCAGGCTGCGTTCACGCAGGCACAGCAGCAGCACGCCGCCGAGCAACGGCGCGAATGGCACCAGCAACCACAGCCAGGCATTCATATGGCGAACTCCCGCTCGACGATCAACTGGCTCCAGCCCAGCGGGCTGAGCGCCGTGGCGGCCAGCAACCCGACCAGCAGCGACAGCAGCGCGGTGAGCAGGGGCGGTAGCAGCAGCATCCAGTGAGTCTCGAAGCGCTCGCCGGCCCAACGGTCCTCGTGCCAGTCGGCCGGCTCGGCGAACCAGCCGCGCCACAGCAGCGGCAGGAAGTAGGCGGCGTTGAGCAGCGCGGAGCCGAGCAGCACCAGCAGCACCCAGTCCTGCCCGACCTCCAGCGCGCCGAGGCCCAGCGTCCATTTGCTGATGAAGCCGGCGATTGGCGGAATGCCGATCATGCCCAGCGCACCGATGGAGAACGCCGCCATGGTCCAGGGCATGCGTCGGCCAACGCCATCCATCTCGCGGATACGGTGAATCCCCAGGGTTTCGGCGAAGTTGCCCGCACAATAGAACAGCGTCACCTTCATCAGCCCCTGATGCACCAGATGCACCAGGCCGCCCACCGCGGCGATCGGTCCGAGCAGCGCGACGCCCAGCGTCACGTAGGACACCTGACTGATGGTCGAGTAGGCCAGGCGCTTCTTCAGCTCCTGCTGCTGCAAGGCGCGCAGCGAGCCGTAGAGGATGGTGGCCGCGGCCAGCCAGAGCAGCGGCCTGGTGAGATCCAGCCGGGTCAGCGCTTCGGCACCAAAGACGTCATAGACCACCCGCACGATACCGAACGCCCCCGCCTTCACCACCGCCACCGCATGCAACAGCGCACTGACCGGCGCCGGCGCGACCATCGCCTGCGGCAGCCAGCCATGCAGCGGGATCAGCGCGGCCTTCACCCCAAGCCCGAGAATCAGCAGGACGAAGGCCACCTGCAGCGGCACCTCGTGCTCGTCGACCTGCTCCAGCAGATAGCCGGCGGCCTGGAAATCCGGCGTGCCGGCCAGGCTGTGCAGCAGCCCCACCCCCATCAGCACCAGCGTGCCGCCGCCCACCGTATAGGCCAGGTAGACGCGCCCGGCGGTCAGCGACTCCGGCGTGCCGCGGTGCACCACCAGTGGGAAGGTGGCCAGGGTCAGCAGCTCGTAGAACAGCAGAAAGCTGACCAGGTTGCCCGCCAGCGCCAGGCCCACGGTGGCGCTGACGCACAGGCTGAAATAGCCGAAGAAGCGCGAGCGCAGCGGCGAGTTTTCCAGGTAGCCGATGGCGTAGATGGTGGTCGCCGCCCAGAGCAGCGAGGACAGCGCGACGAACAGCAGTGACAACGCATCGGCCTGCAGCACCAGCGGTGCGCCTGGCAGCAGCGGCACACTGAAACGATACTCGCTGCCCTGGCTGACGCCGTAGAGCATGCCGCCGACCAGCAGCAGCTTGAGCGTCACGCCGAGCAGGTTGAGCGTGACCCGCAGGCGCTGCTGGTCCTCGCGCAGGGCGAAGATCACCAGGCCCGGCAATAGCGAGCTGAGTACGATGCCGAGCGGCAGCAGGCCGTGCCAGTTCATCGTCCGAGCCCCCCGAGCCAGAGCAGCAGCGGCTCGCTGATCAGCGCCAACCCCCAGACCAGCAACGCCGGCAGCAGCGCCAGCCACTGCGCCAGGCGATCGGGATGGATGCTCGGCGAATTGGGCCGCGCGCGATCGAAGCCATGGGCCACCACGCGGAATACGTAGGCGGCCGACATCAGCGTGCCGAACAGCACGCCCAGCGCCCACGGCCAGTGCTGCGGCTGTTCGAACAGCGGCTGCAGCAGCAACCATTTGGCCAGAAAGCCGCCGCTGGGCGGCAGGCCCACCAGGCTGCCGCCGGCCACGGCGAACGCGGCCAGGGCGATCGGCACGTTCTGACTGGCGCCCTTCATGCCCTTGACCCGCTTGCTGCCGAGAATGGTCTGCAACTCGCCAGCGGCGAGAAACATCGACACCTTGGCCAGCCCATGGGCCAGCACGAACAGCCACAGCGCCGCATGCAGCCGCGGCTCGGGCAGATGCAACAGCAGGCCGAGGGCCAGCAGCGCATAGCCCAGCTGGGCAACCGTGGAATAGGCCACCAGCGTCTTCAGCCGCGGCGCGCGCAGCGCCGACCAGCCACCGGCGACCAGCGCCAGCACCCCGGCAGTGCCGAACAGCAGGCCGGCGTCGCGGCCGAATTCAGCCGGGGCAATCTCGCTCCAGATCAGCCAGAGGATGTACAGCGGCCCCTTGACCACCAGCGCCGAAAGCAGCGCGCTGACCGCTGTCGGCGCCGCGGCGTGGGCTGGCGGCAACCACAGGTGCAACGGCCAGAGCGCGGCCTTGAGCATCAGCCCCACGCTCATCAGCAGCAGCGCCAGACGGGTCGCGCCGTCGGCCTCGCTCAGGCGCGCCAGCAGGGCCAGATCGAGCAGCCCGTAGCGCCCGTAGAGCAGCGCCACACCGAGCAGGTAGGCCAGCGAGCCGGCCAGCGACAGCAGCAGATAGTTCAGCGCCGGCTTCCAAGCTTTACGCCCGGCCAGCGACACCAGCGCCACGGCCACCAGACTGAGCAGTTCCAGGGTCACGTAGAGGTTGAACAGATCGGCCGACAGCCACAGCGCCGCCAGCGCCGCATGCAGCAGGCAGGACAGCGGCCAGTAGTCCGCCTTGCCGGTGGCATGGGCGATGCGCGCGGCATACAGCGCCACCAGCAGGTGCAGCCCGGCGGTGAACACCAGCAACAGCGCGGCCAGGGGCGTCAGGCGGAAACGAATCGCCAGCCCGGCCTCCCAGCCACCGATGAACAGGCTGCGTTCGCCATGATCGAGCACCACCTGCAGCGCCATGATCGCCGCCAGCAGCGCGCCGAGGCTCAGCGCGATCACCCAGCGCCCGCCGCGGGCCGGGCGCAGCAGGATCAGCAACAGGCCGCCGCCCAGGGGCAGCAGCAGGCTGGCCAACGCGGCGTTCATCGCTCGTGCTCCTTCGCTGCGGCCAGCGCACTGCTCAGCCGCAGCGCCAGCGCGGTGGCACTCACCGCCACCACCAGCCCGGTGACCACCAGCGCCACCAGCAGCGGGTCGCTCGGATCATGACGCGCCGCCAGGGCAATCATCACCAGGAACACGCCACTGCCCATCAGGTTGATCGCGATGATCCGCCGCAGGGCATGACGCAGCGTCAGCAGACCATGCAGGCCGAGCAGCCAGAGGGCGAAACCGATGGCGATCCAGAACAGCGTGGCGTTCATGACTGCGGCTCCGGATCGTCGCCGATCACCAGCAGGCTCAGGCTGGCGGCGATGGATAGCGTCGCCGTGGCCTCGATGAAGACGATCAGCGGCTTGGCCCAGCCGACCGGGTAGTGCAGCCAGCCATCGCCGAACCAGGCGCAGGCGGCGGCCACGCCGACGAACAGCAGCAGCCCGATCAGCACCAGCAGACGCAGCGGCCAGAAACTCCAGTACAGCGCCGGCAGCGCACCCGCCAGGCGCAGCAGGACGATGCCGGAAGCCAGCAGCGCGCCAGCCTGAAATGCGCCACCCGGCGAGGCCGCACCGCGCCAGAGCACATAGCCACCGGCGAGCACCAGCAGCGGCGCGAGGGTGCGGCCCCAGGCGCGCAACAATGGCCAGGGCTCGCTCAGCTGCGGCTGCAGCGTGCCGAGCTGGCGCGCGCCAAGCAACGCCAGTAGCAGCACCGCCAGTTCCAGCAAGGTGTCCCAGGCACGGAAGTTCAGCAGCACCGCCGTCACCGGATGCTCGACGCCGCTCTGCGCCAGCGCAGCATCGATCTGCGTCGGCACGCTCGGCTGCAATTCGGCCAGCGGCGCCAGCTGCGGCAACACCATCAACAAGAGCGGCAGCAGCACCGCCACCGCAGCCAGGCGCCGGCGGCGCGACAGACTCGGTTCGCTGCTGGCCCGGGGCTGGCGCGCCAGCGCGGCGAACAGCAGCACACCGGTCAACCCGGCACCGATGGCGGCTTCGGCCAGCGCCAGGTCGGCGGCTCCCAGCCGCGCCCAGACCAGCGCCAGCACCAGGCCGAAGGCGATGAACAGCAACACGCCGGCATACAGCTGGCGCACATGCAGCGCGCCGCCGGCCAGACCGAGCAGCAACAGGCCGAGCACTGCATCCAGCAGCCAGTCAGTCATCCTCGCCCTCCTCGCCGGCCTGGCGCGCCAGCAACTGGCAGGCGGTGGCACCGGAGGCCAGCACCAGCAGCCAGATCAGCAGCATCTGCGCCACTTCCAACAGGCTGGTCGCACGCACCGCGAGCCCGGCGACCACCAGGCCGAGGCCGAGGGTATCGGCCTTGGTCAGCGCATGCAGCCGGCTCAGGGTATCGGGAAAGCGCAGCAGGCCGACGCTGCCAGCAAAGAAGAACAGCAGGCCGCCGGCCAAGAGCAGCCAGCTGAAGACACTCAGCAGCTCATTCATGGCGACTGCGCCGCAACAGTTGCACCAGCGCGGCGCTGACGATCGCCGCCAGCAGTGCCAGCACCAGCGCCGCATCGCGCAACGCCGGAGCGCCCTGCCACTGCGCCAGCACCAGCAACAGCGCGGTGCCAGTGGTGCCGAACAGCTGCACGGCGAGCAACCTGTCGACCCGGCCGGGTCCGAGCAGCACGCGCCAAAGCCCGACCAACAAGGTCAGCAGCAGGAGCGCCGCGAAGACCGCCATCACGACGCATCCCCTGCAGCGAGCAGCTGATCGAGGCGTTGCTCCAGCTCATCGACGGCGGCCTGCCAGGGCTGGCGCTCGTCCAGCACGTGCACCCACATCCGTTCGCCCTCGATACGCGAAGCCAGTGTGCCGGGCAGCAGCCCGACCATCGCCGACAGCAGCAGGCGTACCCGCGGCGAACGGCTGCTGAAGGCGTAGGGATGCCACGCCGGCTGCAGTGGGCAGCTCGGCCGCAGGGCACGGAGGGCCACGTCCCAGCCACCCAGCAACATGTGCTTGAGAAACAGACCGACAAACGCCGGCAGCGCAGCCAGCCGGATAGTCAGCGGCCGCAACCCAAGCCAGAGGCTCAGGGCGACCGCCAGCAGCACCGTCGGCGCACCCAGCAACCAACCCTGCCCGGCGGCGAACAGGGCCCAGAGCGCGGTGTAGATCAGCAACCAGAAGAGCGCGTCGGCAGCTCCGCGACGCAGTGTGGCCTGAGTCATCACATCCTCCATGGCAGTCCGATCTTTGTAACAAGTCGAGGCCAAGAGTTCGCCGCTGTCCACAGGCGGCGGCGAAAAGCCTTGTATCAGCAGATTGCCGCTGGGCTTGCCCGCGCGCCCGCTCGCGCGCGGGCGGAACGTCCGTGGCGAGCGCTGGTCTGTCCCCTGAGGCCGCGGCGTGGACGCCCGGTCATAACAATCACCCCATGAGGGCCAAACAGGACTGCGTGTCGCCGGCGAGCGGCACGCCGAGGAATCCCCAGATGAGTGCAATCGCGTTGTTGCTGGTCGGCCTGGGCGCCATGGCGCTGGGCTACGTCTTCTACTCCCAGTTCATCGCCGAACGAATCTACCGGCTCGATCCCAACTATCGGACGCCCGCGCACACCATGCGCGACGGCGTGGACTACGTACCGACCAACAAATTCGTGCTCTGGGGCCACCACTTCACCTCGGTGGCCGGCGCCGCGCCCATCGTCGGCCCGGCCATCGCGGTGATCTGGGGCTGGGGTCCGGCCTTCGCCTGGGTGGTCTTCGGCACCATCTTCTTCGCTGGTGTGCATGACTTCGGTGCGCTCTGGGCCAGCGCCCGCAGCCGCGGCCAGTCGGTGGGCATGCTCAGTGGTCGGCTGATCGGCTCGCGCGGGCGCAGTCTGTTCCTGGTGGTGATCTTCCTCGTGCTGCTGATGGTCAACGGTGCCTTTGCCGCGGTGATCTCCAACCTGCTGGTGTCCACGCCGACCTCGGTGATCCCGGTGTGGGGCGCGATCCTGGTGGCGCTGGTGATCGGCCAGATGATCTACCGCTACAACATGAAGTTGCTCTGGCCTTCGCTGGGCGGGGTGATCGTGCTCTACGCGCTGATCCTGATCGGCAACCAGTACCCCATCGTGCTGCCGGACGAGATCATGGGCCTGTCGGCCAAGTCGCTGTGGATCCTGCTGCTGTTCGTCTACGCCGCCATCGCCTCGCTGCTGCCGGTGTGGGTGCTGCTGCAGCCGCGCGACTACATCAACGGCCTGCAACTGTTCGTCGGCCTCGGCCTGCTCTACCTGGCGGTGCTGTTCGGCGCGCCGGAGCTGGTGGCGCCGGCCTTCAACCAGGAGCTGCCGGCCGATACCCCGAGCATCGTGCCGCTGCTGTTCGTCACCATCGCCTGCGGCGCGATCTCCGGTTTCCACGGCCTGGTGGCCTCCGGCACCACCTCCAAGCAGCTGGACAAGGAAACCGACGCCCGCTTCGTCGGCTACTTCGGTGCCATGGGCGAAGGCATGCTCTCGCTGGCGGCGATCATCTGCTGCACCGCCGGCTTCGCCACCCTGACCGACTGGCAGCAGGTCTATACCGCCTTCGGCAGCGGCGGCGTCACCGCCTTCGTTCAGGGTGGCGGCACGCTGCTGGCCAACGGTCTGGGCCTGCCTGCCGAGCTTGGCGGGACCATTCTCGCAGTGATGGCGATTCTCTTCGCCGGCACCACCATGGACACCGGCCTGCGCCTGCAGCGCTTCGTCATCCAGGAAGCCGGCGAGCTGGCCGGAATGAAGGTCAACACCCTGGTGGGCACGCTGATCGCGGTCGGCGTGTGCATGGCGCTGGCCTTCGGCGCCGGCTCCGATGGCACCGGCGGCATGGTCATCTGGCCGCTGTTCGGTACCACCAACCAGCTGCTGGCCGGCCTGACCCTGGCGGTGATCACCGTCATCCTGATCAAGCTCGGCCGCTCGCCGGTGTACACCCTGGTGCCGCTGGTGTTCCTGCTGGCCATGTCGATCTACGCGCTGCTGGTGCAGATGGGCCAGTTCTACCGCGCCGAAAACTGGCTGCTGCTGGGCATGGACGTGATCATCCTGATCGCCGCACTGTGGGTCACACTCGAGGCGATCATCGCCATGCGCAAGGGCCGCGACCCGGCCGAGCGCGCCTTCGAGGCGCAGCCGTGAGCGAGCCGCTGAGCATTCTCGGCAAGGTTTCCGCGGGGCTGCGCGAGTTCTACGTCGCGCCCTATCGGCGAACCTTCGCCCGGGCCAGGCGCGACGAGGACGACCTGTTCATGCTGCTGGTGTTCAGCGAAACCCTGGGCGTGCCGAACCCGGCCGCCTGGTACACCCTGGAGCTGATGCCGGCGCTGTACGAGCGCTTCCACGACTGGCACCGGCGCATGGGAATGGAGCACTCGCCACTGGACCATATCGCATGCTGCTAGACCTGGCGGCCGAGCGTCGCGTGCTGTTCTTTGGCGGCAAGGGTGGCGTCGGCAAGACCACCGTGGCCGCCGCCACCGCCCTCGCCCAGGCGCGGGCCGGGCGCCGCGTGCTGCTGGTCTCCACCGATCCGGCACACAACCTCGGGCACCTCTGGCAGCGCCCGGTGGGCCCGCAGAAGGTGCGCCTGGCGGCCGGGCTCGACGGCCTGGAGCTGGACCCGGAACTCACCGTGCAGCAGCACCTCGAGGACGTCGGCGCCGCCCTGCGCAAGCTGATGCCGGCGCACCTGGCCGGCGAAGTGGACAAGCACATGGCGCTGTCGCGCGATGCCCCTGGAATGCACGAGGCGGCGCTGCTCGAACGCATCGCCGAGACGCTGGAGCAGGGCCTGGCGGACTACGACCTGCTGGTGTTCGATACCGCCCCGTCCGGGCACACGGCACGGCTGATGGCGCTGCCGGAAATGATGAGCGCCTGGACCGAAGGCCTGCTGCGCCGGCAGGAGCGCGGCTCGCGCTTCAGCCAGGTGTTGAAGAACCTCGGCCAGGATGATCGCGGCTTCGGCCAGTCCATACTCGGCCAGGGCGATGGCGAGGCTGCGCCGGATCGCGACAGTCGTATTCGCCAGATCCTCGACCGTCGCCGCGAGCGCTTCAACCGGCTGCGCGAGGTGCTCGGTGATGCGCAGCAGTGCGCGTTCGTCATCGTGCTCGCCGCCGAGCGGCTGCCGGTGCTGGAAACCATCGAACTGCATGCGCAGCTGCAGCGCGCCGGCACGCCGGTCGGCGCGCTGGTGGTGAACAAGCGCTCGCCGGCCGATGCCGGCGCCTTTCTCGCCGAACGCCACGCCCTGGAAGAACAGCATCTCGCCACCCTGCGCCAGGCGCTGGGCCAGCTACCACTGCTGGAGCTCCCGCTTTTGCCCGGTGACGTGGTCGGCGAAGCGTCGCTGGAGGCCTTCGCCCGCAGGCTGGTCGACTGACCCGGACCGCCCGTCACACCGACTGAACGGCCTCGTCGCGCCCTTTTCCATACGCCATGCCATATCCATTGCAAAGCGCGACAGGAGGGTTCCATGAAGCTGCATCTCAAACCCCTGAACCAACAGGTCATCGTCATCACCGGCGGCTCCAGCGGCATCGGTCTGGCCACCGCACGCATGGCCGTCGAGCAGGGCGCCCGCGTGGCGCTGATCTCCCGCAACGAGGAAGCACTGGCGCAGATCGAACAACAGCTGGGCGCCGGCGAACGGGTCATGCACGTGGTGGCCGATGTCGGTGAGCGCGAGCCGCTGCAACATGCTGCCGACCAGGTGATCGAGCGTTTCGGCGGCTTCGACACCTGGATCAACAACGCCGGATCATCGGTCTGGGGTCGCCTCGGCGACGTCAGCGACGAGGATCACCAGCGCGTCATGCAGACCAACTTCTGGGGCACCTTCTATGGCTCCAGCATCGCCGCGGCGCATCTGCGCCCACGTGGCGGCTCGATCATCAACATAGGCAGCCTGGAGTCGGTGGTGGCGCTGCCCTTCCACGCCAGCTACAGCGCCAGCAAGCACGCGGTGAAGGCGCTGACCGACGTGCTGCGGCTGGAGATGGAACAGGATCGCGCCCCGGTCTCGGTGACGCTGGTGCGGCCGGTGGCGACCGATACGCCATTCATGGATCACTCGAAGAACGAGCTGGAGAGCGCACCGAACTTCCCACCGCCGGTGTACGCGCCGGAGGTGGTCGCCCAGGCCATCCTGCATGCGGCCGAACACCCACAGCGCGACGTCTACATCGGCAACGGCAAGCTGCTCAGCCGCCTCGAACAGAATGCGCCGCGCCTGGTGGACTGGCTGCGCCGCCGCTTCATCGCCCCGACAATCGTCAGCGGCCGTCCGGATGCCAACCGTCGCGGCCAACTGCACGAAGCCGACAGCAGCCAGGGCGGCGCCGGGCATGCCCATGGCGCCTATCCCGGAGTGGTACTGCAGCACAGCCTGTATACCCGCGCCTCGCAACACCCGGTGGCGACCACCGCCGCCCTGGCGCTGGGCGCGCTGACGGTGTTCTCGTTGCTGCGCCGCCGCGGCTGATCGGGCGGTGACCGGCGTGCGGCTATACCAGGTGCCGCACGAACCAGTCGCCGGCCAGGCGCGCCACCTCTTCCAGCGTGCCGTGCTCCTCGAACAGGTGGCTCGCGCCGGGCACCACCACCAGCTGGTGCTCGCACTGCAGTCGTGCCGCGGCGGCACGGTTGAGCTCCAGCACCTCCAGGTCGCGGCTGCCGACGATGAACAGCGAAGCGGCGTGGACTCGTGCCAGTGACGGCTCGGCGAGGTCGACGCGCCCCCCGCGCGAGACCACTGCCGCGATGTCGGCTGGGCGGGAAGCCGCGGTGGTGAGGGCCGCGGCCGCACCGGTGCTGGCACCGAACAGGCCGATGCGCAGCTCGCGCAGCTGTGCATCGCTGCTCAGCTGATCGATCACGCCCGTCAGGCGTTGGCTGAGCAAGGGGATGTCGAAGCGCAGCTGGCGGGTGATCTCGTCGATGGGTTGCTCGTGCTTGGTCAACAGGTCGAACAGCAGGGTGGCCAGGCCCATTTCGTTGAAGCAGCGCGCCACGCTCTGGTTGCGTGGGCTGTGCCGGCTGCTGCCGCTGCCGTGCACGAAGACCACCAGTCCACGCGCCGCAGCCGGCACGCACAGGTCGCCGTGCAGGCGGGCCTTGCCGAGGGTGAAGCGCATCGGGGTCGCGGATGACTGGCTCATGCCGGCTGCCCTCCCCGGCTCCAGGCGCGCTGCAGCAGATCGACCACCAGGCGGTCCGGGGTCTGATCGAAGTTCTGGTACCAGCGGCCGATTGCATAGAGGTCATGGGGCATGTGCAGGCAGATGATGCGGTCGGCCAGCGGCTCCAGTTGCGCGACGCTGTCCGGAGCTGCCACCGGCACCGCCACGGTGATGCTCGACGGCTCCAGCTGGCGCACCGCCTTCACCGCGGCGCGCATGGTGGCGCCCGTGGCCAGGCCGTCATCCACCAGGATCACCGCACGCCCGGCGACCACCGGCCGCGGGCGGTCACCGCGATAAGCCTGTTCGCGGCGCTGCAACTCGTGGCTCTCCTGAGCGATGGTGCCGTCGATCTCGGCCCTGGAGGCGTGAACGTAGCGCACGATGTCCTCGTTCATCACCCGCACACCACCGCTGGCAATGGCGCCCATGGCCAGCTCGCGATTGCCGGGCGTGCCGAGCTTGCGTACCACCAGAATGTCCAGCTCCAGGCCCAGGCGTTGCGCCACCTCGAACGCCACCGGCACACCACCGCGCGGCAGCGCCAGCACCAGGGCATCGGTCCAGTCGCCTTCCTGCGCCAACCGCTCGGCCAGTGCCTCGCCTGCATGTATTCGATCGGGGAAAGGGATCATCAGGGTCATGGCCGGTTCCTCGCTACGCTGCCGAATGCATTGGAGTCTGGCTCAAGAATGGGAGGTCCGTCGGCCGCTGCGACAAACAACGCAGAACCGCCGCCGATCGGGGCGTAAGCGGCGGTCGACGAAAGGCATTGCCGTCATATGTCTGGCGCCATTAAAGTGCCAGCACTGCAACCATGCCGGGACGCCGGCTGGTTCGACCTCTGCCAGCGGAAGGATGCCCATGCCGAACAACAAAAAACCCCGGGTCGCCTGGTGCGTACGCAGCGCAGTGCTGATGACCGTGAGCCTGCTGTTTCCCTCTACCTCGCTGCACGCGGCACAAAGCCTGACGCTGCTGACCTGGGAGGAATACCTCAGCGAGGCGGTGATCGAGCGCTGGCAGGCCGAGACCGGGGTCGAGATCCAGCAGATCTTCTTCGACAGCGGCGACAAGCGTGACGAGATCCTCGCCAAACCCGACCACCAGATCGACATCGCCCTCACCGAGCTGATCAGCTCGTCGCGCTTCGGCGCGCGCAAACTGCTGGAGCCGATCGAGCAAGCCCGCCTGCCGGCGCTGCGTCATGTGGCCCGGCGCTGGCGCGACAGCTGCGGCCGTTACGCCGTGCCGTACCTGTGGGGCACGCTGGGCATCGCCTATCGCAGCGACCGCATCGAGCAGGCGCCACGCTCCTGGGCGGACCTGCTCAAACCGGCGCGACCGGACGAGCCGCACATCGTGATGATGGAAGACCACGAGGACATCCTCGCCAGCCCGTTGATCCTGCTCGGCCACTCGATCAATACCTCTGACCTCGACCAGCTCAAGGCAGCGTTCGAGCTGCTGCGCAGCCAATCCGAGGCAGTGCTCACCTACGAGTACGTGATCACCGCGCTGCGCAGCCAGCGGCATCTCGACCGCGCCGACATGGCGCTGGCCTACAGCGGCGACCAGCAGGTGCTCAACGCGGTCGAGGGCGTGCACGGCGAGCCCTGGCGCTACGTGGTGCCGGAAGAAGGCACACTGCTCTGGGTCGACTGCCTGTCGGTGCCGAGCAACAGCCCGAACCAGGCGCTGGCCTACCGCTTCCTGGACTTCCTCAACCGGCCCGAGATCGCCGCCCTGAATGCCGAGGACCTGGGCGTCGCCACGCCGAATGCCGCAGCCCGGGCGCTGCTGCCGGAGGACGTGCGCGCGGATGCGACCATCTACCCGCCAGAGGCGGTCCTGGCCCGCAGCCAGGTCTACGAGGAGCGGCCGCTGGAAGGCACGCAGACCCGGCGGCGCATCATCAGCGCACTGATCAACGCCCATGACGCTCGGTAAACGCGCGCTGCTGGTGATCTTCCCGGTCATTCTGATCATCCAGCTGGTTGCCTCGACCACCGCCTACCTGACCCAGCGCGCCTCGCTGCTGGGCCTGGAGCAGGCGCGTCTGGAGCAGCAGCTGTCGGCGCTGAAGTCGGCCTATCTGGACTACGAGGCGTTCAACCGCAGCGTGCTCTACTCGATCATCGACAGCGAGGCGTTGCTGCACTTCCTGCGCGAGTCGGACACCGCCTTTCGCAACGACACCCTCGGGCTTCGCCTGCAGCAAAGCATTCGCTCGCTGTCGAACACCGAACTGTCGTTCGTTTCCTTCGCCATCGTGCAGCCCGATGGCCAGCCGGCCTACTACTTCGAGAGCAGCCTGTCGCCGTTCGGCTCGATGGATGCCTCGCAGCAACGGATCGTCCAGCAGGCCCGGCAATCGGCTTCCAGCGCGACGATCTACCTCGAACAGGCCGATGGCGCTCCGCTGCTGGTCAACACCGACTTCGTCCTGCCGGCCAGCGGCAGTAGGCCGCTGCCGAGCCAGCGCGGTGAGGCCTTCGCCATCCAGCTGGCGGTACGCCCCGAGCGATTCATCAAGCTCAAGCGGGCACTGGAGAGCGAATACGGTGCGCCGGTGGAGATCGCCGACCAGCAGTTGCCGGTGGACGTCGGCCTGTCCGCCGAGATTCCGCTGTCGCGCTCGCTGCGCGCCCGCCTGACGCCGGCGCCGGACTACACCGCCGAGCGCCTGCAAAAGCTCGGGCTGGCCTTTCTCGCGGGCGGTTCGCTGATCGGCCTGCTGTCCATCGGGCTGCTGCTGTGGCTGATCCGCCGCTACATCACCACGCCCATCAGCCAGCTGGACGACCAGCTCACCGACCTGCTGCTGTGCAAACGCGCGGCCCTCGACGAGCCCAGCGACGGCGGCGAGATCGGCCGCCTGACGGTCAACATGAAGACCCTGCACGATCGCAGCACCGCCGCGCTGCAGCGCATCCAGGAGATCTCCTGGACCGACAGCCTGACGCAGATCAGCAACCGCGCGCACTTCGGCATGCTGGCCAACGCCATGTATGAACAATGTCTGCAGGAGGACAAGCGCCTGTCGCTGCTGTTCATCGACTTGGACAACTTCAAGCAGGTCAACGACCGCCACGGCCACGATGCCGGCGATGCCCTGCTGCGCCTGTTCGCCCAGCGCGCCCAGACGCTGCTGGAACGGCATCGCCAGCAGCATCCGCACACCTATTCGGCGTTCGCCCGGCTGTCCGGCGACGAATTCGCCATCCTCCTGCTGAGCGATGCCGAGCCCGGCCTCGACGCACTGTGCGACGCGCTGCTCGGCCTGTGCCGCGGCGGATTCCGCCTGGAGGAGCGCACCTACCCGGTCAGCCTCAGCATCGGCACCGCCTGCTATCCGGACGATGCCGACTCCATCACCCAGCTGCTCACCCGCGCCGACACCGCCATGTACCAGGCCAAGGCCGAAGGCAAGTGCATGGCGGTGGCATTCAGCAACGAGCTGGAACAGCGCAACGAGCGAATCCGCCTGATCGAGGACCAGCTGCGCGCACTGGACGGCGACAACCAGCTGCGGCTGGTCTACATGCCGGCACTCAACCGCGACGGTGCGGTGGTCAGTTGCGAAGTGCTGCTGCGCTGGCATTCGCCGGTGCTGGGCACGGTCTCGCCCGCCGAGTTCATCCCCATTGCCGAGCGTGCCGGGCTGTTCCCGAAGATCGACAGCTGGGTCATCGACCACGCACTGGCCGAGTACCCGCAGCTGGTGCGGCTGTTCGGCGAGCAGGTGATCCTGGCGATCAACGTGTCCTCCGCGCAGCTGGCCGACGACCGCATCTGCCGCTATCTGGCCGAGCGCGCCGCCCATCACGGGGTGGCCCCGGGCAGGATCGAGATCGAGCTGACCGAGACCTACGCGGCCGAGCTGAACAAGGACACCATGGCCGTGGTGCAGGCAATTCGCCGGGCCGGCTTTCGCGTCGCCATCGACGATTTCGGCGTCGGCTACACGTCGATCCAGCAATTGCTGGAGTACCCGGCCGACACCATCAAGCTGGACATGGCGATCATCACGCGGCTGACACGGCCGGACATGCAGCACAGCCTCAGCGCCCTGGTCGCCTTCTGCCATGCCCAGGGCAAGCGGGTGAATGCCGAAGGCGTGGATGACATGGAGAAGCAGTCGGCGCTGCTGCAGGCCGGTTGCGACCTGTTCCAGGGCTACCTGATCTCTCCGCCACGGGCATTGCCGGCACTGGAAGACTGGATGGCCGTGCGCAACCGCGCCCAGGTTGCGCTGCGCCTGGAGCAGCTGGCGCCGCGGGTGGTGCCGCAACCCTTATGAGCGAGTCGCGCGAGCCCTTGCGCGACCGATCATCGCAACCGGCGGCCGCCACGTCCCGCAGGCGGAAGAGCGCGGTGGCCTGATCTACGCTGCAAAGGCACCCTCCCGATCATTGAGGCCTTTGCCATGGACAAGACGCGCGACAAGCTTCTACAACCCGAACACCACGACCCCTACCTCAAGGCGTGGCACCAGCGCAGCGACACCCTCTGCCCACGATGCGGCGCCGCCTACCAGGCCGGACGCTGGACCTGGCACGGCCTGGTCGATGCGAGCAACGCCCAGGAAGCCCTCTGCCCTGCCTGCCAGCGTATCGCCGAAGACGTGCCGGCCGGCACCATCAGCCTGCGTGGTGCGTTCGTCAAAGCGCATGCCGACGAACTCAGCGGACTGATCCGCAACACCGAAGAAAAGGAAAAGGGCGAACATCCGCTCGAGCGCCTGATGGCCATCAGCGACCAACCCGATGGATTGCGCGTGACCACCACCGGCCTGCACCTGGCTCAGCGCATCGGCCACGCCCTGGAAGCCGCCTACGACGGCGATCTGAAGATCCTCTACGACGGTGAAGCGTATTACGTCGACGTGCACTGGCTGCGCGACTGAGCCTGCAAACCCCGGCTCAGATGGTCTCCTCGCCGGCCGCCCCGGCCGGATTGGCGCGGGTCGGCATGGCGAGGATTTCCGGCACCACCTCGCGGGCGAACACCTCGTGCAGCCGGCGCAGCTCGGCGAAGGGGTCACGATGATGGTCGACGCGGATATCCCACAGCGGGTATTGCTCCTGGTCGACCACATACACCGTCGCCGAGGATTCGCCATGGCGGTCGCCACCCTCGGCGTCGCCAGCTGCCAGCGCGGCCATCAACCGCTCCACCAGCGGCAGCTGCACGCTGCCGACATAGGCTTCACAAGCCGCCTCCAATACCTCCCCGCCCCTTGAGCCGGTTGCCCTGCACGCAGAACTGCTCGCCGGCGATGGAGCCGGCCCAGGGCAGGCAGCGCTCGCCGGTCCAGCAGGCGGTGCGCCCGCTACTGTCGATGACCGCGCACTGGCGCAGCTCCATGCACGGATCGGTGCGCCGCAGCCGCTCGAGCACTTCGCCGGCCGGACTGAACTCGCGCAGGAAGCGCAGGCCATCGATGCCCAGGTACGGATTGATCTGCGCCTGAGTCGCCACCGCGCCCACACGTGCCGCCGCGTGGGTCAGCAGCTTGCCCACGGCAGGCATGGCGGTGGCGGCGGCGACACCGATCTGCCCGGTGCGCGGGCAGCGGGCGACGATGGAAAAGGTCATGGGCGTGCTCTCTGGACTGGTCGCACGTTAGGCCGATGCCGAGGGGCAAACGTTCAGGCGGCCCCGTGTTTCATTCCGGCAGCTCGACACTGACCTTGATCGAGGAATACCAGCGCGTCACCGCGGCGATGTCGTCATCGCCCAGCCCCGCAGCGATCACGCTCATTTGCGGATGCTTGCGCTCGCCGGAGCGGAACGCCTGCAGCTGGCGGGCCAGGTAGAGCTCGCCGTTGCCGGCCAGGTTAGGTGCGTCGGCGACCTTGGCGAGGCCGTCGATGCCATGACAGGCGGCGCACATCTTCGCCTTGGCCTTGTCCGCCGCAAGGTCGGCGGCCTGCAGCGACGGCGCCAGGCACAACAGCAGCGGCAGCGCGCAGCACAGGCGCCGGCGCGAATCGGAAACGATGGGCATGCGGTACTCCTCGGATGGACGCCGGGCCGCGGCAAGGCACGGCCCGGCGCGGCGGCTCACTTGCCCTGGTAGGAGATGCGATAGATGGCGCCGGCGGTGTCGTCACTGACCAGCAACGAGCCATCCTTGAGCTGCGCGACATCGACGATGCGGCCGTAGTACTCGCCGGTTTCCTCGTCCAGCCAGCCTTCGGCGAAGGGCACCGTCTCGCCGGACGGACCGCTGCCATCGGCCGCAAACGGCGTGAACATCACCCGCGCACCCGCCGGCACGGTGCGGTTCCAGCTGCCGCGCTGGGCGCTGAAAAGCCCGCCGCGGTACTGCTCGGGAAACTGCTTGCCGGTGTAGAAGGTCAGGCCCATGTCGGCGGCGTGGGCAATGGTTTCCACCACCGGCGGGGTCAGGCCTTCCGGCGGCGTTTCGTCGGCGTACTCGTTGGTACGCACCTGGCCGCCGCCGTACCAGGGCATGCCGAACTTCATTCCGGCCTTGGGTGCACGATTGATCTCGCCTGGCGGCGTGTCGTCGCCCATACCGTCGACCTGGTTGTCGGTGAACCAGAGCTCCTTCGTCGTCGGGTGATAGGTGATGCCCACCGAGTTGCGCACGCCGGTGGCGTAGACCTCGCGCTTGCTGCCGTCGCGCTCCATGCGCACGATGCCGCCGATGCCGTGCCGCTCGTACAGCTCCAGCTTGTCCTTGGGCGGCACGTTGTGCGGCTGGCCGAGGGAGATGGTGAGCTTGTTGTCCGGGCTGATGGCACAGACCCGCGCGCCGTGGTTGTAGCTCTCTTCATCCTTGGGGATCAGCTCGCCGGTCGGCACCACGATGTCCGCCGCCACGTCCGGCCCCTCGTAGAAGAACTCGGCGGCCGGGAACACCAGCACGCGGTTGTGCTCGGCGACGAAGAGAAAGCCGTCCGGGCTGAAACAGGGGCCAGGCTGGGTGAAGGAGATCGCCGGGGCGAAGCGCTTCACCTCGTCGGCGGTGCGGTTCTTGGTGCGATCGGTGACCGCCCACAGGTCGGTCTTGCGGGTGCCGACGAAGACCACTCCGCTGGACGGCCCGACTGCCATATGGCGGGCATCGGGCACTACGGCGTAGAGGTCAATGCGAAACCCTTCGGGCAGCTTGATGCGTTTGAGGTTCTCGCGGATGGCATCGGCGGTGGGGCCGTCCTGGGCAATGGTCTTCATGTCCAGGGACTGGCGGTGGTCTTCATCGAGCGCATGCGCTCCAGGGCTTCGTCACTGGTCGGCGCCGCGATGGCAGCGGCGCAGCTCAGCGCAAGCAGGGCGCTCAGGGTCAGGCGGAAGGTCTTCATGGCACGCACCTCGGGGCACCGCCACAGGGGGCGGTCATCTTGTTGTTATGGCGTTCCCGGCGCCGAGCTGCGCACCGGGCATGCGGCTAGCTGCCTGCTTCAGCGTAGCGGCCGCCCGGCCATTTACCACTCGAGGTGCCCTGCGGTGCAGCTCAGCCCTGGCGCAGCGAAAGCCCCTTGAGGAAATTGCGCAGCAGCTGGTCGCCGCAGGGCCGATAGTTGCTGTGCCCGGGCTTGCGGAACAGTGCGCCGAGCTCGGATTTCGACAGCTGCAGATCGGCGGCATGCAGGATCGCCTGCAGGTCTTCGTCGCGCAGCTCGAAGGCCACCCGCAGTTTCTTCAGGATCTGGTTGTTGCTGACCGGCAGTTCCAGCGGCGGTGCCGGGCGGCTTTCATCCTTGCCACGCTTGAAATAGATCAGCCCGTCGAGAAAACGCGCCATCGCCTCGTCGGGGCATTCCTGATAGCCGTCCTCGTCCTCGCGGCTGAGCCAGGCGCGAACCTCGGCCTCGGCAACCGTGCAACCACCCAGGGCCGCGATTTCGGCCATCTGCGCATCGCTGACCTTGAGGGTGTAGCGCAGGCTGCGCAGGACGTCGTTGTTGAGCATGTTCGCTCCTCACTGGGAAAAGGCCGGCAGTGTGCGC
The DNA here is from genome assembly GCF_051948915.1 of Stutzerimonas sp. Brlt_14. Classification (NCBI taxonomy): domain Bacteria; kingdom Pseudomonadati; phylum Pseudomonadota; class Gammaproteobacteria; order Pseudomonadales; family Pseudomonadaceae; genus Stutzerimonas; species Stutzerimonas sp. Brlt_14. The sequence goes on from NZ_JAYJLM010000006.1 coordinate 270,899, forward strand.
CTTCGGGCGCCCTGCGGCGAGCCCGATCAGCCTTCCTCGCGCTCGCCGAGGCGTCTGTACAGCGTGCGCCGTCCGATGCCGAGCAAGGCCGCCGCGCGGCGCTTGTTGCCATCCACCAGCTTGAGCACGTGCTCGATATAACGCAGTTCCAGCTCTTCCAGGGTCGGCAGCAACGGGCCATCGCTGAGCTCGGCGAGCAGCTCGGCCCCGGCGCTGCGGGCCTTGTCGTCACGGTAGCTGGCGATGCGGCTGGGCAGGTGCTCCAGCTCGATGCTGCGCCCGTGGCAGAAGGTCACCGCCCGCTCGATGGCGTTCTGCAGCTCGCGCACGTTGCCCGGGAACGGATAGCGGCGTAGCTGCTCCAGCGCCGCCGGCGCGATGCCGCGCACCGGCCGTCCGCCGCGTGCGGCAAAGTGGGCGACGAAGCCGGCGGCCAGCAATTCGAGGTCCTCCTCGCGATCACGCAACGGCGGCACCTGCAGAATGAAGGTTTCCAGACGGAAGAACAGGTCTTCGCGGAACGCCTCGCGCCCGGCCTCGGTTTCCAGCGGGCGATTGCTGGCGGCGATGATGCGCACGTCCACGCTGAGTTCGCGCTCGGCACCCACCGGGCGGATCGTGCCTTCCTGCAGCACGCGCAGGAGCTTGGCCTGCAGCGGCAGCGGCATCTCGCCGATCTCGTCGAGAAAGAGCGTACCGCCGTCGGCCTGTTGGAACAGCCCCTTGTGCGCGCGATTGGCGCCGGTGAAGGCACCGGCGACATGGCCGAAGAACTCGCTTTCCAGGAGCTCGGCCGGCAACCCGGCGCAGTTGATGGCCAGGAACGGGCCGCCGGCGCGCTCGCTCTCGGCGTGCACCGCCCTGGCCACCAGTTCCTTGCCGGTGCCGCTCTCACCGATCACCAGTACCGGCCCTTCGGCACGGGCGAGCTGGCGGATCTGGTCGAACAGCCCGCGCATCACCCGGCTGCGTCCGAGCATGCCGTGGAAGCGATCATCGCTGAGCAGCTGCTGAAAGCGCCGCACTTCGTCGCGCAGGCGCCGCGTCTCCAGCGCGCGGCCGACCGCCAGGGCGAAGTGCTCGAGGTCCAGCGGCTTGGTGAGGAACTCGTCGGCGCCTTCCTTGAGCGCCGCCACCGCCTGCTGAATGCTGCCGAACGCGGTGATCACCAGAAAGGCCGGTGCCGCCTGCATGCTCTTCACCCGCCGCAGCAGCGCCATGCCGTCAGCGCCGGGCAGGCGCAGGTCGCTGACCACCAGCGCCGGCTCCCAGCTTTCCAGGGAACCCACCGCCTCCTCGGCGCTGGCCAGCGCGCGCACCTGCAGCCCGCGATCCTCCAGCTCCTCAACCAGCAGCTGGCGCAGGCTGTCATCGTCCTCGACCAGCAGCACACGCTCCTGCACCGCGTCAGTCATGATTCTCCTCCTCGCTCAATGGCAGCGCGATGCGAAATGCCGCACCCGGCAGCCGGCCGTGGACCAGCTCGATACGCCCGCCGCACTCGCTGACCACCCCATGGGCCACAGCCAGGCCGAGGCCGCTGCCTTCGCCCACCGCCTTGGTGGTGAAGAACGGCTCGAACAGCGCTCCGCGATGGCTTTCAGTAATGCCCGGGCCGTCATCCTCGACCTGCATGAACAACTCGCGACCGTCGCCCCACCAGCTCAGCCGTACCTCGCCTCCCGGGCTGGCCTGGGCGGCGTTGCGCAACAGATTGGTCAGCGCCTGCTCGAAACGCGGCGGGTCGACCCGGCAATGCAGTGTCTGCGGCGGCGCCTGCAGCTGCAGGCGGACTTCGAGCACGGCCAGCTCGTCGGCCACCGCCGCAGCGGCCGAATGCGCCAGCACCTCGGCCGGCACACGGCGCGGGGGTGAGCCGGCGGCCCGGCCGAAATCCAGCAGCTGACGGACGATCGCGCTAAGCCGCGCCACCTGCTGGCGAATCTGCAACAGCGCGCGGCGATGGCTTTCGGCCAGCTCGTCGTCGCGCAACACCCGCTGCGCCTTGCCATCGATCACGCTCAGCGGGCTGCCCAGCTCGTGGGCCACGCCGGCTGCCAACCGCCCCACTGCCGCCAGCTGCTGGCTCTGACGCAGGCGCGCCTGCAACTGCTCCTCGCGGGCCTGCTGCTCGGCGACCTGGCGTTCGGCGGCGGCGATGCTGTCGAGCATCTGGTTCAGCGCGCCGGACAGCACCATGATCTCCTGCGGCCCGCTGCGCGGTGCACGATGCTCGCGGTCGCCGGCCGCGACCCGCGCCATGCTACGCGCCAGCTGCTGCAGGTGCTTGCCCACGGCCGAACGGTGGCCAAGCAGGATCACCACCAGCGCCACGCCGGCCAGCAGCCCACCCAGCCCGGCAGCGATCAGCCGCAGGCGACGGATGTCGCGTTCGAAGTCACCCCAGCGCCGGGTCACCTGCAGCAGGCCATTGATCTGCCCACCGCTCTCTTCCAGCGGAACGAAATAGGAATACACCGGGCGACCGTTGATGCGCTGGTACTCGCCGGTCAGCTCGCCGCCTTCGGTGAGCTGCTGAATCGCCGACGCATCCTGATCCGGCTCCACCGCACCGGCATAGGCAGCCAGCTTGCCGTCACGGTCGTAGACGTAGGCGCCATAGACGCGGCCGACGCCAAGCACCGATTCCAGCACCTGCTGCAGGGTGCGCTCATGGTTCTTCTCCAGGCTGGCGCTGAGCGGCAGGCGCACCGCCCGCGCCACCAGCTCCACCTCGGCCTGCAGCCGCCGCTCGCTGTTGCGCTCCACCGTCCAGAGCACGACCGAACTGAAGCCGAACATGATTGCCATGAGCGGCACGATGACCTTGAGCAAGAGCGCGCCGCGCAGGCTGGCTGGCCGCTGCCAGAGTGATACATGTGTCATACCGGCACACTACAGACCGCTGCCCGACAGGTCCACCGCACCCCGACGAAACGAAAAATGCCATTCAAATCAATGACATGAATTTTTATCTAAAAGCTGGCACGGCTACTGCACCAGCGAACCCGTCTTTAACCGAAGCAGGAATGAACATGACCCAGCACAACGCTCGTCTCGCCTTCGCCGGTATCTTTTCGCTGTTCCTCGGCCTGGCCGCCCCCCTCGCATCGGCCCAATCAGCCAACCCGGCACCCGCTGCCCAGCCCGCCGCTGGCGCGCAAACGCAGCAGTTCAGTGAAAAGAAACTGGAAAGCTTCGCCGAGTCGCTCGGCGAGATCATGCAGATCCGTGAGGAGTTCACCGGCAAGCTGCAACAGACCGAAGACGCCAACAAGGCCCGCGACCTTCAGCAGCAGGCCAACGAGAAAATGCTTGGTGTGATAGAGGAAAACAACATCAGCATCGAAGAATATAACGCCATCAACGAAGCCGTGCAGACCGACCCGGAGCTGCGCAACCGCGTGATTGCGATGATGCAGTAAGCCGTCCCGGCGCTGCTGCCAGAGCAGCTCGCCCGAACGATCGGAGCCCCGTCCGGCCGATGCCGGCGGGGCTCTTTGGGTTTTGGATAACGACAACCTGATACGCCACGCTTCAACAGCGGCGTGCTTCGAGAAGCGTTGGGCAGAGGTGCGGCGGCGGTCACCGCCCGTGCAGTCCCTGCCTGAAGGCAAAGTAGTGTTCGAGCACCCGCTCTGGCGCCTCGACCTGCGGGTAGTGACCGATGCCCTCCAGCAGCACGGTGTCGGGCGCGGGAATCAGCTCGCGGTAGCGGGCCACCATGTGCGCGCCGGAGATCGGATCGGCCGCGCCGTCGATCACCCGCATCGGCACATCGCAGCGCTGCATGGCCGCCACCCAGCGCTCGCGTTGCGCGACCCGCTCCGGCATGTAGCGGATCAGCCGGTGCATCACCGCAGGTCCGTTGCCTTCGGCGATCAGTCGCCAGTAATCGTCCAGTTCAGCATCGCTCGGCTGCGTCTGCGCACCGAACACCCGGCCGAACGTCGCCCCTAGCGTACGCCGCGAGAACAGCCTGCCCAGCAGAAAGCCGAACGGGCCGAGCAGCAGTTTCTGCATCCGCACCGGATGATGGGTTTCAGGGAACAGCCCGCCATTGAGGAACACGCAGCTGGCCAGCGTGATGCGCCCTTCACAATGCCGCGCCAGCAGCTCCTGGGCGACGCTGTCGCCATAGTCATGTGCCAGCACATGGATCGCACCGCCGATACCCAGCTCCACCAGCAGTGCCTGCTGCAGGTCAGCCTGTTCGATCAGGCTGTAGGTGTGCCCGCGCGGCTTGGCCGAATAGCCGAAGCCGAGCATGTCGCAGGCAATCAGCCGGTAACGCGCCGCCAGCGGCTGCCAGACCTTGTGCCAGTCCCAGCTGGCGGTGGGAAAGCCATGGATCAACAGCAGCGGCTCACCTTCGCCGGCCGTCCAGTAGCGAATGCGCTTGCCGCCGAACGAGAATTCGCGAGCGTTCGCGCGCCACGTGTCCAGTGCCATGCCTTCGGTGCTCATACGCGGTAGCTCGCGTCACTAATGCCAGCGCTCCCCGGCACGCCCGCGCCTGCGGCCGTGCCCTTCCAGGTGAAGGCAGTAACCGGCCGAAAACCAGCAGGCAGACCAATACGGGGCTGCCCCTCGATAGAGGTCTTTTCGTTGAGATGAAGCGGATGCAGCGTAAGGGCGACGGTCACGAGGGTTTCTCTTCTTGTTCTGGCGACGGAACAGTCTAGCGGTACGGAATGGCATGCAGACTCGCGCTGCCGGCCAGCTTAGTGGCCCCGCGAGTCAGCCACGCGCGCAGGCGTGACATCGCCTTCACCGCCATTTGGTCTCAGCCATGCCGAACCCAGCCGAAACAGGACGACTAAAAGGGCGTATGTGACGAGAACCAACCGGTCAGCCGGCAAGCCGCAACCGGGCTGTATCGCCGGTGATAGAGTCGGTGCCACCTATTCGATCATTGGAGAAACCATGCGCCCATTGTTCAACGCCCTGCTGCTGGCCCTGCCGCTCGCATTCTCTTCGCTGGCCTCAGCCGCCGACTCGCCCGCCGGGCGCTGGCAGACCATCGACGACGAAACCGGCAAGCCCAAGTCCATCGTCGAGATCCAGCAGGCGGCCGATGGCAGCCTGACCGGCAAGGTGGTGGAAATCCTGCAGTCGGACCATGGCCCGAACCCGCTGTGCACCGAGTGCGAAGGCGAGCGCAAGGACCAGCCCATCACCGGCATGACCATTCTCTGGGACCTCAAGCCGGACGGCGAGCAGGTCTGGAGCAACGGCACCATCCTCGACCCGGCCAAGGGCAAGACCTACCGCTCCAAGGCCAGGTTGCTGGATGGCGGCAACAAGCTGGAGGTACGCGGCTACATCGGCATCGAGGCGCTGGGTCGCAGCCAGACCTGGGTGCGCCAGTAAAGCCACCGCCGCCCCGGCTGGCCATGCCGCGGGTCGGGCGTCTTCAACGGGCTAGCCGGCTGGCGGGCCGGCGACAGCCACCGTCAGCCCTGTGCCAGCCGCTGCAGCGCAACACGGTCGAGGCAGCGATAGCGGAACGACGGCCGGCCGATCTGCCCGTAGTGGAAGGATTCCTCCAGCAGCTGCGCGTCCGTGAGGTGCTTGAGGTACTTGCGCACCGAGACGCGGGACATCCCGGTGGCGGTCAGCAGGTTTTCGCTGGTGAAACTATCTTCCTCCAGCGCCAGGATCGCCTGCGCCACCTGGGCCAGCGATGCCGGCGTCAGCCCCTTGGGCAGGTCACCGGGACGACGCACGTCCGCCGCGGCAGGCTGGCCGAACAGCCGGTCGATGTCGCCCTGGCCGAGCTGTTCCGGCAACCGCGATAGCGCATCACGGGCGCGCCGGCAGCTCTCCACGGCATCGCGGAAGCGTTCGAAGCTGAACGGTTTGACCAGGTAATCCCGCGCGCCGAGGCGCTGGGCGGCACGTACCGTCTCGATCTCCGATGCCGCAGTGATCAACACGGCATCGGTGTTGCGGTCCTCGGCACGCAGGTAGCGCAGCACCTCGAGGCCGGAGCGGTTGCGCAAGTAGACGTCGAGCAGCAGCAGGTCCACCGTCTCGTTCGCCAGCAGTTCGAGTGCCGCCGGCACGCTGGCACACTGGCCGACCAGCTCGATGCCGTCGAGACGGGCCAGATAGTCCACGTTCAGGCGCATGACCATCGGGTCGTCCTCGACGATCAGCACGCGCAGGGCGGTTTTCATGGTGTTCCCTCCGTGGCGGCGGTGCGATAGGGCAGCTCGACCTCGAACAGGCTGCCGCGGCCCGCTTCCGAGTAGACCGCCAGGGTACCGCCCCAGGCGTCGACCTGTTCGCGCACCGCGGCCAGACCGATGCCGCGCCGCTCGCCCTTGGTCGATACACCGCGCTCGAAGATCTGCTCGCGCACCTCGGGCTGGATGCCGCCGCCGCTGTCCTGTACGTGCAGCGAGAGCAGCGCCTCGTCGTAGTCGAGGGTCAGGCTGACACGCTGCTCGGCCTGCTCGGCGACGGCCTCGAAGGCGTTCTCCAGCAGGTTGCCGAGGATGGTCACCAGGCCGTGGATCCGTTCCGGCGCGGCGGCCGGCACCGGATGTTCGACCTCCACCTGGAAAACGATGCCGCGCTCGCGGGCTTCGCTCTGCTTGCCCAGCAGGAAGCCGGCCAGGACCGGTTCGCCGATGCCCTCCACCAGCGCCGTGGCGGGCGCCAGCTGGTGATCGGCGAGGTCGCGCAGGTAGGCGCGCAGCGCATCCAGATCACCCATCTGCGCCAGCCCGAGCAGCACGTGCAGCTTGTTCTTGAACTCGTGGGTCGCCGCGCGCAGCGCTTCGGCATAGCGGCTGACGCCAGTCAGCTGTTCGGCCAGCGCGTTGACTTCACTCTTGTCGCGGAAGGTGGCGATGGCCCCGATCACCCGGCCCTGGTGACGAATCGGCGCGCGGTTGGCAAGGATGGCCAGGCCGTTGAGGCTGAACTCGCGATCCAGCTGCTCGCTGGCGCTGGCCAGCACTTCGGGCAGGCCGCTGGTGGGCAGATACTCGGCGATCGGCCGCCCCAGCGGAGGCTTGCCCAGCCCGGTGCTAACCAGCAGGCGCTCCGCCGCCGGGTTGACCAGGGTGATGCGCGCCTGATCGTCGACCGCCAGCACGCCCTCGCGTACCGAGGCCAGCATCGCCTGGCGCTCTTCCACCAGGCGGGTGATTTCATAGGGCTCCAGCCCCAACAGCACGCGCTTGATATAGCGCGCCAGCAGGTGCGCGCCGAGCACGGTCAGCAGCATCAGCACGAGCACGCCGACCACCACGTCGCGCCGATGCTCGCTGAGCAGCTCACCAAGGGAGGCCAGGGTCACACCGACCGATACCGCGCCGAGCACGTCGCCCTGTGCGTCCAGCACCGGAGCAAAGCCGCGGATGCTGGTACCCAGGCTGCCTTCGGCGCGCGAACTGTAGGTTTCGCCGGCCAGCGCCGGGCCTTCATCGTCACCGCGAAAGGCCTGGCCGATGCGTGCCGGTTCCGGATGGGTGAGGCGCAGGGCATGCCGATCCATTACCACGATGAAATCGACCCCCAGCCGCTGGCGCAGATCGTCGATATCGCGTTGCAGCGGGTTGTCGGCGGTGAAATCCATGGTCATCCCGACCAGCGCCTGGCGCACGTCGTCACGCGCCGCAACGCTCTGTGCGACGTTGGTCACCCGCGCGGCCTGGCCTTCTTCGAGGGTGTCCTGCAGCTGGACGTTGAACAGCCAGAGCGCAAGACCGAGGGCCAGCACCAGCATGACGGCGACCAGCAGCGAGATCAGGGTGTTCAGGCGCAGGCGCAAGGTCGTTCTCCAGTGGCTGAGCGGCGCTCAAGGGCCGCGATAGAGGGCTGGATCGAGCCAGCGGGGCGCCGGCGGGTCAAGCTCGGCGGCGCTTTTTTTAGTTTCGTAATGCTTTTTTAACTTCGCCAAACATTGGCCGCGATGCATCTCTGCTTAAGGTAGCCGCGCACGGTTGTCCGGCTGTGCACGTCCGCCCGCATCGGGCGCTATCGCAACCATGACCCGTACGCGCGCCGCCTGGCTGCCGCGTTCGAAGGAGTACAACAATGAATCGGACCCCGTTGAGCACTGCCGTGCCTGACTGCAACCCGTCCCTGTCCGTGTTTTCCCAGCGCATCTTCAATCTGCCGCTGCCACTGTTCGCCATCGCCCTGCTCGTCATGGTCGCCGCCATCGCTACCGATACCCTGCCCAGCGGGATGATCGGCGCGCTGCTGGTGATGATGCTGCTAGGCGAATTGCTCGGCTTTGCCGGCGACCGCTTGCCGATCATCAAGACCTACCTGGGCGGCGGCGCGATCCTGGCGCTGTTCGGTGCCGCGGCCATGGTCTATTTCGGCTGGCTGCCCAAGGCGGTGGCGGACGACGTCGCCAGCTTCATGAAGGGCGGCGGCTTTCTCGACTTCTATATCGCCGCGCTGATCACCGGCAGCATCCTCGGCATGGACGCCAAGGTGCTGGTCAAGGTCGGCTCGCGCTATGCGCTGCCGCTGCTCTGCTCGGTGCTGTTCGCGGCGCTGTTCGCCATGGCCGTGGGCGCGCTGCTCGGTTTCTCGCCGCAGGATGCGGTGGTGGTCATCGCCATGCCGATCATGGGCGGCGGCATGGGTGCCGGTGCGGTACCGATGAGCCAGATCTACGAGCAGCTGCTCGGACAGCCGGCCAGCTACTACATCTCGATCCTGGTGCCGGCCCTGGCCCTGGGCAATGTCTTCGCGATCATCATCGCCGGAATGCTCAACGGCCTGGGTAATCGCTACCCGTCACTGACCGGCAACGGCCAGATGATGCCGGGCGTGGATGTCAGCGACAAGGAAGGCCCGATCACCCTGCCGGCGCTGGGCATCGGTCTGGTCGCGGCACTGAGCTTCTTCATCGCCGGGCAGATCCTCGGCAAGTTCGTGCCGTTGCATCCCTATGCGCTGATGATCGTGCTGGTGGCGCTGCTCAAGATCAGCAACCTGGTGCCCGAGTCGATCAACGACGCCGCCTCCCAGTGGTTCCGCTTCGTCGCGCGCAACTGGACCTTCGCCCTGCTGTTCGGCATCGGCGTGGCCTTCACCGACCTCGGCCAGGTGATCGACGCCATCTCGCTGACCTATGTGCTGATCGTCTTCGCCGTGGTTGCCGGTGCGGCGTTCGGCGCCGGCCTGGTGGGCAAACTGGTGGGCTTCTATCCGATCGAGTCGGCCATCACCGCCGGCCTGTGCATGGCCAACATGGGCGGCACCGGTGATGTCGCGGTGCTCTCCGCCGCCCGGCGCATGTCGCTGATGCCCTTCGCGCAGATCTCCTCGCGCCTGGGCAGTGCATTGATCCTGCTGATTTCCAGCGTCGTGGTGCCGCTGTTCTTTACCTAACCGGCATTCCAGATCGTCGGAAAGTGAAAAGCCCCGGCCTTGTGGTCGGGGCTTTTCTGTTCAGCCAACGGGGTCGTCAACCGCGGAAGTAGTTGACCTTGCGATTCAGCTCCTCGGCGAGCAGGGTCAGGTCCTGGCTGGAAGACGCCACCTGGTTCGAGGCGGCGGAACTGGCGACGGTGGAGTCGTGGATACGCGTGACACTCTGATTGACCTCTTCCGCCACTGCGCCCTGCTCCTCGGAAGCCGTCGCGATCTGCGCGTTCATTTCGTTGATCGAACCCACTTCCTGACGAATCTTGGCCAGCGCATTCTCCGCCTGCAGCGTCTGCTCGACGGTCTGCTGCGCCAGCTGCTTGCTCGACTGCATCACCTCCACCGCTCTGCCGGCGCCAGCCTGCAGCGAGGCGATCATCTCGCTGATTTCGCTGGACGACAGCTGCGTGCGGTTGGCCAGCGAGCGCACCTCGTCGGCCACCACTGCGAAGCCGCGACCATGCTCGCCGGCACGCGCCGCCTCGATCGCCGCATTGAGCGCGAGCAGGTTGGTCTGCTCGGCGATGGCGGTGATGACCTGCAAGATCTTTTCGATATCGCCGCTTTGCGCCGAGACCTGGTTGACGGTTTCGGTCGCGCTTTCCAGCACTTTGGCCAGGTTATGGATGGAGACGGCTGTTTCGCCGACGATTCGCGTTCCGGTCTCGACCTGCTCGTCGGCGCTCCTCGCCGCTGCGGCGGCACGGGCAGCGAAGCTCGCCACCTCGTTCACGGTCGTGGCCATCTGATTGATCGCCGTGGCCACCTGCTCGGCCTCGGCCGACTGATGCTGGATCTGCTGATTGCTGTTCGCCGACGAGGTACGCAGCTCGCCCGAAGCGACACCGACGCCGTCGGCGGCAGCGCGCACCTCGGCAATAATCGCGGTGAGGCGGCTGGCCATCTTGGCGGTCGCCCCCATGACGCTGTCCGGGTACGGGGTGACGATTACCTGGCCGAGATCGCCATTGGCCAGGTTGCCGATCACGCGGGCCACCTCGTCGGGCTCGGCGCCGAGGGTCGAGCGCAGCTTGCGGATGATTACGACGGCAATGGCTACCCCGAGCAGAACCGCCACGCCAGTCACCGCGACGATGAGCGCGAGGAAGCCGCTGGCGGTTTCCCGGACCACGGCCACGTCCTGATTGATGCTCGCTTCCTGGTGATCGATGAATGCATTGATCAGTCGCAGCCATTCGGTATAGGCCCCGGCGACATTGTCCAAGAGGAATTCGTGGGCACGCGCCGAATCCTCGCTGAAGCGCAGTTCGACCACCTGCTGGGTCAGCGCATTGGTCTTCGCCTCGATGGTCTCGATCTGCTGCATCAGCTGCTTTTCTACGGTATCGGCGGAGGGCTGCGCGAGCATCGTCTTCATCGGCGCCGCCGAGTCAGCATACAGCTGCGCCAGGCGCTCGATCTCCGCCACCTGCCCGCGAGCGAACGCGGGATCAGCAGCACTGACGGCGTCGCGCACGGCAATCGCGCGGTCGTGCACGCTGCCACGGAAGTTGATCGCATAGCGTTGTTTCAGACCAGCCTGCGAGCTGATCTGACTCATGCTCCGGTCTATGACGTCGACTTTGAGCGCGCTGACCACGGCGACCGCCACCATCAACGCCAGAATCACGAAAAATCCCAGGCCCAGACGCATGGAAACCGACATCTGCTTGTTCATCGAACACTCCCTTTGCGAGGCTGCTCGGCAGCCAATCGGTCAGTCATCGAGGACCCGGACACATTTGCACCGAGCCAAAACTTGTACAACATCATGTCATTGTGACATTACTTGTACAAGTTTTATTGCCGCCTGGACGGGCGCTAACTGCTGGCGATGAGCCCGGCTGATAGGAATCTGGCTAAGCGATACTGCTGCAAAAGGGTTGTACAACTTTCAATGCAACGTCCTCACAGATCCCGGCGCCGCTGCGCTGGCCGATGTGCGGCGTGCGTGAAAACGCAAAAAGGCGCCCGAAGGCGCCTTTTTGCAGCTTCGCAACGGGGATTACACCTTGCTGCGCTCGTAACGCTTGCGGTCGTTCTCGTTCAGCATCTTCTTGCGCAGACGGATCGATTTCGGCGTCACTTCCACCAGCTCGTCATCAGCGATGAATTCCAGCGCCTGCTCGAGGGTGAACTTGATCGGCGGAACCAGGGCGATGACCTCGTCCTTGCCGGACGCGCGCATGTTGTCGAGCTTCTTGCCCTTGGTGGGGTTGATCACCAGGTCGTTGTCACGGCTGTTGATGCCGCACAGCTGGCCTTCGTAGATGTCCTGGCCGGGCTCGAGGAACAGCTTGCCGCGAGCCTGCAGGGTTTCCAGCGAGTAGGTCAGTGCGGTACCGGTGGCCATGGAGACCAGCACGCCGTTCTGGCGGTTGGTGACTTCGCCGGCCTTGATCGGGCCGTAGTGGCTGAAGGTCGAAGTCAGGATGCCGGTACCCGAGGTCAGGGTCAGGAAGTTGTTGCGGAAACCGATCAGGCCGCGCGCCGGGATGGTGTACTCCAGGCGGATGCGACCCTTGCCGTCGGGGATCATGTTGGTCAGATCGCCCTTGCGCAGGCCCATCTGTTCCATCACCGGCCCCTGGTGCTGCTCCTCGATGTCGATGGTGACGTTCTCGTAGGGCTCCTGCTTCTCGCCGGCCTCGTTCTCGATGATCACCACTTCCGGGCGGCCGACGGCCAGCTCGAAGCCTTCGCGGCGCATGGTTTCGATCAGTACCGACAGGTGCAGCTCACCACGGCCGGAGACCTTGAACTTCTCCGGGCTGTCGCCCTGCTCGACACGCAGCGCCACGTTGTGCAGCAGTTCCTTGTCCAGACGGTCCTTTATGTTGCGGCTGGTGACGAACTTGCCTTCCTTGCCGGCGAAGGGCGAGTCGTTGACCTGGAAGGTCATGGACACGGTCGGCTGGTCGACGGTCAGCGGCGGCAGCGCCTCGACGGTGTTCTGGTCGCAGAGGGTGTCGGAGATGTACAGCTCGTCCATGCCGGATACGCAGACGATGTCGCCGGCGGTGGCTTCCTGGACTTCCACGCGCTGCAGACCGGAGTGACCCATGATCTTCAGGATACGGCCGTTACGCTTCTTGCCGTCGGCGCCGATGGCGGTCACCGGGCTGTTGGCCTTGATGGTGCCGCGAGCGATGCGGCCGATACCGATCACACCGAGGAAGCTGTTGTAGTCCAGCTGGGAGATCTGCATCTGGAACGGGCCGTCGACGTCCACCTTTGGCGCCGGAACATGGTCGATGATGGCCTGGAACAGGGCATCCATGTTGTCGTCCATGTTCTCGTGGTCCATGCCGGCGATGCCGTTCAGGGCACTGGCGTAAACGATCGGGAAGTCCAGCTGCTCGTCGCTGGCGCCGAGGTTGTCGAACAGGTCGAAGATCTGGTCGATGACCCAGTCAGGACGCGCGCCCGGACGGTCGATCTTGTTCACCACCACGATCGGACGCAGGCCGGCCTTGAACGCCTTCTGGGTCACGAAGCGGGTCTGCGGCATGGGGCCGTCCTGGGCGTCGACCACCAGCAGTACGGAGTCCACCATGCTCATCACGCGCTCGACTTCACCGCCGAAGTCGGCGTGGCCGGGTGTGTCGACGATGTTGATGTTGTAGCCGTTCCACTTCAGTGCGGTGTTCTTGGCCAGGATGGTGATGCCGCGTTCCTTTTCCTGGTCGTTGGAGTCCATCACGCGCTCGTTTTCCGCTTCTTTGCGGTCCAGGGTGCCGGACAGGCGCAGCAGCTTGTCGACGAGGGTGGTCTTGCCATGGTCGACGTGGGCGATGATGGCGATGTTGCGAAGATTCTCGATCACTGATTCGTTTCTCTGTAGATGGCTTCGAGCTCGGGCTGGAAGCTGGGAATAGTCCGGACGACGTCAGGCTGTCCGATTGGTTACGACTGGGGCCTTGCGATCAGCAGCGGTCGGGAGGGCGGTGGCGAATGCTGCCACCCAATAGCCCCGGCTGTTTCACCGATGCGTCAGGCCGGACGATAGACGCGAACATTTACATGCCCCTCGCTCAGCAGATGGTGAGCATGCAGGCGGCTCATGACACCTTTGTCGCAATACAGCAGGTACTGGCGGTTTTCATCCAGTTCCTTGAAACGGTTGTTCAGCGCGTAGAACGGCAGAGTCTGAACTTCGATGCCGGACAGTTCGAGGGGTTCGTCCTCGGTGGCATCGGGGTGACGAATGTCGAGGATGACCTGGCCGGCCATCGCCTCGCTGACTTCCTCGACCTTGATGTCTTCGCCCAGCTCGTCGATCACCCGGTCGATCGGTACCTGACGGGCACTGGCCAGAGCGCGCTCGAGGATGGCCATGTCGAACTGCTTTTCCTCGTGCTCGACGCGATAGCGCTTGGCGCGGGTGGTGGGGTTCTTGGAGATCACGCCGCAGTACTCGGGCATGTTCTTGGCGAACTCGGCGGTGCCGATCTGGAAGGCGGTGTCGATGATGTCCTGCTTGTGGCTGGCGATCAGCGGGCGCAGCACCAGCATGTCGGTGGCCGAATCGATCACCGAGAGGTTCGGCAGGGTCTGGCTGGACACCTGGGAAATCGCCTCGCCGGTGACCAGTGCGTCGATGTGCAGGCGCTCGGCGATCTCGGTCGAGGCGCGCAGCATCATGCGCTTCAACACCACGCCCATCTGGCTGTTGTCGACCTTCTGCAGGATTTCGCCGACCACTTCCTCGAACGGCACGCTGATGAACAGCACGCGGTGCGAGCTGCCGTACTTCTTCCATAGATAGTGGGCCACTTCCATCACGCCCAGCTCATGGGCGCGGCCGCCGAGGTTGAAGAAGCAGAAGTGGGTCATCAGGCCGCGACGCATCATCTGGTAGGCGGCAACGGTGGAGTCGAAACCACCGGACATCAGCACCAGGGTCTGCTCCAGCGCACCCAGCGGATAGCCGCCGATGCCATCGTGCTGCTCATGGACGACGAACAGGCGCTGGTCGCGAATTTCCATGCGCACCTCGATCTCCGGTGCCTTCAGCGAGATGCCGGCGGCACCGCACTGCTGACGCAGCTGGCTGCCGACATGGCGCTCGACATCCATGGAGCTGAACGAGTGCTTGCCGGCGCGCTTGCAGCGCACGGCGAAGATCCTGCCCGGCAGGCGCTCGGCGTAATGCGCCTTGCACCTGGCGACGATGTCGTCGAGATCACCCAGCGGATATTCGTGCACTTCCAGACAATGGGCGATGCCGGGCGTGCAGCGCAGGCGCTCGATCATCTCGCGCAGCGGCTTGGGCTCGCTGAGCGCGGTTTCCACCTCGATGTTGTCCCACACGCCTTCGACCCGCACCTCGGGGTCGAGCTCGCGCAGCACGGTGCGGATGTTCTTCGCCAACTGGCGAATGAAGCCCTTGCGCACCGGCGGGCTCTTGATGGTGATTTCGGGAAAAACCTTGACGATCAGCTTCATGGAAACAGCGCGGGTGCCGGTATGGCTGGAAAAGAGGGGCGCGGAGTATAGCGGAAACTGCTCAAGATTTAATCGCTTTCTTTGAGGCCGGGCGCCGCGCACCAAAACAATGCGCAGCCACGACCGCTCGCACCATTAACGCGCACGCTTTGGCCATGACGACTAGCATTTAGCACGGCCAAACGCCGCGGCAGCGCTGTTGCGGGCCTGCAGTCCCAAGAAGGAGCACTGGCATGCAATTTGCTCCCTTGTGAGGCAGGTCGCCTTGGCGGAACATCGCCGCCCGGCTTCACCCTGATTCGGAAGCTCACTGTCACGCTTCCACCACTTGGAGAACACCATGTCGAAGTCGCTTCAACTGATCAAAGATTACGATGTGAAGTGGATTGATCTGCGCTTCACCGATACCAAAGGCAAGCAGCACCACGTCACCGTCCCGGCTCGTGATGCCCAGGATGAAGACTTCTTCGAGCACGGCAAGATGTTCGACGGTTCGTCCATCCATGGCTGGAAAGGCATCGAAGCCTCCGACATGATCCTGATGCCGGTCGACGAGACCGCGGTACTCGATCCGTTCACCGAAGAGCCGACCCTGATCCTGGTCTGCGACATCGTCGAGCCGAGCACCATGCAGGGCTACGACCGCGACCCGCGCTCCATCGCCAAGCGCGCCGAGGAGTTCCTCAAGTCCACCGGCATCGGTGACACCGTATTCGTCGGCCCGGAGCCGGAGTTCTTCATCTTCGACCAGGTCAAGTTCAAGTCGGACATCTCCGGCTCGATGTTCAAGATCTACTCCGAGCAGGGCTCCTGGATGACCGACCAGAACGTCGAAGGCGGCAACAAGGGCCACCGCCCGGCCGTCAAGGGCGGCTACTTCCCGGTTCCGCCGTGCGACCACGACCACGAAATCCGTACCGCCATGTGCAACGCCATGGAAGAGATGGGCCTGGTCGTCGAAGTGCACCACCACGAAGTGGCCACTGCCGGTCAGAACGAAATCGGCGTGAAGTTCAACACCCTGGTCGCCAAGGCTGACGAAGTTCAGACCCTGAAGTACTGCGTGCACAACGTCGCCGACGCCTACGGCAAGACCGCGACCTTTATGCCGAAGCCGCTGTACGGCGACAACGGTTCGGGCATGCACGTACACATGTCGATCTCCAAAGACGGCAAGAACACCTTCGCTGGCGAAGGCTATGCCGGCCTGTCCGAGACCGCTCTGTACTTCATCGGCGGCATCATCAAGCACGGCAAGGCGCTGAACGGCTTCACCAACCCGTCGACCAACTCCTACAAGCGTCTGGTCCCGGGCTTCGAAGCACCGGTCATGCTGGCCTACTCGGCGCGCAACCGCTCGGCCTCGATCCGTATTCCGTACGTTTCCAGCCCGAAAGCCCGTCGTATCGAAGCGCGCTTCCCGGACCCGGCTGCCAACCCGTACCTGTGCTTCGCTGCACTGCTGATGGCTGGCCTGGATGGCATCCAGAACAAGATCCATCCTGGCGATGCCGCCGACAAGAACCTGTACGATCTGCCGCCGGAAGAAGGCAAGCTGATCCCGCAGGTCTGCGGCAGCCTGAAGGAAGCCCTGGAAGAGCTGGACAAGGGCCGCGCGTTCCTGACCAAGGGCGGCGTGTTCTCCGACGAGTTCATCGATGCCTACATCGAGCTGAAGTCCGAGGAAGAGATCAAGGTGCGCACCTTCGTGCACCCGCTGGAATACGATCTGTACTACAGCGTCTGATCCAGTTCGCGTGACAGGAAGGCCACCCTCGGGTGGCCTTCTTCGTTTCTGCCCGGCGACCGTGATCCGTGCAGCTTGTCACGCCTCGCAAATCGCAGCGATCGTGCTTGCCTGAAGGCCGTTGCAGTGCAAGGCTTCGGCAGTCAAACTCCGCGGAGCCTCCCATGCGTAGCGCCCTGTTCAGCCTGCTGTTCATCCTCAGCGTCCCGGCCTTCGCCGAGATCTACAAGTACACCGACGCGCAAGGCAATACGGTGTTCACCAACCAGCCGCCGGAAGGCGTGCAGGCCGACACGGTGGACCTGCCGCCGGCCAACACCGTGAACATCCGCACGCCCGAGCCGCCGCCTCCTCTGCCGGACCGTCAGCAGAACCAGCAGGCGCCCTACCAGACGCTGATGCTGAGCGGCATTCCCGACGCCGAGGCACTGCGCGCCAACAACGGCACCTTCGTCGTCAGCGCCCTGCTGGAACCGCCGCTGCAACCGGGCCATACCTTGCGCTTCATGCTCGATGGCATCCCTCAGGCCGCCGCCAGCGCGGCCACGTCCCTGCAACTGAATAATGTCGAACGCGGCGACCATCGCCTGCACATCGAGGTACTGAGCGGCGAGCGCATCATCCAGCGCAGCGAGCCGGTGTTGTTCACCGTGCAGCGGGTCAATACCTCGAGCCCCGCACTGCGTCCGCCGCCACCGAAGCCGAGACCTGCTCCTTGAGCATCCTTCGCAACGTCACAACCATCCTGCTGCTCGGCACCGCCCTGCCTGCGCTGGGCGGCATCTATTCCTACACGGATGCCGAGGGCAACCGGGTCTTTACCGACCGACCTAGCGGCCAGGCAGTGGAAGAGGTGCAGCTGAAGCCCTCCAACAGCATGGCAACTCAGCCGACAACCGCCCCGCGTACGGTCCAGCCGCCGAAGCAGCAGGCGGCGGCCATCCGCTATCAGCTGCAGATCCTCAGCCCGGCCGCAGACGAGGCGATCCGCAACAACGCCGGCACGGTCAGCGTCACCGTAGAGGCCGAGCCCGCGCTGCAGCCCGGCCATTTCTACCAGCTGCTCCTCGATGGCGAGCCATTCGGCGCCCCAGGCGAACAGACTTCCTTCGCCTTGAGTAACGTCGATCGTGGCACCCATCAGCTGGCGGTGGCTGTCGTGGATGAACAGGAGCGCGTGCTGCAACGCACCGCGAATCAACCCTTTCACCTGATCCGCACCTCGCTGGCCCAGCGGCGCATGGTCAATCCTTGCCAGAAGGCCGATTACGGCGTTCGCCCGGAATGCCCGCTAAAGGACAAGCCGGTGGAAAAACGCGACATTCCCTTCGTGCCCTTTCTATGATCATGGGGTGCACCTGTTTGGTGCGCCCATCAGGTGAGCGGATCGCTCGTCACCAATTTGGGTCACCGGACAGCCCGTAGGGCTGCAGCATCACGCCGATCCGCGCCGCAATGGCGCGCTTGGTTTGGTTCTTGCATTTCCTGCCTGAACTTCCGGACGCAGACCAGCCATGATCAACGAAGCCCTGCAACGCCTGCTGATCGAGAATCTGACTACCGCGACGCTGTTGCTCAACTCGCGCCTGCGCCTGGAGTACATGAACCCGGCTGCCGAAATGCTGCTGGCCGTCAGTGGCCAACGCAGCCACGGACAGTTCATCAGCGAGCTGTTCACCGAGTCGCCGGAAGCCCTGGCGGCCCTGCGCCAGGCGGTTGAAGAAGCCCATCCGTTCACCAAGCGCGAAGCCACCCTGACCTCCGCCACCGGCCAGACACTGACCGTGGACTACGCGGTGACCCCGGTACTGACCCGGCAGGAAACCATGCTGCTGCTGGAAGTGCTGCCGCGCGACCGCCTGCTGCGCATCACAAAGGAAGAGGCCCAGCTGTCCAAGCAGGAAACCACCAAGATGCTGGTGCGCGGCCTGGCCCACGAGATCAAGAATCCGCTGGGCGGCATTCGAGGTGCGGCACAACTGCTGGCCCGCGAGCTGCCCGAAGAACACCTGAAGGACTACACCGAAGTCATCATCGAGGAGGCCGACCGTCTGCGTAATCTGGTCGACCGCATGCTCGGCTCTAACAAGCTGCCGTCGCTGTCGATGACCAACATCCACGAAGTGCTCGAACATGTGGCCAGCCTGATCGACGCCGAATGCCAGGGAAGCATCATTTTGGTGCGCGACTATGACCCGAGCATTCCCGAAGTCCTGATGGACCGCGAACAGATGATCCAGGCCGTGCTCAATATCATGCGCAACGCCATGCAGGCACTGGCCGGGCAGAACGAGCTGGGCCTCGGCCGTCTCACCCTGCGCACCCGCACACTGCGGCAGTTCACCATCGGCCATATTCGTCATCGCCTGGTGACACGCATCGAGATCATCGACAACGGCCCGGGGATTCCCGCCGAACTGCAAAACACGCTCTTCTACCCGATGGTCAGCGGCCGCCCGGACGGAACCGGCCTGGGCCTTGCCATCACCCAGAACATCATCAGTCAGCACCAGGGTCTGATCGAATGCGAGAGCCATCCTGGCCACACCGTGTTCTCGATCTTCCTACCGCTGGAACAAGGAGCCACATCAGCATGAGCCGAAGCGAAAACGTCTGGATCGTCGACGACGACCGCTCCATCCGCTGGGTCCTGGAAAAGGCCCTGCAACAGGAAGGCATGGCCACGCAGAGCTTCGACAGCGCCGACGGTGTGCTGGCCCGCCTCGCCCGCCAGCAGCCGGACGTGATCATCTCCGACATCCGCATGCCCGGCCTCAGCGGTCTGGACATGCTCTCGCAGATCCGCGAGCAGTACCCTCGCCTGCCGGTGATCATCATGACCGCGCATTCGGATCTGGACAGCGCGGTGGCCTCTTACCAGGGCGGCGCCTTCGAATACCTGCCCAAGCCGTTCGACGTCGACGACGCCGTCTCGCTGGTGAAGCGCGCCAATCAGCACGCCCAGGAGCAGCAGAACCAGCAGGAACCGGCCAACCGCCACCACACTCCTGAGATCATCGGCGAGGCGCCAGCGATGCAGGAGGTGTTCCGCGCTATCGGCCGGCTCAGCCATTCCAACATCACCGTACTGATCAACGGCGAGTCCGGCACCGGCAAGGAGCTGGTGGCCCATGCCCTGCACCGCCACAGCCCGCGTTCGGCGTCGCCATTCATCGCGCTGAACATGGCGGCCATCCCCAAGGACCTGATGGAGTCGGAGCTGTTCGGCCACGAGAAAGGCGCCTTCACCGGTGCGGCCAATCAGCGCCGCGGGCGCTTCGAGCAGGCCGACGGCGGCACCCTGTTTCTCGACGAGATCGGCGACATGCCGGCCGACACACAGACCCGCCTGCTGCGCGTACTGGCCGATGGCGAGTTCTACCGGGTCGGCGGCCACACGCCGGTACGCGTCGACGTGCGCATCATCGCCGCCACGCACCAGGACCTGGAAACGCTGGTGCAGGCCGGCAAGTTCCGCGAGGACCTGTTCCACCGCCTGAACGTCATCCGCATCCACATCCCACGCCTGTCCGATCGTCGCGAGGACATCCCGGCGCTCGCCGAGCACTTCCTCGCCAGCGCCGCGCAGGAGCTCTCGGTGGAAACCAAGGTGCTCAAGCCGGAAACCAAGGAGTATCTGCAGCATTTGCCCTGGCCGGGCAACGTGCGCCAGCTGGAGAACACCTGCCGCTGGATCACGGTCATGGCGTCCGGGCGCGAAGTGCATGTCGACGACCTGCCACCGGAGCTGCTCAACCAGCAGGCCGAGGCGCAGCCGGCGCACAACTGGGAACAGGCGCTGCGCAACTGGTCGGATCAGGCCCTGGCGCGCGGCCAGAGCAACCTGCTCGACGAGGCGGTGCCGGCCTTCGAGCGCATCATGATCGAGACCGCGCTCAAGCACACCGCCGGTCGCCGACGCGATGCCGCCCTGTTGCTCGGCTGGGGTCGCAACACCCTGACGCGCAAGATCAAGGAGCTGGGCATGCGCGTCGATGGCAGCGATGACGATGAAGGCGACGACAGCTGATCAGACGTTGATCCGACCTGCGACAAAGAACCCCGCCACTGGCGGGGTTCTTCTTTCTGACGCACCAGCCATGTGCGAATCCGTCATGGCCGCCAGGGCGACACGCTGACCTCCACCTGCCAGCCGCCGTCGACGCGCGCGCCCTGCCACTGCCCCTGCAGCCGGCGCGCCGCCACCAGATGCAACAGCAGGCCCTTCTCGGTCTGCTGCACGCGCCAGGCCACAGGCATGCCGTCGATCTGCAGCTGCCCGGATTGCGCCTCGCCCTCGGCCTGGAACAACAGGGCGAACGCCCCCTCCAGATGCTCGTCATAGGTCTCCGGCTTGCGGTCGAAGCGCAGCGACAGCCCCTGTGGCAGCACCTGCACCGCCTCCAGCTGCACCGGCCCGGGCGCGGTGAGCCGGCCGATCATCAGCCCCACCAGCAGCCCGATCAGCACCAGCGAACCGAAAAAGGTCCGGCGTATGCGGCGCATCGGGTCCTTCGCCCCGGTAGAATGCCGCCGGTCTTCAACCTCGGTGCTGCGCATGTTTCACGTGATCCTGTTCCAACCGGAAATACCGCCCAATACCGGCAACATTATCAGGCTCTGCGCCAATACCGGCTGCCACCTGCACCTCATCGAGCCGCTGGGTTACGAGCTGGACGATAAACGCCTGCGCCGCGCCGGCCTGGATTATCACGAATATGCCACGCTGGAGCGCCACGCCGATCTGCCGAGCTGCCTCGCGCGGATCGGCATCGACGCCGCCAACCCGGACGGCCCACGGCTGTTCGCCTTCACCACCAAGGGCTCGCAGCCCTTCCACGAGGTGCGTTACCGGCGCGGCGACGCCCTGCTGTTCGGCCCCGAAAGCCGCGGCCTGCCGCCAGATATCCGCGATGCCCTCCCCAACGAGCAGCGCTTGCGCCTGCCGATGCGTCCCGACAGCCGCAGCCTGAACCTGTCCAACACCGTGGCCATCGCGGTCTACGAGGCCTGGCGTCAGCACGGTTTCGCCATGGAGTGAATCGCACAACCTTGTGACAAAGCGCCCTGAACGATCCGGCGCGGGCCCCGTCGTAAACAGACAAGCTCCCTTGCGAAAGGAGGAACGACGTGTCCCAGACCAAGTTCAAACCCTACCGTGCACCGGCCGGTGGCTGGGGATCGGCCTACTCCGTCGCCAACATCCTGCTGCGTGAACGCGTCTCGCCGGCCGGCATCGGCCTGCTGCTCAAGCAGAACAAACCCATCGACGGCTTCGCCTGCGTCAGCTGCGCCTGGGCCAAGCCGCACCCCTCGCGGCCGCTGTCGTTCTGCGAGAACGGCGCCAAGGCCACGGCATGGGAAAACACCTCGTTGCGTTGCGGCCCGGAATTCTTCGCCAGGCACAGCGTCAGCGAGCTGCTCAACTGGAGCGACTTCGACCTGGAACAACAGGGCCGGCTGACCCATCCGCTGCGCTACGATGCCACCAGTGACCATTACCAGCCGGTCAGTTGGGACAGCGCCTTCGCCGAGATCGGCGCCGAACTCAAGGCCATGGACGATCCCGACCAGGTGGTGTTCTACATGTCCGGGCGTGCGGCGCTGGAGACGGCCTACATGTATGGCCTGCTGGCGCGCCTGTACGGCACCAACAACCTGCCGGACAGTTCCAACATGTGCCACGAGAGCACCTCGGTGGCCCTGCCGGAAAGCATTGGCGTACCGGTGGCCACGGTCACCCTGAACGACCTCGAGCACACCGACGGACTGTTCTTCTTCGGCCAGAATACCGGCACGTCCAGCCCGCGCATGCTCCATGAACTGCAGGCCGCGCGCGAGCGCGGGGCCGAGATCGTCACCTTCAACCCGCTGCGTGAGCGCGGCCTGGAACGTTTCGTCAACCCGCAGTCGCCGCGCGAGATGCTGACGCCGGACAGCACGGTGATCAGCACCCAATATCACCAGCTGGCCATCGGCGGCGACATGGCGGCCATCGCCGGGATGTGCAAGGCGCTGTTCGCCATGGACGGCCTGGCCATCGCCGAAGGGCGCCAGAGGGTGCTCGATGTCGCTTTCATCGAGCAGCACACCCATGGCTTCGAGGCCTTCGAAGCACGCATCCGCAGCTACACCTGGGAGCAGCTGGAACGTCGCTCCGGCCTCACCCGCGCAGCGATGGAAGCGGCAGCCACCGCCTATGCCCGCTGCGAGCGGGTGATTGCCCCCTATGGTATGGGCCTGACCCAGCACCGCCACGGCGTGCAGACCATCCAGATGCTGGTCAACCTGCTCCTGCTGCGCGGCAACATGGGCAAGGAGGGCGCGGGCATCCTGCCGGTGCGCGGCCACTCCAACGTGCAAGGTCAGCGCACCGTCGGCATCACCGAAAAGGCAGCGAAGGTGCCGGTGGACAACCTGCGTCGGCAGTTCGGTTTCGAGCCGCCGAGCGAAGATGGCGTGAATACGGTAGAGGCCTGCGAGGGCATCCTCGACGGCAGCATCCGCGGCTTCATCGGCCTGGGCGGCAACTTCGTCCGCGCCATTCCTGACACCCTGCAGATGGAGCCGGCCTGGCGCAAACTGCGGTTGTCGGTGCAGGTGTCGACCAAGCTCAACCGCAATCACCTGATCACCGGCGAAGTGTCTTATATCTTGCCTTGCCTCGGTCGCACCGAGATCGACCGCCAGGCCACCGGCGAGCAACGCCACACAACCGAGGACAGCACCGGCTGCATCCGGGCCTGGCGCGGCGCCGCCGAGCCGGCTGGCGAACTGCTCTTATCGGAACCGGCGATCATCGCGCGACTGGCCAAGGCCACGCTCGCGCCCAACCCGATGCTGGACTGGGACGCCTGGGTCGCGGACTACAGCCTGATCCGCGACGCCATCGCCGAGAGCTACCCGGAGATCTTCCACGACTTCAATGTGCGCATGATGGAACCCGGCGGCTTCCATCGCCCGCTCGGCGCCAGCCAGCGGCGCTGGGACACCGAGACCGGCAAGGCCAACTTCATCAACCCGCCTTCGCTGAGCATGGACCCGGATACCGAGGAAGGCGGCCACGAACGGCACGACGTGCTGCAGATGATGACGCTGCGCAGCAACGACCAGTTCAACACCACGGTCTACGGGTACGACGACCGCTTCCGCGGCATTCACGGCACCCGCGCGGTGATCCTGATGAACCGCAACGACATCGTCCGCCTGGGCCTGGCCGAGAACGACCGCATCGAGGCGATCACCGTGGTCGATGACGGCGTACACCGCGCGGTCGGCCCGCTGCGGGTGACGCCCTACAGCATTCCGGAGGGCTGCTGCGCAGGCTACTACCCCGAATGCAACGCCCTGCTGCCGGTCTGGCACCATGCCGAACGCAGCAAGGTGCCGGCGGCCAAGTCGATTCCGGTCCGGCTGCGCAAGATGATCGCCGCGGCGGTAGCCGGCGACGTGCCGCGCCAGCCCAGCCGCCCGCAACGCAGCGAACAACCAGGGCCTGCGTAGCGCCTCGTGCAGAACCACGGCTGTCGATGAACCTCACCGACAGCCGTTGAAAAGCCGGAAGCAGTCCCCCATATCAACCGCATTCGGGCATTCATCGCCCCGCAGTGTGGAGATTTTCCTTTGACCACCATCGTTTCAGTGCGCCGCAACGGCAAAGTCGTCATGGGCGGCGACGGCCAGGTTTCCCTCGGCAACACCGTCATGAAAGGCAACGCCAAGAAGGTCCGCCGCCTCTATCACGGCCAGGTCCTGGCCGGCTTCGCCGGCGCCACCGCCGATGCCTTCACCCTCTTCGAGCGCTTCGAAGGTCAGCTGGAGAAGCACCAGGGCCATCTGGTGCGCGCCGCCGTCGAGCTGGCCAAGGACTGGCGCACCGACCGCTCCCTGAGCCGTCTGGAAGCCATGCTCGCCGTCGCCAACAAGGATGCCTCGCTGATCATCACCGGCAACGGCGACGTGGTGCAGCCCGAAGACGACCTGATCGCCATGGGCTCCGGCGGCGGCTTCGCCCAGGCCGCGGCCAAGGCCCTGCTGCTCAAGGCCGGCGCCGACATGTCGGCCCAGGAAATCGCCGAGACGGCGCTGAACATCGCCGGCAGCATCTGCGTGTTCACCAATCAGAACCTGACCATCGAGGAGCTCGACAGCGCGGTCTAATCGCCTGTCGTTCCGGAGTACCGCACCATGTCCATGACGCCCCGCGAGATCGTCCACGAACTCAACCGCCACATCATCGGCCAGGACGACGCCAAGCGCGCCGTGGCCATCGCCCTGCGCAACCGCTGGCGGCGCATGCAGCTGCCCGCCGAGCTGCGCCAGGAAGTCACCCCGAAGAACATTCTGATGATCGGCCCCACCGGCGTCGGCAAGACCGAAATTGCCCGCCGCCTGGCCAAGCTGGCCAACGCGCCGTTCCTGAAAGTGGAAGCCACCAAGTTCACCGAGGTCGGCTATGTCGGCCGTGACGTCGAATCGATCATCCGCGATCTGGCCGACGCGGCGCTGAAGATGCTGCGCGAGCAGGAGGTGCACAAGATGCGCCACCGCGCCGAAGACGCCGCCGAAGAACGCATCCTCGACGCCCTGCTGCCGCCGGCGCGCCCGGTAGGCTTTTCCGAAGAGCCGGTGCAGAGCGGTGATTCCAACACCCGGCAGCTGTTCCGCAAGCGCCTGCGCGAAGGCCAGCTGGACGACAAGGAGATCGACATCGAGGTCGCCGAGAGCCCGGCCGGGGTGGAGATCATGGCCCCGCCCGGCATGGAGGAGATGACCAACCAGCTGCAGAACCTCTTCGCCAACATGGGCAAGGGCAAGAAGAAGAGCCGCAAGCTGAAGATCAAGGAAGCCTTCAAGCTCATCCGCGACGAGGAAGCCGCGCGCCTGGTCAACGAAGAAGACCTCAAGGCCCGCGCCCTGGAGGCGGTGGAGCAGAACGGCATCGTCTTCATCGACGAGATCGACAAGGTTGCCAAGCGCGGCAATACCAGCGGCGCCGACGTTTCCCGCGAGGGCGTGCAGCGCGACCTGCTGCCGCTGATCGAGGGCAGCACGGTCAACACCAAGCTGGGCATGGTCAAGACCGACCATATTCTCTTCATCGCCTCCGGCGCCTTCCACCTGTCCAAGCCCAGCGACCTGGTGCCGGAACTGCAGGGTCGCCTGCCGATCCGCGTGGAGCTCAAGGCGCTGTCACCGCAGGACTTCGAGCGCATCCTCACCGAGCCGCATGCGGCGCTCACCGAGCAGTACCGCGAGCTGCTGAAGACCGAAGGGCTGCACATCGAGTTTCTCGAGGACGGCATCAAGCGCATCGCCGAGATCGCCTGGCAGGTCAACGAGAAGACCGAGAACATCGGTGCCCGTCGCCTGCACACCCTGCTCGAGCGTCTGCTGGAGGAGGTCTCCTTCAGTGCAGCCGACCTGGCCGGCAAGCAGCAGGGCGAACCGATCCGCATCGACGCCGCCTACGTCAACGAGCACCTCGGCGAACTGGCTCAGGACGAAGACCTGTCGCGCTACATCCTCTGACCGTCACGGCCGTGGCCATTCCCACGGCCGATTTTTCCGGAGCGTCGCATGCGCATCCCCACTGCAATCAAACTGCACAAGGCGTCCAGAACGCTGGAACTGGAATACGGCGCCGACGAGCGCTACGTGCTGCCCGCCGAGTTCCTGCGCGTGCATTCGCCATCGGCGGAAGTCCAGGGCCACGGCAACCCGGTGCTGCAGACCGGCAAGCTGAAGGTCGCGCTGGAGCAGATCGAGCCGGCCGGCCAGTACGCCCTGAAGCTGACCTTCAGCGACGGCCACGACAGCGGCCTCTACACCTGGGACTACCTCGAACGCCTGGCGCTGAATCAGCAGGCGCTATGGGACGCCTATCTCGCGGCACTGGCGGCCGCCGGCAAGTCCCGCGACCCCGATGAGTCCGTGGTCAAGCTGATGCTCTGAGCCGCCGCGGCGAGGATTGCGCCCTCCCGCTCCTGCGCGCCTGACCGATTCAAAGTCGTAGCCGCAGGCGCCTCCCCGCCTGCTTCATGCCTTGCCCCACCGCTTCCAGAGCCGTACGACCACAGCGCGACCCTGCGGTCGAAAAACGACAGCCGAGCCGCACAAGCGCTTAAGAAACCTCCGAGGCCGGCCGCTAAGTGCAGGGACACTTACGCGCCGCTAATGCGGCGACCCGGCACAAGACGCCTCGCTGCAGTGTTCTTGCGACTGCGCCTGCCTCGACTTTCTGGAGCGTTCACACATGATCTCCCGCTTTTTCACCGACCTGGCCGTCACGCGCAAGCTTGGCCTGGGCTTCGGTTTCATGGTCCTGCTGACACTTCTGGTTGCCGCCATCGCCGTCACCAGCCTGAACGGGTTGCTGGAGCGCAACCAGAAGCAGACCCGCCTGTCCCAGGTCCAGGAAGCCTCCTACGCGGTAGATACCGCACGCACCCTGTTCGAACAAAGCGGCAGCGACGCCCACGCCCAGCAGGTGACCGGCAAGATCGGCGAAGTCCGCAACCACCTGCAGGACATCCGCACCACCCTGACTGCCGCCGATGATCAGCGCGACATCGCCTCCGCGCTCCAGTATGCCGAGCGCATCGAACGCAGCTTCCAGGAGCTGAAGCAGGCCCGCGAAAGCCGCGAACAGAGCCGGGGCGTGATGGTCAGCAGCGCCGGCGAGGCCCTCAAGGCGCTCGGCGAACTGGAAGAGCAGATCTACCAGACCCTCGAACAGTCCGCCGACGACCCGCTCGTCGTACAGCAGGCCCGCGCCCTCGCCGAACTAACCCGGCGCGTACTGGAGAGCCGCTACCTGGTGCGTGGCTACATCTTCCAGCACACCGAAGAGTCTGCGCAGCTCGCCTATGCCGGCCTCGATCGCTCCCGTGAACAGGCCGATCTGCTGCGCGGCCTGCTACCCGTCGATCAACACAGCCATCTCGACCGCATGACCAGCGCCCTGCAGCGCTACCGTGCAGCGATCGAGACCTTCAAGGTCGGCATGGATGCGACCATCCAGGCTCGCACGGCGCTGGCCTCCGAAATCGGCGGTCTGCTGGAAATCAACGGCAATCTGTACCGCAACCAGCAGACCAAGATGCTCGGCGAAACGCAGCAGGCGCGCATCCAGACGATGCTGACCGCCTTCGCCAGTGCACTGCTCGGCCTGCTCGCGGCCTGGTTCATCGCCCGCCAGATCATTCTGCCGTTGCGCCACACCCTGGCCATGGCCCGGCGCATCGCCGACGGCGACCTCTCCGGCCCGGACAGCGCGCAACGCCGCGACGAGCTGGGCCAGCTGGAAAGCGCGATGCAGGACATGCGCCAGAGTCTGCGCAAGCTGATCGGCAGCATCGGCGACAGCTCGACGCAGATCGCCGCCGCTGCCGAGGAGCTGTCTGCCGTCACCGAGCAGACCAGCGCCGGCGTCAACGATCAGCGCCAGGAGACCGATCAGGTGGCCACGGCGGTGAACGAGATGGCCGCCACCGTTCAGGAAGTGGCGCGCAATGCGGTCGATGCCGCACAGGCCACTGCCGAAGCGGACCAGCAGGCGGTACAGGGCGAGAAGCTGGCAGGCGACGCCGTCGCCCAGATCGAGCGCATGGCGATGCAGGTCGCCAATACCGGCGAGGCGATGGAGCACCTACGCCGCGACAGCGATGCCATCGGCAGTGTGCTGGACGTGATCAAGGCAGTCGCCGAGCAGACCAATCTGCTGGCGCTCAATGCCGCCATCGAGGCGGCGCGGGCTGGTGAAGCCGGCCGCGGCTTCGCCGTGGTGGCAGACGAAGTACGCGCCCTGGCGCAACGCACCCAGCAATCGACCGAGGAGATCGAGAAGCTGATCGGCACCCTGCAGAACAGTGCCCAGAGCGCCAGCCAACTGATGCGCGACAATCAGCAGCTGAGTGACAGCACGGTCGAACTGACCCGCCGGGCCGGAGACGCCCTGAGCGTCATCGCCCGTACCGTGTCGACCATCCAGAGCATGAACCAGCAGATCGCGGCGGCGGCCGAGCAGCAGAGCGCCGTGGCCGAGGAGATCAACCGCAGCGTGGTCAGCGTGCGTGACATTTCCCTGCAAACCGCCACCGCCAGTGACGAGACGGCGCGCGCCAGCACCGAACTGGCCCAGCTGGGCAACGCGCTCCAGCAGCAGATCGGCCGCTTCCGCCTCTGACTGCCAGGCGCAGGGCCACGTGGCCCTGCGCCGCCGTTCAGGCCAGCGCCTTGTCCAGTGCCCGCTCGATCTGGCCCTGAATGCTGCTGCCCATGGCCGAAAGCAGCAGGCCGAGGTTGAGCAGCACCTTCACGCTGTCCTCGCGCACTTCGATGCGCCCGTCCGCGCCACTGCGCCTGACCGCCAGCACATCACCCTGCCACTGACAGCTCACGCCGAACTCGCGGGCCAGGCGTGCGGCGAGCTCGTCGGCCTTTTCGCGGGCCGCATCGCGGCCGAGGTTGTGGGAACGTTCGACGATGATCTGCGCCATGACGGCTCCTGGCTGCGCCCGAAAAGGCGCGCACTATAGCAAAGTGGCAAGTCTGCTCCGCGGCACCCCGAGCTCGACCCTGCGACATGTCGCCGCTAGACCTTTTGCCGGCCGCCACCTGCTCGACGCTTATCAGCCGCCTTTTTAGGTTTAGAATGCCGGGCACATTCTTCGGGTGAAAGTGACATGACCGATCCTCGCAAAGCGCATGACGCAGAACCGACCACCCATTTCGGCTACAAGAACGTGCCGGAAAGCCAGAAGGCGCAGAAGGTGGCCGAGGTGTTCCATTCCGTTGCCGCCAAGTACGACCTGATGAACGACCTGATGTCCGGCGGCATCCACCGACTGTGGAAGCGCTTCACCATCGAGCTGTCCGGCGCGCGCCACGGCAATCGGATTCTGGACATCGCCGGCGGCACCGGCGACCTGACTCGCCAGTTCTCCCGCATCGTCGGCCCCACGGGTGAAGTGGTGCTGGCCGACATCAATGCCTCGATGCTCAAGGTCGGCCGCGACAAGCTGCTGGACAAGGGCGTGGCCGGCAACGTCAGGTTCGTCCAGGCCGATGCCGAGAAGCTGCCCTTCCCGGACAACTACTTCGACGTGGTCACCATCGCCTTCGGCCTGCGCAACGTCACCCACAAGGAAGACGCCATCGCCTCGATGCTGCGCGTGCTCAAGCCGGGCGGCCGGCTGCTGGTGCTGGAATTCTCCAAGCCGACCAACCAGCTGTTCTCCAAGGCCTACGATGCCTACTCGTTCAGCCTGCTGCCGATGATGGGCAAGCTGATCACCAACGATGCCGACAGCTACCGTTACCTGGCCGAGTCGATCCGCATGCACCCGGATCAGGAAACCCTCAAGGGCATGATGGAAGCTGCCGGTTTCGAGCGCGTCAGCTACCACAACATGACCGGCGGCATCGTCGCCCTGCACCGCGGCATCAAGCCCTGATGCTGCGCGCTGCCCTGCTGGCCGGCGCCGAGCGCGGCATCAATCGCGTCCTGCGTCTGGACCCGACCGCACTGCCGCGGCTGGCGCGCCTGAGTGGCCGGGTCATCGAGATCGACTGCACGGCCCCGGCCTGGCGCCTGTTTATCCTCGCCGACGATGAAGGGCTGCGTCTGGCCGGCACCTGGGGTAGCGATGCCGACTGCCGGCTGCGCGCGCCGGCGAGCAGCCTGCTGCGCCTGGCCGCCAGCCGCAACAAGACCGCGGTGCTGCATGGTCCGGACGTCGAGATCGAGGGCGACAGCGGCTTGCTGATGAACCTCGCGGAGGTGCTGCAGGACCTGGAGCTGGACTGGGAGTACGAGATTTCCCGCTGGCTCGGTCCGGTCGGTGCACAGCTGCTCGGCTCCAGCCTGCGCAACCCGCTGGACTGGCTGCGCGACAGCGCCGGCTCGCTGCGCCAGGATCTGGCCGACTATCTCAGCGAAGAGTCGCGCACGCTGGTCGGCCAGGCCGAAGCCCAGGCGCGCTTCGACGAACTGGATGACATGAAGCTCGCCCTCGACCGACTCGAGGCGCGCATCGAGCGCCTCGCCCTCAACCTGAATCCAGATCGCTCCGAATGAAGCTGTTCGCCGCCGCACGCCGCCTGTTCCGCATCCTGCTGGTGGTGATCCGCTACCGCCTCGATGACATCATCCTCGACCTGCCGATGCCCTGGTGGCTGCGCGGCACCAGCTATCTGCTGCCCTGGCGCTGGGTTCCGCGGCGGCGCAGCGCGCTGTCGCGGGGCGCTCGTCTGCGCCTGGCGCTGGAAGGGCTGGGGCCGATCTTCATCAAGTTCGGGCAGATTCTCTCGACCCGTCGCGACCTGCTGCCGCCGGATATCGCCGAAGAACTGGCGATGCTGCAGGACCGAGTACCCCCATTCGACTCGGCCGTCGCCACGGCGCTGATCGAGCAGCAGCTGGGTGCCCCGGTCGGCGAACTGTTCGCCCGCTTCGACAGCAAACCGCTGGCCTCCGCGTCCGTGGCCCAGGTGCATGCCGCCAAGCTGCGTTCCGGCGAGGAAGTGGTGGTCAAGGTGGTACGGCCGAACCTCAAGCCGATCATCAGCCAGGACCTGGCCTGGTTGTTCATGCTGGCCAATACCGCCGAACGCATCTCCATCGACGCGCGCCGCCTGCACCTGGTGGAAGTGGTCGACGACTATGCCAAGACCATCTACGACGAACTCGACCTGCTGCGCGAAGCGGCCAACGCCAGCCAGCTCAGGCGCAACTTCGAAGGCTCGGCACTGCTCTACGTGCCGCAGGTGTACTGGGACTATTGCCGGTCGCAAGTGCTCGTCATGGAGCGCATCTATGGCGTACCGGTGACGGACATGGCCGGTCTGGCACGGCAGAACACCGACATGCGCCAGCTGGCCGAACGCGGCGTGGAGATCTTCTTCACCCAGGTATTCCGCGACAGTTTCTTCCATGCCGACATGCACCCCGGCAACATCTTCGTCAGTACCCACCAGCCCTGGAGCCCGCAGTACATCGCAGTGGACTTCGGCATCGTCGGCAGCCTGACGCCGGAGGACCAGGACTACCTGGCGCGCAACCTGATGGCCTTCTTCAAACGCGACTACCGCAAGGTGGCGCAGCTGCACATCGACTCGGGCTGGGTACCGGCGGAAACCAAGGTCAACGAGTTCGAGGCGGCGATCCGTACCGTCTGCGAGCCGATCTTCGAGAAGCCGCTGAAGGACATCTCCTTCGGTCAGCTGCTGGTGCGTCTGTTCCAGGTGGCGCGGCGCTTCAACATGGAGGTGCAGCCGCAACTGGTGCTGCTGCAGAAGACCCTGCTCAATATCGAGGGCCTTGGCCGCGAGCTGTATCCCGATCTCGACCTCTGGAGCACCGGCCAGCCCTACCTCGAGCGCTGGATGCGCGAGCGCATGGGCCCGCGCCAGCTGCTGAAGAATGCCCAGGCGCAGATCGAACAGCTGCCGCACCTGGCGCACATGACCCGCGAACTGCTCGAACGCATGTCGCATCCCCACGCCAACAACCCGCCGCCACCATGGCGCGAGCGCCGACACTGGCCGCTGCGGCTGGTCGGCGCGATCCTGCTCGGCAGCGGCGCGACGCTCGCCACCGGCGCCGAGAGCTTTACCGCCCTCAACGCCTGGCCGGCCTGGATCATGCTCGTCGCCGGCACCTTCATCGTGGTGCGCCGATAGCCATCGCTGGTGGGGGCTGGCACACTTGACGCATTGAGCGGAGAATCCGATGAACTGGCTGGACGAAATCAACTGGAACGCCGATGGCCTGGTCCCGGCGATTGCCCAGGACCACAAGACCGGTCGCGTGCTGATGATGGCCTGGATGAATCGCGAGGCGCTGCAGCTGACCGCGCAGGAAAGCCGCGCCATCTACTGGTCACGTTCGCGTGGCAAGCTGTGGCGCAAGGGCGAGGAGTCCGGACATGTGCAGCAGCTGCACGAACTGCGCCTGGACTGTGATGCCGACGTGATCATCCTGATGGTCGAGCAGATCGGTGGCATCGCCTGCCACACCGGTCGCGAAAGCTGCTTCTACCGCGTGTTCGAGAACGGCGCCTGGAAAGTCGTCGAGCCGGTGCTCAAGGACCCGCACGCCATCTACGCGGAGCACAAGCATGAGTGACACCCTCACCCGCCTGGCCGAGGTGCTGGAGGCCCGCAAGGGCGCGGCGCCGGACAGCTCCTACGTCGCCAGCCTGTATCACAAGGGCCTGAACAAGATTCTCGAGAAGGTCGGCGAGGAATCGGTGGAAACCATACTCGCCGCCAAGGATGCCGCCGTCAGTGGCGACTCCAGCGACCTGATCTACGAAACCGCCGATCTCTGGTTCCACAGCCTGGTCATGCTCGCTGCCCTCGGCCAGCACCCGCAGGCCGTGCTGGATGAACTGGATCGACGCTTCGGTCTCTCCGGGCACGCGGAAAAAGCCGCGCGTCCGCAATCCTGATTCACATCGGAGATATCACCATGGGTTTTGGCGGCATCAGCGTCTGGCAACTACTGATCATCCTGCTCATCGTCATCATGCTGTTCGGCACCAAGCGCCTCAAGGGCCTGGGCTCCGACCTCGGTGATGCGATCAAGGGCTTCCGCAAATCCATGGGCACCGACGAGGAAAAGCCTGGCGTGGAAGACAAGCAGAATCACACCATCGATGCGCAGGCGCGCAAGGTCGAAGAACCGACCAAGAAAGACTAGTCCCTGGCTCGACGCGGGCGCGCAGTTGCTGCGCGACCGCTCTCTCTATTGATGTGAGCACGTCCTGATGTTCGATATCGGTTTCACCGAACTGCTACTGGTCGGCCTGGTGGCGCTGATGGTGCTCGGCCCGGAGCGCCTGCCGGGTGCGGTGCGGACCACCGGGCTTTGGGTTGGCCGGCTGAAGCGCAGCTTCAGCAACATCAAGGCCGAAGTGGAGCGCGAAATCGGCGCCGACGAAATCCGCCGGCAGTTGCACAACGAGCGCATCCTCGACCTGGAGCGGGAGATGAAGCAGAGCATCATGCCGCCGCCCGCCAGCAACCCGACCGCCACGCCGCCGTCGCCCCCCAGCGAGGGCGCCGGCCAGCCCGCGAATGCCGCGAGCAGCAGTCCCGGCGATACGGTGACGCCCGCTGCGAACCCGCCCGCGCCGAGCACCGAGACCGCTCAGCCCCTTCGCTCCGACAGACCATCCGAACCATGAGCAAACCCTCCATCGACGACCAGGAAATGCCGCTGGTTGCGCACCTGACCGAGCTGCGCAAGCGCCTGCTGCGCTGCGTGGTGGCCATCGCCCTGCTCTTCGCCGGGCTGTTCTACTTCTCGCAACAGATCTACGCGCTGGTCGCCGCGCCGCTGCGGGCCTACCTGCCCGAAGGCGCGACGATGATCGCCACCGGCGTCGCTTCGCCGTTCCTGACGCCATTCAAGCTGACCCTGATGGTCGCGCTGTTTCTCTCGATGCCGATCATCCTGCACCAGATCTGGGGGTTCATCGCACCCGGCCTGTACAAGCACGAGAAACGCATCGCCGTGCCGCTGCTGGTGTCGAGCATCTTCCTGTTCTACGCCGGCATGGCCTTCGCCTATTTCGTGGTGTTCCCGATCATGTTCGGCTTCTTCGCCAGCGTGACGCCCGAAGGCGTGTCGATGATGACCGATATCGGCCAGTACCTGGATTTCGTCCTCACGCTGTTCTTCGCCTTTGGCGTGGCCTTCGAAATCCCGGTGGCGACCTTCCTGCTGATCTGGGTCGGCATCGTCGACGTTGCCACCCTGCGCAAGAGCCGCCCTTATGTGATCGTCGGCTGCTTTGCCGTCGGCATGGTGCTGACGCCGCCGGATGTGTTCTCACAGTCGCTGCTGGCCGTGCCCATGTGGCTGCTGTTCGAAGCCGGCGTGATCTGCGGCAGCATGATCCGAAAGCGCGAGGAGCATTTCCGCGGCGATGCCGAGGATGACGTCCCGCCATCCGGCGACCAGCCGCCCGCACCACGCCCGTGAACCTCCTGCTGCTCGAGGAAGGCGACTTCGTCGCCGCCGACCGGGTACGGCTGCGCGACCGCCGCCTGACCCACATGCGCGACGTGCACCGCGTCGAAGTCAATGAGAGCCTCAGGGTCGGCCGGCTAGGCGGCCAGATGGGCAGCGGTCGGCTGCTGCGCCTGGACGCCACCGAGGCCGAGCTGCAGGTGAGCTTCGACCAGCCGCCGCCGGCCAAGCTGCCGGTGACCCTGCTGCTGGCACTGCCACGACCGAAGATGCTGCGCCGGGTGCTGCAGACCGTCGCTGCCATGGGCGTGCCACGACTGGTCCTGCTTAACAGCTACCGGGTGGAAAAGAGCTTCTGGCAAACGCCCTTCCTCGAACCGGCCGCCATCCGTGAACAGCTGATCCTCGGCCTCGAACAGGCGCGCGATACCGTGTTGCCCGAGGTCATCATCGAAAAACGCTTCAAGCCCTTCGTCGAGGACCGTCTGCCGCAGCTCGCGGCAGGTACCTGCGGGCTGGTCGGTCATCCCGGCGATTTCCCGACCTGCCCACGCGCGGTCGGGGGGCCGGTCACCCTGGCGATCGGTCCGGAAGGCGGCTGGATTCCCTACGAGGTGGAGAAATTTACCGCCGCCGGACTGCAACCGGTGCAGCTGGGCGAACGCATTCTGCGCGTGGAGACGGCGGTCAGCGCCCTGCTGGCCCGGTTGTTCTAGCGCCGCCTGGAGGCGGCGCAGCGCTGCACCCGCGACGGGCGCGACGACCGACGCAGACGGCACTCCGATGAACGTAGCGCACCCACCCGGTGCGAGAGAGTCAGAGATTGGGACTGCTCACGCTTCGGCGCGTCTGCGCCGCGGCCTAGACATTTCAACGAATCCCTAAAAAGAGCCGTTCTTGCCATGCGACCACTGACCATCGACATGCACCGTCTGGAATTCGCTCTGGACGGGCGCGACATCGCCGAATACTACCTGGACCTGGAAAGTGGCGAGATCCGCGCCATCTTTCCCGGCGATCCGCCTCCCGGAGCCATGGACAAGTACGACGTCAAGGACGATCGCTACCTGCACATCGAACCACTGGACCTCGCCCAATCGATCGCCATGCGCGAGGCGTTCCTGTTCACCCAGCACGATCCCATCGCCCATGCGGTCCTGAGCAATGCGCTCAAGGGCCGCAAGCCGCTACGTACCTTCGACTTCAAACTGGAAGACTTTCCCGAGGTCAGGGAAGCCTGGCTGCGCTACCAGACGGTGCAGCTGCGCGAATACGCCATCACCTGGTTGCGCGACAACGATCTGGAGCCGGTCCGCCACTGACACTCAGCTTTCGAGGAGGAACGTCACCGGCCCGTCGTTGACGAGGTGCACCTGCATCTCGGCGCCGAAACGCCCACAGGCCACCTCTGGATGCTGGTCGCGGGCACGCGCCAGCAGGTAGTCGTACAGCGCCTCGCCGTGGGCAGGCGGCGCTGCACTGGAGAAGCTCGGGCGCAGGCCGCTGCGGGTGTCCGCGGCGAGGGTGAACTGCGACACCAGCAGCAGGCCGCCGCCGATGTCCTTCAGCGACCGGTTCATCTTGCCCTGCTCGTCCCCGAACACACGGTAGTTGAGCAGCTTGTGCAGCAGCTTGTCGGCGCGCGCCTGGTCGTCCTCGCGCTCGACCCCGACCAGCACCAGCAAACCCTGATCGATGGCACCGACTATCTCGCCGGCCACCTCGACCCGCGCGTGGCGGACCCGCTGGATCAGCCCCTTCATTCGGCATCCGCCGGCGGCAGGTCGAGCAGGCGGTGGGCGATCTCGCCGGTCGCGCGGACCAGCGCATCGGCGATGCCCACCTCCGCAGCCGAGTGTCCGGCATCGCGGATGATCTGCAGCTCACTGTTGGGCCAGGCCTGGTGCAGTGCCCAGGCGTTGTCCAGCGGACAGATGGCATCGTAGCGACCATGCACGATGATCCCTGGCAGATGGGCGATCTTCGGCATGTCGCGCAGCAACTGGTCGGGTTCGAGAAAGGCCTGGTTGACGAAGTAGTGGCACTCGATGCGCGCCATCGACAATGCCCGGTGCGGATCGGCGAAACGCTCGACGACGTTGGGGTTGGGTCGCAGGGTCGCCGTGCGGCCTTCCCAGGATGACCAGGCCTTGGCCGCATGCATCTGGGCGATCTGGTCGCTGCCGGTGAGCCGGCGGTAGAACGCCTGCATCAGATCGTCGCGCTCCTCGGGCGGAATCGGCGCGACGAAGTCCTGCCAGTAATCCGGGAACAGCCGGCTGGCGCCTTCCTGATAGAACCAGGACAGGTCTTCCGGCCTGCAGAGGAAG
The DNA here is from genome assembly GCF_051948915.1 of Stutzerimonas sp. Brlt_14. NCBI lineage: Bacteria > Pseudomonadati > Pseudomonadota > Gammaproteobacteria > Pseudomonadales > Pseudomonadaceae > Stutzerimonas > Stutzerimonas sp. Brlt_14. The sequence goes on from NZ_JAYJLM010000006.1 coordinate 307,806, forward strand.
ATGCCACGCAGGATCAGCGCGTGCACGTGCTCGGGAAAGGCCTGGGCATAGGCCAGTGACAGCGTCGAACCCCAGGAGCCGCCGAACAGCACCCATTTGTCGATGCCCAGATGCTCGCGGATGCGCTGCATGTCGGCGATCAGGTGCGCGGTGGTGTTGTTCTCCAGGCTGGCATGCGGCGTCGAGCGACCGCAGCCCCGCTGGTCGAAGGTGATGATGCGATAGAGGCTCGGATCGAAGAAGCGCCGGCTGATGGCATCGCAGCCACCGCCAGGGCCGCCATGGACGAACAGCACGGGCAGGCCATCCGGCGATCCACTCTCGTCGACGTAGAGCACATGCGGTTCTTCCACCGCCAGCTCGTGCCGGGCGTAGGGTTTGATCTCCGGATACAAGGTCTGCATGGCACACTCCTGATCTGCGGCGGGCCGGCCGGCCCGCATGACGTTTGCGGCATCATAGCGAGGTTCGGGGAGTTGAGCATGTCAGCATGGAAAATAGCGGCGCTGGCGGTATTGCTGGCACTTGTCGGCTGCGGTCGGGACGATCCGCAGGCGGCGTTGCAGCAGGCGGCAGAGCAGTTGCAGGCGAGCCTGGAAAGCAAGCAGACCGGGGAGCTGATGGCACTGCTGCACGCCGATTTCCAGGCCCAGCAGCAGTACGATCGCGACTGGGCCCGGCGCACGGCGACGCTGATGTTCATGCGCCATCGCAACGTCCGGGTGATCGCCCTGAGCCAGCGCAGCTGGATCGATGCAACCTACCCGGACCGCGGTCATACCGAGGCGCAGGTCGCGCTGACCGGTGCCGAGGCCCTGCTGCCGCAGCAGGCCGGGCACTATCAGGTCAGGCTGGAATGGCGACAGGAGAACGGCAGCTGGCAACTGGCGCGCCTGCAGTGGCAGTGAGCAGCGCCGGTTGCAGGCCACCTCACTGGCGCCAGATCAGCTCAGAGGTGTCGTAGCCTCTGCGTTCGGCCTCGCTGAGCAGACGGGCGCGCGTCGCCTGGTCGACGTCGGCATCGCGGGCCAGCAGCCAGAGATATTTGCGGTCGGGGCTGCCGACCAGGGCGGTGCTGTACCCTTCATCCAGATAGAGCACCCAGTAGTGCCCCTTGGTCAGATCCGGGAACAGACGGCCAAACCAGTTATCGAAGCGCACCCACAGCCGATCGGTGCGACCGGCCTGCTGCGGTACCGCCTCGCCCTTGGCTTCCTGCCATTGGCCATCTTCCGTCTCGCAGCGATTGGTGACCGCTACCTTGCCGTTGGCCTGCAGCTGGTAATGCGCTTCGGAACGCAGGCAGTCGCGCTGGAAGAACATCGGCAGGCGCGCCAGCTCGTACCAGGTGCCCTGGTAGCGCGCCAGATCCACCTCGCCCACGGTTTCCGGCGGCCGCTCACGCCCGCCTCCCACACAGCCGCTCAACAGGATCAGGCACAGCAGGGCGACACTCGCACGCATGGGAATCTCCAGACGGTTTCGGCGTTTACTTCAGCCCCTTGCCGGAAAACATCATCACCTTGTCGCCGGCGAACTGGACGCTGATGAAGCGGTTCTTCTCACCCCAGGTACAGCTGGACATGCCCAGCGCACCGGCGCATTCCGAAGGCTTGCCCAAGAGCTTCTCCACTTCCACCCGTTCCATGCCGGGCTTGAGCTTGGCGAAGTTCTCCTGGGTGATCGGGCTGCAGGCGGCCAGCAGAACCGTGCAGGCGATCAACAATGGGGTACGCAATGACATATCGAGCTCCTTGCTTCTTTTTAAGTTCAGCGCTGCAGAGCGGGTTCTGCGGCGCCAGCCCAACGACGGCGGCGGCGGGGCTAGAACGACGAACCTGGCTGCTGCAGGAACGATTGTTCGGCATCGCTGCTGTCGCGTCCGAGAATGGCGTTGCGATGCGGGAAGCGCCCGAAGCGGGAGATGACCTCCCGATGGCGTTCGGCATAGTCGAGGAAGTCGCGGAACAGCGCCTGTTCGTGCTCGGCGGCAATGTCGCGCAGGGCGGTGAAGTGCGCCACTGCCAGATCCTGCACCGCCAGATTCTCCGCGTGTTCGAGCACCAGATAGATGAATACGCGCTGGATCGGCGAGAGCAGCATGTCGCCGCCATGGGCAAGACCATCGCGAACCAGCTGCTGTGCGCGCTCATCGCCGGCGAAGGCCCGCGGGGTGTCGCGATGGATCATCCGGGGCAGCTGGTCAAGCAGCAGCACCAGGGCCAGCCAGCCCTCGGGCAGTTCGGCCCAGTCCTGCAGGTCGCCGTTCAGCGCCTGCTCGACCAGCGCGCCGAAGCGCTCGCGCGCCTCGGCATCCTGTTGTGGACGGTAGCCGAACCAGAGCCGCTGTTTTTCAGCCGCGATCTCGGTTGCGCTGGTGCCCTGGCCGAACCACCAGTGGAGCAAGTCCTGCCAGGGCGCCTGCACCGGTCAGCCCTGATGGTAGCCGGTGACGCGCTCGACTTCTTCCTTCGAGCCGAGGAACACCGGCACGCGCTGGTGCAGCGATTGCGGCTGGATCTCGAGGATACGCTGGGTACCGGTGGTGGCGGCACCACCGGCCTGCTCGATGATCATCGACATCGGGTTGGCTTCATACATCAGGCGCAGCTTGCCGGCCTTGTCCGGCTCGCGGGCGTCACGCGGATACATGAAGATGCCGCCACGGGTGAGGATGCGGTGCACGTCGGCGACCATCGAGGCGATCCAGCGCATGTTGTAGTTCTTGCCCAGCGGGCCTTCCTTGCCGGCGAGCAACTCGCCGACGTAGCGCTGCACCGGGGCTTCCCAGTGGCGCTGGTTGGACATGTTGATGGCGAATTCGGCAGTGCTCTGCGGCACGCAGAGGTTCTCGTGGGTGAGCACGAAGCTGCCCAGCTCGCGGTCGAGGGTAAAGCCCATCACGCCGTGGCCAAGGGTAAGCACCAGCATGGTCTGCGGGCCGTAGATGGCGTAACCGGCAGCGACCTGCTTGGTGCCCGGCTGCAGGAAGGCTTCCTCGCCGAGGGCGTCGTTTTGGCTGAAGCAGGCATCCGGGCAGCGCAGCACCGAGAAGATGGTACCGACCGAGACGTTCACGTCGATGTTGCTGGAGCCGTCCAGCGGGTCGAAGACCAGCAGATAGGCGCCCTTCGGGTATTTGCCGGGAATCTGGTAAGCGTTGTCCATTTCCTCGGAAGCCATGCCGGCCAGGTGGCCGCCCCATTCGTTGGCTTCCAGCAGGATTTCGTTGGAGAGCACGTCGAGCTTTTTCTGCACTTCGCCCTGCACGTTCTCGCTGCCGGCGCTGCCCAGCACGCCGCCCAGCGCGCCCTTGGAAACCTGGTGGCTGATCGCCTTGCACGCGCGCGCCACGACCTCGATGAGAAAGCGCAGATCCGCCGGGGTGTTGTTGCTGCGAGTCTGCTCGATGAGGTAGCGACTGAGGGTTACGCGTGACATGGAAATGGCTCCGGAGGAAGGATAAACCCGCGCAGTTTAGCAGGCCGTAGGAAAACTAACTCCCCTCAGACCGGTCGGCCCCCCGCAGAGTTCAGCGCAGCGGCGAGCAGATTGCCAGCACGAGCGCGTCACCCCGCAGGTTCTGGCTGACCGCCGGCGGAAAAGCGCCGACGGGCCAGCCACTTACATCACTTTCCAGATCTCCCGGGCGTATTCGCGGATGGTGCGATCGGAGGAGAACCAGCCCGTGCGCGCGGTATTGAGCACCGACGAGCGCCACCAGCGGGCCGGGTCGCGCCAGCGCTCTTCGACCTCCAGCTGGGCCTGCCAGTAGGCCTCGAAGTCGGCGCAGACCATGAAGGTATCGTGCCAGCTGATACCGTCCACCAGGCCGACGTAGCGACCCGGATCGCCCGGTGAGAAACCGCCGCCGCGGATCGCCGACAGCACTTCGCTGAGACGATGCGACCCCGCGATGATGGCCTCGGCGTTGTACTCGTTGCCCTGCTTGCGCGCATTCACCTCCTGCGCGGTAAGGCCGAAGATGAACATGTGTTCCAGGCCTATCTGTTCGCTCATTTCCACGTTGGCGCCGTCCAGGGTGCCGATGGTCAGTGCGCCGTTGAGGGCAAACTTCATGTTGCTGGTGCCGGAGGCTTCGAGTCCGGCGGTGGAAATCTGCTCGGACAAGTCGGCCGCGGGAATGATGTCCTCGGCCAGGCTGACGTTGTAGTTGGGCAAGAACACCACCTTGAGCAGCCCGCGCACGGTCGGGTCGGCGTTGATGGTATTGGCGATGTCGTTGGTCAGCTTGATGATCAGCTTGGCCTGGTGATAGCTGGCCGCCGCCTTGCCGGCGAAGATCTTCACCCGTGGCACCCAATTGCCACCCGGATCGGAGCGGATGGCCTGGTACAGCGCCACGGTGTGCAGCAGGTTGAGCAGCTGGCGCTTGTACTCGTGGATGCGTTTGACATGCACGTCGAACAGCGCGGTCGGATCGACACTGATGCCCAGCCGCTCCTGGATCACATTGGCCAGATGGCGCTTGTTGGCGAGCCGCTGTTCGGCGAAGCGCTGGCGGAAGGCCGCCTGTTCGGCATAGGGCTCGAGCTGGCGCAGGCGGGTTTCCGGCTCGTCGAGGACTTCCTCACCGAGATGCTCCACCAGCAACTGGGTCAGCTGCGGATTGGCCTGATAGAGCCAGCGGCGGAAGGTGATGCCATTGGTCTTGCTGTTGATGCGCTGCGGATAGAGGCGATGCAGGTCGGTGAACACGGTCTTGCGCATCAGCTGAGTGTGCAGCCCCGACACGCCGTTGGTGCTGTGCGAACCGAGGAAAGCCAGGTTGCCCATGCGTACCCGGCGGCCATGGTCCTCCTCGATCAGCGATACCGAACGCAGCAGCTCGGCGTCGTGGATGCCGCGCTCGCGCAGGTTGTCCAGATGGTAGGCGTTGATCAGGTAGATGATCTGCATGTGCCGTGGCAGCAGCCGCTCCATCAGCCCCACCGGCCAGGTCTCCAGCGCCTCGGGCAGCAGGGTGTGGTTGGTGTAGGACAGGGTGGCGGTGGTCAGCCTCCAGGCGTGCTGCCATTCGTAGCTGTGCACATCGACCAGCAGCCGCATCAGCTCGGCCACGGCGATAGCCGGGTGGGTATCGTTGAGCTGAATCGAGGTGTACTCGGGCAGGCTGTCCAGCGAGCCGCGTTGCTTGAGATGGCGGCGCAGCAGGTCCTGCAGCGAGGCAGCGACGAAGAAGTACTCCTGGCGCAGACGCAGCTCCTGCCCCGCCTCGGTGCTGTCGGCCGGATAGAGCACCCGCGAGATGCTCTCGGCACGCGCCTCCTCCGCCGCGGCGCCGATGTGATCGCCAGCATTGAAGCGCGCCAGGTGGAAGTCCGCTTCCGGCCGCGCGCGCCACAGGCGCAGCGTGTTCACCCCGGCACCACGCCAGCCGACGATGGGCGTGTCATAGGCGATCGCGCGCACGCCTTCGGCCCAGTGCCAGAAATGCTGAACCTCACCCTGCTCGTTGGTAGTAGCCGTGACACTACCGCCGAAGCCGATCAGGTACTTGACCTCGGAGCGCTCGAACTCCCAGGGGTTGCCGAAATCCAGCCAGGTCTCGGTCTGTTCGTGCTGCCAGCCATCGACGATCGCCTGGCGGAACAGGCCATGGTCATAACGGATGCCGTAGCCATGGGACACCACGCCAAGGGTGGCCATGCTTTCCATGAAGCAGGCCGCGAGCCGCCCGAGGCCGCCATTGCCGAGCGCCGCGTCCGGCTCCAGCAGGCGGATGCGATCGATGTCCACGTCCAGTCCGGCCAGCGCCTCGCGCGCCACCTCGAACAGGCCCAGGTTGCTCAGGCTGTCCACCAGCAGACGGCCGATCAGGAACTCCAGGGAAAGGTAGTAGACCCGCTTCTGCCCGCCGGTATAGGCCTCGCGCGTGCAATCCATCCAGCGATCGATGGTGCTGTCGCGGGTGGCCAGGGCGACCGCATGGAACCAGTCATAGTCGGAGGCGTTCTCCGGATCCTTGCCCACCGAGTAGGTGAGCTTGCGCAAAACCCGCTCACGGAAAGCGGCGACTTCTTGGGCAGTGGCGTTGGCTGATTCCTGCGTCATGGACAGACCTCGGTTAGCGAAGACACACAAGAGGGACTCGCGGCAGCCGCGCCCGTTCACCTCCGTTCGGCGTTCCTGAAAAAGGGTTGCAGGTTTCCTTTACATCTGCGCTACCGCCTGTCCGGTCACCGGCGCCGGAAGGCACTGGTAATCGGCGCGCGAGCCGCTATGATCCGCGCGCCCAACCGCACTTGAAGACATCCCGTGAAGACAAGACTGATCGCCTCCGCCGACCCGGAACGCCTGGAAACCTGGGTACGCTACAGCGCCAGCCTGTGCCGTGACTGCCACGCGACCTGCTGCACCCTGCCGGTGGAAGTGCGCATCGACGATCTGATCCGCCTGGAACTGGTCGATGCCTTTGAGCGCGACGAGCCGGCGAAGAACATCGCCAAGCGCCTGAGCAAGGCGGGCATCGTCGAGCACTTCAATCACAAGCACGAAATCTTCACGCTGACGCGCCTGACCAATGGCGACTGCCTCTATCTGGACCGCAAGACGCGCCTTTGCACGGTCTATGCCAAGCGGCCGGACACCTGCCGCAACCATCCGCGCATCGGGCCACGCCCCGGCTACTGCGCCTATCGCAGCAAGAGCGGTGGCTGAGCGGCGCACCAGCGAACGCCGCCGACAGCACGCCGGGCACCGATCCGGAACACCGCCGCACAGCGACCTCTACCAGGCCGGGCAAATGCCGTGAACGGACTGGCCAAACCGTGACTCAGGAGTCATGCTTGGCGTCTGTCTGTATCTTCGTAACATTTAGGAACCTGCCCGGCATGAGCCGCGATAGCCGCTACCTGGAAGCCATCCTTCACCACGACATTCCGCTGACCCGCTCGCTCGGGTTGCGTGTCGAGCAGTGGGAAAACCACGAGCTGCGCCTGCAGGTCCCGCTGCAGCCGAACATCAACCACAAGAGCAGCATGTTCGGCGGCAGCCTCTACTGCGCCGCCGTACTGGCAGGCTGGGGCTGGCTGCATCTGCGCCTGCGCGAAGCCGGCATCGAAGACGGCCACATCGTCATCCACGAAGGCAAGATCGAATACCCGCTGCCGGTGGTCGACGACGCCATGGCCATCTGTTCGGCACCGAGCCCCGAGGCCTGGGAACGTTTCGAGTCGATCTACCGCCGGCGCGGGCGCTCGCGCCTCGAGCTGCACAGCCGCATCCTCGCCTCCGACGGTCGCGACGCCGTGCGCTTCACCGGGCAGTTCGTGCTGCACAAGTAACTGCTCGGCTGCGCCCGAGCGGCGCAGCCCTGCTTATCCTGCCTCGGGCGTAGCGCGGTCAGCTGCGGTTGGCCAGCTCGATCAGCATCTCGCGCCAGTCCGCGCCAGCCGGAAGCGCCAGGAACGATGGGTTGAGATACGTCTCCCGCGCCTCGTAGCGTAGCGGCGCACCTGCCACCTCCAGCACCTCGCCACCGGCACCTTCCAGCACCCCCTGTGCCGCCGCTGTGTCCCATTGCGACGTCGGCGCCAGCCGCGGATAGCAGTCCGCCGAGCCCTCGGCGAGCAGACAGAACTTCAGCGAGCTGCCGACATTGGCCAGCGCCAGCTCACCGAAGCGTCCGCGCAGGCTGTCCAGCAGCCGCTCCTGCGCCGGGCTGCTGTGGCGCCGGCTGGCCACCACGGTAAAGCTTCCGGCGGGATGCGGCCGCACGCGCAAGGGCTGCGTCGCGCCATCGGCCTCGCTGCGCCAGGCGCCGAAATCCTTGCCGCCGTAATAGCAGCGCCCGGACGCCGGAATGCCAACCACACCGAAGCGAACCTCGCCCTGCTCGATCAGCGCCACGTTGACGGTGAATTCCTCGCTGCCGGCGATGAATTCCTTGGTGCCGTCCAGCGGGTCGACCAACCACCAGCGCGTCCAGCCGGCGCGCTCGGCCAGCGGCACCGCGCAATCTTCCTCGGAAAGCACCGGGATGCTGCCGTCCAAGGCCTGCAGGCCGTCCAGCAACACATGATGAGCCGCCATGTCCGCCGCCGTCACCGGCGAGGCATCGGCCTTGGCCTGCACCTCCAGTTCGCTGCGCCAGTGCGGCAGGATCGCCTCGCCAGCCTGACGCACCAGATCGATCACTGCCGACAGGTAGGGATGACTCATTGGCCGAACTCCCCACGCTGGGTGAGAAGATCCCGCGCCAGATACAGCGCGGCGAGCGCGCGCCCCTCGCTGAACTGCGGATGCTGCACCAGGCTCGACAGCTCATGCAGGCTGACCTGCTCCAGGCGCATCGGCTCCGGCTCGTCGCCGGGCAGCTGCTCCGGGTAGAGATCGCGCGCCAGTACCACCTGGATCTTCTGGCTCATGTAGCCGGGCGACAGCGACAGCTCGGTGAGCAGCTCCAGACGCCGGGCGCCGAAACCGGCCTCCTCCTTCAGCTCGCGGTTGGCCGCTTCCAGCACATCCTCGCCCGGCTCGATCAGCCCCTTGGGCAGCGACAGCTCGTAGCTGTCGGTACCGCCGCAGTACTCCTCGACCAGCAGCGCGTTCTCGGCGTCGGCCAGCGCCACGATCATCACCGCTCCGTAGCCGCTGCCCTTGCCGACCAGGCGCTCGTAGGTGCGTTCCACACCGTTGGAGAAGCGCAACTGCAATTCCTCGACGCGGAACAGGCGGCTGCTGGCGACGATTTCACGGGCGAGCACGGTGGGTTTCTGGCGCATGGGGAACTCCTGGAAACGCGAGCGGCTATCATAACCCGTGTTCCTGCACTGGCCGTGAGCGCTTTGCGACCAGCTGAACGCCCTGCCTGCCCTCACTAGGTCACTTGAGCCGCCCATGATCGCCACCCTGCCCTGGCCCGACATCGATACCGTCCTGCTCGACATGGACGGCACCCTGCTGGATCTTCACTTCGACAATCACTTCTGGCTCGAGCTGCTGCCGCAGCGCTATGCCGAACTGCACGGCATCAGCCGCGCCATGGCCGAACTGGAGCTCGCGCCGCTGTTCAACGAACACGTCGGCAAGCTCACCTGGTATTGCCTGGACTACTGGACACGCGAACTGAACCTGCCGATCCGCGAGATGAAGCGTGAGGTAGCCGAGCTGATCGCCCTCAGACCCAGCGCCGACGAGTTTCTCTCGGCGCTGCGCCAGGCTGGCAAGCGCGTGGTGCTGATCACCAACGCCCACCGCGACTCGTTGTCGCTCAAGCTGGAGAAGATCGAACTGGCGCCCTGGTTCGATCGCCTGATCAGCTCCCACGACTATGGCTATCCGAAGGAGGCGGCGCAGTTCTGGTACGCGCTGCGCCAGGATCTGGCGTTCGACCCATCTCGCACGCTGTTCATCGACGATAGCCTGCCGATCCTGCGCAGTGCCCGGCATTTCGGCGTTGCCCATCTGCTCGCGGTGCGTGAGCCTGACAGCCGACGCGCGCCCAAGGACACCGAGGAATTCGTCGCCGTCGATGACTACCGCGAGCTGATCGCCAGCCTGCACGGCAATCAGGCGTGACGTCCGGCGCTGCCGCCGGGCAGCGGGAAGCTTTACACTACGCAACAGTTACCGTCGGCGGGAACCGGCTCAGGAAGAGCGCGGGCCGACACGCATCGAAACGCGATCCGCAGGCACCGCATGCCTGTATTCGTAGTTCAGCCACGGATGATCGATAGGAAGCAACATGGCAGTAGGCGCGGAGCTCTGGCCCCAGAGTCACAGCGAAATGAGCGAGCGGATCCGCCGGCACGACTGGGGCGTGACCGTGCTCGGCGTGCCCGACAGCTGGCCGGCGGCCCTGCGGCTGCTGCTCGAGACCGTCCTCGAGGCGCCCGTGCCCATGTGCATCCTGTGGGGCGAGCAGGCACTGCAGCTCTACAACGATGCACACGCCGCACTGATCGGTGATCGTCATCCTGCCGAACTCGGCCAGCCTGCCTGTCGTCGCTGGGGTGCCACCTGGGAGCTGCTGAACCCCGCTTGCGATGCGGCCCGGCGAGGCGAGGCAAGACTGCTGCGCAACCAGCGCGTGGCGATCGAGCGCGGCGGCGCCGCGGAAGATGCCTGGTTCGACCTTGCCCTGAGCCCCATCCGCAACGCACCGCACGGCATCGGCGGGCTGCTGCTCTGCCTCAGCGAAACCAGCGAGCGTGTGCGCACCGAAACCCGCCTGTCGCAGACCGCCCTGCACTACAAGCTCAGCGCCGAGGTGCACCGGGCGAGCGAGCAGCGCCTGCAGCTGGCGCTCGAAGCCAGCGACCTGATCGGCATCTGGGACTGGGCCCTCGGCAGCGAGGGGATTCCGCCCGGCGCCGAGCTGTCGCGCATCCTGCCGGTGGAGCAGTCGGGGCCCAAGGGCCTGAGCAGCGAGGCCTTCTTCGATCATGTCCATCCCCAGGACGCGCCCCGGCTGCGTGCCGCGCTGGAACGCTGCATCGCCGAGCGCGGCGCCCTCGACCAGCGTTATCGACTGCAGCTGCCCAATGGCGAGACACGCTGGGCCCTGGCGCGCGGCCGCTGTCACTGCGACGAGCAGGGCCGCCCGCTGCGCTTTCCCGGCGCGGTGATGGACATCAGCCGCCAGCAGGCCAGCGAAGATGCGCTGCGCCAGAGCGAAGCGGAACTGAAGATGATCACCGACGCCCTGCCGGTGCTGATCGGCTACCTCGACCACAAGGAGCGCTTCCGCTTCAACAATCGCTACTACACCGAGTGGTTCGGCTATCCGACCCAGTGGCTGCTCGGCAAGACCGCCCGCGAGGTGCTGGGCGAGCAAGGCTATGCCGAGCGCGAGCAAAGCATTCGTGCCGCACTGGCCGGCCAGCAGGTGGTGTTCGAAGCCTACAGCCCGCACCGCGACGGCCAGGCCCGTCGGATGCTGGTGCACTATCTGCCGCGCCGCGATGCACAGGGTGCCGTGCTCGGCTTCTTTGTCATGGCCCTGGACGTCACCGAGCGCTGGCGCGCCGAGCAGGCCCTGCGCGAGCTCAACGAGACGCTGGAAAGCCGCATCCAGGAGCGCACCCAGGCGCTGGCCGAAGTCTACGAGCGACTGCTCAAGGAGATGGCCAGCCGCGAACAGGCGCAGGAAGCGCTACGCCAATCGCAGAAGATGGAAGCGGTGGGCCAGCTGACCGGCGGCATTGCCCACGACTTCAACAACATGCTGACCGGGATCATCGGTGGCCTGGACCTGATCCAGCGCTATATCCAGTCAGGCCGGCACGGCGAAACCCAGCGCTTCATCGATGCCGCGGTGACCTCGGCCAACCGCGCCGCGGCATTGACCCACCGCCTGCTCGCCTTCGCCCGGCGTCAGCCACTGAACCTCAAGCGCGTCGAACTCAATCAGCTGATCGAATCGATGCACGACCTGCTCAGCCGCACGCTGGGCCGCCATATCCAGATCCGCAACCAGCTGCAGGCCGGCCTGTGGCCGGTCTCCAGCGACGAGAACCAGCTGGAAAGCGCTCTGCTCAACCTGGTCATCAATGCCCGTGACGCGATGCCCGACGGCGGCACGCTGCTGCTGGAAACCCGCAACACCGAGCTGCGCCAGGGCGAGGTGGGCGACCTTGCCGCTGGCCGCTACGTCAGCCTTTGCCTGACCGATACCGGCTGCGGCATGAGCGCCAAGGTGCTGGCCAGCGTGTTCGAGCCGTTCTTCACCACCAAGCCGATCGGCCAAGGGACCGGCCTCGGCCTGTCGATGGTCTACGGCTTCACCCGCCAGGCCGGCGGTCATATCCAGATCGCCAGCGAACCGGGTGTCGGAACGCAGGTCAGCCTGTACCTGCCGGTGTTCGACGAGCAGGACGCCGTTGCGGCGCCGGCAGCGGAAACCGAGGGGCCGCTCCGGGCCCAGCAGGGGGAAACGGTGCTGGTGGTCGAGGACGATCCCGCGGTGCGGCTGCTGGTGATCGACGTGCTGCAGATGCTCGGCTACCAGACGCTGGAGGCGGCGGATGGCAATGCGGCGATCCGCATCCTGGAAAGTGCGACAGCGGTGGACATGCTGGTCACCGATGTCGGCCTGCCGGGAATGAACGGCCGCCAGCTCGCCGATGTGGCGCGCCAGCAGTACCCGGGTTTGCCGGTGCTGTTCATGACCGGCTACGCCAGGCAGGCCGCCAGCCCCGACTTCCTCGAGCCGGGCATGGACATGATCAGCAAGCCGTTCAACCTGGACGCTCTGGCCAAGCGGGTCAGTGACATGCTGATGGAGCGCGACCAACGGTGAATCGTCCGCGGCCGGCCGGGGTCATAACCCTATCCGCCGGCCGCCGCTGTCACAGGCGTCGACCGGCTCGGCATCCACCACACTGAACGAGCCTGCCGATGAATGCCCCGTCTCGCCTGACCGCCTCCTTCGCCGGCACGGCGCGCGCGCCATCCGGCGCCAGCCAGCGCTACTGCTACCAGCCCATCGACGAGGACGGATCGTGCTGCGTCGACCTCGCCGAAGAGTGCGCCCTGGCCATCGCCTACAACGGGCTCAGCCAGGCGGTGATGATGATCTCACCGGCCAACCTGGAAGATTTCGTGGTCGGCTTCAGCCTGGCCAACGGCTTCGTCGAGTCGCTAAGCGACATCTATGACATCCGCCTGCATGGGCGCGGTAATGCGCGACGCGCGGAGGTGGAGATTTCCAGCCGCGCGTTTTGGCGGCTGAAGCAGCAACGCCGCCAACTGCCCGGCACCAGCAGCTGCGGCCTGTGCGGCGTCGAAGCGCTGGAGCAGGCGTTGCCGCAGCTGGCCAAGCTGCCGTCCTCGGCCCTGCCGCCTTCCCACTGGCTGCTGGATCTGCGGCAACGCATCGGCGAGTTCCAGCCACTGGGTCGCGACTGCGGCGCGGTGCACGCCGCGCTGTTCATGGATGCCACCGGCGAGTTGCGTCTGGGCCGCGAGGACATCGGCCGACACAACGCGCTGGACAAGCTGATCGGCGCCATGGCGCGCGTAGGCTGCGAGCCCGCTGGCGGCCTGGCGATCGTCACCAGCCGCTGCAGCCTGGAGCTGGTGCACAAGGTTCAGCGCGCCGGCATCCCGACGCTGGTCAGCCTGTCCTCGCCCACAGGGCTCGCCGCACAATGGGCTCAACGGCACAACCTCAACCTGATCCACCTGCCACAGCACAGCCCGCCGCGGGTCTACAGCCCGGCTGCAGGTGACGGCTGCGCCTGACCCGCACAAGCGAGCTGAGACCTGCGTTTCAAAACCAAGTTCCAGCCAGAAATCAAAGAGTTAGCAAACAGGAACTGGGTCACGCATTTCATCGGGAAGCCCTTGCCGGAAGCGAAGCGGCACGTGAGGATCACGCCGCAATTCCTCATACGGGATCACACCATGAAGTACGCCTCGATTTTCCTGTTGTCCACCAGCCTGCTCAGCGCCGCCGCCTTTGCCGGCAGCAACACCTAAGCCGCCGTTGGCGGTGCCCTCGGTGGCGCGCTCGGTTCCGTGGTGGGTGAGCATCTGGGTGGCTCGACTGGCGCGACCATCGGCGCCGGCGTCGGCGGTGCGGCAGGTGGCATGGTCGGCGCCGACAAGCGCAGCCGCACCGAAGCGGCCATCGGCGGTGGCCTGGGCGCGGCAGGCGGTAACGTCATCGGCCAGAAGGTCGGCGGCAGCACCGGCGGCCTGATCGGCGCGGCCGTTGGCGGCGGTGCCGGCGGCGCGATCGGCAACGCCTACGGCGACGATGACGACGACCGTTATCGGGGCGACCGCCGCTACCGGGATGATCGCCGCTACTACGGCCATCCAGGCAAAGCCAAAGGCCATTACAAGCACAAACACAAGCACCACTGAGTGCCGCAGACAGCGCCGTTGCCGTCTCGTAGCAACCACCGCATCGCCCGGATCGGCCCAGCCGCTCCGGGCGATCTCGTTTACGGCTTCAGCTTTCCGCGCCGAGCGGATTAGCTCAAGGCCTCCAGCGCGGCGCGCAGGCGCCCAGGGATGGCAGTGGGACGATTGCTTGCGCGTTCGACGAAAACATGCACGAAGCGGCCCGCCGCGCAGGCCTCCTGCTCGCCCTCGCGGAAGATCGCCAGCTCGTACTGCACCGACGAGTTGCCCAACCTGGCCACCCGCAGACCTACCTCGATCAGGTCCGGATAGGCGATCGAGGCGAAGTAGTCGCAAGCCGAACTGACCACGAAGCCGACGATGTCGCCATCCTGGATATCCAGCCCGCCCTGCTGGATCAGATAGTTGTTCACCGCCGTGTCGAAAAACCCGTAATAGACGACGTTGTTCACATGACCGTAGATGTCATTGTCGTGCCAGCGCGTGGTGATGGGCTGAAAGTGCTTGTAGTCGCGGCGCAGGTGTTTGGGTTGCTCGGGCATGGTCGTTCTCGCGGTACGCAATGAAGAGGAAGACTGGCTCAGAAGGCAGCCTGATAGATCGCCAGCGCATCGGCCTCGCTGACCTCGCGCGGATTGTTGACCAGCAGCCGCTGCTGCAGCATCGCCTCCTTCGCCAGCTGCGGCAGCATGTCCTCCGGCACGCCGGCGTCGCGCAGGCGGGTCGGCAGGCCGACGCGGGCACTCATCTGCTCGAACTCCGCGATCAGCTGCTCGGCGTAGGTGGACGGATCACCCGTGCGCAGGCGCTCGCCGAGAATGATCGGTGCCAGTTCGCCGTAGTGCGTGGCCGCCGCGCTGACGTTGAAACGCAGCACCTGCGGCAGTACCAGGGCGTTGGACAGGCCGTGGGGAATGTGGAAATTGCCTCCCAGCGGATAGGCCAGCGCGTGCACGGCGGCGACCGGCGCATTGGCGAACGCCTGTCCGGCCAGGCAGGCGCCCAGCAGCATGGCCTGGCGTGCCTCGCGGTTGCTGCCGTTGTGCACCGCCTCGTCCAGATTGGCCGCCAAGAGGCGCAGCGCCTCGCGGGCCAACAGGTCGGACATGGGGTTCTTCTTCAGCGCGCTGGTGTAGGCCTCGATGGCATGCACCATGGCGTCGATGCCGGTGGCCGCGGTCACCGCCGGCGGCAGGCCGAGGGTGAGATCGGCGTCGAGCAATGCCAGGTCCGGCAGCAGCAGGGGCGAGACCACGCCCATCTTGGTCGTCTCACCGGTGGTGATGATGGCGATCTGCGTGACTTCCGAACCGGTGCCGGCGGTGGTCGGCACCTGGATCAGCGGCAGGCGCTGGCCCTTGGCGTTGCCGACACCATAGATATCCTGCAGCAATTGCGCACAATCAGGATGTGCCAGCAGCGCGACCAGCTTGGCCACGTCCATGGAGCTGCCGCCGCCGAAGCCGATGATCAGATCGACCCGGGACGCCCTGGCCTGCGCCACCGCCGCCAGGACGATGTGCTCGGGCGGGTCGGCAACGACCTGATCGTAAACCGCGACCTGCAGCCCTTCCGTCTCGAAGCCCGGCAGGACTTCGTCGAGCAGGCCGAAACGGGTGATGCCCGGGTCGGTCACCACCAGCACCGAGCGCGCCCCACGCTCCTTGCAAAGGCTGGCCAGCCGGCGTGACGAGCCAGGCTCGCAGATCAATTGAGCGGTTGTGGCAAAGCTGAACGGATGCATCGGTGCCTCCTGTGATCAATTAGCTCAAAACGCGAAGTCGCTTTCCGGCAGCGCCATCAAACAATCCGCGCCACCCTGAATGGCTTCCCGATGCGCACTCGCCCGCGGTAACACACGGCGCAGATAGAAATCCGCACTGGCCAGCTTGGCCTGATAGAAAGCCTCCTCACCGGCGCCCTGCTCCAACGCATCCTGTGCACGCGCCGCGGCCTGCAGCCAGAGACCGGCCAACAACACATAGGCCGAGTACTGCAGGAAATCCACCGACACCGCGCCGATCTCCTGGGGATCGCGACCGGTGGCAGCGATGATCTCGGCCGTCAGCTCGCGCCACTCACCGAGACGCATCTGCACCTTGCTGGCCAGAGCGTGCAGCGCAGGGCGATCGATCTGCCGGTCGCAAATCTCGCTGAATTCCGCCTGTAGCGCCGACAGTTCCGCGCCGCCGTCACCGAGCAGCTTGCGGCGGATGTAATCCAGCGCCTGAATGCCATTGGTGCCCTCGTAGAGCTGGGTGATGCGGCTGTCGCGCATCAGCTGTTCCATGCCCCATTCGCGGATATAGCCGTGGCCGCCGTAGACCTGCACGCCGAGGCTCGCCACCTCCTGGCCCATGTCGGTGAAGAACGCCTTGACGATGGGGATCAGCAGCGCAGCGCGCTTGCTCGCCGCCTTGCGGTAGCTCGGCTCGGGATGGCCGTGTTCGAGGTCCAGCTGGCGGGCGCAGTAGGCCGCCAGCATGCGGCTGCCTTCGACCAGCGTCTTTTGCGTCAGCAGCATGCGGCGCACGTCGGGGTGCACGATAATCGGGTCGGCTGGCTTGTCCGGATGCTGCGCGCCTGCCAGCCCACGAGACTGCAGGCGCTCGCGGGCATAGGCCAGCGAGCCCTGATAGGCCTGTTCGGCAATGCCAAGCCCCTGCAAGCCGACCTGGAAGCGCGCGTCGTTCATCATGGTGAACATGCACGCCAGGCCCTGATTGGGCTCGCCGACGATCCAGCCGGTGGCGCCGTCGAAGTTCATCACGCAGGTCGCCGCGCCCTTGATGCCCATCTTGTGCTCGATGGCGCCGCAGCTCAGCGCGTTGCGCGCGCCCGGCGTGCCGTCGGCATTGGCGATGAACTTGGGCACCAAGAGCAGGCTGATGCCTTTCACCCCGGCCGGCGCATCCGGCAGGCGCGCCAGCACCAGATGCACGATGTTCTCGCTCATGTCGTGCTCGCCGCCGGAGATGAAGATCTTGCTGCCACTGACCTTGTAGCTGCCGTCCGCCTGCGGCTCGGCGCGGGTGCGCAGCAGGGCGAGGTCGGTACCGGCCTGCGGCTCGGTCAGGCACATGGTGCCGCTCCAGCGGCCGCTGACCAGCTTCTCCAGATAGGCATTCTTCAGTTCATCGCTGCCGTGCTTGTACAGCGCCAGCACCGCGCCTTCGGTGAGGCCGGAATAGATGCGAAAGGACAGCGACGCGCCCATCAGCATCTCGTGGAAGTTGCAGGCCACCAGCTGCGGGAAGCCCTGGCCGCCGTATTCGGTCGGCCCGGTCATGCTCGCCCAGCCGTTGTCGACGTACTGCTTGTAGGCCTCGACGAAGCCCTGCGGCGTGCGCACTTCGCCGTTTTCCAGGGTCACGCCTTCTTCGTCGCTGTTGCGATTGAGCGGCGCGATCTCGCCGCCGGTGTAGCGCGCCGCTTCTTCCAGCACACCGTCGATCAGCTCGCGGTCCAGGCCGTTGCCGAGCAATTCGCAATGGCCGGTGGCGTCGAACAGCTCGTGCAGCACGAAGCGCATGTCACGCAGGGGAGCCTTGTATTCCATGCTCATGCCTCCTTCTTGTAGTCGGCGAAGCGGCCGCCGAGTGTGGCCAGGCTGTCGATCAGTCCGGCCGGCTGCCAGTGCTCGCCGTGGCGCTCGGCCAATGTGTTGAGGCGCTCACGAATGGCCGGCAGACCTTGACGGTCGGCCCAGGTCATCGGGCCACCAACTTCGGCCGGGAAGCCGTAACCGTAGAGGTAGACGGTGTCGATATCGGCGCTGGACTCGGCCATGCCTTCCTCGAGAATCTTGGCGCCCTCATTGACCAGCGCCAGCAGGCAGCGCTCGAGGATTTCCTCCGGGCCGATCTCGCGGCGCTCATAGCCGAGGCGCTCGGACTCGCGCTGCACCAGGGCGTCCACTTCCGGATCGTGCTCGGCCTGGCGGCTGCCTTCGGCGTAGCGGTAGTAGCCCATGCGCGACTTCTGGCCGAAGCGGCCCAGTTCGCAGAGACGGTTATCCACCTGCACCTCGGCCTCGTCCTGGCCCTTGCCGGCCAGCTCGCGGGCGCGCCATTCCAGGTCGATACCCACCACGTCATACATGCGGAACGGGCCCATGGCGAAGCCGAAGCCTTGCAGCGCGGCGTCCACCTGATGGGGATAGGCGCCTTCGAGCAGCATCATCCGCGCCTCGCGCACGTAGGTGGCGAGCATGCGGTTGCCGATGAAGCCCGGGCAGTTGCCGGCGATCACGCTGACCTTGCCCATACGCTTGCCGAGGGCCGTGGCAGCCTCGAGCACTGCTGGCGCCGTCTTCGTTCCGCGGACGATTTCCAGCAGCTTCATGATGTGCGCCGGGCTGAAGAAGTGCAGGCCTACTACCTGCTCCGGACGCTTGGTGACCGCGGCGATGGCATCGATATCCAGCGCCGAGGTGTTGCTGGCCAGGATGCCGGCCGCCTTCACGATGCCGTCCAGCTCGCGGAAGATCTTCTGCTTGAGTTCGAGGTTTTCGTAGACCGCCTCGATCACCAGGTCCACGTCGGCCAGCGCCGGGTAATCCGCCGCCTTGGCGATGCGGGCCCGGCGCGCCGCCGCTTCGGCCTCGTCGATCCGCCCCTGACGCACGTTGTGTGCGTAGGTGTCGGCCACCGCGCCCAGCGCCTGCTCGAGCATCTCGGGATTGTTGTCCAGCCACAGCACCTGCACACCGGCATTGGCGAGGCTCATGACGATGCCGCGGCCCATGGTGCCCGCGCCGATCACGGCGGCGGTCTGGATATCGAAGCGGGGTTGGCTCATGTGAACGGTCCTCGTCGCAGGCTGGAAAAAGGGAGACCAACCATAGACGAAGACGCTACTATTTTTGAAATTTAGTCTTGTGATGTTTCGGATTCACCAAGTGAATATCTACAACTTCGACCTCAACCTGCTTCGCGTGCTCGACGCCCTGCTGCGTGAGCGCAACGTCTCGCGTGCCGCCGAGCGCCTGTCCCTCAGCCAGCCGGCGGTCAGCAACGCTCTTGCCCGCTTGCGCGAACTGCTCGATGACCCGCTGCTGGTGCGTGCCGGCCGAGCCATGCAGCCAACGCCGCGGGCACTGAGCCTGGAGGCGCCGATCCGTCATGCGCTGCAACAGATCGAACACAGCCTGATCGCCGGCGAGGCCTTCGATCCGGCGCGCAGCCATCAGCGTTTTCGCATCGCCGTGACCGATTATGTGGAGCTGATCTGCATGCCGGCGCTGATGCGGCGCCTGGCCGAACGCGCGCCGGGCATCCAGCTGGCGATCCAGCACCTGACCCCGACCCTGCCCACCGACGCGCTGGACAATGGTGAGGTCGACCTGGTGCTGGGGCGTTTCCTCGACGTGCCTTCGCGCTTTCATGTGCGCCACTGGGCCAGCGAAACGCTGCAGGTGGCGGTGCGCCGCGACCATCCGCTGCTCTCCGGGCGGCTGACCCTCGACGCCTTCCTGCGCCTGCGGCATCTGTGGGTGCACGGCGGTCAGACCCGCGGCATGGTCGACCAGTGGCTGGAGGGCCAGGGGCTGGAGCGCGAGGTGGTCTACACGACACCAAACTACCTGCAGGCCGCGCACATCGTCGCCAGCAGCGACCTCGCCGCGGTGCTGCCGACGCAGCTGGCGCGCCACTTCGCCAGGCTGCTGCCGCTCGAGTTGTTCGATCTGCCGTTCGACCTCGGCCCCTTCGGCCTGGACATCGTCAGCGTGGCGCAGCGGCAGAACGATGCAGCCTTGCAATGGCTGATCGAGCAGATCGACGGCGTCGCGCCTGCCTGATAGCGCTTAAGCGGAACGACTTGCCTGCCGCCAATATCTATTTGCTACAATCCGGCCCACTTCCATCGGCAACGCTCGGAAAAGTTTTCACGTTCCGCTGCGATTCGCGGAACATCGACGCAAGGCCGAAATCTATCCCTGATACTTCGCCATGGTGACATGGACGACCCAGACAACTCCGGAGCTATTACCCTATGGCGGCCCTGCTACAACGCACCATCGACACCATTGCACGCAACCAGACCGAGCTGCTCGGCAGCTGGAAAAGCGACCTGCAGGAGATGGGCGGATTCCATAACGTAAAACCCGAAGAACTGACCCAGCAGACCGCCGAATTCATCCACCTGCTGATCAGCGGCACCGCCGACGGCTCGGCCGACATCGCCGGCCCGGCCTGGGACGCCATGCGTTCCTACCTGGAGCGCCTGTCGCGCAGCCGCGCCCTGCTGGGTTTCGACTCGCAGCAGACCGCCGGCTTCATCTTCGCCGCCAAGCGCCCGCTGATGTCCCTGCTGCAGAGCGAATACGCCAACGAACCCGCAGTATTCGCCGAGCAGCTGTGGGCCGTGTCCGAGCTGCTCGACCATCTGGGTCTGCACACCGTACGCACCTTCCAGCAGTCGCGTGAAGACGTGATCAAGCGCCAGCAGGAAGAGCTGCTGGAGCTTTCGACCCCGGTGGTCAAGCTGTGGGATGGCGTTCTCGCCCTGCCGATGATCGGCACCCTCGACTCGCAGCGCACCCAGGTGGTGATGGAGTCGCTGCTGCAACGCATCGTCGACACCGGCTCGGAAATCGCCATCATCGACATCACCGGCGTGCCCACCGTCGACACCCTCGTTGCCCAGCACCTGCTCAAGACCGTCACCGCCATTCGCCTGATGGGCGCCGACTGCATCATCAGTGGCGTGCGTCCGCAGATCGCGCAGACCATCGTCCACCTCGGGCTCGACCTGCAGGGCATCGTCACCAAGGCCAGCCTGGCCGATGCCCTCGCGCTCGCCCTGCGCCGTTCCGGCCTCACCGTCACCAGGACCGCCTGATGGATCGAATTCCTATTCTGCGGATGGGCGAGTTCCTGCTCGTCACCATCCAGGTCGACATGCACGACCAACTGGCGATGACCCTGCAGGACGACCTGGCCGAACGCATCAGCGCGACGTCGGCAAAGGCCGTGCTGATCGATATCTCCGCACTGGACATGGTCGACTCCTTCATCGGCCGCATGATCGGCACCATCTCCGGCCTGTCACGGATCATGGACGCCGAGACCGTAGTGGTCGGCATGCAGCCGGCCGTGGCCATCACCCTGGTCGAACTCGGTCTCGAACTGCCCGGCGTCAGCACCGCGCTGAACGTCGAGCGCGGCATGCAGCTGCTGCGCGCCCGCGTGGCCGCGCAATGATCGTGCGCAGCAGCGGCAGCCAGCCGGTGCGCCTCGAACAGGATGTCGTGCTGGCGCGGCAGACCGTGCGCAAGCTGACCCAGGAATGCGCCATGCGCCTGATCGACCAGACCAAGCTGGTCACGGCGGTCAGCGAGCTGGCGCGCAACACCATGGTCTACGGCGGCGGTGGCGACATGGATTGGCAGCTGATCGAGGATGGCACGCGGGTCGGCGTGCGGCTGACCTTCCGCGACGAAGGCCCGGGCATCGCCGACATCAAGCTGGCCATGACCGACGGTTGGACATCCGGTAGCGGCCTCGGCCTGGGGCTGACCGGCGCCAAGCGGCTGGTTGACGAGTTCGAACTCGACAGCACGGTCGGCGCGGGCACCCGAATCACCATCACGCGGTGGACATGAACGTTCAGGGAAGCGTCACCCAGGTCCTGCTGATCGAAGACAACAGCCAGATCGGCCACGCCCGCCGGGTCGCCCAGCGGCTGGCCGAACAGCACGACTTCGACACCACCGATGCCGGGCGCGCCGCCCTGCTCGCCACCGAGCTGGGCAGTAACCTGCTCAAGCACGCCGGGCGCGGCGAACTGCACCTTCGCGTAATTCCTGGACGAGCGGGGTGCGGCGTCGAAATCATCGCGGTCGACCGCGGACCGGGCTTCGACCTCGATCAATGCCTGACCGACGGCTTTTCCACCCGCGGCACCCAGGGCATCGGGCTCGGCGCGCTGGCGCGTCAGGCCCAGGTGTTCGACGCCTATTCCGATGCCCGCGGCTCGGTGGTGCTGGCGCAGCTGTTTCCTCGCGGCGTGCAGCCGCCGCCGTGGCGCTACGGCGTCAGCCAGCATCCCTATCCAGGCGAAACAGCCTGTGGCGACGCCTGGCAGCTGGCCTTCGACGGGCAGCGCTGCAGTGCCCTGGTCATCGATGGCATCGGCCATGGCGAGCTTGCCCAGCAGGCCGCAGTGGCAGGTGCGGTGGCGTTTGCAGAATCCCCGCTGGATTCCCCCTTCGCCCTGTTCAGCAATATGCACCAGGCGATGAACGGCACTCGTGGCGGCGCCGCAGCCATCGCGCACTTCGACGGCCAGCGTCAGACGCTGGATTTCGCCGGCATTGGCAATATCGGCGCCAGCCTGATCGCTAGCGAGGGCTCGCGTGGCCTGGCCTCGCATCCCGGCATCGTCGGCGTGCGCTTTCGCAAGGCGCATGTCTTCGACTACCCGCTGGGCGAGGCGCGGCTCCTGGTGCTCTACAGCGATGGCCTGCAAACACGCTGGAATCTGCGCGACTACCCCGGTCTCGTTCACCGTCACCCGGCCATCATTGCCGCACTGCTGCATCGCGACTTCTGCCGCGGTCGCGACGACGTGACAGTGCTGGCACTCAATCTGGAGGCTCCCCGTGGCTGATCCGACGTCCCCCGAGACCGGCGACGCCGGCCAGCTCGAACAGCTGCGCCGGGCGAATGAATCGCTGCGCGCCGAACTGGAAGAAACCAATCAGGGTGTACTGGCGCTGTATGCCGAGCTGGACACCCAGGCCGAGCAGCTGCGCCAGGCCTCGGACCTGAAGAGTCGCTTTCTGTCGTACATGAGCCACGAGTTCCGTACGCCGCTGGGCTCGATCCTCAGCATCACCCGCCTGCTCAGCGACGAACTGGACGGCCCGTTGAGCCCGGAACAGCACACGCAGGTGCGTTTCGTCAGCTCGGCCGCCAGCGAGCTGAGCGAAATGGTCGATGATCTGCTCGATCTGGCGAAGATCGAGGCCGGTCGCGTGAGCATCTCGCCGGCCTGGTTCGACATGCTCGACCTGTTCTCGGCATTGCGCGGAATGTTCCGGCCCATCGTCGAGGGCTCGCCGGTGGACCTCATCTTCGAAGAACCGCAGGGGCTGCCGCGCTTCTACACCGACGACAAGAAGCTCGCGCAGATTCTGCGCAACTTCATTTCCAATGCGTTGAAATTCACCACCCAAGGGGAAGTGCGTGTCTCGGCACGGATGGAGACCCCGCAGCAGGTGCGCTTCGCGGTCACCGACACCGGCATCGGCATCGCACCCGAGCTGCACGATCGCCTGTTCGAGGACTTCGCCCAGGTCGATTCCCCGCTGCAGAAGCGCCTGCGCGGCACGGGTCTGGGACTCGCCCTGTGCAAACGCTTCGCCGAGTTGCTGGGCGGTCGGGTCGGCCTGCAGAGCGAGCCCGGCAAGGGTTCGGAGTTCTACGTGATCATCCCGTTCAGCATCGAGGCGGAGGGAAGCGATGGGGCGTGAAAGCCGTCTGCTGATCGTCGACGACAACGCCACTACCCGCTACGCGATGCGCCGGGTGCTGGAGCGCCATGGCTACCAGGTGCTGGAGGCGGGCACCGGCAGCGACGGGCTGGCGCTGGTGGCCGGCGCCATGCCTGATGCCCTGATTCTCGATGTCAACCTGCCGGACATGAGCGGCTTCGACATCGCGCGCCAGCTTCGCACCGACCCGAATACCGCGCTGCTGCCACTGATCCATGTGTCCGCAGCCTCCATCGAGACCGGCGACATCATCACCGGCCTCGATGCCGGCGGCGATGCCTACCTGATTCACCCGGTTGACCCGGATGTGCTGCTGGCGACCCTGCGCACACTGCTGCGGGTGCGTGACACCGAGCGCGCCCTGCGCGAAAGCGAGGCGCGCTTTCGCGAGATATTCATTCACGTCGCAGCGCCCATCGCAGTGCTCGACGCCCAGCTGCAGCTGCACGAATGCAACCATGCCTTCGAGCGCCTGATCGGCACCGAGGACCGTTCAGCTCCACTGGCCGACTGCGTCCTCCCCGGGCAGGACGCCGTGCTGGACGAGCTGCGCACCCAGCTTCAGGCCGGCAACCGCTGGCGCACGTCCCTGGCGATGCGCGTCAACGGCGAAACGCGGGAGACCGAATGGCAGATCTCGCCCTATCGCACTCAGGGGCTGGGCCTGGTGTTCGTCGAGGACGTCACCGAGCAGCGCCACCGTGAGCGCGCCCAGCGGCAGGAAATCGCGACCACCACCAGCCAGCTGGCCCATGAGGTGGCCGAGCGCGCGCGTACCGAAGAGCAGCTGCTGCAGGCGCAGAAGATGGATGCCCTGGGCAAGCTGACCGGCGGCATCGCCCACGACTTCAACAACCTGCTCACCGGCATCATCACCGGCATCGAGCTGATGAAGCAGCGCATCATCGAAGGCCGCGCCGACAGCGTGCTGCGCTTCGCCGACGCCGCACTGAGTTCGGCGCGCAGTGCCGCATCGCTGACCAACCGCCTGCTGGCCTTTGCTCGCAAGCAGCCGCTGGACGCACGCGCGCTGGACATGAACGAGCGCATCCGCTCGCTGGAGGATTTGTTGCGGCGCACCATCGGCGAGCGCATCACCCTGAGCTTCGACTTCACCGCGGGGCCGGCCGTGGCACGGGTGGATGTCAGCCAGTTCGAAAGCGCGCTGCTCAACCTGGTGATCAATGCCCGCGACGCCCTGCCCGAAGGCGGCCACATCGGCATCCGGACCTTTTCCACCGATGCCAGCCAGCACCCTGAACTGGCCGCCGGCCGTTACATTGGTCTGTGCGTCAGCGACGATGGCACGGGCATCGATCCCGCCGTCCTCGACAAGGTGTTCGACCCCTTCTTCACCACCAAGCCTCAGGGCCGCGGCACCGGCCTGGGACTGTCGAGCATCTACGGTTTCGCCCTGCAGTCGGGCGGCGACGCGCACATTCGCAGCACCCTGGGCGTCGGTACGGACGTGACACTGCTGCTGCCGGCCGCCGACGGCGAAACGAGCCTGGCACCCAGCGCGGCGCCCGAAGATTCGGCGCGTCTGGCCGGCCATGAGCACGTGCTGGTGGTGGAAGACATGCCCAGCGTGCGCATGCTGATCGCCGAGACCCTCATCGAGGCGGGTTATCGCTGCAGCCAGGCCGGCGATGTGGAAACCGCCCAGGCACTGCTGGAGGCCGACCCGTCCATCGATCTGCTGCTGACCGACGTCGGCCTGCCACGCCTGTCCGGTCGACAGCTGGCCGAATGGGCCCGGCGCTCGCGACCGGCGCTGCCCGTGGTGCTGATGACCGGTTACGCCGAAAAGGCCTCCAGCCGGGAGGGATTCGTCGACGAGCGCATGGAGCTGGTACTCAAGCCGTTCGAGGGTGCCGACCTGCTCGGCAAGATCCGCGCATTGCTGGACAACGGCTGAGGCAGCAGCGAGCTCCTTGCCGTTTCGAATGCGTGGCGGCCGCTTTTCCTGCAGGCAACAAAAAACCCGCCGAAGCGGGTTTTTGTGACCATTCCGAATCCTTCGGCGCGCCTCCTGGCAGTGGTCGATCATCCATGATCCCGAGCGCGTCCTGCGCTGCAGAGATGGGCATAGAATACGCAGCCGCCTAAGACGTTAGAACAGCCAAAAACTTCGATCCGTGTAAGCCTTTTGCCATAGATGGAACCGGCACAGCATTTCGTTGTCTTGCATCGCCGCGTGTTCCGCTGAAAAAGCAAAAACCCGCCGAGGCGGGTTTTTTCTGACCGGTCCGAATTCCCTTCGAATGCCTTCCTGGCTTAGGTCGATCATCCTGATCCTGAGCGCGTCCTGCGCATCAGAGTGGGTGTAGATAAATTACCCGGCAGAGCGGGTAGAAGTGGAAAACGGCGCGGGTATTTGTAAGCCATTTGCCATAGCGACGAACGGTTTACCTCCACGCAGACAACGAAGCGGCCTGAGCCGCCCAGCCGGAGCCGACCATGGCCGCCTAGTCCTTGCTCAGGTCGACCAGCGGTTGCTCGCGCACCTCGGTTTCCCGTCCTGCCTGCAATGCCTCGATTCGCTGGCGCACGCGTTCCACTGCAGCGCTGTCGGCCAGCAGTTCGTAGCTCACCCGGAAATGTTTCTGCTCGCCCGGCTCGATCTTCGGCACCAGGCCGAGGGCACGCTGATAGCGGCGGTTGTAGGAATAGCTGGTGCCCGGCTCCAATCCGGTGACGTAACCCTGCTGCTCGGTATCGGTGTTCTTCCACAGCGAGAAAACCGGCAGCTCGCCGGTATTGAAGCCCACACTGACCCCCAGGCTGCCGGCACGGTTGTGCAGCATGGTGAGGGTTTCGCCTTGCTCGTCGGCATACGGCACCAGGTTGAATACCGTCTCGTCGTAGTCCCTGGTGGGCCCGCGGTAGCGCTGCCAGTCGTTCAGTTCATTCGCCGCGCGCGGGTTGAACGGCGATACCTGCTTGACCGGCGCAACGAAGCGCGCCCCTTCCTCCAGCAGCGGCGTGCCGAAGTTGGTGTGGTACAGCGCCTGATATTCCTTGGCATAGTCGCCCTGGTTGGTCAGGGTGTCGTGCAGCGAGAAGCCGGCGCGCCCCGGCTCGGTGCTGAGCTCAGTGTGAATGGCGAAGTCGAGCTTCTTGAAAGCCTTTTCCTGCAACTCGCCGCGCAGGCGGATGGCGTACGGCGGCTTTTCGTCAATGGTCAGCACAACGCGTGAAGCCGGAATGTTGGCTGCACGGCCATGCAGCGTAAGCAGCTCACCGTTGTCCTCGCCCGGATGCCCGACCCATTCGAAGCCACAGCGGGTCACCAGCTCGTTGAAGCCCTCGAGCCATCCCAGACCGCCGCGCCCGTTGAGTTCGATGAAGGCCGGATTGACCACCTCCTGCACCGGCGAATCCCAACCCAGCCGGACGTCACCGGCAACCGCTTCGAGCACGTTCATGCCACGCGTGGGGACGACTGTCATGCGCATGGTGCCATTGTCGATCTCGATCAGGCTGACCCCTTCCTGCCGCCCGCCGTGCAGCGTGCGCATGCTGACCGAAAACGGCTTTGCCGAATCGATGCCCAGTTCCTCGCTGGTGACGCGCCAGTTTTTCGCGGGCTTGTCGTGGTCGATCAGAACCTGTTCCCAGGCCATGGCCGGAGTAGCCAGGCAGATGCTCAGGCCGAGCAGGCGTTGCAAACGTGTCATGAGTGTTCCCTTTGTTGTTATGCCTCCCGCACACGTTAGCTGAAACGTTTCATCTGGCAAGCCAAAGCGACTCTCGCCGCCTTGCAACTGTGAAGGGGCCATCGACCTGCTGATTTTTTTCTGAGCTATGCGCGGGTGTAACGGCTCGGCTGCCAGTAGCCCGAAAGCAGTGGAAACATGGGGCCCTTCCAGCCCCGTCGGCGCAGCTCGCGAGCGATCAGCGCGTTCATGATCTTGTGGCCCATCAGCAGCACGCTGCCATGTTCCTCAGCGAGTGCGATCAGCCGATCCGCCGCCGCACGGGCTCGTTCGGTTGATTCGCCGACAGGCTCGGTGTGACTGGAGAAGCCGAGAAACCAGGCGCCACGGAATACCAGTCGCCAGAACCGCGAGGGCAGCAATGGCAGGCCCCAGTCCGGATAGGGCAGATGGGCCTCGGCAAACAGCGGGTCGGGCTCCTGGCAACAATCGCAGGCCAGCTGGGAACGCGATTCGACGCAGCGCTGCAACGAACTGCACACCACGATGCCCACCGACCCGGCCAGCTCCACCAGGCTATCCGGACGCTCGCCCGTGGCCACCGCCGCGGCGTTGTAGCGCGCAACCCAGGCTTTCATCCCGATCGGCGTGCTCCAGCGTGCCGCGCCATGGTCGGGTCTGCCGTGCCGCACGAGGATGATCTGCATGTCTGTAAACCGGGACGGATCGAGTGATATCGCCTGCTGCATCATCGCGATGCGAGACGCGGGAAGATCTGAGTAGTGCGAGTCGCCCCGACCGCAGCCGGGGCGTCGTGCTCACTTGTCGAGCTCGCTCTGCTTTTCCAGGAACTCCTCTTCCAGCATCGCGTCCTTGACGGATTGCGGCGGCTCGTCCAGCAGCGGATCGTTCAGTTCACCGCTGGATTGCACGCGAGTGTCCAGCTTGCCCATCAGGTTCTCCAACGCGTGCTGCATCTTGTCGGCCGCGCCATCGACCGCCAGCTGCAGCGATTCGGCCTTGTGCGTGACCGACACCGCCTGATGCCCCTTCGGCCGCGCCTCGATCTGGCAGCGCTTGTCGTCGGCACCCGCCTTCTGCGCATTCTCGTCGCTGATATGCACTTCCACACGGGTGAGAAAATCGTCGAAGCGCTCGAGCCGATCCTCTACCGTCGTGCCGACCCACTCATGCAATTCGACACTGCCGGGAATGTGGTTGCTGTTGACCTGAACATGCATACGAGTACTCCTGATAGATGACGTACCTACTAGAGTTCGAGGCGTACGCGGGGTCGAGGTTCAGCGGCTTCGTCCGGGAGCAGACTGCACCGCCGCTTTACGATCGGCCTGGCCGCCGATAAACCAGCCCACCACGCCCCAGATCGCGGCGCAGACAGCGCCCACCACGGCCACCAGCCAGGCGCCGTGGCCGAGGCTGTCGAGCAGGCTCTTGGCCCAGCCGCTCAGCGCATCGCCGCCGCGATAGACCACGGTGTCGATGAAGTTCTTCGCCTTGTACTTGCTCTGCGCATCCAGCGGTGCGAAAAGCATCTCGCGCCCCGGGCGGACGAAGGCGTACTCGCCGATCCGGCGCACGATCATCACCGCCGCCAGCACGGCGAAGGTCGGCGCCAGCGCCAACCCGACGAAGCCCAAACAGACCAGCGCCGGCACGGCGGCAAGCAGCACGCGCACGCCCAGACGCTGGGCAATGCGCCCGGTGATGAACAACTGCGACAGCAGCGCGCCGGCCTGCACCACGAAATCGATGGCGCCGAACACCCGCACCTGCCCGACACGGTCGGGAAACAGCTCGGCAACCAGGCGCGCCTGTTCGAAATAGAGGAAGGTGCTGGCTGTGGTCAGCAACAGCACGAACACCGCGACGCCCAGCAGATAGCGCGATCCCAGCACCCGCGTCAGGCCGCTGAACGGGTTGCCGGCCACCGGCCGCTTCGGGCTTTCCGCGTGCTCGGCACCGGGCCGACCGGCGCCGTGTACCTCGCGCCAGGTCATCAGGAAGTGCTTGAGCGCCACCGCGGCTAGCAGGAGCAGCGCCGCCAGCAGCATCAGCCCGAACTGCCCGAGCACGCCGACCAACAGCGCGCTTGCCGCGGGGCCGACGAGGCCGCCCACGCTGGCCCCGGCAGCGATGAAGGCGAACAGCCGGCGTGCCTGCGGCGCATCGAACACATCAGCCATCAGGCTCCAGGCCACCGAGACCACGAACAGGTTGTAGACCGAGATCCACACATAGAACACACGCGCCAGCCAGACGCTGTCACGCAACGCGAAGAACAGCGCGGCAAACAGCAGCAGGTTGAGGCAGAAGAAGCCGTACACCCAGTCGATGTAATGGATGCGCGCCACCCGCGAGTTGAGCCAGGCGAACAGCGGCACCGCCACCAGCATGGCAACGAAGGTCGCGGTAAACAGCCACTGCAGATTCTCCACGCCGCCCTGAATGCCCATGGACTCGCGGATCGGGCGCAGCATGAAGTAGCCGGCGAACAGGCAGAAGAACAGGCCGAAGCCGGCCAGCGCCGCGCGCAGTTCGCCGGGGCGGGCGTTGATCAGCGCGGCGAGGCGCGCGGCGGAGGCGACGGGCATGCGGCCCGGCTCAGCGGAAGGCGTCGACGATCATCTGCCGCTGCCGCGCGTCGGGCAGACGGCCCTGGCCGGCGAGCAGGTTGTCGGCCATGTAGCGCGGATTGGAGGTGGCCGGGATGACCGCCGTCACCGCCGGCTCGGCGAGGATGAACTTGAGCAGCAGCTGCGCCCAGGAGCTGGCGTCGATCTCGGCGGCCCAGTCCGGCAACGGCTTGTCCCGGACCTTCGACAGCAGGTTGCCGCGGGTAAAGGGCCGGTTGATCAGGGTGGCGATGCCGTGGTCGGCACAGTAGGGCAGCAGCTGCTTCTCGGCGTTGCGCTCGCTGACCGAATAGTTGAACTGCACGAAGTCGACCTGCTCCTTTTTCAGCGTGTCCAGCAGGCGATCGTGGGCCGACTCCACATAGTGCGTCACGCCGATGTAACGCACCCGCCCCTCCTGCTTGAGCTCGCGCAGCGGGCCGAGTTGGGTGCGGGTGTCCTGCAGGTTGTGCACCTGGATCAGGTCGATGGTGTCGGTCTGCAATGCCTCGAAACTCGCATCGATCTGCGCCAGGCCGCGCTCGCGTCCGGTCGAGGACACCTTGCTGGCAAGAAAGACCTTGTCGCGCTGGCCCAGGCGGTTGACCAGTTCGCCGACGACGCGCTCGGCATTGCCGTAGCTCGGCGCGGTGTCGATCAGCGAGGCACCGCCTTCCACCATCACCCGCAGCACCTCCAGCAGGCGGTCCATCTGTGGGTCATCGAGGCTCACGTTATGCGTAATGGAGGTACCGAGACCGATCACGGGCAGCGTTTCACCGGTGGCAGGAATGGCTCGCCGCAGCACGCCCTGGGCGGCGAAGCTCAGCGCAGGCAGCAGCGGGCCGAGGGCAGCGAGCGTGGCGATCAGGGCGGAACGTTGCAGCAGCTGACGGCGCGTGAACATGAGCAAATCCTCCAAATTTGGCAAGCTGACCTGCATGACCCGGCCCATGAGTATGGTCGAGCCATGCAGGCTCGCGAGCCAGCTGGCGTACCGGAGCTTTTCTCGATGTTTCAGTCACGCTGGGTAGCTACACCCAACCCAGACACTCGCGACGAGCAGCGGCAATAAGCCTCCATTTAGGTTCTACTGCGCCGCTCGATGTCCGCAGCAGAACAGCGGGCACAATAGATGAGGCCGCCATGTCCTTTTCGCTTCGCCAGCCACGCGAACAGAACACAGTAACAAGCTCGCAGTCACCTCTTCGCGCAAAACAGACGAACCCTGCCGTCGGGTTAGGCGCCCTCAGCTACGCGGTCGGACTGCTGCTGGTGCTTGTCCTGAGCCTACTCCTGCTGCCTGCGGACAGCGGCTTGGGCAGGTTGTTGTGGGGGTCGTTGTAGTACGACGCGATCACGTACGGAACCGCCCGACTAGGTCAGCCAGCGTCTTAGCCAAGCCGGAAAGCTGTTGGCTGGCGAGCTTGCCCTGGGATGAATAGGTCGCCGCCTCATTCGACAGATCGCGGATGTCAGTGATGTTGCGGGCAATCTCCTCCGTGACGCAGCTCTGCTCCTCACATGCAGTAGCGATCTGCGCGGCCATGTCGTTGATGCGCTGTACCGACGCCGACGCCTCTGCCAGCACCTGATCGACCCCCTCGGCCCGTTCGACACTGTCGCGCGCCTTGCTGCTGCCGGTATGCATCGCCTGCACCGCCTTGTCGACGCCGCTCTGCAGCCGCTCGATGCGGGACTGGATATCCTTGGTCGAGTCCTGCGTCCGCGCCGCCAGCGCCCTCACCTCATCGGCCACGACAGCAAAGCCGCGGCCCTGCTCGCCAGCGCGCGCCGCCTCGATGGCAGCATTGAGCGCGAGCAGATTAGTCTGCTCGGCAATACCACGGATCACCTCGAGAACCGCTCCGATGCTGGCGGTCTCGTCGGCCAGCGCGCCGATGGTCTGCGACGCGCCTTCGACATCCTGCGCCAGTTGGCGGATCGATTGAATGGTGCTGCCGACCACCGCCGCACCTTGGTTGGACTGCATATGTGCCGCATGCGCGGCGTCCGAAGCATGCTGCGCGTTGAGCGCAACCTCATGCACCGCCGCGCTCATTTCGGTCGCTGCCGTAGTCACCTGATCGACGGCGGCGTGTTCGCTGCTGATCAGGCGGTCATTGGTCTCAGCCATGCTGGCCATGCCACGAGCAGCGGTTTCGACCTCGGCAGTGACGCGTCCAACCTCCGCGATCAACGGCTGCAGCTTGTCGAGAAAGCGGTTAAAGGCTGTGCCGAGCTGGCCCAGTTCATCGGCAGAGCGCACCTCAAGGCGAGCCCGCAGGTCGCCATCGCCTTCGGCGATCTGCTGCAGGCGGTCAAGCAGCCGCCGCATCGGCCGCAGCACCACCAACGGGAGGCCAAGAATCAGCACAACGCAGCCTAGCAGGCCGATCAGCAACACCACCCCTTGCTGGGTCGCGGTGGCCGCGCCCTCGGCCAATGCGGCCTGGCCCTCGGCATCGGCTGCAGCCTCTTCCAGTTCGCCGAGCTTGTCGATGGCGTCGCGCATGGCGTTGAAGCGCGACTCGCTGTCGCCAAAGCTCAATGCACTGGCAGCCTGAGGATTCTGTTCGACCTGCTCTATTACACGCTTGGACACCGTCGACCATTGCTCGAAACCGCGGTTGAACTGCTCGACCAGGGCCAGCGCGTCACGGCCGGGCTGCATGGCAGCATATTTCTGCACCCGATCGTAGGCCTGCTTGAGGTTCTCCGCGTGGCTGGCTTTGAGCGCCTGGACGTGTGCGCCGGCATCGCTGTCCAGCAAACTGCGCTCGGCGACGAAAGCCTGATAGAGATCGCGGTCGGCATTGAGCAGCAAGCCGATCGCTGGTAGATGCCGAGTAGCCAGCAACTCGCTGGAATCTGCGACTCGCTCAATGCCACGCATACCGACGGCGCCCATCAGCACCAGCAGAATGGCAAGCGCAGAGATAGGCAGAGTGATTTTCCAACGGAATCCGAGATCACTGAACAGGCGAGTCATGGCATCGCTCCTTGGGAGGCTTGTCCTTGGCTATCGGCCGCAACGTCTGCGGCAAGAGGTCGCTGGTCGACAATTGCATAACCACAGCAACCGGCAGTTGAGCCATATCAAACGCCGTCACTGACAAAAGCGTGGCCAGGTTGCCCATTCAGTACTTCCGGATGAAGACCATGGTGGTATGGCGATCCCCGGCTCGGCGGCCGATAACCTGGCTGTCAGCGACGCCACCGCACGGCCTACAGAGCGCCGTTCCGGCTGCCGATAACGATGAACAGCCTGCGATGGCTAGTGCGGGAGCGGCCGAGTTTCCCGCTCCGTCCCTCAAGCGTGAGTACTGCCCATGATTTCGTTCTCCCGTTTCAAGCCTGGCCATACGCAATCCAGCGGTACGGCGAGCCTGCTCTGCACGGCGTCGCAACTGAGCCAGCAGTTAACGGCCCTGCGCTTCGAGCCGACATACATCGCCGGTTTCGTCTCGCCGCACGTCGACCTGGACGCTGTCGCGCGGCAGGTATCGCAGCGCTTTCCACGGGCGACGATCAGCCTGTGCACCACTGCCGGCGAGCTGTCCAGCGAGGGCCAGCGGCTCTACTGCGCCGCCGGCGCGCAATGGGATCGGGTGGTATTGCAGCTGTTCGACGCCAGCGTCATCGCGGCCGCGGAGATCGTCCGGGTACCGCTAGAGTGCGAGGATATCCGCGGCCAGGGCCAGCGCCTGCCCATGAGCGAGCGCATCGCCCGGCTCACGGCATCGATCAAGCGCGTGCAGGTATCGATGAAGATCGACTACCGCGACACCCTGGCCAACATCTTCTTCGACGGCCTGTCCGCCTCGGAGTCGTTCTTCATGGAAGCGCTGTACGAGTCAGGGCGCTTCCCCTGTCTGTTCGTCGGCGGCTCGGCGGGCGGCAAGCTGGATTTCCAGCGCACGCAGTTGCACGACGGCCAGCGCAGCTACCAGAACCACGCACTGATCGTCTTTCTCAAGTGCGCCCGTAACGTCCGCTTCGGGGTGTTCAAGAGCCAGAACTTCGAGCCCACGCCGCTCAGTCTGAGCGTGCTCAGCGCCTCCCTGGAGGATCGCTACATCAGCCAGGTGGTCGATGCCCGCGGCAACATTCGCAGCATGGTCCAGGCGCTGTGCGAGGCGCTGCGGTGCGTGCCGCAGGAGCTGGAACAGCGGCTCGCCGACTATTCCTTCGCCATCCGCGTCGGCGAGGAGGTGTTCGTCCGTTCGATTTCGCAGATCGACTTCGCCAACGAACGAGTCCACCTGTTCTGCGACGTGGCCCCAGGTGAGGAGCTGATCATGGTCAAGCGCACGCCGCTGGCCGAAACCACCCGCCGCGACTATCAGCAGTTCATGCGCAACAAGCCCGGCAAGCCGCTGGTGGGCATCCTCAACGACTGCATCTTGCGCCGGCTGAACAACGAGCAGGCACTCGGCGGCATGGACCCGGTGTTCGACGACGTACCGGTGGCCGGTTACTCGACCTTCGGCGAGATCCTCGGTCTCAATCTCAACCAGACGCTGACCGCGGTGTTCTTCTTCCGCACCAACGGCAAGGACGAGTTCCACGACGAATACACCGACAACTTCATCGCCTACCACGGTGAATTCAAGGCGTTCTTCCTGCGTCGGCAGATCAAGAAGCTCACCGGCCTGAGCCAGGTGGTGGTCAAGCAGATCGAGCAGTTCAAGCGCCAGGACTACAGCAGCGCGGTGGACATCAACGGCCTCGACGAGCATATCCGCCCGGTGTTCCGCGGCCTGGCCGACCTTGGCCAGGTGCTCTCGCAGGCTGACGAGGAGCGCCGCTCGATGTCCGAACAGCTGAGCCAGTGCGCCACCGAGCTGCACGGTTCGATGGATGACCTGACGCTGAACATCAACCAGCAGGGCACCGTCATCGAGCAGGCCGGCAGCTCGGTCAAGCAGATGGTTCACCAGGCCGACGAGGTGGTCAGCAGCGCCCGCGACCTGGCGCAGTCGAGCCAGCGAATCCAATCGGTGGTGCAGACCATCCAGCAGATCGCCGGGCAGACCAACCTGCTGGCGCTCAATGCGGCGATCGAGGCAGCGCGGGCCGGCGACATGGGGCGCGGTTTCGCGGTGGTGGCCGACGAGGTGCGCAAGCTGGCCGAAATCACCGGCAGGAACGCCGAGGAGATCGGTACGGATATCGACCGTCTGGCCAGCGAAATCCGCGCGGTGGCGCAGCACATCGAGGCGCAATCGGCGGGCGTCGGCTCGCTTACCGGCCTGCTCGACGCGCTGGAGAACTCCAGCAACCTGACGGCGGACACATCGCGGCAGACCAAGGGCGTGGCCGACCGGCTGATCGGCCTGACCGCGCGCTAACCTGCCAGGCGCGCACGAACCTCGGCGTAGGGATAGGCCTCCAGCGAGGCGAAACCGGGGAGCTGGCGCGCCTTGAGCTTGGCGAACACCGGTACGCTGATGCCGCAGAGAAAGCGCGTCAGGCACTCGGCGCTCGGCGCACCGCCCTTGAGCTGCGTGTAGCGCTGACTGAATTCGGCGCAGCGGGCGGCCAGGTCGATCTGCTCCAGCGGCGCCAGTGTCGGCGGTTCCGGCAGCTTCGCGACCTGTCCGCGGCAGACCGAGCAATGCCCACAGCGCTGTGGTGCCTGGCGATCACCGAAATAGGCGGCCAGTCGCTGGCTCAGGCATTCGGCGGATTCGAACAGGGCCAGCATGTTGTCGATGCGGGCGATCTCGCTGGCTTCGTGCTCCTTGAAGTAGGCGTGCAGCTCGCCGCTCAGAGCCTCGGCATCGAAGCGCGTGTCGAGCAGCGCGTAGACCTCGGTCATCTGCTTGCTCTCGAGCTCGATCCAGCCCTTCTCCTGGAAATATTCCAGCGCCTTGACCACCCGCGCGCGGTCGGCGCCGTGCTGCCCGTAAAGCGCTTCGAAATCCAGCGTGCACCAGGTCCGCGCCCGCGCCGAGGTGTGCACGATGGCTTCGACGAACTGTCGCCGCTCGCCTTCGAACTTCGCTACCAGCGCCTCGGGCTCGAGCAGGTACTTGAAGCGGTACTCGGCGAAGTAGGCAAAACGCGGTGCGATGATGCCGCGCAGCTCCAGCTGCACCAGCAGGGTTTTCAGCGGCAGTTGGCGGATGTTGCTCTGATCGGACAGCTGGTTGAGCATCAGCTCCCATTGCCCCCCGGCGCCGGCCTGCAGCAGCTCGTCGAGCACGCAGCGGATGCCCTCGCGTTCCGGCGTATCGCCGTAGACGAAGTTCTGCAACACGCTGAGGCTGTCGCGATTGGCCAGCACCAGGCAATCCGAAGCGTTGCCGTCGCGCCCTGCCCGACCAATTTCCTGACTGTAATTTTCCACCGACTTGGGCAGGTCGTAGTGCACCACATTGCGGATATCGGCCTTGTCGATGCCCATGCCGAACGCGATGGTGGCGACGATGCAATTCAGTTCACCTGCCATGAAGCGCCGCTGGATCGATTCACGCAGCTCGTGCGCCATGCCCGCGTGGTAGGCGCTGGCCGGAAAGCCCCGTTGCGCCAGGTGTTCGGCAATCTGCTCGGCGGCCTTCTGCTGGGTGACATAAACGATGGTCGGTTGCCCCGCCCTGTCCGTCAGCCATTCCACCAGCCGGCGCTGCTTGTTGAAGCCGCTGACCGGCTCCACCAGCAGATTGAGATTGGGCCGGTAGAAGCCGGTGGTCACCACGTCCGGGGAGGAGATGGCGAACTTGCGCTGCATGTCGGCGATCACCGGCGGCGTCGCGGTGGCGGTCAGCAGCAGCACCTGGGGAATGTTGAACTGGCGCTGGTAGTCGGGGAGCTTGAGATAGTCCGGGCGAAAGTTGTGGCCCCACTCGGAGATGCAGTGCGCCTCGTCCACCACCAGCAGGGAGATCGGCACCTGGCTGATGAAGTGGCGGAAGCGCTCGTTCTTCAGCCGCTCCACCGAGATCATCAGGATCTTCAGCTCGCCGGACTTGGCGCGGGCCATGGTCTCGCTCGTCTGCTCGCGGCTCTGCGCCGAGTCGATGCTGGCGGCGGCAATGCCATGGCGGTGAAGGAACGCCAGCTGGTCCTGCATCAGCGCCAGCAAGGGTGAGACCACCAGGGTCAGGTGCGGCAACAGCAGCGCCGGCAGCTGGTAGCACAGGGATTTGCCCGAGCCGGTAGGAAAGATCGCCGCCGCAGAGCGCCCCGCCACTACGGCGCGAATGGCCTGCTCCTGGCCGGCGCGGAAGCCGTCGTAGCCGAATGTCTGCCTGAGGGTCTGTTCGATCATGCGGCGTCGCTCCTGTGACGGGAGGCAGGAGGGTAGCAAAAGACAGCAGAGGGCACTGCGCATCGACCCGCCTCGTCGGCCGGGTGCGACGCCGAGGCTCCTTGGGGACGGTGCAGCAGCGGAACGGCCAGGCATTTCCATCAATCGCGCGGATTGGAAACCGCAATTACCGTTAGGCGCCTATCTACTTCTACGATGCCTGAGCTCCTGACAACAAGCACAAGCGACGCCGGGTCAGGTGATCCGGCAGGCAAAAACAGGACGGACCTATGAACCAGAACAGGATGCCCCGCCATGCGTGCAACCCTTATTGCCACTGCCCTGCTGTTTACCTCGCTGGCCCAGGCTGATGATGCCAAGGCTCAGCCCTACACCTACGGCACCCGACTGGATGTCGCCTCGGTGCTGTCGGTGAAGATCAAGCCGACCCCCTACTGCGAGGTGACCGACGCGGAGATGACCTATCGCGATTCCACCGGTACCGAACGCAAGCTGGCCTACCGGACGCTGTCCGAGGCCTGCAGGAATCAGAACTGAGCGCCACGAACAGGGACGCTGGGGCCGGGCGGGAGCACGCAACGCGCCGTCCCGCCGGGTCTTGATGAGCGCGATCAGAAGCGGTCGCGAATCACCACCTCGTCGAACGGCAGCTTGCCGACACGCGGCTTCGGCTCGGCGGCGCGCTTGCCCACCGCGACCATCAGCGCGATGACATGGTTGTCCGGCAGGTTGATCAGCTTGCCGACCGCATCGAAATCGAAGCCATCCATGGGGCAGGAATCCAGGCCCTTGGCCCGTGCCGCGAGCATCAGCGTCTGCGCCATCAGACCGCAGCTGCGCATGGCCTCGTCACGCTGCACCTGCGGCTTGCCGCGGTAATAGGCATCGATGGCGCCGGCCATGTAGTCCTGCACCTCGCTCGGTGCGCCTTCCCAGACGCGGCGGACATTCTTTTCCCAGCTGTCGACCTGGGCGCAGATCACCACCAGCATCGAGGCGTCGGTCATCTGCGCCTGGTTCCAGCCCACCTCGCGGATCTGCGCGCGCAGCGCCGGGTCGCTGACCTCGACGAACCGCACATGCTGCAGATTGAAGGCAGAAGGCGCCAGCAGCGCCAGTTGCAGCAGCTCGTCCTTTTCTTCACGGCTCAGCTGGAAGCTGGGGTCGTAGGCCTTGACGGCGCGGCGGGTGCGAATGGCTTCTTCGGTATGCATGGCGAGTCCTCACGGGAGAAAGGTGGCGCCATGCTAAGGGTGTCGACCGATCGAATCCACGGGACTTCACCGATCACAATCATCGAGCCGCTCGATGCGTTTCCGGTGCTGCATAAACGAAAAGCCGCCCGAAGGCGGCTTTTCGATGACTCGGCAGGCAGCTTAGAGCTGCGGACCGGCGTTGCGGATGGCGTCGGAAACATCGAACTTCTTGAAGTTATCGATGAACTTGCCAGCCAGTTCCTTCGCGGCCTGGTCGTAGGCACTCTTGTCGGCCCAGGTGTTGCGCGGGTTCAGCAGCTGGGTATCGACGCCGGCAACGGCCTTCGGCACGTCCAGGTTGATGATCGGCAGGTGCTCGGTTTCGGCACCGATCAGCGCGCCGCTCTGGATCGCGGCGATCACCGCACGGGTGGTCGGAATGTTGAAGCGCTTGCCGACACCGTAGCCACCACCGGTCCAACCGGTGTTGACCAGATAGACCTTGGAGCCGAAGCCGTTGATGCGCTTGATCAGCAGCTCGGCATATTCACCGGCCGGACGCGGGAAGAACGGCGCACCGAAGCAGGTGGAGAAGGTCGACTTGATGCCGCTACCCGAACCCATTTCGGTGGAACCGACCAGCGCGGTGTAGCCGGACAGGAAGTGGTAGGCAGCCTGCTCGTTGTTCAGGATCGATACGGGCGGCAGTACGCCGGTCAGGTCGCAGGTCAGGAAGATCACCGCATTCGGCTCGCCGCCGAGGTTCTTCTCGGAACGCTTCTCGACATGCTGCAGCGGGTAGGCCGCGCGGCTGTTCTGGGTCAGGCTGGCATCGGCGTAGTCCGGCAGACGGGTGCGCTCGTCGAGCACCACGTTCTCCAGTACGGCACCGAACTTGATGGCCTTCCAGATCACCGGCTCGTTCTTCTCGGACAGGTCGATGCACTTGGCGTAGCAACCGCCTTCGATGTTGAACACGCGGCCAACGCCCCAGCCGTGTTCGTCGTCACCGATCAGGTAGCGGCTCTCGTCGGCCGACAGGGTGGTCTTGCCGGTACCGGACAGACCGAAGAACAGGGTGGTGTCGCCGTCTTCGCCGATGTTGGCGGCGCAGTGCATCGGCAGCACGTCGACGTCCGGCAGCAGGAAGTTCTGCACGGAGAACATGGCTTTCTTCATTTCACCGGCGTACTGCATGCCGGCGATCAGCACCTTCTTCTCGGCGAAGTTGATGATCACGCAGCCATCGGAATTGGTGCCGTCACGCTCGGGTACGCACTGGAAGAACGGGGCGTTGAGGATGCGCCACTCGCTCAGACCGGCCGGGTTGAACTGCTCGGGGGTAATGAACAGGCAGCGGCCGAACAGGTTGTGCCAGGCGGTCTCGGTGGTCATCTTGACCGGCAGGTAGTGCTCGGGATCGGCACCGACATGGACATGGGACACGAAGCTGTCACGCTCGCCGATATAGGCTTCGACGCGGCTCCACAGGGCTTCGAAGTTGCCCGCCGGGAACGGACGGTTGATCGGGCCCCAGGCGATCTTGTGCTGGGTGCTGGGCTCTTCGACGATGAAGCGGTCAGCCGGAGAACGACCCGTGCGGTGCCCGGTCTTCACCACCAGAGAGCCATTGGCGGACAGTTCGCCCTCTCCGCGCTTGACGGCTTCTTCAATCAGTTGAGCGGTGCTGATGTCGGTGTACACGGCGTTGGTGGCTTGCGTCATGAGTGTTCCCGTCGGCCCTGGGCCGATTCCTCCATGCTGTTGTAGCCCGCCAAAGAGCGAACTACATCGAAAAAAGTGCGCGCGATTATGCCAGATAATGCGCCGCGCTGGGTATGAGGCCGTGATGGCCAAATAGTTCATTACCTGGCTACCGTTCCACCCCCGCCTCGTTCCCATCCCACCAGCACCAACGGCTGACAGGCGCGCAGCCGCTGACTTCAGTGACGCGTGTCCGATGGGCTGTCGCTGCCACCCCCGGCGAACAGCTGGGCCACATCGGCAGCGTCGTAGGTGTATTTCTCGTTGCAGAACTGGCAATCGATACTCACCGCCCCGCCCTGCTCGGCCACGAGCTGCTGCGCATCTTCCTCACCCAGGCTGATCAATGCACGAGCCGAGCGCTCGCGCGAACAGCTGCAGCGGAAACGGATCGGCAGTGCATCGAACAGGCGCAGCTGCTCTTCGTGATAGAGACGGTGCAACACCGTCTCGCCATCCAGGCCCAGCAACTCTTCGGCTGTCAGCGTATCGGCAAGGGTACGCAGGTGCTGCCAGCTGGCGTCGCGCTCCTCGGCATCCCGGATGCGGTCGGCCGGCAGCTGCTGCAACAGCAATCCACAGGCGCGACGGCTGTCGGCATTGAGCCAGAAGCGCGTCGGCAGCTGCTCGGAAGCGGCGAAGTAGTTGGTCAGGCATTCCGCCAGATTGACGCCATCCAGATCGACGATGCCCTGATAGCGCTGACCATTGGCGGGGTCGACGGTGATCGCCAGCATGCCTTCGGGCATCAGCTCGCCCAGGGTGGCACCAGCCTGGATCTGCTCGGCATGGTAGCGGGCGATACCGCGCACATCACGGGCGCTGGAACACTCGACCATCAACAGCGGCACGGCGCCGCTGGAGCGCGCCTGGAGAATCAACAGCCCGTCGAACTTGAGCGTGCCAACCAGCAAGGCAGCGGCAGCCAGCAATTCGCCAAGCAGCTGAGCGACGGGTTCTGGGTAGCTGTGCTTGGCCAGGACATGCTGGAAGCTCTGGTCTAGCGTGGCGATCTCGCCGCGAACATCGGAATCATCGAAGAGAAAACGCTGGGTCTGGTCGGACATGCCGGGGCTCGCAGGAAACGGCGGAGGAAGCGGCGATTTTAGGCACAAAGCAAGCGCGGACCAAGGGTGACCGCCGGATGGCAGCCCGAAGCCCGCCGAAGCTGAACCGCGGCTGAACGGCTGGCAGATGGCCAGGACAGGCGCAATGGCGCGCACTACCATCGCGCGCCATCGAAATCCGCAGTCGAAATCAGCCATGTCCATGACTACCCCGCAGGCCCGCTGGCGCCCGCTGCCATTGCTCGTCTCGCATCTGTTCGCCGGGCTGCTGTTGCTCAGCTGGCTATGGCCGACCACCCGGGCGTTATGGGACGCCGTCGACCACGCAGTGTTTCACCTGCTCAACGGCTCGCTAGGGGCTGTCGGATGGTGGGACTGGCTGTGGGCGCTGAGCAGTATTCGCGTATTCGACATCCTTGTCGGCGCGCTGCTGCTGACCCTGCTGATTCGCCGCGACTGGCTGTTCGCCCAGCACCAGCTGCGCCCGGCGCTATTCACCTTCATCGGCTTGTTGCTGGTGCTGCTGGTCATCCGCGTGCTGGTGACCAAACTGGCCAGCCACTTCGGCTGGCAGCATGCCAGTCCGTCGCTCGAGATCCCCGCTGCCTACCACCTGAGCGATCACTTTCCGCTGCTCGAGCGGGTGTTCGAACTCAAGGATCGCTCCAGCCGCAGCTTCCCTGGCGACCACGCCTCGGTGCTGCTGATCTGGGGCCTGTTCATGGCGCTGTTTGCCCGTGGCGCACGGCTCGCCGTGGTGCTAGGCGTCACGCTGCTGTTCATGCTGCCGCGCCTGGTCGCCGGCGCGCACTGGTTCAGCGACGATTTCGTCGGCGGCCTGCTGATCGCAGCGCTGGCACTCGGCTGGGGTTATTGCACGCCGGTCGCCGCGCATATCGCGGCACTGCTGCAATGGATCGCCCGCCCGCCGATGCAGCTTGCCGGCAAATTACCGCTGCTACGACGCATGGCTGTGCTGCGTGACTAGCCAGGTTTGAAATCGCGCAGCAGCTGGATCTGCCGACGCTGCTTCTTGCTCGGCCGGCCGTCGGTCTGCATGCCGAGAGCACCTGCCTTGCGCTGGGCTGCCGCTTCCTCGCGAGCGGCCAGACTCTGCGGCGTCTCTTCATAGAGCGTCTGCGCCTCGGGTGCGCCGCGGCGCACCGCCGACAGCGCGCGGATAACCACCGTACGCGCGTCGAAGCCAACGCGAATCACCAGCTCATCGCCGATCTTCGGTTCCTTGCTCGGCTTGCAACGCTCGCCGCGACAGTGCACCTTGCCACCTTCGATGGCCGCCTTGGCCAACGCGCGGGTCTTGAAGAAGCGCGCGGCCCACAGCCACTTGTCCAGGCGCACCTTGTCGTCGTCTTTTTCAGCCATCGTCCAGCTCTAACTCCTACACATCGTTCTAGGGTGTTACA
Organism: Stutzerimonas sp. Brlt_14; assembly: GCF_051948915.1. Taxonomy (NCBI): domain Bacteria; kingdom Pseudomonadati; phylum Pseudomonadota; class Gammaproteobacteria; order Pseudomonadales; family Pseudomonadaceae; genus Stutzerimonas; species Stutzerimonas sp. Brlt_14. The sequence continues at coordinate 350,160 of NZ_JAYJLM010000006.1, forward strand.
GACGGATGCAGTTGTCATGCACCCCAACTAGAATGCCGGCAAATTCTTCGGACACGCCCATTGAAGAGACTCGACCCCCACACCGTGATCGGACTGCGTGAATGGATCGCCCTGCCGGATCTCGGCGTGGTGGGCCTGCGCGCCAAGGTCGATACCGGGGCCAGCACCTCGGCGCTGCACGCCACCGACATCAGCGAATTCGAACGCGATGGGCAGCGCTGGGTTCGATTCACCGCGCACCTGGGCACGCTGGTGCAGCGCCGCCATCGCTGCGAGGCGCCGCTGGTCACCCGCAAGCTCATCAAGAGTTCCAATGGCCAGGTCCAGACCCGCTACGTGGTGCGCACCCTGCTGGCGCTGGGCAGCCATGTCTGGCCGGTGGAGTTCACCCTGACCTGCCGCAAGACCATGCGCTACCGCCTGCTGCTCGGCTCCAAGGCGCTGGTCGACGGCCAATGGCTGATCGATCCGTCGCGAACCTATATCCAGGACAAACCCCAGATCCTCACTTCTTCCGGTGCTCAATGAAAATCGCCGTGCTGTCGCGCAATCCGCGCCTGTATTCCACCCGTCGTCTGGTCGAAGCCGGCGAGCAGCGTGGCCATGAAGTGGTGGTGATCGATACGCTGCGTGCGTACATGAACATTGCCAGTCACAAGCCGCAGATCCACTACCGCGGCAAGCCGCTGGAGGGCTTCGACGCGGTGATCCCGCGCATCGGCGCCTCGGTGACCTTCTATGGCTGCGCGGTGCTGCGCCAGTTCGAGATGCAGGGGGTGTTCCCGCTCAACGAGTCGGTGGCCATCGCCCGCTCGCGCGACAAGCTGCGCGCCCTGCAACTGCTGTCGCGCCGCGGAGTCGGCCTGCCGGTGACCGGCTTCGCCCACTCGCCGGACGACATCCCCGACCTGATCCGCATGGTCAACGGCGCCCCGCTGGTGATCAAGGTGCTGGAAGGCACCCAGGGCATCGGCGTGGTGCTCTGCGAAACCGAGAAGGCCGCCGAGTCGGTGATCGAGGCCTTCATGGGCCTCAAGCAGGACATCATGGTGCAGGAGTACATCAAGGAAGCCGGCGGCGCCGATATCCGCTGCTTCGTGGTTGGCGACAAGGTCATCGCCGCGATGAAGCGTCAGGCCAAGCCTGGGGAATTCCGCTCCAACCTGCACCGCGGTGGCTCCGCCAGCCTGATCAAGATCACCCCGGAAGAGCGCATGACCGCCATTCGCGCCGCCAAGGTCATGGGCCTGAACGTCGCCGGCGTCGACATCCTGCGCTCCAACCACGGTCCGCTGGTGATGGAGGTCAACTCCTCGCCGGGCCTGGCCGGGATCGAGGAAACCACCGGCAAGGACGTCGCCGGGCTGATCATCCAGTACCTGGAAAAGAACGGCGGCCCGCACCTGACCCGCACCAAGGGCAAGGGCTGATCCCACCGCGCTGCGAGCCGGCTTATTCGGCCGGCTTGCCCTGCACCGCATCGCGCGGCAGCAGCAGCCCCAGCGGCAGGCTGACCCGTGCTTCCAGACCACCGCCCTCGCGATTGCGCAACTCGACCACCCCGCCATGCTGCGAGGCGATGCGCTTGACGATCGCCAGGCCCAGCCCGGCGCCCTGCCCGCCACGGGCACGATCGCCGCGAATGAACGGATTGAAGATGCCTTCCAGCTCGGCCGGATCGACCCCCGGGCCACGGTCCAGCACGCTGAGCACCACGTAGGGCGCGTGCTGGTCGCCGGAGACATAGGCAGCCACTTCGACGCCGCCACCGGCGTAACGCAGGGCGTTCTCGATCAGGTTCACCAGCAGGCGCTTGATCGACACCCGGCGCAGGGCGAACGGCGGCATCGGCTCGACGCACAGGCGCACGGTTTCCTGCTGCTGGTTATAGGGCGCCACCACCTCGCGGATCAGCTCGGCAAGGTCGGTGGTTTCCACCGGCTCGTCGCTGCCATCGCGGACAAAGGCGAGAAACTGGTCGAGGATGGCGTTCATGTCCTCGACGTCGCGGATCATGTCCTCGGTCAGCTCGTCATCACTGGCCATCAGCTCCAGCGACAGGCGCAGGCGCGTCAGCGGCGTGCGCAGGTCGTGGGACACCCCGGCCAGCATCAGCTCGCGCTCGCGACCGGCCTGCTCGACGTCTTCGGCCATCTGGTTGAAGGCACGGTAGACCTCGGTCATCTCGCTCGGCGTGTCGCTGATCGGCAGGCGGACGCGCCGGCCCTTGCCGATCTGCCGCGCGGCGAAGACCAGCCGCTTGAGCGGCAGGTTGAGCTGACTGACGAATATCCAGGCCGCGCCGGTGGACAGCAGGCCGATGCCCAGGAACCAGCCGAGCACGCTCCAGATGCGCTGGCCGCGCAGCGGATAGGCATAGAGCGGCACCTGCACCCAGTCCGGCCCCAGATTCGGCGCGCGCACCCAGATCGCCGTGGACGGCTGGATGCGCACGCGCACCTCGGTGTCGTCGCCCAGTTCGTCGCGCATCTGGCGCTGGAAGATCTCGGTGTAGGGCCAGTGATACTCGCTGCGCGGCACGTTCTGCTCGGCCACCAGTTGCAGGCCGGCGGCTCGGCCGATGCGGTCGCGGTCCTCCAGGTCGGCAGCCCAGTAGGCGCGCAGGGTCAGCGCCGCCCCGTGGCTGTACTGGCGGTCCACCAGCACGTCCTCGTTGGTCATCAGATAGACCAGCGTCAGGACCTTGGAGAACAGCACCACGATCAGCACCATCCACAGGGTGCGGGCGAAGAAGCTTTGCGGGAACCAGAGCGGAGTCTTCATGAAAAAGCGGCGGCAAGCCCGGGACGGCAGGTTGCGAGCCTGACACGCTCGCAGCCTGAAACAGGCCGCAGCCGACTCACTTGTTGCCGTCCGGCACGAATACGTAACCCACACCCCAGACGGTCTGGATATAGCGCGGCTTGGACGGGTCCGGCTCGATCAGCCGGCGCAGGCGGGAAATCTGCACGTCGATGGAGCGCTCCAGCGCATCCCACTCGCGGCCGCGGGCGAGGTTCATCAGCTTGTCCCGGGTCAGCGGCTCGCGGGCGTGCTGGACCAGCGCCTTGAGCACGGCGAACTCACCGGTGGTGAGCATGTGCACTTCGTTGCCCTTCTTCAGCTCACGGGTGGCCAGCGACAGCTCGTACTCGCCGAAGGTGACGGTCTCGTCCTCGCTGGCCGGTGCGCCAGGCACCTGCGGTGCCTGCCGGCGCAACACCGCACGGATGCGCGCGAGCAGCTCGCGGGGGTTGAAGGGCTTGGCCAGGTAGTCGTCGGCACCCTGCTCCAGGCCCTGGATGCGACTGGTCTCGTCGCCCTTGGCGGTGAGCATGATGATCGGAATCTGGTTGTTACCCTCACGCAGCCGGCGGCACGCGGAAAGCCCGTCCTCGCCCGGCATCATCAGATCGAGCACCACCAGCTGGAACAGCTCGCGACTGAGCAAACGGTCCATCTGCTCGGTGTTTTCCACGGTACGGACGCGGTAGCCCTGCTCGTCGAGAAAACGCTCGAGCAGACGTCGCAGACGGGCATCGTCATCGACGATGAGGATTTTTTCGCCTTCGCTGGCTGGCGCAGTGCTGCTCATGGAAACTCCCAGATGGTCGACGGCGCATTATTGCGCAGTGTGGATCGGCCCTACTGACAGCCATTGTTAGCAGATTTTTCGTCGAACGGCTGACTCCAGCAGCATCCGATCGTGACTGGCGGCCGCTCACCGGCAATCGGTTGAGGCCAATCGCCGCAGTTCCCCTATAATCGCCGGCTTTCGCGCAGGCCCGGCCTGCATGCCTTGACTGACCCAGGTAGGTTCATGGACAGCATCAATTCCCGTATCGCCAACGAGCTGGGCGTACGCCCGCAACAGGTCGCCGCCGCCGTGGCGCTGCTCGACGAAGGCTCCACCGTTCCCTTCATCGCCCGCTATCGCAAGGAAGTCACCGGCAGCCTCGACGATACCCAGCTGCGTAACCTGGAAGAGCGCCTGCGCTACTTGCGCGAGCTGGACGAGCGACGCGTCTCGATCCTCGCCAGCATCGAGGAACAGGGCAAGCTGACCCCCGAGCTCAAGCGCGAGATCGACCTCGCCGACACCAAGACCCGCCTCGAAGACCTCTACCTGCCCTACAAGCAGAAGCGCCGCACCAAGGGCCAGATCGCCCTGGAAGCCGGTCTCGGCGAGCTGGCCGATGCGTTGTTCGGCAATCCCGAGTTGAATCCTGAAAGCGAAGCCACCCGTTTTATCGACGCTGAGAAGGGCTTCGCCGATGTGAAGGCCGTGCTCGAAGGCGCCAAGTACATCCTCATGGAGCGCTTCGCCGAGGACGCCGACCTGCTGGCCAAGCTGCGGGACTTCCTCAAGCACAACGCCACCCTCAGTGCCCGCGTCGTACCGGGCAAGGAAACCGAAGGCGCCAAGTTCAGCGACTACTTCGAACACGACGAGGTGCTGAAGAACACCCCCTCGCACCGGGCATTGGCGATCTTCCGCGGACGCAACGAGGGCATCCTCAGCGTCAGCCTCAAGGTCGGCGATGAGACCCCGGGCAGCATGCACCCGGGCGAAGGCATGATCGGCGAGCGCTTCGGCATCGCCAACCGCGGCCGCGCCGCCGACAAGTGGCTGGCCGAGGTGGTGCGCTGGACCTGGAAGGTCAAGCTCTACACCAGCCTGGAAACCGACCTGCTCGGCGAGCTGCGCGACAAGGCCGAAGACGAGGCGATCTCGGTGTTCGCCCGTAACCTGCATGACCTGCTGCTGGCTGCGCCGGCCGGCCCGCGCGCGACCCTGGCGCTGGACCCGGGCCTGCGCACCGGCTGCAAGGTCGCAGTGGTCGACGCCACCGGCAAGCTGCTGGAAACCGCCACCGTCTACCCGCACGCCCCGCGCAACGACTGGGACGGCACCCTGGCAATCCTCGCCAAGCTGTGCGCCAAGCATGCCGTCGATCTGATCGCCATCGGCAACGGCACCGCCAGCCGCGAGACCGACAAGCTGGCGGGCGAGCTGATCAAGAAGGTACCGGGTCTGAAGCTCACCAAGATCATGGTCAGCGAAGCCGGCGCCTCGGTGTATTCGGCCTCGGAACTGGCGGCCAGGGAATTCCCGGATCTGGACGTCTCCCTGCGCGGCGCCGTGTCCATCGCCCGCCGCCTGCAGGATCCGCTGGCCGAGCTGGTGAAGATCGACCCGAAATCCATCGGCGTCGGCCAGTACCAGCACGACGTCTCCCAGCTCAAGCTGGCGCGTTCGCTGGATGCCGTGGTCGAGGACTGCGTGAACGCCGTCGGCGTCGACGTGAATACCGCTTCCGCCGCGCTGCTGGCCCGCATCTCCGGCCTCAACGCGACGCTGGCGCAGAACATCGTGCAGTTCCGCGATGCCAACGGTGCGTTCAAGTCTCGCAGCGAGCTGAAAAAGGTCCCGCGCCTGGGCGAGAAGACCTTCGAACAGGCCGCCGGATTTCTCCGCGTGATGAACGGCGACAACCCGCTGGACGCCTCGGCGGTGCACCCGGAAACCTATCCGCTGGTCAAGCGCATCGCTGCCGACACCGGTCGCGATATCCGCTCGCTGATCGGCGACTCGGCGTTTCTCAAGCGCCTAGACCCCAAGCAGTTCACCGACGAAACCTTCGGCCTGCCGACCGTCACCGACATCCTCAGTGAACTGGACAAGCCGGGTCGCGACCCGCGCCCCGAGTTCAAGACCGCCGAATTCCAGGACGGCGTGGAGAAGCTCAGCGATCTGGAGCCGGGCATGGTGCTCGAAGGCGTGGTGACCAACGTGACCAATTTCGGTGCCTTCGTCGACATCGGCGTGCACCAGGACGGTCTGGTGCACATCAGCGCGCTGTCGGAGAAGTTCGTCAAGGATCCCTACGAGGTGGTCAAGGCCGGCGACATCGTCAAGGTCAAGGTCATGGAAGTGGACATCCCGCGCAACCGTGTCGGCCTGTCCATGCGCATGAGCGACACGCCCGGCGAGAAGACCGACGGCCCGCGCGGCGGCAAGCCACGCGGCAACGCGCCGCGTAGCGAGCGTCATGCCAGGGAAGACAAGCCGGCACCGGCCAATGCCGCCATGGCCGCGCTGTTCGCCAACGCCAAGCAGCTGAGGAAGTAGGCATGAGCATTCAAGTCGAGGCGGTGGGTAACTCCAGCGCCTTCGGCCGCCTGCTCGGCCTGGAGATTCACCAGGTCGGCAATGGCGAGGCCGTGCTCAGCCTGTCCATGCACGACGGCCTGCGCAATCTGCACGGCAAGCTGCACGGCGGCGCGCTGTTTTCGCTGATCGACACCGCCATGGGCCAGGCCAGCCACAGCCTGGGCGATGGCTCGCCGAACAGCGTCACGCTCGAATGCAAGGTCAACTACATCCGCCCGGTGACCGATGGCGAGCTGCGTTGTCGCGCCTGGGTGGTGCACGGTGGCCGGCGGACCCAGGTGCTGGAAGCCGAAGTGCATCAGGGCAACAAGCTGATCGCCAAGGCCCAGGCGACCTTCGCCTGCCTCTAACGGCCTGTGCCACCAGCCGCTCGCGGAGTCGGCACGCCTGGCCTGTGGTCGAAGCAACGCTGCCTCTTGTGAAGCGGCGTTTCCATCCCCATATTGGGGCGACTGTCGCGTGAAGGAATCCACAAGTTGAGCGCTCTTCTCACCCACCGCCTGGCATTGCTGGCCGAGGCTCCACACCTGCCGCTGCTCAACCAATGCCTGCACGGAATCGAGCGCGAATGCCTGCGCGTCGATGCCCACGGCCATCTGGCCATGACGCCGCACCCCATCGCGCTGGGCTCGGCGCTGACCCACCCGCAGATCACCACCGATTATTCCGAGGCGCTGCTGGAGTTCATCACCGGCACCGACCAGGACCCTCGCAATACCCTGGCCGAGCTTGAAGCGATCCATCGCTTCACCTACGCCAAGCTCGGTGATGAATACCTGTGGAGCCCGTCGATGCCCTGTCCGCTGCCGAGCGAAGCGAACATCCCCATCGCCGAATACGGCAGCTCCAACATCGGGCGGCTCAAGCATGTCTATCGCCAGGGCCTGGCGCTGCGCTACGGCAAGACCATGCAGTGCATCGCCGGCATCCACTACAACTTCTCGCTGCCGGAGGCGCTGTGGCCGGTGCTGCAGGCCGATGATGGCGATACCCGCACCGAGCGGGACTACCGCTCCGCGCGCTACATCGGGCTGATCCGCAACTTCCGCCGCTACAGCTGGCTGCTGATGTACCTGTTCGGCGCCTCGCCGGCACTGGACGCCGGCTTCCTGCGCGGGCGCCCGCATCAGCTCGAAGCGCTCGACGCCGACACCCTGTACCTGCCCTACGCCACCAGCCTGCGCATGAGCGACCTGGGCTACCAGAACAATGCCCAGGCCGGCCTCACGCCCTGCTACGACGACCTGTCGAGTTATACCGAAAGCCTCTACCGCGCAGTTTCCACGCCGTATGCACCCTACGAGGCAATGGGCATCAAGGACGCCGCCGGCAACTGGCAGCAGCTCAACACCAACGTGCTGCAGATCGAGAACGAGTACTACTCGAACATTCGCCCCAAGCGCGTCACCGCCACCGGCGAACGCCCGCTGCAGGCCCTGCGCGCCCGCGGCATCCAATACATCGAAGTGCGCTGCCTGGATATCAACCCGTTCCTGCCGCTGGGCATCGACCTCAACGAAGCACGCTTCCTCGACGCCTTCCTGCTGTTCTGCGCGCTGGCCGACAGCCCTTGCCTGGCCGATGGCGAGTGCGGCGCGGCCACCGACAACTTCCTCAAGGTGGTCAAGGAGGGCCGACGCCCCGGGTTGCAGCTGCAGCGCTGCGGCGAGGCCGTCCCGCTCGGCGAGTGGGCCGGCCAGCTGCTCGACGAGATCGCCGAAGTCGCCGCCCTGCTCGACCGCAGCCATGGCGACAGCCGGCATGCCGAAGCACTGGCCGAACAGCGCGCCAAGGTCGCCGACAGCAGCCTGACGCCCTCGGCGCGCGTGCTCGAGCAGTTGCGCACGAACGGCGAGAGTTTCAGCCAGTTCGCCATGCGCCAGACGCTTGCCCACGCCGACTACTTCCGCAGCCAGGCGCCAAGCGCCGATGAACTGCAGCAGTTCGAAACGGCGGCGCGGCAGTCGCTGGAGCGCCAGGCGGCGATGGAAGCTGCAGACGAGCCGGACTTCGACAGCTTCGTCGCCGATTACCAGCGCAGCCTCAGCCTCTGATCTCAGCCTTCATCAGCCAGATTTATAGGGCGTCATAGACGCTCTAGCTTGAGCGCCGCGTGACCAGCCCCGCGCGGCGACGCCGCTCTACGAAATTTTCCCCGCCCAGCCTCGCTCTAACGTTCGGTCATGCGTGCATCCGGGGCGCCTCGGCGCGTCTGCCCGGTCAACCGAAACAAGCCAGAACAACAACAGAAAGAGGTGCGTTATGTCCCTGCATTGGATGCTGCGCCGCCTGCGTGGCACATCTGTCGCCGTCCTGTTGGGTGGTCTGCTGGGTTTGAGCCAGCCTGCAACCGTCGACGCCGCCAGCCCCCCGATCGCCGGTGCGATCAGCGGCGGCGGACCGGCACTCACGGCCCTGCGCTACGACCTGACCATCACATCCTTCGATGGTACCCCGATAGCAGTCACCGTCTTCCAGCCTGCACTGAGCAAAGGCCAGGCCGCGCCACTGCTGATGTACAGTCATGGCTGGGGCGGCAGCCGCTCCACCGATCTCAGCGAAAGCGACTCGCTTACCGCCACGGCACGCAAGGCCTGGGAAAACGGCTACTTCGTCATGACATTCGACCAGCGCGGGTTCGGCGAAAGCGGCGGTCGGGCCAATGTTCAGGATCCTCAGATAGAAGGCCGTGACATCAAGACCCTGCTCGACTGGGCCGAGGGCGCGCTGACGCCGCATTTGGCCTATCTGCGTGGCGACCCGCTGGTGGGTGGCATTGGTCTGAGCTATGGCGGCGGCTTCCAGCTGATCGGCGCAGGTGTCGATCCGCGCTTCGATGCGCTGGTGCCGATGATCACCTGGAATGACCTGTCCTACAGCCTGACGCCCGGCACGGTGCCGAAAACCCTCTGGCTGACCTTCCTCAGCGCGATCGCGATCGACGACCAGGCCCCCTGGGTCACCCAGGCCTACGCCCAGTCGCTAGGCGGCAACGTCGACGAAAGTACCCGCCAGCGCCTGGCCGGTCACGGCCTCGGGGCATTCTGTGGCATGAACACGCCACGGGTGGATGCCTTCATCATTCAGGGCATCAACGACACCCTGTTCAACGGCAACGAGGCGGTGTGGAACTACAACTGCCTGCGCGAAGCCGGCAATGATGCCTATCTGCTGATGTCCGACGGTGGCCATGTACTGCCGGGCCTGCAGATCGGCCAGATCGGCTCGGTGGCCGCCCGGGTGCGCTGCGGCGCGCAGGACTATCAGGTCGCTGATCTGGCGTATGGCTTTCTCGATGGCAAGCTGCGCAAGCTGCAACAGCGCATCGAGATGCCGCGGGTGTGCTTCACCCAAGGCAACGAGCACGGCGTGATTGGCGATGAGGTCATGCGCGGCGGCCAGCGCTTCGCCACGCAGAGCGGCAGTCTGCTGGTCGGTCCGCCGTCCATCGATCTGGTGCTGAACCTGCTGCGCAAGCTCGATCCCGCGACGCTGTCGGACGTCCTCAGCCGCGTCTCGGCAGACGCGGTACGCGTGCTGCTCGGGGCGCTGAGCGGCATCGGTTCCGGCAGTCCGGATCAGGTCAGCAAGATCCTCACCGAACTGGTCACCACGCTGCCTCCGCATCTGATCGCCGAACTCGGTACCGCTCCACGCTTCGTGCCGCTGTACCAGGCCAGCGGCGAGCAGACCCTGGCAGGCATTCCCCTGGCAGACTTCAAAATGGAAGGTCTCGGCAAGCTGGATCCGCGCGTGTTCGTCGGCATTGGCGTGAAGCGCATGGGCAGCGGCCGCACCGAACTGCTGAACGATCAGGTGCTACCGCTGCGCGGAGTCGGCAGCCGACAGACCGAGCTGATCGGCGTCAGCACGCGCCTCAATCACGGCGATCAAGTGGGGCTGATGCTTTATGGCTTCCATCCCCAGTACACGCTGAGCTTCTCCCGCGTACCGAGTACCGTGCAACTGAGCGGAACGGTCGAACTGCCCCTGCACTGACGGAAAAGGCGGGCCCATGGGCCCGCCTTCGGTTCAGAGCGGCTTTTCGAAGATCTTCGAATTCCGCTGGAAGTTGTACAGCGAGGCCCGCGCGGCCGGCAGACGGTCGACGCTGATGGGCTCGAAGCCGCGCTCCTGGAACCAGTGCGCGGTACGCGTGGTGAGCACGATCAGCTTCTTCAGCCCCAGCGCCCGGGCACGTTCCTCGATGCGTTCGAGCAACTCGTCGCCGCGCCCGCCATGACGGTATTCCGGATTGACCGCCAGGCAGGCCAGCTCGCCGGCATCCGAGTCGGCGATCGGATAGAGCGCTGCGCAGGCGATGATCAACCCGTCGCGCTCGACGATGCTGAACTGCTCGACCTCGCGTTCCAGCACCTCGCGTGAGCGCCGCACCAGAATGCCCTGCTCTTCCAACGGGGTGATCAGATCGATCAGCCCGCCGACATCCTCGATGGTCGCCTCACGCAGTTGCTCGAACTGCTCCTGGGTCACCAGCGTGCCCGCACCGTCGCGGGTGAACAGTTCGTTCAGCAGCGCACCGTCGTCGACATAGCTGACCACGTGGCTACGCCGCACGCCGCCGCGGCAGGCCTGCGCCGCCGCATCCAGCAGCTCGGCCTGGTACTGGCTGCCGAGGCGCTCGACGTAGGCAGGGATCTGCTGCGGACGCAGCTCACGCACCAGCTTGCCGCTTTCGTCGAGCAGGCCGGTCTCGGCGCCGTAGAGCACCAGTTTGTCGGCCTGCAGATCGATGGCGGCGCGGGTGGCGACGTCCTCGCAGGCCAGGTTGAAGATCTCTCCGGTGGGGGAGTAGCCCAGCGGCGACAGCAGCACGATGGTGCGCTCGTCCAGCAGTCGACCGATGCCCTTGCGATCGATGCGCCGCACCTCGCCGGTGTGGTGCAGGTCAACGCCATCGAGCACGCCGATCGGTCGCGCGGTGACGAAGTTGCCGCTGGCCACCCGCAGGCGTGCGCCCTGCATGGGCGAAGCGGCCTTATCCATGGAAAGCCGCGCCTCCAGGGCGATGCGCAGCTGGCCGACGGCATCGATCACGCATTCCATGGTCGGACCGTCGGTGATGCGCAGGTCGCGGTGGAAGCGCGGCGTGATACCGCGCGCCGCCAGCCGCGCCTCGATCTGCGGACGCGAACCGAACACCAGCACCAGGCGCACGCCAAGGCTGTGCAGCAGCACCAGGTCGTGGACGATATTGGCGAAGTTGGCATGCTCCACGCCGTCGCCCGGCAGCATGACGACGAAGGTGCGATCACGGTGCGAGTTGATGTAGGGCGAGGAATCGCGGAGCCAGGTGACGTAGTCGTGCATGGAAAAGCCTTTGTGGCAGGTCTTGTTCGTCGGGTGGGCGGCCGGTCAGGCCTGGGGTTGCAGGCAGTAGTGCTCAATCATCCGACGCAGCAGCTGCACGGTCGGTTCGATGCGCTCGAGCTGCAGGTACTCGTCGGGCTGGTGTGCGCAGGCGATGTCGCCGGGGCCGAGCACCAGGGTCTCGCAGCCGAGCTGCTGAAGATAAGGCGCTTCGGTGGCAAACGCCACCGCCTCGGCACGGTGCCCGGTGAGGCGCTCGGCCAGGCGCACCAGCTCGCTTTCGGCCGGCTGTTCGAAGGGTGGCACCGCCGGAAACAGCGGCGCCAGTTCGATCTTCACCTGGTGCTGCTCGGCCAGCGGCTGCAGGCGCTGGCGAATGATCCCGCGCAGCTGCTGCGGGTCCATGCCCGGCAGCGGGCGCAGGTCGAACTCCAGCGCGCACTGCCCGCAGATGCGGTTGGGGTTGTCGCCGCCGTGGATGCAGCCGAAGTTGAGGGTCGGCTTGGGCACGTCGAACAGCGGATTGTCGTACTCGGCCTGCCACTGCCGACGCAGCGTCATCATCTCGCCGATCACGCCGTGCATGGCCTCCAGCGCGCTGTGGCCGTAGGCGGGGTTGGAAGAATGTCCGCTCTGCCCGAGGATGTCGATGCGCTCCATCATGATGCCCTTGTGCAGACGCACCGGCCGCAGACCCGTGGGCTCGCCGATCAGCGCCGCGCGGCCGAGCGGCTGGCCGGCTGCGGCCAGGGCGCGGGCACCGGACATGGAGCTTTCTTCGTCGCAGGTGGCAAGGATCAGCAGCGGACGACGGAACGGCTGCTCCAGCAAAGGCCGCACCGCCTCGATGATCAGCGCAAAGAAGCCCTTCATGTCGCAACTGCCGAGCCCGTACCAGCGGTCATCGGCCTCGCGAAGGCGCAGCGGATCGGCCGTCCACAGTTCACCATCGAACGGCACGGTGTCGCTGTGTCCGGCCAGCACCAGGCCACCGGGACCGCTGCCGTAGCTGGCCAGCAGATTGAATTTGCCGGGCGCGACCTCCGGCGTCTCGCAGGCGAAGCCCAGCTCGCCGAGCCAGGCGGCCAGCAGCTCGATCACGGGACGGTTGCTCTGATCCCAGCCAGGCTGCGTGCAACTGACGGAGGGCGCAGCAATGAGCGCGGCGAACTGCTCCTTGAGCGAAGGAATGGGCACCGGTGACCTCCCGTGATGCGATCGGAACGAAGGTGCAGTGAAGCACGAAACGCGCGACGGCGGGACCCGCAAACGAAAACGCCCCGCCGAGGCGGGGCGTCGATCGCGTCGGCTCGACTCAGGTAAAGATGAACTTGAGCACGGTGAAAAAGACGATCGCGAGGAAGGCACCGGCCGGCAGGGTGATCAGCCAGGACATGAAGATCGAACCGACCACGCCCAGGTTCAGCGCACCGATACCGCGGGCGATACCAATGCCAAGCACGGCACCCACCAGCGTATGGGTGGTGGAAACCGGCAGGCCGATGGCCGAGGCGCCGACCACGGTGGTCGCGGTGGCCAGTTCGGCGGCGAAGCCACGGCTCGGGGTCAGCTCGGTGATCTCCTTGCCGATGGTGGCGATCACCTTGTAGCCGTAGGTGGCCAGACCGATGACGATACCGAGCGCGCCCAGCAGCAGCACCCAGCCCGGCACTGCGGACTTGGCGGCGATGTCGGCAGCACCACCGGATTCGATCACACCGACGATGGCGGCCAGCGGGCCGACGGCGTTGGCGACGTCGTTGGCACCATGGGCGAAGGCCATCGAACAGGCGGTGAAGATCATCAGCACGGCGAAGACCTTCTCCACGCTGGCGAAGTGGAAGGTCTTGTCCGCCTCCACGTCCAGCTTGATACGGCTGAGCAGTGCCACGCCGAGCAGTGCTACCAGCAGGCCGATGCCGAAGGCGATGACCACGCCCTGCTGGCTGCTCAGGTGCAGACCGACATGCTTGAGACCTTTGGTCACCGTCATCAGGGCGACCATGAAACCGGTGAGAAACATGTACAGCGGGACGAAGCGTTTGGCGTTCTCGAAGGGATGATCGGTGTTGATGATCAGTTTCTGCACGCTCATGAACAGGCCGAAGGCGACGACCCCCGAAAGCATTGGCGTGACCACCCAGCTGGCGACGATCGGCCCGATGGCCTCCCAGTGCACCGCATCGGTGGATACGCCGACGGCAGCGAAGCCGATGACGGCGCCGATGATCGAATGCGTCGTGGAAACCGGCCAGCCCTTCATCGTCGCGATCATCAGCCAGGTACCAGCCGCCAGCAGCGCCGACATCATGCCCAGCACCATCAGATCGGGCGAGATGACCTCGGCATCGACGATGCCGTTCTTGATCGTCTCGGTAACCTCGCCACCGGCCAGGTAGGCGCCGCAGAACTCGAAGATCATCGCCACGATGATCGCCTGCTTGATGGTCAACGCACGGGAACCCACCGAAGTGCCCATGGCGTTGGCGACGTCGTTGGCACCGACACCCCAGGCCATGAAGAAACCGAATGCGCAGGCGAGAATCAGGAGTACGAAGCCGTAATCCGCAATAAGAGACATAAGGAAAACTACCTGTTGAACCCAGAAAGGACGCTGGCGCCTCAGCGCGCCAGCAATTGTTCCAGACGGTTGCCGACGCGCTCGGCGCGGTCGGCTACATCACCGATCCATTCGATGATCTTGTAGAGAAAGATCACGTCGACTGCTGGCAGGTCCTTTTCCAGATTGAACAGCGCACGGCGTACCGTGATCTGCATGCGGTCGGTTTCGCGCTCGATCTCCTCGAGCTCCTCGACCATCTTTTCGACGAGTGTGGCTTCGCGGCCACTGAAACCGGTTTCCAGCAACGAATCCAGTTCCTTGAGCGCCTTGAGCGCCTGAGCGCTGGCGTCGACGGTGCGTTGTACATAGGCCAGCATCTGCGGCTGCAGCGGCTGCGGGATCGTCATGCAGCGACCCAGCATCAGGCCGGCGATGTCCTTGGCGCGGTTGGCGATCTTGTCCTGTACACTCAGCAGATCAAGCAGATCGGAGCGCGGCACCGGCAGGAACAGGCTCTTGGGCAGGTGCTGGCGTACGCTCTTCTTCAGTTTGTCGGCCTCGTTCTCCAGCTGCGCCATCTGCTGCTGGATCTGCTCGACCTTTTCCCAGTCCTCGGCCATTACCGCCTGGAACAGCGGCACCAGGTTCGCTGCACATTCATGCGACTTGGCCATATGCTGCTGCATCGGGCCGATTGGCGAACGTCCGAACAAGCTGACGAAAGGATTGACTGGCATAGGGTATGGCCCCGGCTTGAAAGAGGCGGCAAGTATACGGACAGGCCATCACGCCTGCTACCGTGCGTCATCAGGCTGCAACATCAACACATCATAGGCACCCAGTCGGCACCATGCAGAAAGAAACCGAAATCAAGCTACGCGCCAGCCGCGAGACTCTGCTCGCCCTGCGCGAACATCCGCTGCTGAAGAAGCGCAACAAGAGCGGCTGGTCGCGCCATGAGCTGTTCAACCAGTATTACGACACCGCCGAGCGCGATCTGGCTCATGCCCGCGTGGCGTTGCGCCTGCGGCGCGACGGCGAGCAGTTCATCCAGACCCTGAAAAGCCGCGGCCAGAGCATCGCCGGCCTGTCCGAACGCAACGAGTGGGACTGGTACCTGGACAAGGCCAAGCTGGACATCAAGAAGCTCGGCGATGACTGCTGGCCGGCCAGCCTCGCCGACCTGGACAAGAAGACCCTGAAACCGATCTTCACCACCGATTTCGTCCGCGAGAAGGCCGAGATCGCCTGGGGCCGCGGAAAGACCAGGGTCGTCATCGAAGCCGCACTGGACCTGGGCCAGGTCAAGGCCGGCAAGCAGTCCGAGGAGATCTGCGAGCTGGAGCTGGAACTGCGCCAGGGCGAGCCCGAAGCGCTGCTGGAACTGGCCGCCGAACTGGCCGCCGACCTGCCGCTGATGCCCTGCGACATCAGCAAGGCCGAACGCGGCTACCGCCTGTATGACGCCGATGGCTACAGCCTGCAGCTGCCCGTACCCGAACTGGTGGCGAGCATGCCGCTGGACGATGCCGTCGTCGCGCTTGGCTGGCAGCTGCTCGGCAATAGCCAGCGACTGGCCGAGCAGTACCGCTTCAATGGCCGCTGGAAGCTGCTGGGCGAATGGCTGCAGCAGCTCGTCGAACTGCGCGCCCTGCTCGGCAGCCTCGGCCAAGCCGCCCCACGTGCAAGCAGCCGAGAGCTGCGCGAACTGCTCGACATGCTGATCCAGGACTGGCGTCCGCGAGTCGAAGCCGGTCAGGACGATGAGGGGGTGCGCAAGGCCGCACCGACGCAGTTCACCGAAGAACTGGGTCAGACCCGCTGGGGCCTGCTGTCGCTCAAGGCGTCCCTCTGGCTGCTGCAACGCAGCTGGACCCAAGGCCGCAACGCCCGTGGCGATCGCCAGGGTGCCGCCGAGCTGGGCAAATGGCTGCCGCACCTGCTGGCCGAAGAAGCCAAGGCTCTGCAGTTGCCGCGCTACCAGCAGCAGCCGGAAGACCTGGCCGAGCAGAGCCCACGCATGGAGCGCATGCTGGTATGGCTGCACCTGGCGCGCGGCGTGCTGGAGCTGCCGGAAACCGACCGTCTCTACGGCGAACTGGCCAAGCTCCACGAAATGGCCCGTCAGCCGCTGGACGAAGCAGCGCGCGAGCAACGCGTCGAGCAGGCCCATCGGGTATGGACGCTCAAGGCCTGGAAGCTGCTGGAAAAATAACGGCATAACGCTGCGCAAAGTTGAACCCCGGCGGCAGACAACGCCGGGTGTTTAACGGCAAGCTTGGATTTTTGCGCGCCACGTCGAAGGAACACCATGTCCGTGCTGAACTCGCCCCCCCAGGACCGCCCTCTCGATCTTGCCGACCTGTTGCGCGAGCTGGTTGCCCAGGGGCGGGTCGCGCAGGACAGCGCCGAGCAGTGCCTGACGGTACGCCGCAGCGCGGTGGCCAACCAGCAGCATCCGCTGGAATTCCTCGCCGCCCAGCAGCTTGACGACCTGCAGCGGCCGGGCAAGAAGCTCGATCTGGAAACCCTCACCGTCTGGCTGGCCGAACGTGCCGGCCAGCCTTACCTGCGCATCGATCCGCTGAAGATCGACGTCGCCGCCGTCACTCCACTGATGTCCTACGCCTTCGCCCAGCGCCACAGCATTCTGGCCGTGGCGGTGGATGCCAGCGCCGTGACCATCGCCAGCAGCCAGCCTTTCGTGCATGGTTGGGAAGCCAACCTGACCCACGTGCTCAAGCGGCCGATCAAGCGTGTGGTGGCCAACCCGACGGACATTCAACGTTTCACCGTCGAGTTCTACCGTCTGGCCAAGTCGGTCAGCGGTGCCAGCAGCACGGATCAGAAGATCAGCGGCGTCGGCAACTTCGAGCAGCTGCTCAACCTCGGCGCCAGCGATCAGGAGCCGGATGCCAACGACTCGCACATCGTCAACATCGTCGACTGGCTGTTCCAGTACGCCTTCCAGCAGCGCGCCAGCGACATCCACATCGAACCGCGCCGCGAGCAGGGCACGGTGCGCTTTCGCATCGATGGCGTGCTGCACAACGTCTATCAGTTCCCGCCGCAGGTAACGATGGCGGTGGTCAGCCGGCTGAAATCCCTCGGCCGCATGAACGTGGCCGAGAAGCGCAAGCCGCAGGATGGTCGGGTCAAGACCAAGACGCCGGATGGCGGCGAGGTGGAACTGCGCCTGTCGACCCTGCCGACCGCCTTCGGCGAGAAGATGGTGATGCGCATCTTCGACCCCGAGGTGCTGCTCAAGGGCTTCGACCAGCTGGGCTTTTCCGCCGATGATCTGCGTCGCTGGCAAAGCATGACCAGCCAGCCCAACGGCATCATCCTGGTCACCGGGCCGACCGGTTCGGGCAAGACCACCACCCTCTACACCACGCTCAAGCAGCTGGCGACGCCGGAGGTGAACGTCTGCACCATCGAGGACCCGATCGAGATGATCGAAGGCGCCTTCAACCAGATGCAGGTGCAGCACAACATCGACCTGACCTTCGCCAGCGGCGTGCGCGCGCTGATGCGTCAGGACCCGGACATCATCATGGTCGGCGAGATTCGCGACCTGGAAACCGCGGAGATGGCCATCCAGGCCGCGCTGACCGGCCACCTGGTGCTCTCCACGCTGCATACCAACGACGCGCCCAGTGCCATCACCCGCCTGCTGGAGCTGGGCGTGCCGCATTACCTGCTCAAGGCCACCCTGCTCGGCGTCATGGCGCAG
Source organism: Stutzerimonas sp. Brlt_14 (assembly GCF_051948915.1). Taxonomy (NCBI): domain Bacteria; kingdom Pseudomonadati; phylum Pseudomonadota; class Gammaproteobacteria; order Pseudomonadales; family Pseudomonadaceae; genus Stutzerimonas; species Stutzerimonas sp. Brlt_14. The sequence goes on from NZ_JAYJLM010000006.1 coordinate 367,965, forward strand.
CGCCTGGTGCGCACGCTGTGCCCGCACTGCAAGGCGCCGATGCAGCTCGATGCAGACGACTGGAGTGCATTGACTAAACCCTGGAACGCCCCGCTACCGAGCACCGCGCAACGGGCGGTCGGCTGCCTGGAATGCCGGGACACCGGTTATCGCGGGCGTGCCGGTGTCTACGAGATCATGCTGCTCAATGACGCGATCAAGCCGCTGATCACCGCCGATACCGACATCGTCGCCCTGCGTCGCCAGGCGTTCAAGGACGGTATGCGCAGCCTGCGCCTGTCCGGCGCGCAGAAGATCGCTGCCGGCCTGACTACCGTCGAGGAAGTGTTGCGGGTGACGCCGCAGAGCGAGCAGAAGTAGCCCATTCAAGCGGGCGCTGTAAGAGCGGCCTCGGCCGCGAACCGCTCAGCGCAGCACCGAACGATCTGAGGCGCCTGCCTGCATGCGGAACGACGATTCAGCCGTCCGATCGCGCCGCGAGGATGCTCGCCACCTGATTGGGCTTGCAGTTGAGGTAGGCCGAGGACTGCAACCACTGCTGGTCCGGGTACCAGGAGAACATGAACTGGCCACCCTTGAGGCTGTCGACCACCATCCGTGCCACCTCGGGCCGAACCGCCGGACAGCCCTGGCTGCGGCCGATGCGGCCTTGGGTAGCGATCCAGGAGGGGTTCACGTAGTCGGCAGGGTGAATGACGATGGCGCGCTCACGGGCGCGGTCGTTGATGCCCGGCTCCAGCCCGTCCATGCGCAGCGAGTAGCCGTGCTTGCCGCTGTAGCTTTCGGCAGTGCGAAACAGGCCGATGCTGGACTGGTGGCTGCCCACCGCATTGGAGAAACGCGTGGCGTGGTTATCGCCGGATTTCTGCCCGTGAGCGACCAGGTCCTCGAGCAACAGCTGCTCCCTCTCCAGGTCGAAGATCCACAGGCGTTTCTCGCTGGAAGGCAGTGAATAATCGATCACCGCCAGACGCTGCGCGGCTCCGGCGCCATTGTTGACCGCGCACTGCATCGCTGCGACCGCGTGGGTCAGGACCTGCCGGTCCAGCTTGGGCGCCAGCCGCGCCAGGCTGTCGACCATCGGCTGATAGGTGGCGGTGGCCGCCCAGAGCGGCGCGGCGAAGACGAGAAGGCCCGCCGCCAGGCAGGCACGTCGAAGCACTGAAATCATCACAAGCAACCCCACGGGCACGACCTGACGACTTCCTGTCTGGTCGGCGCCTTATACTCGCTACTCAATGCAGCAGCGCGACGAAGCCGGGCCGGACGGGCGAAGCCCACATGCCCGGCACGATATGTTCTTATGGTCCGAACGGTCACCGGCCGATGCCGGAGCCGCAGCCCTATAGCGGCGCAGTCTAGCAGCCACCGCAGCGGTCTGGAGCGAAACGTTGTTCAGAAAATGTGCATCCCGTCTGGCCATCTGGCTATGCCTCGCCTCCGGCCTGGCCCTCGCCACGTCTGCCTCCGCCCAGCAGGCGACATTGCAAAGCGTGCTGGAAAGCCTGCCGCAGAGCTGCCCGCAGCTGCCGGTCAGGTCCGCGATTAGCGAACACCTGAACGCGTTCTACCAGGCCCGCCAGTTCCACCCCGCCTGGACCTCCCGCTCCCTGCTCGAAGGCCTGCTGCAGCAGCTCGCACAGCTGGCCGACGATGGCCTGGACCCTGCCTACTACCAGCCGGAGCGGATACGCGAGCAGCTCTACCCGGTCGCGTCTTCCCCACGCCGGCCCGAATGCGACGACCTGCTTGCCAGCCAGGCCTACCTCCAAGCGCTGCACCACCTGGCCCGCGGACGGCTGCGACAGGCGGACATCGAACCCATCTGGCGCAGCCCGGATGCGCCGGAGGCGGATGATCGCCAGCGGCTTCTGCAGATCGCCGTGCAGGGCCTAGCCGATCTGCCCGCCGCATTCGATCGCGCGCGCCCGCCGCACGCCCTGTACCGCGACCTGCGTGCGGCCTATGCCAGGCAGCGCCAGGCAGCCCTGCCGGCCTGGCGCCCGTTGCCGAGCGGCCCGACGCTGCGCCCCGGAATGCGTGACGAGCGCAGCCCGCTGCTGCGCGAACTGCTGCTCGCCGGTGCCGGCAGCACGCCCGCGCTGGACCTGCGCTACGACGACGAACTGGTCGAGGCCGTACGTGGATTCCAGCTGCAGCACGGGCTGGAGGCCGATGGCGTCGTCGGCGTCGCCACCCTGGCGGCGCTCAATGTCAGCCCGGCCAGCCGCCTCGATCAGTTGCGCATCAACCTCGAGCGCCTGCGCTGGATCAGCCGCGACCTCGAGCCGCAATCGCTGCTGGTGGACATCGCCGGGGCACGGCTGATCTATTTCCGCGACAGCTGTCCGTTCTGGCAGACGCGCACCCAGGTCGGCCGCGAGGCGCGGCAGACTCCGCCGCTGAAATCGCGGATCTCACGCCTCACCCTGAACCCCACCTGGACCGTGCCGCCAACCATTCTCAAGCAAGACAAGCTGCCGCTGATTCGCGAGGACATCGCCTACCTGGCGCGCCACCAGATGCGCGTGATCGACGCCCAAGGTCATGCCGTGGACCCCTACGCCGTGGACTGGGCCAACCCGCGCGGCATCCTGCTGCGCCAGGACGCCGGCCCGGCCAACCCTCTCGGCCAGGTGGCGATCCGCTTCGCCAATCCGTTTTCGGTGTACCTGCACGACACTCCGAGCAAGCCGCTGTTCGAACGTGCCGCCCGCGCGGTCAGCTCCGGCTGCGTACGGGTCGAGTCCGCCCTGCAGCTGGTCGATCTGCTGCTCGAGGCGGACGAGCGGGACACCGTCGCCAGGCTGTTGCAAAGCGGCGAGACCCACGAATACCGGCTCGCCCGGCAGACACCGATCCTGATGGCCTACTGGACGGCGGATGCCGACGACAGCGGCCTGCCCCGCTACCGCCCGGACATCTACAAGCGCGATGCAGCCTTGCTGCGGGCCCTGGATGCGGCCCGCTGAATGCGCGATTCGGGTGACTTCGACGTGCTCCGTTCGTCGGGAGTTTTGTTACCCGCCGTCTGAACCTCGCGGCCTCGGCGTAGTCTTTTGCTGACCACTCGACAACGACCGCCGCTGCCGGGTGCTTAACTACCGAAACCGTCTGAATTACTCAGTGCCATGGATAGCCGAGCAGGACACTTTGAACGCCGAACACTGCGCTCCCGCAGCGACCTGGAATGAAGCTGAACGGCTGATCGCATTGGCTCGCTACACCGCGCTCGACGCTCTGTGCATAACGGACCTCGAGGCGCTGGCCGCCATGGCTGCAGATCTCTGCGCCTGTCCGGCGGCAGCGATTCATTTCGTCGACGACCAGTACCAGCATTGCATGGCTGCGTTCGCACTGGAGCGCGAAGCTGTCGTGCGCGAACGGTCGCCGTCGGCCTGGGCGATCCGTCAGGAAGGCGCGCTGGTTCTCCCCCATACCGACACCCTCGCCCAGTTCGAACTGCCGCGGCTGGCCGATGGCCAGCCCACCGGTTTCTACGCCGCGGTGATCCTGCGCAGCAGTGACGGGCTGCCACTGGGCACCTTGAGCGTCTTTGACCACCAGCCCCGCGAACTCACGCCGCGCCAGGGCACTCAGCTGCTGGCGGTGGCGCGCCAGGTCATGGCCCTGCTGGAGCTCAGCAGACTGCGCGGCGAGCAGGAACGCAGCCGGCAGATCATCGACAGCGCCCAGGATTACGCCATTCTCGCCACCGACCTGCAGGGCCGCATCACCAGCTGGAACAGCGGTGCGCAGCGGCTGCTGGGCTGGTCGCCGGAGGAAGCCATCGGCCGCGACGTGGCGTGCATCTTCAGCGAAGCCGATCGCACCGCACAGGTCCCCCAGGCCGAAATGCGCACGGCGCTGGAGCAGGGGCGTGCCGGCGACGAACGCTGGCATCTGCGCAAGGACGGCTCGCGCTTCTGGGCCAGCGGCATCCTCACGCCACTGCTGCACGACGGCCAGACGCAGGGCTTCGTCAAGATCCTGCGCGACCTAACCGAATCCCGTCAGCAGCAGGCGGCGGCGCGCGAAACCGAGGAGCGCTACCGCGCCCTGGTCGACCTCAGCCCGCAGATCATCTGGCAATGCGATGCCGCGGGTGGCCTCACCTTCTGCAACAGCTACTGGTGCGAGTTCACCGGGCTCGGCGAGGCGAGCTCCACCGGCGAAGGCTGGCTGGCCGCTGTGTCGACCAGTGATCGCCAGCGCGTCGCCGAGCAATGGCAAGCCGCATTGCGCCGGGAGCTGCCCTTCAAACTGGAGCTGCCGCTGCGCGATGTCGACGGCAACCTGCGCTGGTTCCAGGCCAACGCGGCGCCTACCTACGACGCCGACGGACAGCTGCTGCGCTGGGTCTGTGTCGCCCAGGACATCGACAGCCGCCGGCGTTCGGAAATGCAGCGACTGGAGAGCGAGGCCTTTACTCGCCTGCTGCTGGATTCGGCCAACGAAGGCTTCTACTCCATCGACCGCAACGGCGCCGTTACGCTGTGCAACGACGCCTTTCTCAAGATTCTCGGCTTCGCCAGCCGTGAAGAGGTACTGGGCAGGCACCTGCACCATGTGATCCACCACAGTCGCCCCGATGGCAGCCCCTATCCGGTGCAGGAGTGTCCGATCCAGCATACGGCGGTCACCGGTCAGCCGCGGCATGTGGAACACGAGCTGTTCTTCCGCGTCGATGGCAGCAGCCTGCCCGTCGAATACCGGGTCGCACCGATCTTCCGTGACGGCGAACTGCAGGGGGCGATCTGCACCTTCAGCGACATCAGCGAGCGCACCCAGCACCAGGCCCTGCAGGCGTTCCTGCTGGAACTGAGCGACTGCCTGCAGGCCAACAGCGAACAGGTGGACCTCTGCTGCGTACTGGATGAACGCCTGGCACGTCTGACACGCAGCGACTGCATCGCCTGGGCCTGCCTGGAACAGGATGCACTGGTGGTACAGCAACAATGGTTGGCGCCAGGCACACCGAGCCGGCTCGGCCGGCACGCCCTGGCGGACGGCGCGACGCTGACCGAGCGCCTGCGCCGCGAGCATCTGGTCGTACTCGACCGGGATGAGTCGCAACCTGGGCTGCACGAGCGGCTGGCCAGCATGGGGCTGCTGATGGCCGAGTTACCGGCGATCGGCACCCAGCCGCTGGTGTTGCTGTTCATGCGAGGCCAGGCGCAAGCCTGGACCAGCGATGACGTCACCCTGGTGCGTGAAGTTCTCGAACGGCTGCGCAGCAGTGCCGAGCGCATCCGCGCCAACAAGGCGTTGCGCGAGGCGGAACAGCGCATCAGCCTGGCCAACGAGATCGCCTCAATCGGCGTGTGGGAGTACCGCGACCATCAGCATTCCCTGCACTGGGACGCCCAGCTCAAGGCGATGGCCGGCATACCACCCGAGCAGCCGGGGCTGGATGTGCATGAGGTGCTGGCACGGGTGCATCCGGACGATCGCGGCAAGCTGATCCGGGCGCTGGGTGAAACCCTGGCCGGGGAGGGCGACGGCGAGTTCCAGCTCGACTACCGAATCTACGACACCCGCATCGACGACTTCGTCTGGCTGGCCAACCGTGGCCGCCGGCTGCTCGACCCCAGCGGCGAGGTCCGCATCCTCGGTACGGCGCGCAACATCACTGCCGAACGCAACGCCGCCGAGCGCATGTTGCGCATGAACGAGATGCTCGAAGAGCAGATCAAGGATCGTCAGCAGGCCGAGCAGCGGCAGACGGCGCTGATCGAACTGGGCGACCTGCTGCGCGAACAGCACGACAGCCAGACCATCGCCCATGCCGCCGTCAGCGTGATCGGCCGGACCATCGGCGTATCGCGGGTGCTGTTCGCCAGTGTCGACGCCTCCAGCCAGAGCGCCACCATCGAGCGCTACTGGAGCGACGGCGGTTCCGACAGCAGCAATGAGATGGTCTATTTCGCCGACTACGGGGACTTCTTCTACGACCTGCAGGAAAACGAGCTGGTGGTCATCGAGGACGTGCTGCACGACGCCCGCACCGCCAGCCACGCCGAGAACTTCGCCGAAAGCCTGATCCGCAGCATCGTCTGCGTGCCACTGTTCGAGCAGGGCCGCATCTCCGCCGTGATGATGCTGCTCGAGGAGCAGCCGCGCGCCTGGCTCGACGAGGACATTTCGTTCATCCGCGAAGTGGCCGACCGCGCCTGGACCGCCGACGAACGCATGCGCGCCGAACGCGCATTGCGCGAGAGCGAAGAGCAGTTCCGCACCCTGGCCGACAACATGAGCCAGTTCGCCTGGATGGCCGACCCCGCCGGGCGCATCTACTGGTACAACAAGCGCTGGTACGACTACACCGGCACCACCAGCGAGGCCATGCGCGCGCTGGGTTGGCGCGCGGTCAACCATCCCGATCATCACGAGCGGGTCAGCGCCTCGATGAAGCGTGCCTTCGCCATCGGCTCCATCTGGGAGGAGACCTTCCCGTTGCGCGGCAAGGACGGCAAGTACCGCTGGTTCCTCTCCCGGGCGCTGCCCATTCGCGACGACTTCGGCCAGGTTACCCACTGGTTCGGAACCAACACCGACGTGACGGCCCAGGTTGCCGCCGAAGAAGCCCTGCGCGAACTCAACGAAAGCCTGGAACGGCGGGTGGCCGAACGTACCCGCGAGCTGGCGGCGATCAACAGCCGCCTCCATATCGAGATGGCCGAACGCGAACGCGCCGAGGAAGCACTGCGCCACGCGCAGAAGATGGAAGCCATCGGCCAGCTGACCGGCGGCCTGGCTCATGACTTCAACAACATGCTGACCGGCGTGCTCGGCTCGCTGGACCTCATCCAGCGCCGCGTTGCCAGCGGCAGCACCGGCGACCTGGACCGCTACATCGACGCCGCCACCACCTCGGCCAACCGCGCCGCGGCGCTGACCCATCGCCTGCTGGCCTTTGCCCGGCGCCAGTCGCTGGATCCCAAACCGGTGGACGTGAACATGCTGGTGGTGTCGATGGAAGACATGCTGCGCCGCACCATGGGCGAGCACATCCAGCTGGAAGTGGACCTGCAGGCCGATGCCTGGCTCGCCTACACCGATGGCCACCAACTGGAAAACGCCCTGCTCAATCTGGTGATCAATGCCCGCGATGCCATGCCCAACGGCGGCCGCCTCGGCGTGCACACCGAAAACCAGCGCATCGAGCAGCACCAGCCCGACGCGCCGGAGCCCGGCGACTACGTGGTGCTCTGCGTCACCGACAACGGTGCCGGCATGTCGGCGCAGACCATCGCCAAGGCGTTCGATCCGTTCTTCACCACCAAGCCGATCGGCCAGGGCACCGGCCTCGGCCTGTCGATGGTCTACGGCTTCGCCAAGCAGACCGGCGGCCATGTACGCATCGACAGCGCCCTCGGCGAGGGCACCCGGGTCACGCTGTATCTGCCACGCAATCTGAGCGACGACCAGGCCCAGCCCGGGCCGGCGCAAGCGACCGACATGCCAGGTGCCAGAAGTGGCGAGATCGTACTGGTGGTGGAGGACGAAGCGGCGGTACGCATGCTGGTGGTGGAAGTACTGCAGGAGCTCGGCTACCAGGTGCTGGAAGCCTGCGATGCGACCAGTGCGCTGCCCTACCTGCACGGCGATCAGCGCCTCGATCTGCTGGTCAGCGACTTCGGTCTGCCCGGGCTCAACGGTCGGCAGCTGGTGGAAAGCGCCAGGCAGCATCGCCCGGAACTGAAGGTGCTGTTCATCACCGGTTACGTGCCGGACGAGGAAATGCGCAACGACTTCATCGGCCCCGGCATGGATATCCTCGCCAAGCCGTTCAGCATCGACATCCTCGCGGCGCGCATCCGCAGCCTCATCGACACGGGCGTCTGAGCGGCAACCGGAACTCTGCGCAACGGCTCGCACTCTCAACAGAGGACGATAGCAAGGAGGTTTCCGCTCATGCGCAAGACATTTATCGCCGCATTCGCCCTGGCCCTGGCGCCGCTCGGCAGTGCCGTGGCCGATGGCCTGGTACGTGACATCCTGTCCTCGGGCGCGACCACCGCGTCCACCTACCTGACGTTCAAGGACAACAAGCTGGTGATTCCGGCCCGTGAGGATGCCGGCACCTTCGTTGCCAGCAATGGCGAGATCCGTGGTCCGTATCTGGAAGCGATGCTGCAGCAACTGCGTAGCGAACAGCCGCAACTGCAGGCGACCGACATGGAGCTGGCCAGCGCGATTCTGGCGGCGGAACAGCCTCGCTGAGCGGTGCGCTGACCATCCACCCACCCACGCGAGGACCGAACATGAAGAAGAGCGCTTCCGCCGTCTGGCAAGGCGGCCTGAAAGATGGAAAGGGCACCATCAGCACCGAAAGCGGTGCCTTGAAGGACAACCCCTATGGCTTCAACACCCGTTTCGAAGGCGCACCCGGAACCAATCCGGAAGAACTGATCGGTGCCGCCCATGCCGGCTGCTTCTCAATGGCCCTGTCGATGATGCTCGGCCAGGCCGGCCTCACCGCCGAGCGCATCGAGACCCGCGCCGAGGTGACCCTGGACAAGGACGGCGAGGGCTTCAGCATCACCGCGATCGACCTGACCCTCAAGGCCCGCATTCCGGGTGCGGACGATGCGCAGTTCCAGCAGATCGCCAACCAGGCGAAGGAAGGCTGCCCGGTGTCCAAGGTACTCAACGCACGCATCAGCCTGAACGCGACGCTGGAAGGCTGACAGACACGGCGACGTTCCGCCCCGCAAAAAAAAACGCCACCCTGTTGCCAGGGTGGCGTTCTTGCATCCGCCGTGATCAACCGCGGATGTTGTAGATGTCCTTCTCGTTCAGCTCGGCGTACTCATACAGCCGCTTGAGATAGGCGCTCTGCTGCTCCCACACCTTGGCGGCCACCGGGTCGGCCTTGGCGGAAGCATCGACCACTTCCGCGGCGACTTCCTTCAGGCGAGCCAGCACTTCGTCCGGCAGACGACGGACTTCCACGCCCTGCTCGCGCAGCTGCTCCAGCGCTTCCATGTTCTTGGCGTTGTAGTCGTCGAGCATGTCGCCGTTGACGTCGCGTGCCGCGGCACGAACGATCGCCTTCAGGTCGTCTGGCAGGGTTTCCCAGGCCTTGAGGTTGACGTCCAGTTCGAAGGTGACGTTCGGCTCCTGCCAGCCCGGGGTGTAGTAGTACTTGGACGCCTTGTGCAGGCCCAGCGCCAGGTCGTTGTACGGACCGATCCACTCGGTGGCGTCGATCGCACCGGTCTGCAGCGCGGTGAAGATTTCGCCGGCCGGCATGTTGACTACGGTACCGCCCATCTTGGTCAGCACTTCGCCACCCAGGCCCGGGGTGCGCATCTTCAGGCCCTTGAAGTCGTCCACCGAGTTGATTTCCTTGTTGAACCAACCCGCGGTCTGCACGCCGGTGGCGCCGCAGGCCATCGGCAGCACGCCGAACGGCTTGTAGACCTCTTCCCACAGCTGCATGCCGCCGCCGCGGTGCAGCCAGGCGTTCATTTCCTGGGCGTTCGGGCCGAACGGCAGTGCGCAGAAGAATTGCGCGGCCGGAACCTTGCCCTTCCAGTAGTAAGGCGCGCCGTGGCCCATTTCCGCCGTGCCGCGCGACACCGCATCGAACACTTCCAGTGCCGGAACCAGCTCACCCGCCGCGTAGACCTTGACCTTCAGGCGGCCGCCGCTCATCTCGTTGACCAGCTGCGCGAAACGCTCGGCACCGACGCCCACGCCCGGGAAGTTCTTCGGCCAGGACGTGACCATTTTCCAATTGAAGGTTTGCTGCTCGCTCGCCTGCTTGCTCTCGCCCGCGGCTGGTTTTTCGCTCTTGTCATTGCAACCGGCCAGAGCGGTAGCCGCCAGGCCCACGCCAGCGGCGGTGAGAATGTCACGACGTTTCATGAGGGTAACTCCTTGTTATTTGTTCTTATTGCGCATTGGCAAGGCCACGCGTTGTTGCCGGACCGCCTGCGCTTCTCGATCCGTGTGCGCCCACCAGCCTGACTGGCAGCGGGCTCATGCGGCGAAACCTGCGCCGGAGGTGCAGACACCACTCCGGGCTCGACTAACATTAGAGCCTTCGGCGTCTCAAGCCTAGCGCATAAGCTAAAAGTCGTAGGCCGATTGCTGCAAAGCGCCAGTACTGCAAGAATCGCCGTCTCCCGCCAACCTTGCGTCTACCTAAGAAGGACTAAAAATGTCCCAGAGCCCCCCGCCCCTGCTGCGCGTGGCTGGCCTCATCGATGCGTTCAACATGCGCCTCGGCCAGCTCTGTGCCTGGATCACCCTGTTTCTCGTCATCGGCACCGCCATCGTGGTGGTGCTGCGCTACGGTTTCGGCATCGGCGCCATCGCCCTGCAGGAAGCGGTGATGTACGGCCATGCGCTGGTGTTCATGGGCGCCGCGGCCTGGACCCTGCAGCGCAACGGCCACGTGCGCGTCGACATCTTCTACCAGAAGTTCAGCAGCCGCCGGCAGGCGACGGTGGACGGCCTCGGCCATCTGCTGTTCCTGCTGCCGGTATGTCTGTTCATCGGCTGGAACAGCTGGGACTACGTCAGCAACTCCTGGGCGACGCGCGAGGGCTCGAACGAGTCCGGCGGGCTGAAGTTCGTCTACCTGCAGAAGAGCATCATCCTCCTGCTGGTCGGCAGCCTGACGCTGCAGGCACTGTCGGATCTGGTCAAGGTGGCCTATCGCATCGCGGGTCGCCTGCCGGAGCCGGAGGTGAAGCATGGCTGAGTTCATGGCTATCGCGCTGTTCATCAGCATCTGCCTGGCCCTGATGTCGGGCTACCCCGTGGCCTTCACCCTGGGCGGCATGGCGCTACTGTTCGCCGGCATCGGCGTGGTCACTGGCTCATTCGACGTCGGCTACCTGCATGCGCTGCCGAACCGCATCTTCGGCATCATGAACAACCAGACGATGCTGGCCGTGCCACTGTTCGTCTTCATGGGCGTGATGCTGGAGAAATCCAGGGTTGCCGAGGACCTGCTGGAGTCGATGTCGCGCCTGTTCGGCACCATGCGCGGTGGCCTGGCGATCTCGGTCTGCGTGGTCGGTGCGCTGCTCGCCGCGAGCACGGGCATCGTCGGCGCCACCGTGGTCACCATGGGCCTGCTGGCGCTACCGACCATGCTGCGCCGCGGCTATGACCCGGCCATCGCCACCGGCACCCTGGCCGCCACCGGCACCCTCGGCCAGATCATCCCGCCATCGATCATCCTGGTCCTGCTGGGCGACGTGATGTCCAGCGCCTTCCAGCAGGCGCAGCTGAAGATGGGCATCTTCTCGCCGAAGACCGTCTCGGTCGGCGACCTGTTCGTTGGTGCGCTGATCCCCGGCCTGGTGCTGGTCGGCCTGTACATCCTCTACCTCGTCGCGGTGGCGATCTTCCAGCCGAAGAAGCTGCCGGCGCTGCCGCAGGAAGAGCTGGGGCCGATCGAGTGGGGCAAGCTGATCGGTGCGCTGCTGCCACCGCTGGCGCTGATCACCGCGGTGCTCGGTTCTATTCTCGCCGGCTACGCCACACCGACCGAGGCCGCCGCCATCGGCGCGCTGGGCGCGACGCTGCTGTCGATCGCCAAGGGTCAGCTGAATTTCGCCCAGCTCAAGCAGGTCGCCTTCGGCACCACCGAGATCACCTCGATGGTGTTCCTCATTCTCATCGGTGCCTCGCTGTTCTCCCTGGTCTTCCGTGGCTTCGGCGGTGAAGCGCTGATCGAGGATGCCCTGCACTCGCTACCCGGCGGCGTGCTCGGCGCCTTCCTGGTGGTGATGCTGGTCATCTTCCTGCTGGGCTTCATCCTCGACTTCATCGAGATCATCTTCGTGGTGGTGCCCATCGTCGGCCCGATCCTGCTCGCCATGGGCCTGGACCCGGTCTGGCTCGGTGTGATGTTCGCCATCAACCTGCAGACCTCGTTCCTCACCCCACCCTTCGGCTTCTCGCTGTTCTACCTGCGCGGCGTCACGCCACGCAGCGTGCCCACCAGCGTGATGTACAAGGGTGTGCTGCCTTTCATCATGATCCAGATCGGCATGCTGGTGGTGGCGTACATGTGGCCGGGCCTGGTGACCTGGCTGCCGGAACAGGTCTACGGCAAGTAGCCCGACACAACGCCCGTCCTCGACGGGCGTTGTGCTTTATGGCAGGCGCTCCCGCTACAATCGGCGCCTGTTCATATACCCGCCCCGCCGATGTCCGCCGCCCCCAACCTGCTCGAGCGCTTCCAGGCACTGGACCGCTTCCTCACTGCACACCAGTCGCTCTGGCGGCCGCGGCCGTTCGTCTGCCAAACGCTGCCATGGGAAGCCGAGCACCCCGAACTAGCCGCCTGGCTGCGAAGCCACTCGCTGGCCGATGCCGAGGCCGCGCACAACCAGCCGACGACGCTCGGCGCACCCGCACCTTTTCCTGAGCTGGCTGACCTCGCCGACCGACTGAGCCATCTCGACGCGTTGCCCGCCGGCGAATCGCCAGCCATGGACCATCGCCACGCGGTGGACGTGCCAGGCCGCAAGGCCCTGCAGATTCAGGCCTTCGGCGCCCGCCTACGGTTCGCCGAAGCGCCGACGCACTGGCTGGACTGGTGTGCCGGCAAGGGCCATCTCGGGCGCTATCTCGCCCGCGATGGCGCCGCGCTGACCTGCCTGGAATGGGATGAAGCACTGGTACGGACAGGCACGCATATGAGCGAGCGGCTCGGCATCCCGGCCCGACACCGCTGCCAGGACGTGCTCGCAGCCGATGCCGGCGACCAGCTACAGGCCACGCACACCCCCGTCGCACTGCACGCCTGCGGTGATCTGCATGTACGCCTGCTGCGCCTGAGCATTGCCAAGGGCTGTCGCCAGCTCGCCATCGCCCCCTGCTGCTACAACCGCACCCGGGACGAAATCTACGTGCCACTCTCCGAAGCCGGCCGGGCCACGGCGCTGCAACTCAGCCGCGACGACCTCGGCCTGCCGCTGAGCGAAACCGTCACCGCTGGCGCGCGAGAACGGCGCAACCGTGACCATTCGATGGCCTGGCGGCTGGGTTTCGATCTGCTGCAGCGACGCTTGCGCCAGCAGGACGACTACCTGCCGACGCCCTCGCTGCCCAGCGCCTGGCTGAAAAAGGGCTTCGCCGACTACTGCCGCGATCTGGCCGACCTCAAGCAACTGCCCGCCCCGGGCGAGCAGGACTGGGCCGCACTGGAGCGGGCCGGCTGGCAACGCCTCGCCGAAGTGCGCAACCTCGAACTGGTGCGCGGCCTGTTCCGCCGCCCGCTGGAACTCTGGCTACTGCTCGACCGCGCCCTGCTGCTGGAGGAACAGGGCTACCGCGTACACCTCGGCACCTTCTGCCCAAGCGAGCTGACACCGCGCAACATCCTCCTGCTGGCCGAGCGCAGCCACAGCGCACCAAATGTGAAGCGGCCTGAATAAGCCAGCGCAAGTGACCGTCAGCTAACGGTTTACTCGCCGCCCGCAATGGATATAATGGCGACCCTCACTTGCCGGTATAGCTCAGCTGGTAGAGCAACTGACTTGTAATCAGTAGGTCCCGGGTTCGACTCCTGGTGCCGGCACCATCTCTATGCTTTCAGATGGGTTCGTATGATCCGAAAGCGTGCTCAAAGCCCCGCCATGTGCGGGGCTTGTCGTTTCTAGGTAGGTCTGTAAGCGTTCATATGGGGTTGTACAGCGCGCCGACTAAGGTATACGAGTGGGTATATGTCGATTCGACAAGGATTCATATACCTATGGCACGTGTTGTAACCCCGCTAACCGATCCCAAATGCGAAGCTGCCAAACCCCGCGACAGCGATTACACCCTGTTCGATGGACAGGGACTTTTCCTGCTGGTCAGGAGAAATGGCACGAAGGTGTGGCGCTTCAAGTACCGACGGCCTGATGGCCGTGCAGGGCTGGCGACCTTTGGCAATTACCCTGCCCTTGGCTTGAAAGCCGCTCGTGCTCGTCGGTCCGAAGCCCTGGGGTTGCTGGCGGCCGGGCATGACCCCATGGAAGCGGCCAAGGAAGCAAAAATTCAGGCAGCTAATGCCCGTATCAATACCTTCGAGGCCGTAGCCAGAGCCTGGCACAGCGTCTGCGCTCGGAAATGGAAGCCACACCACGCCACCACCGTTTTACGTCGGATGGAGCAGCACCTGTTCCCCACTCTCGGAGCGCGCCCTGTCTCGGAACTGAAAACGCGGGACCTGATGGCGCCACTTAAGGTAGCTGAGGGTCGCGATACCCTGGAAACGGCCAGCCGACTCCGTCAGTACATCACCAGTATCTTGCGTATGGCCGTACAACAAGGACTTATCGATACTAATCCTGCCAACGATTTGCACGGCTCTACTGCGACCCGCAAAACCGTTCACCGACCCGCTCTGCCGATGGAGCGACTGCCTGAGTTGCTAGCGCGCTTGGATACGTACCGCGGGCGACCGCTAACACGCCTGGCTGTTCAGATCACTCTGCAGGTATTCATCCGCTCTAGTGAGTTGCGCTTTGCGCGTTGGGATGAAGTTGATTTTGCACGCGCATTGTGGACGATCCCCGCCGAGCGCCAGGCTATCGAGGGCGTAAAACATTCCGGCCGAGGAGCCAAAATGGGTACTCCACATCTTGTGCCCCTGAGCCGGCAAGCACTGGCGCTGCTGGAACGTGTTCATCAGCTTACCGGGCGTTTCGAGTTGATCTTCCCAGGTGACCATTCGTACTGGAAACCGATGAGCGAGAACACGGTAAATGCTGCCCTGCGGCGCATGGGGTATGACACCGGATCCGAGGTTTGTGGTCATGGTTTCCGAGCTATGGCTTGCTCGGCACTCATGGAGTCAGGATTGTGGAGCCGTGATGCAGTAGAACGACAGATGAGTCACCAGGAGCGCAACGGGGTGCGTGCTGCCTATATCCATAAGGCGGAACACTTGGAGGAGCGGAGGCTAATGTGCCAGTGGTGGTCTGATTATCTGGATGCCATCCAGGGAGGTTTCATAACGCCCTATGACTTTGCCAACCAGGCGACAGTTTCTCGAAACGTAGTGAGGCTCAAGATCCCTCGCCAAGGCGCGTGATATGGAATTGCCGGCAGCTCATCGCAAGTCAGTCGCATGCAAACAGGCTCAGCATGCTGAGAAAAGCAAGGGGGGAAACTTCGTGAGATGCGCAATTAGCCGTGACTCTGAGCCTCTGCGCATGCGGAAAATAACGAGCGTCATCACTATGGAGACGTTCAAATGTCATCACCGATCGCTTACCACGAGCAGGCTCTGATTCCCCAAGCGCAGCTGAAAGAAATTTACGGTCTCACCCCCGGCCGTATTAAAACGCTTCGCAAAAACGACCCCTCCTTCCCGAAGCGCATCAAGTTCGGTGATACTCGCCAAGCCGCGTGCTACTACGTCGCTCGCGAACTTGACGCCTGGCTGCTCGGTAAGATCAAGGAGCGGGATTCGGCGAACTGAAGCATGGTTTCTGGTTGCCCGGAGATTCTACCCAGGGATACCGCCAACGCAGTATTGAATTGGACGTTGATGCGCCTTGAGTCCATGGTTGCGAACGAGCAACGCTGTCTGCCGGCGTAGCTGGGCTTTCGGTCACGTCAGTCGATAACGACTCGTCATATCGCGAAAAGTGCGCGCGCCCCTGAGTCGGAGGCAAACCATTCAGGTTTAAACTCATGGCGCGCTGCCGGTGTTAAGGGCACCGCCGGCTGGCCCAGCCGCTTAACCGGCGACTTCGGCTGCAATTGCGCTCAATTTATCGGAACTCGCAGCTGTAGCAAGAGCGGCTCTGGAAGCTGGCCAGTTGCGTCACGATCTCGCTCGCCGAGCAGCCATCCGGTCTGCTTCAGACAGACAGCACCGCATAGTTTCTACTATCCGACTGGGCGTTCTCTCCAAGTTTATGAGCCGCCACACCAAAAACCGATCTGGTTATCCGCAAGGGCCGGGGCCGAATCCTCTTGCCTCGGACACACAAAGCGGCAACGCGCTGAATAATCGTGTAATCGCTATAGCCAGCGCTTCACCTAGGCGGCCAGCTGAATGCTGGCGAACAACTAACAGGCCCGACAGACGATCCGACTCTACCTATGCCATCTCGACCGGCTGCCGTACGACGCTTGCCGGAACAACTTGTAGGGCGAATCGATGGTTCCCTGGGAATCCATGGCTAAGTAATCGCGTAGCCACCCCGGGCCTACGATGCCGCCGCTGCGTCGTTGCGCCCCGACTGCCTGGCCGGATGGCCGTGGAACGGGTGACTGAATGGCGTGGAATACGCACGTGGAGCACGCATTCGGCACACCAGACAGTCCTGCGACAGCGGCGACGGCGGCGACAAGCCCCCTTTTACGGCGGGCATCGTGAGCGAGATAGCTGCGACACCCGGCGACATATGGGTAAGGCCGTGTCCCTGTCGCAGTAGGTCGCCAGCGCGTCGCCATCATTAGACCACCGTTCGCGGTTCAGTCGCCGATGTCGCCAAAGTCGCCAGTGGGTTCACTCGGAAGTGCTTACCATCCGCCGTTAAAACCTGGCGGTGTTGTGCCAGCACGGTCAGCAGAAGGTCGCGCTTTTTTGCGCTCTTCCGAACGAAGCGAGGTCCATCGCGCTGCAAACTTCTTGCGTCGAACATTAGCCAGTTTTTTTGGGTATCCGGATTAAGTGGTTGATGGGCCTTCCAGCCCCATCCAACCCTTAGTCCTTCCAGAAGGTTGATAGATCGACACCGAAGTTCTTCTCAGGCTCGGGGAGTCCCATGTTGTAGGTCATGGTGGCTCTGCCCAGAAACGGGGATTCCTTGACTTGTGGCGCCTTCTTCTTGTGCTTGGTGGTATAGAGCATCCGGGCTCGCATTACCTCGAACGAATAGCCCCGGCCATCACGGTTTTTGTCCTTGGCTAGGCGGTTTATCGACTACGTGAAAGCGTTGGTGATCGGGATGTCGGTCTCAAAGTAGGTCAGCATCTCTTCACGCCAGCCACTGACGGCGCTGACGAGATCCTTCCAAACCTCCTTCTGCCCCTGAGGGATGTTGTCAATCCAGGTGGCGAGAGCCTGTTCGGCACCACGCCGATTGGTACAGTCCCAGATATGGTAGAAGCGCTCCTTGTGCTCGTAAGCCGCCAAGAGCTGGGGGGAATGCTCCTGTCCAGGTCTCCATGATGAGCCGTTCGCGGTCTGAAACGTCGTGAGCGCGCTTCAGCAGGATTTTCCGGTCACCTTTGAGGGTCCGGCGCTGATTGGGCTTCAACTCCTTCCTTAGGCCTTTGCGGATCTTCTCTAAGGCCTCGTTGGCCATGCGCACGACGTGGAACTTATCGACCACGATACGGGCCTGTGGCAGCACCGTCTGGAAGGCGCGGCGGTAGGGCTTCCACATGTCCATGCTGACGATCTCGACCTGGTGGCGGTTGGCCATGCTCATGAGGCGTCTTGTCACCCTCTCTTGCTGACGACCGGGTAGCAGGTCCAGCAGGGTGCGCTCTTCCAGATTGGTTAGGATGCAGCAGAGCCCTTGGCAGCAGTCGTGCATCAGGAACGTACAGCTGGCTCATGAAGGCGTGCCGCCTTATCAAGGCCCAGGACGCGCCTATTCCGGAAGTCAAGCATGCGATAGCGAAGACGCTAGGCGATTCAGCGGCGGCGGCTGCCTGGTTGATGTCGTATTTCCGCCCAAATAAAGAGGGCGACACCGAGGAAGATCCATACGTCCGCTAGGTTGAACGATGGCCAGTGCCACTGGGCATAGTGAAAATCGAGAAAATCCTCTACGTAGCCTAACCGCAAGCGATCTGCGACATTGCCCAACGCGCCGCCGAGGATCGCACTGAGGGCGAGCCGATAACTCAGTACGCGTGGTGAACGCCAAAGCCAGTACACCAGTAATATCGAGATAACCAGGGCCAGTCCGATGAAAAGCGGCTGCTGCCAACCGCCGACATCCGCGAGAAAGCTGAAGGCCGCCCCCGTATTGTGGCGGTGGACCCAATTGAAGAAGGGTGCGGCAGGCACGCTTTCACCATGCGCTAGCATGGTGCTGGCAAGGTACTTGCTCGCCTGATCGACAAACAGTAACAGGAGCGAGAGCCACAGCCAGCGCATCGCCTTTCCCGGCTCGTGGGCTTTCTCTGCGAGCCGACTGCCATAAGTAGACATATCCCCTTCCTCCTGACCCAATCTAGAATTTGCTCGCTGCTAAATAACAAGCGTCATGTACCCAACCGATGATGCCGACGAATTCGACGGAGCAGGAGCAGGCCGAGTCCGAGTGCGGTCAGGCCAAGGACAGGCCAATCCCGCCAGCGCACATAAGGGGGCGCGCCAGTTCGCGGTGTCACTTCGGCGCTGAGGGTGGCCACTTCGAACTGCGGAGCACGCTTGAGCACTTTGCCCTCATGATTGATGGCTGCTGTGATACCGGTGTTCGTGGCTCGAAGAAGGTCACGTCCGGTTTCGATGGCACGCATGCGTGCCATCTGGAAATGCTGGAGGGGGCCGAGCGAGCTGCCGAACCAGGCATCGTTGCTGACATTCACCAGTAACTGCGCTTCGGGCAGAAGCTCAGTGACTTCGGCACCAAAGACCGCCTCGTAGCAGATGAGTGCCCCTACGGGCACCCCTGCTGCATTCAGGACGTGCGCTTCCCGTCCCGGTGTGAAGTCGGACATGGGCGCCCCGAGCACGTCGAGGGCCGACCCCAAAAGATCCCGAAACGGAACATATTCACCGAAGGGCACCAGGTGGCGTTTGTAGTAGAAGCCTGAGGGATCGGAGAGGCTTACCACGGCGTTGTAGGTACGGCCCTCCGCCTCGCGTACCGGGACGCCAATCATTAACGATGTGCCTGCCTGATCGGCTAACGCCTCAAGCTCAGCAAGATATGCTTTGGCCTGGTCATGCCACATCGGGATTGCCGCTTCTGGCCAGATCACGATATCGGCTCCGAGATGCTGCGCGGTAAGCGCCTGATAGCGCTCAAGTGTGATGTCCCGGTATCTCGGGTCCCATTTCTTGTCTTGCGCGATGTTTCCTTGCAAGAGGACGACATCGATCGGGTCAGCGGCTGGCTGCGTCCATTCACGATCCAGCAGTTGCAAGCCGGCGAGGGTAGCGACTAACACGGCACCGACTACCGCAGCACGGCGCTGGCTTGGCCCCTGGACAACCCAGGCAAGCCCGCCAGCGAGAAGTGCCACCAGTAAACTCACGCCAAGCACGCCAAAGACGGGAGCGATAGTGGCAAGTGTGGTGTCGGTCTGGCTGTAGCCAATGAAGAGCCAGGGAAAGCCGGTCAAGAACCAGGTGCGCATCCATTCACTCAGCACCCATGCCGCAGGTAGCCCTAGCCAGAGTGCCATTGCATCCATCTCAGGGCGCAGGCAGCGCACGAGGTACGCGACGCCCCATGGAAAGAGGGCGAGCAGCGAGACAAAGGCCGCCGTGACTAACACCGCCACCACGGGGCCATTGCCGTACTGGCTAATGCTGATAAAGACCCAGGAGACACCCACGCCGAAGTAGCCGAGGCCAAAGAGGTAGGCCGACCACAGCGCCTGACGCCTTGAAGACTGCGCGGTCAGGACAAAAAATGTTGCCAGAGCGATCACCGCAAGCCATGCCCAGCCCACAGGGGCAAAGGCAAGCGGCATGGCGCCTCCAGCAAGTAGAGCCATCCCCCCTGTCAGAAGCGGCTTATAGCGCACGCCCGTGTATAGGCTAGAGGGTAGCGCGCACTTATCACCCAATGCTCTCTCGCCTCCGAATCCAGGATCAACCCTGTGGCTCATGCTTTCTTGCTCCGCTTAATCAAGCTGCGTCAATTCATTCGGCCGGCTGGCCAGGGTGGCAAAGTGAATGTTTCTGGACTCGACTAGGTGCGCCGTAAGCTGGGAGCTGCTTCGTATTCGGCCAGCACGACAGTGGCTGTGTTGGGGAGCAGTACGTTAGCTTTGCGATACCACCCCTTCCAAGCCCGCTGATACCAGAACGAACAGGACGAAGCCGCCTATGAAAGCCAGCGGTGAGATGTGCGTATCGTCACCGCTCTCGTGAGCCTCGGAGACCATATCTTCGATGGCAGCGACCGTGAGAAGGCCTGCCGTGAACGTCAGTGCCGCTAGCTTAAATGCCTCCGGCTGGTTCCTGAGTACGAAGTAAGCAAAGACGGCTGCCGAGAGCACAGGAATCGCGAAGGAAGCAGAGAGCAGTATCCGCTTGCTACGAGGGATTCCTTTATCTTTCATGGTGGCGATCGTCGCAAAGCCCTCAGGAACATCGGCGAGAACCTGACCCGCCGCCAGGATTATCGCGACCGACGGTGAGACCGCCGACCCCGCCCCGATCAGGAGGCCATCGCTGAACAGGTCGATGGATACGGCGATATAGATCATCCAGACACTCGTCTGACCGCCTTCTCCCTGCTGGCCTTGTCGCTTCTGGAGACTCTCAACGAGCTTCTCGATACCTACGTAAGCAATGCCGCCCAGCGCGAAAGCGAGGGCGATTACCCAGGCTGAGAGGTTCTCTAGCACGCGCGGCATGATTTCAACCGCCACCACCGCAATGACGAGGCCGGCAGCGCCGTCAAGGGCGTAATTGAGACGGCGCCCGGTAGTTCGGGAGGCCTCCGCAGCGAGCCCACCACTAAAATTGCCTAAGGCGGGCAACAGCGCCAGGCCGAGTACCAGCCAGATACTATCCATCATCTTCCTTCCTTGGTTGATTCCTAGATACGCTACCTTGCTGGCTCCGAGCCTTCGCGCTATATGCTGTCGTTCAGGCCTAGCGCGCTTGTACAGCCACTTCGATCAAGTGTCCCAGGCATCGATAGCTGCGTACCGTGCAGCCTCACCCCTTGAGCGCCAGGATGCGCCGAGCGCCGTTGAGGACGATCAGGCCCACGATGGTACCGATAATCAGGTCAGGGTAGCTGGACCCCGTCCAGGCGACCAAGGCACCGGCGGCGATGACGCCCATGTTGATCACCACATCATTGGCCGAGAATATCCAGCTTGCCTTCATATGCGCGCCGCCTTCGCGGTGCTTGGATATCAACAGCAGGCAACCGGTATTGGCGATCAACGCGACGAAGGCGATCGCCATCATCATCAGCGATTCAGGCTCACTACCGAAAACAAAGCGTCGCACCACCTCGACGAGTACGCCGATAGCCAAAATCAGTTGCAGTACCCCTGCCAGATGCGCGGCACGTACCTGCATTTTCGCACTGCGCCCTACGGCATAGAGAGCCAGGCCATAGACGGCTGCATCGGCAAACATATCCAGGGAATCAGCGATCAGGCCGGTAGACTGGGCGATCAGGCCAGCAGTCATTTCCACCACGAACATGATCGCATTGATACCGAGCAACACGCGCAGAGTGCCTGACTCCTGCGTAGCAGAGACTGCCGAGCTCTCAGCGGCCTTGATCGTCTCTGGGTCGGCAATGACGGTTTCCTGAAGAGAGGCGCCTAGCCCCAAGGTCGCCAGTTTCGCGGTAATGGGCTCAGCCTCGCCGTCATGCACGACCTCCAATCGGCGGTTCGACAAGTCGAAGGACAGCGTTCGAATCTCATCAAAGCCGTTCAGCGCCAAGCGGATCATCCGTTCTTCTGAGGGACAATCCATCTTCGGCACAGCATACACGCTGACCCATTCCCCTGACGCTTCGGAGGAGACCGGCATATCGGTATCCGCTGCAGGCGTTGCATCGCAGCTACATGGGCCACCACAGGCTTTACTCACGATACGGCTCCAGTTAACCAACATAGATTGCTAGTATTAAAAACTATATAGCTACTATAAGGTCAATGGGACAGATGATCCGTTGAGGAGTAAGCCTGATGCGCATTGGTCAGTTAGCCCAGATAGCGGGTATCGACACGCAGACGATCCGCTTCTATGAGCAGCAGGGCCTGTTGCCGCCGCCAGAACGGCAGGAGAATGGTTACCGTGTCTATACCGAGAAGCATGGCGAGTGGCTTGCCTTTATCCGCCGCTGCCGAATTCTGGACCTGTCACTGACAGAGATTCGCGAGCTACAGAGCTATCAGGACGACCCTCGCCAGCCTTGTACCGCCGTCAACGCCATGCTCGATGACCACATCTCTCATGTGCGGTCGCAGATAACTGCTCTGCAAGCGCTTGAGCAACAACTCGTTTCACTGAGGGCGAGTTGCAACGAGGGTCGGGAGATCAATGCCTGCGGCATCCTGACGGGGATCAGCGAGGAGAGCAAACAACAGCTGTATAGGGCTAGCTCAGGCCGTAAGGACTGAGCAGAGACATGCCGGACCTTGCAGTGACATTGTGAATGCATGGTGTGTTGATCGCGAAGCCTCACTGCGTATCTCGGCATGCGAACCTGGGCGTTGCTGCAAACTTGCAGGGGCCGTGAAGAAGAGTCGTCATCAACCAGGTAATCCGCTGAGCTGATGGTTGGTTCCGTCATCATGATATGAGCCAATCAACCAAAAAATCCGGATACCCAAACTATAAAGCTACTATAAGGTCAATAGAGTAAAGAATCCGTTGGGGAGGAGGCTGATGCGCATTGGTCAGTTGGCGCAGTTGGTAGGGGTCGAAACACAGACGATCCGCTTCTATGAACAGCAGGGCTTGTTGCCGCCGCCTGATCGGCAGGGCAACGGTTACCGTGTCTATACCGAGAAGCATGGTGAGGGGCTGGCCTTCATCCGTCGCTGCAGAATCCTGGGCCTGTCACTGGCTGAGATTCACGAACTACAGAGCTATCAGGACGACCCTCATCAGCCTTGTACCGCCGTCAACGCCTTGCTCGATGATCACATCTCTCATGTGCGGTCGCAGATAACCGCTCTGCAAGCGCTTGAGAAACAACTCGTTTCACTGAGAGCGAGTTGCAACGATGACCGGGAAGTTGAGGCGTGTGGGGTTCTTGCTGGAATTAGCGAAGGAAACATGCACCAGCAGTAGGTGAAGCATCAACCAGATAATCCGATGAGATGCCGGTCTGTCTCACTCTCATGCAAAGGTAAGATCAACCATTTAATCCGCTTACCCGTTTTTTTCAAGCAACCAGTCGAGCAGCTGCTGCGATAGCAGCAGATCAGGGTCGATGACCACCGGGCTTGTCAGGCGTAGTGCCTCGGTCAGATACCAGCGAACGAGTTCGGTAGCCTGGCTCAAATGCGGCTCAGCCAGCAGAGTGGTGTTTTCAACGATCGCCAGAATTCCTGCGATACGCAAAATGTGCTCTGCTCCTTTCGCAGCGGTGCCTTTTATTTCTTGGAAGTCACCTCCTCGCCCGAGAGCAGTCTCGATCTCATCATGAGCCTCGACCCAAGCTCTTTTTGCCGGCGCATCCATCGTTAGCGTTGGTGGATCCAGATCCCCCCGACTATCGATGCGAGGGCCTAGGCTCAAAAGCTGATTCATACGCTCCCAGTAGCGCACGAAGCGTGGGTCGTTGTTCGGGTCAGCACTGCGGTAAAGCCGAGTCCCCGCTAACGACTGCGGCCAAGCGATCAAAAAGCGAGCCAAGAAGCCTTGCCCTCGCATTACGGGGTTACGCAGCACGCTCTCAGCCACGATTGGCTGGATCATCAAATGAGCGCTTAGCCGACATCCACAACGGGCTGCGCTCTCGCCTTCAGCCGCGCGCATCCTGCTAATTGGCGCACCGTCCCAAAGCTTCGACAGACCCGCGACGCTCTTCAGCAGGTTCTCCGGCTTGTTCGAATATCCGCCGAAAAACTGCCCCCCTTCGTCACTGAATAGCCCCTGGGAGGGTTGACCTTGTAATAGAGACTTCTGCAGCCCCTCCAATGTTGGCTCTTCGGAAAGCACAAATGGCAGAGGCGGAGCCTTGGGCTCCTGCAGCGTGTCCAACTTGGCGGCGATGACATCAGGGTCGCCCTTGTTAGCGTCCAGAACAGCGGCGCGAGCTTTCAAGTAGGCATCGCGGCGATTTTGATATCTTTTCAGGTTTTCGCCGTGGCTTTCCAGCAGAGCCTGCTGGTAAAAGTGATGAGCTCGCAGTGCCAGGCGATCTGCAGCCGTTTTTCGGTCACCAGATTCCGCGATGGTAAGAGCGAAAAGCGAAACTGGGATGAGCTGACCATCTCGCGCGACATTGCCGTGAGGCTGTGCAGCCAGCGCCGCCGCAGCCAAAATCGATTGCGCAGCCAGCGCTTCAGGCACCTGCACCGCCTCAACGATAGCGGCAGCGGCGCCCCCCAAAACTTCCCCCAACGCCTTAAGCGGAAAAGGAGCCGCCGCTTCGTGGTCAGGCAATAACCTTAGCGGTTCAGGGTAGGTGGGCTCGGTCATCAACGGTGCGTTCATGCTCGCCCCTCCTGCCACTGGCGCAAGTCGTTGAAGTCGGTCAGCGTCAGCGGGGCTCCCTCAGGCCATGCAGGGAAAACCAAACCGATGCCGAGGGCATCAGCTGCTTTCGTAGCAGCAGCACGGCCAGGATTACCACTTGTTCCCCGATCATCATCACCTGCAACGATCAAAGTCATTTGAGGGTAGCGCCGACTGAGCTCCTGGCCGGCTGGCAGCAGGTTGCCGGCATTCATGGCAGCGGCTACCGGGGCTCCAGTCGTCTCGTGAATGGTCGCCCCGGTTGCCCAGCCTTCGCAGATATAAAGCGGCATACCTTTTGTGAACGCCCCAATAGGCGAGTAACAACCGTTGACCCGCCCCCCACCCAGGAACCGTTTGGTACCGTCAAGAAAGATACGCTGCACGTTCACGAGCTGGCCTTGGTAGCAGAGCGGGACTAACAAGACTTCGCCCTGCTGACGCAACCCGTGCACGTCACAGCGTTTACTAACCAGGTAAGGATGGTGCGGGTCAGCATGCCCCGCCTGGCACCACAGCCGCCGCGCAAACTGGGCGGCTTCCTGCTGCCTCCGACTACACTCAATTTCTCGCTGACTACGGCATTGCTCTGCTCGCTGGTGGCGAATTGCGGCGTCGATGGGCGCCTCAGACTGCCGGCTGCTCCATGCATGCCTGTCGCCGCTCTTCCAGCTCCCAAAAGCGCCGTACGCCAGATCGGCGGAGTCGGCGTGCAAGACATACCAGCCGTTCTTCGACCCAGCGCGATCACCCGGCACATGAAATCGATGCACTCCACCGTCGGGGACGGGCAAAACATCAACCGGGCCGAGCTTTCCGCGAATTTCTTCCTGAAACTGCGTGCGGACATCAGCCATCGTCACCGACCTCATTAGTGCGAGCCCGATGACGGTTGGCCAAAAGCCTGATGATATCGTTCAGGCGATACCATACTGAGCTGCCAAACATGATGAAAGGGAGGCCGTGATGAGGCGGACAAGCTTCAAGCTCAACCGACTCCACTTCGAGAATCCTCGCGACCTCGTCAGGCCTTAACACGATGGGCAACTCATCGCGATCACAACCAAGCAGCGCAGCGATTTCGGAGCGAACGCCTTCTTGGGTAAGGGCATCAACGTGGAACTTACCTTTGATATCCATAAAAGTCCTGCGTGAACGGTGGGTTACGTCACACAGTTTTTTACATGGCGCTCCTGCCGTGTTCCGTCAAATTGCGGAATTACTGTAATTACTCA
>NZ_JAYJLM010000007.1:0-353394 GCF_051948915.1 Stutzerimonas sp. Brlt_14
TTGGCGATGAAGCGCGCCGAATTGAAGAAGGCCGAGAAGGCCGGCGCGCAAGAGGCGGAACTCAGCCGCCTGCGCGACGCGCTGCAGGCGGCCGAACAAGCCCTGCATGCGGCCGAAGACGCATCGCACAAGCCCGCTCCGGAATTGGTGCGTACCAGCAAGCCTGGTATCGATGAGCGCCAGCGCGAACTGAAGACCGAGGTCGCCTTCGCCCGCGCCGATCTGCGCAAGCTGGAGCGAGACGAACAGACCGAGCCAACGACACTGGAGGCCGCTCGCCTGCGACTCAGCGAAGCCGAACGGCAGCTGGCGGACTATCAGCAATCGTGAGAAATGACCGCTGCACCGGTGTGCTGGTGTAGTCGCTCGACAAGTCAGAGAGATTCGAGGAAGTGGCCCAGGCCACGCCCCAAGACAACGCCTTCACCGGAGAGCCAATGGCCCTGCCCCGCATCACCTCGCCCCACGCCAAGGGCGCCAACCGTACCCAGCGAGTCATGCTGCTGGTACTCGCGGCCACCCTGCCCGGCGTGGTCGTGCTGACCTGGCTCTACGGCGCCGGCACGCTGATCAACCTCGCCTGGGCATCGCTCGCTGCACTTGCCTTCGAAGCGGCGATTCTCCGCCTGCGGCAGCGGCCGGTGGGCTTCTTTCTGCGCGACGGCAGCGTGCTGGTCACCGCCGTGCTGCTGGCCTTGGCGCTGCCGCCCTATTCGCCCTGGTGGCTGACGCTGATCGCCACCGGCTGCGCTGTGGTGTTCGGCAAGCAGCTGTATGGCGGCCTGGGCCAGAATCCCTTCAACCCGGCGATGATCGGCTACGTGGTGGTACTTATCTCCTTCCCGGTGGAGATGACCACCTGGCCGGTGCCGCACAGTGTCGGGCTGAGCGCCGGTCTGCAGCATATCCTCGGTATCGCTTCGCTTCCCGACGGTTGGACCCAGGCCACCGCCCTGGATGTGCTCAAGGTGAACAAGAGCCTGACCATCGACGAACTCTGGCGCAATCCGGCCTTCGGCCACTTCGGCGGCATCGGCTCGGAAGTGGTGAACCTGGCGTTTCTTGCTGGCGGCCTGTTCCTGCTGCATAAGCGGCTGTTCAGCTGGCACGCGCCAGTCGGCATGCTCGGCGCGCTGATGCTGATGAGCCTGGTGTTCTGGAACGGCTCGGGTTCGGATAGCAACGGTTCGCCGCTGTTCCATCTGCTCAGCGGCGCCACCATGCTCGGCGCTTTCTTCATTGTCACCGACCCCGTCAGCAGCGCCACCAGCCCACGTGGACGCCTGATCTTCGGTGCTGGTGTCGGTGTGCTGGTATACGTCATCCGCGCCTGGGGCGGCTATCCGGACGGTGTCGCCTTTGGCGTGCTGTTGATGAACCTTGCCGCTCCCACCATCGATTACTACACCCGCCCGCGCACCTACGGCCATCGCAAGGCCGAGCGCGGCTTCAAGCTGGGCGAATGACATGATAGTTCCGGAAATCAGCCGTTCGATGCTGAAGAACGCCACGGTGCTGGGCTTGTTCGCCATCGTCACCGTGGGCGCGGTGACTCTGCTGCAACAGGGCACTGCCGAGCGCATCCAGGTCGCTGAACGCGCCGCCCAGGTACGTGCGCTGGGCGAGATCCTCCCGACTGGCAGCTATGACAACCATCTGCTCGATGACAGCGTGCTGGTTCAGGATCGCCTGCTTGGCAACCGAAGCCCGTTGCCCGCCTATATCGCCATCAAGGATGGGCGCCCCTCCGCAGTGATCCTCCAGGCCATCGCTCCGGACG
Organism: Stutzerimonas sp. Brlt_14; assembly: GCF_051948915.1. Lineage (NCBI taxonomy): Bacteria > Pseudomonadati > Pseudomonadota > Gammaproteobacteria > Pseudomonadales > Pseudomonadaceae > Stutzerimonas > Stutzerimonas sp. Brlt_14. Next base: position 1,781 of record NZ_JAYJLM010000007.1, read on the forward strand.
GCTACAGCGGCGCCATTCATCTGCTGGTGGGCATCCATGCCGACGGCCGGGTGGCTGGCGTGCGAGTCATCGGCCACCGGGAAACACCCGGGCTGGGCGACAAGATCGAGCTCGCAAAGAGCCCCTGGATTCGAAGTTTCGACGGCAAGTCGCTAACGAACCCGGCAGCCGATGGCTGGGCGGTGAAGAAGGATCGCGGTGAGTTCGACCAGTTCGCGGGCGCCACCATCACACCGCGCGCGGTGGTCGGCGCAGTGCATCGTGCCTTGCAGTACTTCGATGCACACAAGGCCGAACTACTGGCAGCCGAAGGCGCGACGGCCGACGCGGCCGGGAACGCCCTGGAAGGCCGCAGCGAACCAGACGAAGCCACCGTGCATTCGCGGGCCGGCAGCGCCGCCACGCGCGACGAATTGCGCACCACCGAGCCGGCCGCCAAGCCGCAAGGGGATCAGCCATGAGCACACCCAGCTACCGCGAACTGACCGTCAACGGCCTGTGGAAGAACAATCCAGCGCTGGTGCAGCTGCTCGGTCTCTGCCCGCTGCTCGGCGTCAGCAACTCGGCGGTCAACGCCCTTGGTCTTGGCCTGGCGACCATGCTGGTACTGACCTGTTCGAATATCGGTGTCTCGCTGGTGCGAGGCGTGGTCAACACCGCGGTGCGCCTGCCGGCGTTCGTGATGATCATCGCCGCGCTGACCACCTGCATCGAGCTGCTGATGCAGGCCTTCACCTACGAGCTGTACCAGATCCTGGGCATCTTCATCCCGCTGATCACCACCAACTGCGTGATCCTCGGCCGCGCCGACGGCTTCGCTGCGAAGCACAATCCGCTGATCGCCGGCTTCGACGGCCTGGTGATGGGTATCGGCTTCTGTCTGGTGCTGGTGGTGCTGGGCGGTCTGCGCGAGCTGTTCGGCACCGGCGCGCTGTTCGCCAACATGCACCTGCTGTTCGGGCCGGTCGCCAGCGACTGGCAGATCACCCTGTTCAGCGACTACAAGGGCTTTCTGCTGGCCATCCTGCCGCCTGGCGCCTTCATTGTGCTCGGCCTGCTGATCGCCCTGAAGAACCGCATCGACCAGCACCTCGCCGAACGCGCCAGCGCCGCGCAGCCAGTCGCGCCTGCGGCCAGCCGCCGAGTGCGGGTGACCGGTGTGATCGAGTGAGTGCACCGCGATGAATGCCGAGAAACGCCGGGAAATCTTTCGCCGCTTTCATGAGGATAATCCGGAGCCGAAGACCGAGCTGGCCTACAGCACACCCTTCGAACTGCTGATCGCGGTGATCCTCTCGGCTCAGGCCACCGACGTCGGCGTGAACAAGGCCACCGCCAAGCTGTTCCCGGTGGCCAATACCCCGGAAGCCATCTATGCCCTCGGCTACGACGGCCTGTGCGAGTACATCCGCACCATCGGCCTGTACCCGAGCAAGGCGAAGAATGTCATCGAAACCTGCCGCATCCTGATCGAGCAGCATGGCAGCCAGGTGCCGGACAACCGCGAGGCACTGGAAGCGCTGCCAGGGGTGGGTCGCAAGACCGCCAACGTGGTACTGAACACCGCCTTCCGCCAGTTCACCATGGCGGTGGATACGCATATCTTCCGGGTCAGCAACCGCACCGGCATCGCGCCCGGCAAGAACGTGCTGGAGGTCGAGCGCAAGTTGATCCGCTTCGTGCCAAAGGAATATCTGCTGGACGCGCATCACTGGCTGATTCTGCATGGTCGCTATGTCTGCAAGGCGCGCAAACCACAGTGTGGCAGCTGCAGGATCGAAGACCTCTGCGAGTACAAGCACAAGACATCTGACGATTGAGCGGATAGCAGAAAAGCTCGCCCCATGATTGAAAAAAACTTTTTTACCGGCCCCGAATTTGCCGCTATAAGGTGCGCCAAGAGCGCCCCGTAGCCTTGGAGTGAACAAGTGGCCGAGAAAGAAGATATCCAGATCGAAGACGATTTCATCGCCGAAGATGACGACGAGAGCAGCGAAGCCCCTGTCGAGGTCGCCAAGACCAATCTGACCAAGCGCCGGATCATCGACAACCTGCTCGAGGAACGACGTCTGCAGAAAGAGTTGAACGACTTCGACTTCGATCTGTAAAAAGAAAAAGCCCCGAAAGGGGCTTTTTCATGCCTGCTGCTCAGTCGGCCCGCGTCGGCGATAGAAGCTCGATCTTGTAGCCGTCCGGGTCTTCGACGAAGGCCAGGATGCTGGAGCCATGCTTCATCGGCCCAGGCTCACGGGTGATCTTGCCACCACGTGCGCGGATGTCTTCGCAGGCCTTGTAGACATCTTCGACTTCCAGGGCGATATGCCCGTAGCCGTCGCCCAGCTCGTACTTTTCCACGCCCCAGTTGTGGGTCAGCTCGATCACGCTGTTATGCGCCTCGTCGCCGTAACCGACGAAGGCCAGGGTGAATTTACCGTCCGGATAATCCTTGCGGCGCAGCAGGGTCATGCCCAGCACTTCGGTGTAGAAGGCGATGGACTTCTCCATATCGCCGACACGCAGCATGGTATGCAGCAGTCTCATGATTCAGGTCTCCTCGTTCGGCAGCGCTTGTGGCAGTGCAGAAAGTACAACCCCGGCACATGGCCGGGGTCGGTTGGCTCAGGCGCGTCAGCTTATCAGAACTGGGTGCGGCCCTTGCCCGCGGCGATGCGCATGCGCAACGCATTGAGCTTGATGAAGCCGCCAGCGTCGGCCTGGTTGTAGGCGCCGCCGTCTTCTTCGAAGGTCGCGATGTTGGCATCGAACAGCGAATCGTCCGACTTGCGGCCGACCACGATGACGTTGCCCTTGTACAGCTTCAGGCGCACCACACCGTTCACGTTGACCTGGGAGGCGTCGATCATCTGCTGCAGCATGCTGCGCTCGGGGCTCCACCAGTAGCCGTTGTAGATCAGGCTGGCGTACTTGGGCATCAGCTCGTCCTTCAGGTGTGCCACTTCGCGGTCGAGGGTGATCGACTCGATGGCGCGGTGGGCCTTGAGCATGATGGTGCCGCCAGGGGTCTCGTAGCAGCCACGGGACTTCATGCCGACATAGCGGTTCTCGACGATGTCGAGGCGGCCGATGCCGTTCTCGCCACCGATACGGTTCAGCTCGGCCAGGACCTGAGCCGGCGTCATGTCCTTGCCGTCGATGGCGACGATGTCACCCTTGCGGTAGGTCAGCTCGATGTAGGTCGGGGTGTCCGGCGCCGCTTCCGGGGACTTGGTCCAGCGCCACATGTCCTCTTCGTGCTCGGTCCAGGTGTCTTCCAGCACGCCACCCTCGTAGGAGATGTGCAGCAGGTTGGCGTCCATGGAGTACGGCGACTTCTTCTTGCCGTGGCGCTCGATCGGGATGGCGTGCTTCTCGGCGTAGTCCATCAGCTTCTCGCGGGACAGCAGGTCCCACTCGCGCCACGGAGCGATTACCTTTACGCCGGGCTTGAGTGCATAGGCGCCCAGCTCGAAACGCACCTGGTCGTTGCCCTTGCCGGTCGCACCGTGGGAGATGGCATCGGCGCCGGTCTCGTTGGCGATCTCGATCAGTCGCTTGGCGATCAACGGACGGGCGATGGAGGTACCCAGCAGATACTCGCCTTCATAGACGGTGTTGGCACGGAACATCGGGAAGACGAAATCGCGGACGAACTCTTCGCGCAGGTCATCGATGTAGATTTCCTTGACGCCCAGGGCTTGAGCCTTGGCGCGGGCCGGCTCGACCTCCTCGCCCTGGCCGAGGTCGGCGGTGAAGGTCACCACTTCGCAGTTGTAGGTGTCTTGCAGCCACTTGAGAATCACCGAGGTGTCCAGGCCACCGGAATAGGCCAGAACTACCTTCTTAACGTCCGCCATGCCATCAGCTCCACGGGTTATACGGAAAACCTGCGATTCTACCGGTCGCGGGGCTGCTTTTACAGGGGCGCGGCGGTCGCGCGGTCAGGAAGATGGCGCCGCTGTTTCGGTCGAGTTCGCCGCGGCCGCTGCCTCGCGCTCCAGACGCAGGGTGACTCGCCGGTTCTTGGCCCGGTTGGCTTCGCTGCTGTTGGCCACCAGCGGATAGCGCTCGCCATGGAAGCGCACGGTGATCTGCTGCTCCGGCACGCCATTGGCGATCAGGTACTCCTGCACCGCCAGCGCCCGGCGTCTCGACAGATCACGATTGACCAGCCGATTGCCGCTGTTGTCGGAATGGCCGTCGAGCTGGATGCGATTCACGCTGGGATCGGCACGCAGGTACTGCAGGATGATGTCCAGCTTGGCACGCCCCAGCGCATCGAGCGCTACGTCGCTGCTGAGGAAGCCGATCTGCGATTGGCGCAGCTGATCGAAGTTGACCGGCAGCAATTTCGCCGTGCAGGCGCGGTAGTCTTCGTAGGCCTTGGCGAAACGCGCCGGCAGCAGGCGGATCTCCAGCGCATCGCCGCCATGCAGCGTGCGATGGCGCACCACCGGGCTACGACCTTCGAGCAACCCGCTGAGCAGCCGTCCGGCCTGCGCCTGGGTGCTGTTGAACGGGATATCGCCACCGCCCACCGACACAACCCCCAGATTGATATCGCTGCGTGAAGGCTGCCACGGCGCGGCAGCGGCCAGCAGCGTCGCCGAACCGGTACTCAGCCAGCGTTCCGGGGAATGCAGGCGGAAAATTGCCTGCTCGCCGGCCCGACGCACGAACTGGCCGCTGCCAAAACCGGCGATGGGCTGGATCAGCCGACACTCGAACTGATCGCCCTCCACCTGCCACTGCACCCGCTCCAGCCGAGTCTGGAATGTCAGGGCGTTGGCCGGTGAAGCGAGCAGGCACAACAGTACGAGGGGGCGCAGGCGCACGGTGGGCTCCGGGAGGATGCTGGTTCCATCTAGGTATCGGTGCCCGGTCAGCAAACTTGAGCGTTGGGTGGCGAGGGTCGACCGCCGCAGACGAAGGCAAGGTGCCCCGCCCGGGCTTTTCCGGTAGCATTCGCGCACGTTTCACCCGCCTGGAAAGCCCCGCATGTCCGACCGACTCACCCTGCTGCGCCCCGACGACTGGCACATCCACCTGCGCGACGGAGCCGCCCTGCCCCATACCGTCGCAGATGCGGCTCGCCAGTTCGCCCGCGCCATCATCATGCCGAACCTGGTGCCGCCGGTGCGCAATGCCGACGAGGCAGAGGCCTATCGCCAGCGCATTCTCGCGGCCCGCCCCGCGGGTAGTCGCTTCGAACCGCTGATGGTGCTCTACCTCACCGACAGTACAACTCCGGACGACATCCGCCGCGCCAAGGCCAGCGGCTTCGTCCACGCAGCCAAGCTCTACCCGGCGGGCGCCACCACCAACTCGGCCTCCGGCGTCACCGCCATCGACAATATCTTCGGCGTGCTGGAAACCATGGCCGAAGTCGGTCTGCCGCTGCTGGTGCACGGCGAAGTCACCCGCAGCGAGATCGACATTTTCGATCGCGAGAAGTACTTCATCGACGAGCAGCTGAGCCGCGTCACCGCTCGCTTCCCGACCCTGAAGGTGGTCTTCGAGCACATCACCACGCGTGATGCCGTGCAGTTCGTGCAGGCGGCCGGAGCCAACGTCGGCGCCACCATCACCGCGCACCATCTGCTCTACAACCGCAACCACATGCTGGTGGGCGGAATCCGCCCGCACCTGTTCTGTCTGCCGGTGCTCAAGCGCAACCTGCACCAGGAAGCCCTGCTGGACGCCGCCACCAGCGGCAGCCCGAAGTTCTTTCTCGGAACCGACTCGGCACCCCATGCGCAGCATGCCAAGGAAGCCGCCTGCGGCTGCGCCGGCTGCTACACCGCCTTCGCGGCCATCGAGCTGTATGCCGAAGCCTTCGAACAGCGCCAGGCGCTGGACAAGCTGGAACCCTTCGCCAGCCATTTCGGTCCTGATTTCTATGGCCTGCCGCGCAATACGGATGAGATCACGCTGGTGCGCACGGAGTGGGACGTCCCGGCCAGCCTGCCGTTCGGCGAACAGGTCGTGGTCCCGTTGCGCGCTGGCGAACGCCTGCACTGGCGCCTGGAGAGCAATGCATGAGCGAGGAACACTTCGAAGACGAACTCGAGGAGCACCTGCCCGGCAAGCCCCGCTCGCCCATGGCGCGGCGCTTCCGCGGCTTCCTGCCGGTGGTGATCGATGTCGAGTGCGGTGGATTCAACTGCGCGACCGATGCACTGCTGGAGATCGCCGCAGTGACCATCGGTATGGACGAACAGGGCCTGCTCTACCCGCAGGACACGCTGTTCTACCGGGTCGAGCCCTTCGCCGGCGCCAATATCGAACCGGCCGCGCTGGAGTTCACCGGCATCAAGCTCGATCACCCGTTGCGCATGGCGGTACCCGAACAGCAGGCGCTGACCGACATCTTCCGCAGCGTGCGCAAGGCGGTGAAGTCCGCCGGCTGCAAGCGTGCCATCCTGGTCGGGCATAACAGCAGCTTCGACCTGGGCTTCCTGAACGCTGCCATTGCCCGCTGCGAGATCAAGCGCAACCCCTTCCACCCCTTCTCCAGCTTCGATACCGCCACCCTCGCCGGCCTCGCCTACGGCCAGACCGTGCTGGCCAAGGCCTGCCAGGCCGCGGGCATCGATTTCGACGGTCGCGAGGCGCATTCGGCCCGCTACGACACCGAGAAGACCGCCGAGCTGTTCTGCGGGATCGTCAATCGCTGGAAGGAAATGGGCGGCTGGGAAGAGTTCGACGACTAGCACCGCCCGATGCCGATGTGCGAGGCGACGTTTGTCGCTCGCGCCACTCCAGAACGAAAAAGGCCAGTCACATGACTGGCCTTTTTTACATCACCGTCCCTTAGAGCGGCTTGCCGCGATTGCCGTGCTGGCCGACGAAGGCCTGCACCGCCTTGAGCTCGTTTGGCAACACCGTGCACCGCTCGCTGCGCTCGAACAGGTCGGCAAGGTGCGCCGGCAGCGCCAGCGCCTGACCGATACCGGCCTTCTCCACCGCATCCGGGAATTTCACCGGATGCGCGGTGCCCAGCGTGACCATCGGGATGCTCAGGCTACGACGGCATTCACGAGCGGCGTGCACGCCGATGGCGGTATGCGGATCGAGCACCTCACCGGTCTCCTTGAACACCCGGGCGATGGTCGCGCAGGTCTGCTCGTCGTCCACCGCCAGCGAATCGAAGAGTCGACGCGCTTCGGTCCAGCGATCCTCTTCCACTGAGAGCCTGCCGCTGGCGCGGAAGCCATCCAGCAGATCGGCTACGGCCTTGCCGTTGCGACCGTGCAGGTCGAACAGCAGGCGTTCGAAGTTGGACGACACCATGATGTCCATGGACGGCGACAGCGAGGGATGCAGCGTGTCCTTGTCGTAGTGATTGCCGGACATGAAACGGTGCAGGATGTCGTTGCGGTTTGTGGCAACGATCAGCTGATTGATCGGCAGCCCCATGTTGCGCGCCAGGTAGCCGGCGAAGATGTCACCGAAATTGCCGGTCGGGACCGAGAAGGCGACCGAACGCGCCGGGCCGCCCAGCTGCAGTGCGGCATGGAAGTAGTAGACGATCTGGGCCATGATCCGCGCCCAGTTGATCGAGTTGACTGCCACCAGGCGGGTGCCCTTGAGAAACCCCTGGTCGGCGAAGCTGGCCTTGACCATCTCCTGGCAGTCATCGAAATTGCCTTCGATGGCGATGTTGTGAATGTTGTCGCCGAGGATGGTGGTCATCTGCCGGCGCTGCACTTCCGACACGCGCTGGTGCGGGTGCAGGATGAAGATATCGACGTTCTCGCAACGGCGGCAGCCTTCGATGGCAGCCGAACCGGTGTCACCGGAGGTGGCTCCCATGATCACCACGCGCTCGCCACGCTTGGCCAGCACGTAGTCGAGCAGACGGCCGAGCAGCTGCAGGGCGAAATCCTTGAAGGCCAAGGTCGGACCGTGGAACAGCTCGAGCACCCACTCGTTGCCGTTCAGCTGGCGCAGCGGGGCAATGGCGCCATGGGCGAAAACGCCATAGGTCTCTTCCAGGATTTTCTTGAAGTCGGCATCCGGAATGCTGCCGGCAACGAATGGTCGCATGACCCGGAACGCCAGTTCGTGATACGGCAGGCCGGCCCAGGAAGCGATTTCCTCTACGGTGAAGCGCGGCAGGTTCTCCGGCACGTAGAGGCCGCCGTCGCTGGCCAGACCGGCCAGCAGCACATCTTCGAAATTCAGGGCCGGTGCCTGGCCGCGGGTGCTGATGTAGCGCATTTTTCTCAACCTTCGATTTGGGCCTGGACGCCTGAAGCCGCTGGGCCTCCCGGCGCTCGCTCGGCTCCTGTTAATTCAGCTGTTCGACGCGGATGCGTACGACCTTGTCCACGACGTCATCGAGCCGCTCGAGCGCGGCGATGGCGTCGTCAATGCGCTGCTCCACGACCCGATGGGTCACGAGGATCACCGGAACCAGGCCGTCCTGGACCTCGGCTTCCTTCTGCATGATCGACTCGATATTGATGCCGCGCTCGGAAAGGATGGTCGCCACCTGTGCCAGCACGCCCGGATGATCCTTGGCCTGGATACGCAGGTAATAAGCGCTTTCGCAGGCGGTGATCGGCAGGATCGGATGGTCGGACAGCGAGTCCGGCTGGAAGGCCAGGTGCGGCACCCGATTGTTCGGGTCGGTGGTCAGCGCACGAGTGACATCGACGACGTCAGCAACAACGGCCGAGGCAGTCGGCTCCATACCGGCTCCGGCGCCATAGTAGAGAGTACTGCCGACGGCATCGCCATTGACCATCACGGCGTTCATCACGCCATTGACATTGGCGATCAGGCGATCGGCCGGAATCAGCGTGGGATGCACGCGCAGCTCGATACCCGCCTCGGTGCGACGAGCGACGCCCAAGTGCTTGATGCGATAGCCCAGGGCCTCGGCGTAGTTCACATCGGCGGTGGTCAGGCGTGCAATGCCCTCGGTATAGGCCTTGTCGAACTGCAGCGGAATGCCGAAGGCGATGGATGCCAGGATGGTGAGTTTGTGGGCAGCATCGATGCCTTCCACGTCGAACGTCGGATCGGCCTCGGCATAGCCGAGCTCCTGGGCTTCCTTGAGCACGTCCTCGAAGGTGCGGCCCTTCTCTCGCATCTCGGTGAGAATGAAATTGCCGGTGCCGTTGATGATGCCCGCCAGCCAGTTGATGCGGTTGCCGGCAAGGCCTTCGCGAATCGCCTTGATCACCGGGATACCGCCAGCCACCGAAGCCTCGAACGCAACGATGACGCCCTTTTCGCGCGCCTTGGCGAAGATCTCGTTGCCGTGCACAGCGATCAGTGCCTTGTTCGCAGTGACCACATGCTTGCCATTCTCGATGGCCTTGAGCACCAGTTCCTTGGCTACCGTGTAGCCGCCGATCAGCTCGACAACGATGTCGATTTCCGGGTTGTTCACGATATCGAAGATGTCGGCGGTGATAGGGGTCGAACCGGTGTCGCACTTGGAATTAGGGTGACGAGTGGCAATCTGCGCAACCTCGATTCCACGCCCGGCACGGCGGGCAATCTCCTCGGCGTTGCGTTTGAGCACATTGAAGGTACCGCCACCGACGGTTCCCAGCCCACAGATGCCAACTTTCACCGGTTTCAAGCTGAACTCCCCATTCACAGCGAAACGACCGGACCTGCCGATCGACAAAAGAGTCGCACATTACGAAGGGAGCAGCTTTTAGTCAATCAGCCACGGCTAGCGCTACGGCCGTCCAAGCCCCAGTCGCTCATGCCACTGCGCGAGGGATTCGTCCGGGTACTCGGCGAAACAGCGGTCCCCGGCCTGTATATGGGGCTCGACCCAGCCAGCCTTTGAATCGAGCATCAGATGCGTATGCTCCGGCGGCACCGGCAAGTCGCTGTCGATGGCCGAGGCGAACGGATGCACCAGGTCCGGCCAGCTCGGGTCCCACAACCACAGTGCGCTACCACAAAGGCGGCAGAAATGCCGGCGCCCTTCGCTGACGCGCGTCCCGCCGTCCGCATCGGTCAGCCTCGCCCGATAGATGCCGAGATGTTCACGCCCATCGATCTGGAGCGTGCGATAGTCGCCACCCAGATTGATGGCGAAGCCGCCGCCACCTGCCGTCTTGCGGCAGATCGAGCAATAGCAGCGCATGAAAGGATAGGGCTGTGCGGATTCGAGCGTGAACCGCACGGCCTGACAGTGACAGGAACCTTCGAGCTTCATCGCGACCACCTTCGTTCAGTACCGAAGGGTTTGAACGCGGTCAGCTGCTCAGTTCCGCTGCCGATCGTCGGACCGGCGCAACCGGACCGATGGGCTGGGATCGATTACTTGGCCGCAGCGAGCGCCACCTCTGCAAGCTGCGCCGCTGGCTGGTAGCCGGGGATCATTTGACCGTTGGCGAGAATGATGGCCGGCGTACCCTGCACACCGATCATCTGCCCCAACTGGTATTGCTTGGCGATCGGGGTATCGCAACTGGCTGCCGGCAGTTCTTCACGAGCCTTGGCCTTGTTCATGGCATCCTGACGGTCCTTGGCGCACCACACACTGGTCAGGGTATTGGCACCGTGGCTGCCCATCCCCTGGCGCGGGAACGCCACATAGCGCACCTCCACACCGAGACGGTTGAGCTGAGGCACTTCGCTGTGCAGCTTCTGGCAATAGCCACAATCGGTATCGGTGAACACGGTGATATGGGTTTTCGGCGCCTTGGGTGCGAACACCACCATCTCACTCGCCGGAATGGCGTTGATCTGCTTGGCCACCGATCGGCTCTGCGCCTGCTCGGTCAGGTTGACCGCCTGCCCATCCTTGAACTGGTAGAGATAACCCTGAATGACAAACTGACCGTCGGCACTGGCATACAGCTGCCGCCCGCCTTCCAGCTGAACCTGATACACCCCCGGCATCGGGCTCTCGGCTACCGCCTCGATCGGCATGTCGGGCTGAATTTTCTGCAGGGATTGACGAATTGCCTGATCCGGATCGGCGGCCATTGCAACGGTGCTGACCAGACCAACTGTGGCGGCAGCGAACATACGAATCACGCCCATGGGAACTCCTGGCAGCGACGATCAAGGAAAGGCGCAAAGCCTACCATAGCCAAGTGCTGCAAACTGCCAGAGGCTTCACTACTGCGTGCGCGGGCAATCGTTCGATGCCCCCCTGCAGCACCAACCGAGCGGCCACTCATCGCTGGCTAGCCTCGCGGATGATGCGTCGCATGCAGTTCCTGCAGCCGCGCGCGTGCGATGTGCGTGTAGATCTGTGTCGTAGACAGGTCGCTGTGGCCAAGCAGCATTTGCACGGTACGCAAGTCCGCCCCATGGTTTAGCAGGTGCGTTGCGAATGCGTGGCGCAAGGTGTGGGGCGAAATGCCGGTCGCGATACCTGCGCCCCGGGCGTGCAGCTTGATACGGTGCCAGAAGGTCTGACGGGTCATCTGCTCGCCGCGCTGGCTCGGAAAAAGCACGTCACTGGGCCGACCTGCCAGCAGTTGATCTCGAGCATCCCGCTGGTAACGCTGCAGCCAGTGCAGCGCTTCTTCGCCGAGCGGAACCAGACGCTCCTTGTTGCCCTTGCCGAAGGTTCGCAACACGCCCTGGCGCATGCTCACCTGCTCCAAGGTCAGACTGATCAGCTCGGTGACCCGCAAGCCGCAGGCATAGAGCACCTCGAGCATTGCCCGATCCCGCAACCCAAGCGGATCACCCGTATCGGGCGCCGCCAGCAAGGCCTCCACGTCCGCTTCGGACAATGCCTTGGGTAGCGGCCGCCCCAGGCGGGGCAAGTCGACACGCAATGTCGGATCGAGCGAAATCTCACCCTCACGCAGCAGGTAGCGGTAGAAGCCGCGCAGCCCGGAAAGAAAGCGCGCCGTGGAGCGCGCCTTGTAGCCATTGTTCAGGCGCCAGGCGAGGTGATCGAGAATGACCTCCCGCCCCGCCGCCGCCAACCGAACGCCGCGCTCCTGCAACCAACCGTTGAATGAGGCGAGGTCGTTGCGATAGGCCTCCCGACTGTTATCGGCCAGCCCCTTTTCCAGCCAGAGGGCATCGAGGTAACGGTCTATTACGGGGTCGTCGAGCGTGGGCATGGCGGTACGAATCGGATCGGCCCCGACAGTGTTCCACAGCCGGCCGAGGCGGGCCAGGGTCTCGGCAAGCGCAACCCGGCCTGCGTCGACCGCCTGTAGTCACCGCAGCGCGATGCTTCGAGGCTGCAGAAACGAAAAAAGCAGCCCGAGGGCTGCTTTTTCGATTCGCGGAAAGGAGGTCTTAGACCAGCTTTTCCTTGATGCGGGCGGCCTTGCCGGACAGCGCGCGGAGGTAGTACAGCTTGGCCTTGCGCACGTCACCGCGACGCTTGACGCTGATGCTGTCAACCATGGGGCTGTAGCTCTGGAAGGTACGCTCGACGCCAACGCCGTTGGAGATCTTGCGAACGGTGAAAGCGCTGTTCAGGCCGCGGTTACGCTTACCGATTACCACGCCCTCGAAGGCCTGCAGACGCTGACGGTCGCCTTCCTTCACCTTCACCTGAACGATGACGGTATCGCCCGGCGCGAACGGCGGGATTTCTTTGTTCATCTGCTCGGCTTCGAGCTGCTGAATGATCTTGTTGGTCATGCTGTGTGCTCCTAAGGTCAACCCGCCGGGTTGCCATCGATACGTTAACTATCGTTCCGCTGACGGATGTATTCCGCCAGCAGCTTTTGTTCTTCTCCAGAAAGCGAGCGGCTATCCAGAAGATCAGCGCGTCGCTCCCAGGTCCGCCCAAGGGACTGCTGCAAGCGCCAACGCCGGATGTGTTCATGGTTGCCGCTGAGCAGCACCTCAGGAACACATTTACCCTCATACACCTCAGGACGCGTGTAATGCGGGCAGTCGAGCAGGCCGTCGGTAAACGAATCCTCCTCGGCGGAACCAGCATGCCCCAGGGCGCCCGGAAGCAACCTGGTCACGGCATCGATCAGCACCATTGCCGGCAGCTCGCCGCCGGACAGCACGTAGTCACCGATCGACCATTCCTCATCCACGTGCGCTTCGATGAAGCGCTCGTCGATACCTTCGTAACGACCGGCAATGAGGATCAACGCCTCCTCATTCGCCAGTTCGCGAACGTCGGCCTGTTTCAGCTGACGCCCTTGCGGCGACAGGTAGATGACCTTCGCCTTCCCGCCCGCGGCACGCTTGGCATCAGCCAGCGCCAGCTCGAGCGGCTTGATCTTCATCACCATGCCGGGGCCACCGCCGAACGGGCGGTCATCCACCGTCTGATGACGGTCCTCGGTGTAGCTCCTGGGATTCCAGCAATTCAACTGGAGCAACCCCTGCTTCACCGCACGACTGCTAATCCCATATTCGCTGATGGCTGCGAACATACCCGGGAACAGGCTGATGACCTCGACGCGCAACCCGGCCATGCCGTTCAGAAATCCGCGTCCCAGTCGACCTGCATCTCGCCCGAATCCAGGTCCACTTTCAAGACACAGTGATCCGTATAGGGCAGCAGTCGCTCGCGATCATCCAGACTTCCGGCGCAAGGCTTTACGACCAGAACATCATTGGCTCCGGTCTCGAGCAGGTGATCGACCTGACCGAGCAACTGCCCGGCCTGATTGAGCACCTTCAAACTCTGAAGCTGGTACCAGTAGTATTCGCCGTCATCCAGCGCGGGCAGTTCGCTGCGTGGAACGCAGATCTCGAAGTCGGCGTACGTACGCGCCACCTCGCGATCGGTCAGTCCTTTCAGCGAAGCCACCAGGATCTTGCCCTGGAGGCGCCCTTTGACCAACTCGACCTGCCTGACCTCATCACCTCGCCTCAGCGTCCAGCGACGATAGTCCAGCAGGTTGTCGATTGGATCGGTGAAGGAATAGACCTTCACGTCACCGCGCACGCCATGCACCGAAACGATCTTGCCGATGACGACCAGCTCATCGCTCGGGGCGGACATTGCGCTCATAGGGTTCAGGCAGCGGCCTTGGCAGCTTCCTTCAGCAGCTGAGCAACGCGCTCAGACGGCTGTGCGCCCTGGCTCAGCCAGTAAGCAGCGCGCTCCTGATTCACAGAGAGCTTCACTTCCGCACCAGTGGCGATCGGATTGAAGAAACCGATGCGCTCGACGAAGCGACCATCACGCGGATTGCGGCTGTTGGTCACGGTCAGGTGGTAGAAAGGGCGCTTCTTGGAGCCGCCACGGGCGAGACGAATAGTTACCATGTGAACATCGTTCCTGTAGTCGGTGCTAACTTAAGGCACACACTTAAAATGGGCCTAGGCCCGAAAGGCCGCACATTTTAAGGAATGCTGGGGATTTTGCAAACTCTTTTGCTAGAGGCGCGCAGCCGTCCAGCGCGCCGGACACAGGCGCGCGCCCGTCCTGGCGCCAAACCTGTGCAATCGCAGCCGCGGGACTAGAACTTGGGCATCCCGCCACCCGGGAACATGCCGCCCATACCGCGCATCATCTTGGCCATGCCACCCTTGCCGGTGACCTTCTTCATCATCTTCTGCATCTGCTTGTGCTGCTTGATCAACCGCCCGATATCCTGCACCTGGGTGCCTGAGCCCATGGCGATACGCCGCTTGCGCGAGCCGCTGATGATATCGGGGTTGCGTCGCTCGGCTGGCGTCATCGAATTGATGATCGCCTCCATCTGCTTGAACTGCTTTTCCGCCGCGCCTTGCGCGTGCCCCATCTGCGACAGGTTGACGCCACCGATGGAGGGCAGCTTGTCCATCAGGCCGCCAAGACCGCCCATATTCTTCATCTGCTGCAGTTGATCGCGGAAGTCTTCGAGATCGAAGCCCTTGCCCTTCTTCAGCTTCTTGGTGAGCTTCTCGGCCTTTTCACGGTCGAGGGTCTGTTCGGCCTGCTCGATAAGGCTGAGCACGTCGCCCATACCAAGGATACGGGAGGCGATTCGGTCCGGATGGAAGGGCTCCAGCGCATCGCTCTTCTCACCCATGCCGAGGAACTTGATCGGCTTGCCGGTGACATGCCGCACCGAAAGCGCCGCACCACCCCGGGCGTCGCCATCGACCTTGGTCAGCACCACGCCGGTCAGAGGCAGTGCATCGCCGAACGCACGGGCGGTGTTCGCCGCATCCTGACCGGTCATGGCGTCGACCACGAACAGCGTTTCCGCCGGCTTGATCGCCGCGTGAACAGCCTGAATCTCGGCCATCATCTCGGCGTCGATCGCCAGCCGACCAGCGGTATCGACCAGTACCACGTCAATGAACTTGAGCTTGGCTTCGCGGATCGCGGCCTGAGCGATATCCACCGGTTTCTGGCTGGTGTCGGAGGGGAAGAAGGTCACGCCGACTTCGCCGGCCAGCGTCTCGAGCTGCTTGATAGCCGCTGGACGATAAACGTCGGCAGACACTACCAGCACCGTTTTCTTCTTGCGCTCCTTGAGGAAGCGCGCCAGCTTGCCCACGGTCGTGGTCTTACCCGCACCCTGCAGGCCCGCCATCAGCACCACGGCCGGAGGCGTGACATTGAGCGCCAGATCCTCGTTGGCGGCGCCCATCAGCTCTTCCAGCTCGGCGCGAACGATCTTCACGAACGCCTGGCCCGGGGTCAGGCTCTTCGACACCTCGGTACCAACCGCGCGCTCCTTGACCCGATTGACGAAATCCTTCACCACCGGCAGCGCGACGTCGGCCTCGAGCAGCGCCATCCGCACTTCACGAAGGGTGTCCTTGATATTGTCCTCGGTCAGCTTGGCCTTGCCGGTGACATGACGAAGCGTTTGAGAGAGACGATCGGTTAGGTTTTCGAACATGAGCCATTCCACGCTGGATGTGCTGAGGGGCGCGATTATAGAAGGTGCGGACGCCCCGCCGGTACCCCGCACACGTCGCTTTTCTCAGCAGACGCGATCCATGCCGCCGATCCGCCCTGCTGAAGGTGCGGCGACAGCGGCCCCACACGAAGCAGTTCCCACCACGAGCCGCGTAACCTTGCCGCAGCTTTTGTGCCTCGGGCGTTTGTGCCACACTCACGACCTTTCGAGCCCGTTAGCGGAACCTATGCACCCTCTGTTACCCAGCCTTGCCGCCGCCATTCTCTACGCCGGCGTCACGGGTTACCAAAGCTTGCGACTGGCACAACGCACCGTGCCGGACAAACGCCTGCTGCTGGCCGTGGGCCTGCTCGCATTGCTTGCCCACGGGGTCAGCCTCTTCATTCAGCTGCTGTCGCCCAGCGGCCTGCACCTGGACTTCTTCAACGCATCGAGCCTGATCGCCGCCGCCGTCATCCTGCTGATACTGCTGGCGCTGTACCGCATGCCCGTGGAAAACCTGCTGCTGCTTCTGTTTCCCCTAGGCTGCCTGACGGTGCTCTTCGCAGAATTCGCCCCATCCGGCACCGCACCGGCGATCACCGAGGAGCCGGGCATCCTCGCGCATATCCTGCTGTCGATCCTGGCCTACGGCATGCTAACCATTGCGGTGTTCCAGGCGCTGCTGCTGTTGCTGCAGGACCACCACCTCAAGCACAAGCACCCTTCGGGGCTGATCCGCAACTTCCCGCCGTTGCAGACCATGGAAAGCCTGCTGTTCGGCTTCCTCTGGGCAGGCTGGGCACTGCTCTCCGCATCGCTGCTGTCGGGCTGGCTGTTCCTCGATGACCTTTTCGCCCAGCATCTGGTCCACAAGACACTGCTCTCGGTGGTCGCCTGGGTCGTATTTGGCTTGCTGCTGTGGGGCCGGCACCAACTCGGCTGGCGCGGTTACAAGGCCATCCGCTGGACGCTGGCTGGTTTCTGCCTGCTGATGCTGGCGTACTTCGGCAGCAAGCTGGTCCGCGAATTCATCCTGCATATCTGAAGCGAACAGGCTAACTCGTGGAAAATCTACACCCCGGCTTTCTCGTCGGCCTGCTGGTCTTTCTGCTGCTGTGCTCGGCGTTCTTCTCCAGCTCCGAGACCGGCATGCTCAGCCTCAATCGCTACCGCCTCAGACATCAGGCCAAGGAGGGCCATCGTGGCGCCCGCCGTGCCAGCGAACTGCTGGCGCACCCCGACCGCCTGCTGGGCACCATTCTGGTCGGCAACAACTTCGTCAACATCCTTGCTTCATCCATTGCCACGGTGCTGGCGATGCAGCTGTGGGGCGAAGCAGGCATCGCCATCGCAACCATCGGCCTGACGATCATCCTGCTGATATTCGGCGAGATCACACCCAAGACGCTGGCGGCGCTGCGCCCGGAGATCATCGCCTACCCGGTCAGTCTGCCATTGAAGATGCTGCAGAAGGTGCTCTACCCCCTGGTCGCCATGCTCAGCTGGGTGAGCAACGGCCTGCTCGGGTTGCTCGGCGTCGACCTGTCCAACAAGGGCAATGACAGCCTGTCCACCGAGGAGCTGCGCAGCGTGGTGCGCGAATCGGGTAGCGACCTGCCCCTCAATCGCCAGAGCATGCTGCTGGGCATTCTCGACCTGGAACGAGTGACGGTCGACGACATCATGATTCCGCGCAACGAGGTCGCCGGTATCGACCTCGATGACGATCTGGAAGCGATCATCAGCCAATTGCGCACCACTCCGCACACGCGTCTGCCGGTGTTCCGCAACGACATCAACCAGATCGAGGGCATCGTCCACATGCGACAGATCGCCCGCCTGCTCAGTCACGACCAGCTGACCAAGGAAAGCCTGCTTGCCGCGTGTACCGAGCCCTACTTCGTGCCGGAAAACACGCCGCTTTCCACCCAGCTGCTGAACTTCCAGAAACAGAAGCGCAGGATCGGCATCGTCGTGGACGAGTACGGCGACGTTCGCGGCGTCGTCACGCTCGAGGACATTCTCGAAGAGATCGTCGGCGAATTCAGCAATCAGGATACCCTGCGCAGCCCCGACATCCACCCGCAGGAAGACGGCACGCTGGTCATCGATGGCGCGGCCTATATCCGCGAGGTGAACCGTGCGCTGGACTGGCACCTCCCCTGCGACGGGCCCAAGACGCTCAACGGGCTGATCACCGAGGCCCTGGAGCATATCCCCGATAGCGGCATCTGCCTGCAGATCGGCAACTATCGCCTGGAGATCCTCCAGGCGGCCGACAATCGGGTAAAAAGCGTGCGTGCCTGGACCGTGAGCGCGACGCCATCGACTGAGCAGCAAGTGGGCTAGAGCCGGCCCGAAGCCGGCTCCGCTGCACTCAGAGCTCGATCTTCACCGCTGCCGCGGCGCGTAGCGCCTTCTGCCGCGCAGCATCGATGGAAATGTCTCGTGCCAGCGCCACGCCCATGCGCCGCTGACCGCTGACGCCAGGCTTGCCGAACAGGCGCAGCGCGGTATCGGGCTCGGCCAGCACTTCCGCGAGGTTGCCAAAGCTCACCTGAGTCGACTCCCCCTCCACCAGCACCACGGCCGACGCCGCAGGCCCCAGCTGGCGAATGACCGGAATCGGCAGGCCAAGGATGGCCCGCGCATGCAAGGCGAACTCCGATAGATCCTGCGAGACCAGCGTGACCAGACCGGTGTCGTGCGGCCGCGGCGATATCTCGCAGAACCAGACCTGCTCGCCCTTGACGAACAGTTCGACCCCGAAGATGCCACGCCCGCCCAGCGCATCGGTGACCGCCAGCGCGATGCGCTTCGCCTCGGCCAGCGCCGCCGGTGCCATGGGCTGCGGCTGCCAGGATTCCTGATAGTCGCCTTTCTCCTGGCGATGCCCTACCGGCTCGCAGAAGCTGGTTCCGCCGGCATGACGCACCGTCAACAGAGTGATCTCGTAATCGAAATCGATGAAGCCTTCGACGATGACCCGCCCGCGACCGGCGCGGCCACCGGCCTGCGCATATTCCCAGGCCGCATCGATGTCCGCGTCGCTGCGCAGCACCGACTGCCCCTTGCCAGAGGAACTCATTACCGGCTTGACCAGGCACGGGAAGCCCAGCGCCATGGCGGCGGCGCGGCACTCGTCCAGCGTGTCGGCAAAGCGATAGGGTGAGGTCGGCAACCCCAGCTCCTCAGCAGCCAGGCGGCGGATGCCTTCGCGATTCATGGTCAGTTGGGCAGCCCTGGCGGTCGGGATCACCGTATAGCCTTCACGCTCCAGCTCGACGAGGGTCGCAGTGGCGATCGCCTCGATCTCCGGCACGATGTAGTGCGGGCGCTCCTGCTCGATGACGGCACGCAGCGCGGCGCCGTCGAGCATGTCGAGCACATGGCTGCGGTGCGCCACCTGCATGGCCGGCGCGTTGGCATAACGGTCCACGGCGATCACTTCGACGCCGAGGCGCTGCAGCTCGATGACCAGTTCCTTGCCCAACTCGCCGCAGCCGCAGAGCAGGATACGGGTCGCACTGGGCGACAGCGGAGTGCCTATTCTTGGCATGGGATTCCTCGTTACGGTTGAAAACACGAACCGGGTACAGGCTACGCCTTACATCAGCTGGCCGCCGAGACGGGCCCTTTCGCCGCAACGCTGCAGTACCAGGCGACGCTCCTCGTTGTCCATCTGGCCCCAGCGGCGAATCTCGTCAGCACTGCGCTGGCAGCCGACGCACAGGTCGTCTTCGTCCAGCGCGCAGAGGCTGACACAGGGGGAAGCGACAGGTTTTTCCGCGACACTCACTCGTCTGGCTCCAGATCACGCGCGTAGCGCTGGGCGTTGTGCACGTAGTGAGCGGCGCTGGCCTCGAGCATTTTCTTCTGTTCCTCGCTCAACTCGCGGACCACCTTGCCGGGCGAGCCCACCACCAGCGAGCCATCGGGAATTTCCTTGCCTTCGGCAATCAGCGTATTGGCGCCGATGATGCAGTGCTTGCCGATCTTCGCCCCGTTGAGCACCACCGCATTGATGCCGATCAGGCTGTAGTCACCCACCGTGCAGCCATGCAGCATGGCGTTGTGACCCACCGTCACGCCAGTTCCCAGCGTCAGCGGATGGCCCATGTCGGTGTGCATCACGCTACCGTCCTGCACATTGCTGTTCTCGCCGATGTGAATCAGCTCGTTGTCGCCGCGCAGCACCGCACCGAACCACACACTGGCACCAGCATCGAGACGAATCTTGCCGACCAGCGTGGCATTGGGCGCCACCCAGCTTTGCGGATGTGCATCGACTCGCGATTCTCCCAGACGGTATTTCACGCAGACACCTCTTGTTGTCGGATGATGAACGCCGGGACGCCGACGGCGTCACCGGCGTGACTCAGGGCTTGCCGCGCCCGGACAGGTCGACGAACGCAGCGGGTGCACGGCGCATTTCGATGCCGGCGTCGTACACCACGTTGACCAGCTCGACGATCATGATCGCCGTCAGCCCCCATATCTGGTATTCGCCATAACGGTAAGACGGGATGTACCAGCTCTGGCCCTGGTAGTCGATGCGATGGGTGACCTCACGCGGGTCCTGGCAGAAGAACTCCAGCGGCACCGAGAACACCGAGGCGATCTCGGCGTCATTGGCGCGGTACTCCACGTAGTCGGGAACCAGCCCGACATAGGGCGTGACGTGGATGCCATGCACCGATACCAGACTGCTGAGCGGGCCGACAACCTCTACCATGCCAGGCGCCAGTCCGACCTCCTCCTCGGCCTCGCGCAGCGCAGTCTGCAGCAGATCGCGGTCTTCCGGATCGCGGCGACCGCCAGGGAATGCGACCTCCCCGCCATGGGTGGACAGGCCGGCCGCTCGGAGTGTGAGTACCAGTTCCGGCGACTCGCTGCGAGTGATCGGCATCAACACGGCCGCCTCGGGCAGGCGGTCCTCCGGCGCCAGGAGATGCGGGCAATGGCCGCGCACCCGTCGGAGTATTGTGTCCAGCATGAATTTTCTCGTTTCGTCTTTGACCGGCATCATGGCATGAAAGGCGCAGTCGCCCAAGACCTCGGAAAAGCCATGAGAAGCGGACGAACACCGACATGCGCGGTCGGTCTCACTGAGGTCCGCGGCTTCCTTGCCGAATCATCGCGAACGGACCAAGATTTGCCGGAATCGACAGGAATTCGTCCATGAAGTACTGCAACCAGTGTGGCAACCCGGTACTGATCCGCGTCCCGGACGGGGACAACCGCCCGCGCTTCGTCTGCGGCAGTTGCCACACTGTGCATTATGAAAACCCGCGAATAGTCGCCGGGTGCGTGCCAATCTGGGGCGACCAGGTGCTGCTCTGCCGACGGGCCATCGAGCCACGTCGTGGTTACTGGACCTTGCCGGCAGGCTTCATGGAGAACGGCGAAACCCTGCAGCAGGCAGCGGAACGCGAGACGCTCGAAGAAGCCTGCGCCCGTGTCACGGACCTGCAGCTCTACACCTTGTTCGATCTGCCACACATCAATCAGGTGTACATGTTCTTTCGCGCTCAGCTGGTGGATCTGGAGTTCTGTACCGGTGACGAGAGCCTGGAGGTGAAGCTCTTCGAACAACAGGACATCCCTTGGTCCGAGCTGGCTTTTCCGACCATCGGCCGTACCCTAGAATGCTTCTTCGCCGACCGGGTGCAGCAGACCTTCCCGGTGCGCACCGAGGCCGTGACGAGCTATCGGAACCGCCAGCCGCAAAACGCTCGGGCAGACTGAGTCGGCGAACGGGTCACAGGTCTGATGAAGTTCGACAGGAAAGCCCCATGCGTTGGCTGCTCGCTCTGCTCTGCCTCACCTTTACCGCCTTCTCCCACGCCAATGCGACACCCAGCCTGGGCGGCTCGCCCATCGACAAGGTGCTGGTCATCAAATCCGAGCGCAAGCTCCATCTGGTCAGCGCCGGGCAGACGCTCAAGAGCTATCGCATCTCCCTTGGAAAACAGCCGAACGGTGCCAAGCAGCGCGAGGGCGACATGCGCACGCCGGAAGGCTTGTACTGGATCGACTGGCGCAAGACCAGCGACAAGTACAACCTTTCGATGCACATCTCCTATCCCAACGCACGCGACCTGGCGCGCGCGCAACAGGAAGGTGTGGCCCCGGGAAGCATGATCATGCTGCACGGCACGCCAGTGGACGAAGAGTATCCCGAATGGTTCTTCCACACCCTCGACTGGACGGAGGGCTGCATCGCGCTCACCAACAGCGACATGCGGGAAATCTGGGGATTGGTGAAGGACGGAACCCTGATCGAGATACGCCCCTAAGCCGGGAAGCGCCTGCCGGCCACGCCAGCAGGCAATCGAATCAGAACTGCATGTCCGATAGACGCCAGACGTCGAAGGCCGGCGTTTCGTAGGGGTGGGCCTTTTTCATCGCCTTGACGCTGTCGTGAATCAGCTCGTCGGCGACCACCATCTCCACTTTCCACTCCGGCACGTGTTGCACCTGCCCGGTTTGCCCGAGAAAGGGCTGACTGCCTTCCAGCGGACGATACTGTCCCTGCCCCAGCACCTGCCAGCAGCAGCTGTCGTAGGCACCGATCCGGCCAGCGCCAATCGCAAACACTGCTTTCTTGACCGCTTCCAGATGGCTGTCCGGAACATAGAAACACAGCTTGTACATCGAACTCTCCATGCAGGTGAACCCGGCGGGCGCCAGGCAGCGAGGTGGCAGCTTGCCATCAACGCAACTACCAAACGGTGCGGTGCGTCATAGCTGAGACGACAGCCGAGGCGCGCGGTTCATGGAACGGGTTCACAAAGGAAAAAGCCCGCTGACGCATGCGTCGAGCGGGCTATCTGGTAGCGCTCAGCAGTACGCTCAGTCGACCCAGACCCGGGCGTTGCGGAACATGCGCATCCAGCCGCCGTCTTCCTGCCACTCGTCAGGGCGCCAGGAGTTGGTCACGGCGCGGAACACCCGCTCCGGGTGCGGCATCATGATGGTCACGCGACCGTCACGACTGCACAGACCGGTGATACCGCGCGGCGAGCCGTTCGGGTTGGCCGGGTAACGCTCGGTGACCTTGCCGTGGTTATCCACGAAACGCAGCGCCACGGTGCCGGACAGATCGGCCTGTAGCATGGCTTCCTCGCTCTCGAACTCGGCATGACCTTCGCCATGGGCGATGGCGATCGGCAGGCGGGAGCCGGCCATGCCCTGCAGGAAGATCGATGGCGAATCCTGCACCTGGACCATCGCCACGCGTGCCTCGAACTGCTCCGAGCGGTTGCGCACGAAGTGCGGCCAGTTCTCAGTACCCGGAATCAGTTCGTGCAGGTTGCTCATCATCTGGCAACCGTTGCACACGCCGAGGGCGAAGCTGTCCTTGCGTTCGAAGAACGCCTGGAAACCGTCCCGCGCGCGGGCATTGAACAGAATCGACTTGGCCCAGCCCTCGCCAGCGCCGAGCACGTCGCCGTAGGAGAAGCCGCCGCAGGCGACGATACCCTTGAATTCGTCCAGGCTGACGCGGCCGGAAAGGATGTCGCTCATGTGCACGTCGACCGCTGCGAAGCCGGCGCGGTCGAACGCGGCGGCCATCTCCACCTGGCCGTTGACGCCCTGCTCGCGCAGCACCGCCACCTGGGGGCGCACGCCGCGCTTGATGAAGGGTGCGGCGATGTCCTCATTGACGTCGAAGCTGAGCTTGGCGCTCAGGCCTGGGTTGTCCTCTTCCAGCAGTGCATCGAACTCCTGATCGGCGCACTCGGCGTTGTCGCGCAGACGCTGGATCTGGTAGCTGGTCTCGGCCCACTGGCGCTGCAGCAGACGGCGCTCGCCAGCGAACACTTCATTCTCGCCGTGCCTGATCGACACATGGCCATTGTTCACCGGCTGCCCGATCACCGCGACGCAATCGCCCAATCCGGCCGCGCTGAACTGCGCCAGCACGATCTCGGTGTCATCCTGGCGCACCTGGAGCACCGCACCGAGTTCCTCGTTGAAGAGCAAGGCGGCGATGTCGTCGGCGCTGTCCAGCAGGCCGTCGAGATTCAGGTTCAAGCCACAATGACCGGCGAAGGCCATCTCCAGCACGGTGGTCAGCAGACCACCGTCGGAGCGGTCGTGATAGGCCAGCAGCAGACCGTCGGCATTCAGGCCCTGGACCACGGCGAAGAAGGCCTGCAGATCCTCGGCGTCATCGACGTCGGGCGCCTGACGGCCGATCTGGCCGTACACCTGAGCGAGGATCGAGGCGCCCATGCGGTTCTGACCACGGCCCAGATCGACCAGGATCAGGTCGGTGGCGCCCTTGTCCAGGCGCAGCTGCGGAGTCAGGGTCTGGCGGATGTCGGCGACCGGAGCGAAACCGGAGACGATCAGCGACAGTGGCGAGGTGACGCTCTTCTCGCCCCCCTCCTCCGACCAGCGCGTCTTCATCGACATCGAGTCCTTGCCCACCGGAACGGTGATGCCCAGTTGCGGGCAAAGCTCCATGCCGACGGCGCGAACGGTGTCGTACAGCCGCGCATCCTCGCCCGGATGACCGGCTGCGGCCATCCAGTTGGCCGACAGCTTGATATCGGAAATCTTCTCGATCCGCGCAGCGGCAAGGTTGGTCAGCGTTTCACCAATGGCCATGCGGCCCGATGCCGGGGCGTTCAGCAGCGCCAGCGGCGTGCGCTCGCCCATCGCCATGGCTTCGCCGGTATAGACGTCATAACTGGTCGCGGTGACGGCACAGTCAGCCACCGGCACCTGCCACGGGCCGACCATCTGATCGCGCGCCACCTGACCGGTAATGCTGCGATCGCCAATGGTGATCAGGAAGCTCTTGCTGGCCACGGCGGGATGGCGCAGCACGCGAGTCACGGCCTCGGCCAGATCGACCGAAGCGGCGCTGAAGTCGTCACCCAGCTCGGCTTCGCGGCTGGCAGTGCGGTGCATGCGCGGCGCCTTGCCGAGCAGCACGTTGAGCGGCATGTCCACCGGCTTGTTGCCGAAATGGCTGTCGGCAACGGTCAGATGCGGCTCCTCGGTGGCCTCGCCGACCACCGCGAACGGGCAGCGCTCACGCTCGCAGATGGCCTTGAAGCGCTCGAAATCGGCCGCATCGACGGAGAGCACGTAACGCTCCTGGGACTCGTTGCACCAGATCTCCAGCGGCGCCATGCCCGGTTCGTCGTTGGGGATGTTGCGCAGCTCGAAACGACCGCCACGGCCACCATCGTTGACCAGCTCCGGAAACGCGTTGGACAGGCCGCCAGCACCGACGTCGTGGATGAACTTGATCGGGTTGCGCTCGCCCAGCTGCCAGCAGCGGTCGATGACCTCCTGGCAGCGACGTTCCATTTCCGGGTTGTCGCGCTGTACCGAGGCGAAGTCCAGGTCCGCCGAACTGGTGCCGGTGGCCATCGAGGATGCCGCGCCACCACCCAGACCGATCAGCATGGCCGGGCCGCCGAGCACGATCAGCTTGGCGCCGACCGAGATCTCGCCCTTCTGCACATGCTCCTCGCGGATGTTACCCATGCCGCCGGCGAGCATGATCGGCTTGTGATAGCCCCGTACTTCCTCGCCACGCGGCGTGTTGATCGCCTGTTCGAAGGTACGGAAGTAGCCGGTCAGCGCCGGACGGCCGAACTCGTTGTTGAACGCGGCGCCGCCCAGCGGGCCCTCGATCATGATGTCCAGCGGCGTGACGATGCGCTCGGGCTTGCCGTAAGGCTTCTCCCAGGGCTGCTCGAAGCCGGGAATGTTCAGGTTGGATACGGTGAAACCGGTCAGGCCAGCCTTCGGCTTGGCGCCGCGCCCAGTTGCACCTTCGTCGCGAATCTCGCCGCCCGAGCCGGTGGAAGCACCAGGGAACGGAGCGATGGCGGTCGGGTGGTTGTGGGTTTCCACCTTCATCAGAATGTGCACCGGCTCCTGGCTCGCGGCGTACTCGCGCGTCTCGGGATTCGGATAGAAGCGACCGGCGACGTTGCCGACGATGACCGCGGCATTGTCCTTGTAGGCCGACAGCACGCCTTCGCTGTGCAGCTGGTAGGTGTTCTTGATCATGCCGAACAGGGATTTTTCCTGGCTCTCGCCATCGATATCCCAGCTGGCATTGAAGATCTTGTGCCGGCAGTGTTCGGAGTTGGCCTGGGCGAACATCATCAGTTCGATGTCGTGCGGGTTGCGTCCCAGCCCGCTGAAGGCCTGCACCAGGTAGTCGATCTCGTCCTCGGCCAGGGCCAGGCCCAGCTCGACGTTGGCCCTCTCCAGCGCGGCGCGACCGCCGCCGAGTACGTCCACCGCCGTGAGCGACTTCGGTTCGGCATGACTGAACAGGTTGGCGGCTTCCTCGAACCGGCCCAGCACCAGCTGCGTCATGCGGTCATGCAGCGCGGCAGCGACAAGCTGAGCATCGCTGTCGGACAACTCGCCCTGCACGTAGTAGGCGATACCCCGCTCCAGCCGCTGGATCTTCTCCAGGCCGCAGTTATGCGCGATGTCGCTGGCCTTGCTCGACCAGGGCGAGATGGTGCCGAAGCGCGGCACCACCAGGAACAGCCGACCGGCCGGCTCCTGCACCGGTACGCTGGGGCCATACTTCAGCAGACGGGTCAGTACGTTCTGCTCATCCGCGCCAAGCGTGCCGGAAACCTCGGCGAAATGGGCGAACTCGGCATACAACCCGCTGACGGCGGGAACCTTTTCGGTCAGTTGTGCCAGGAGCTTGCCGTGACGGAAGGCGGAAAGAGCGGGAGCACCGCGCAGGATCAACATCGTCGGAACAGCCTCGGAGGGGGGAGCAGTCGGGGCGCGTATTCTAGCCCATGACGGCCGGCCGAAGACAGCCGAACGCCTTCCGCCCCGACGGTCTCCCCTTCGGCCTCGCTCAATGCAGGATCTGACTGAGGAACAGCTTGGTCCTGTCGTTCACCGGGCTGGTGAAGAACACCTCCGGCTCGGCCTGCTCGACGATTTCACCCTTGTCCATGAAGATCACCCGGTCGGCCACCGTTCGGGCGAAGCCCATCTCGTGGGTCACGCAGAGCATGGTCATGCCGCTTTCGGCGAGGCTGACCATGGTGTCCAGCACTTCCTTGACCATTTCCGGATCGAGGGCCGAGGTAGGCTCGTCGAACAGCATGATCTTCGGCTTCATGCACAGGGCGCGGGCGATCGCCACGCGCTGCTGCTGGCCACCGGAAAGCTGCCCGGGATACTTGTTGGCCTGCTCCGGAATGCGTGCCGAGGACACCCCAAGCTCCTTGTTCACAAGGAAGCCCTGTCCGTCGTAGTAGGTCACGCCGGTGAAGTTCAGCCCCATCGCGGCGTCCCGCGAGCTGGTCCAGGTGGTATTGCGCGACAGCACATCCACTTCCCCCGACTGCAGCGCGGTGAAACGCTCCTTGGCGGTCAGCGGGCTGTACTTGACCTTGGTAGCATCGCCGAACACGGCCGCGGCGACCGCACGGCACACGTCCACGTCGATCCCCTGGAATTGCCCCTTGGCATCGGCGAACGAGAAGCCCGGAAGGCCATCGCTGATACCGCACTGCACGAATCCTTTCTTCTGCACCGCATCCAGGGTCGCCCCTGCCTGCGCCAGCCCGCTGATGCCCAGCAGTGACGCAGCACCCAGCGCAGCCAGTGTGGATTTCACCCTAATCATCGAAACCTCCAGTTTGCTTTCTTATTCTCGGGTTCGGGCCTGGCGCTTCGATGCCTTGACCAGCGAAGCGGCCGCAGCCTGACCTGAGTCTAGTCGTCCGTTGATGATCGGCAATGTTCTTTATTTCACTGCCTCGGCCCCGCTCGCGAGGGCCGTTCCGTTCAGAGCCAGGCAGCCAAAGCAAGCGGCATACCAGCTCGATGCGACGCCGCCCGCCACGCTCTAGGGCGGGTTCAATCCGGTCGCAGGAGCGAGTACCCTCGCGCTATTTCCTCGCCCGCCTGCCCCAAGACGAGGCGACTTGCCCTGAACTGGAGCCGATCCATGAGCGAACCGCTGATCCTCGAACCCACCGCCAGCGCAGACGCCTGCGTCATCTGGCTGCATGGCCTGGGCGCAGACCGTTATGACTTCCTGCCGGTGGCCGAGGCCCTGCAACAGCGCCTGCACAGCACACGCTTCGTGCTACCCCAGGCGCCGACACGGCCGGTGACCATCAACGGCGGATGGAGCATGCCGAGCTGGTACGACATCCTCGCCATGAGCCCAGCCCGCGCGATCGATCGCGAGCAGCTGGAGGCTTCGGCACAGCAGGTCATCTCGCTGATCGAGGCGCAACGTGACGCAGGAATCGATCCGGCACGCATCTTCCTTGCCGGCTTCTCCCAAGGGGGCGCGGTTGTGCTGCACACCGCGTTTCTGCGCTGGCAGGGGCCGCTGGGTGGCGTCATCGCGCTTTCGACCTATGCGCCTACCTTTACCGAGCCGCCGGCGTTCTCCCCGACCGCGCTGCGGTATCCGGTGCTATGCCTGCACGGCAGCCGCGACGATGTCGTGCCCATGGTGATGGGCCATGCGGCCTATCAGGCTCTGCAGGGCGCCGGCGTCGCGGCGACCTGGCGCGATTACCCGATGGGCCATGAGGTACTGCCGGAGGAAATCCGTGACATCGGCGCCTGGCTCGCCGAACGCCTTGGCTGACCCGGCGCATCGAGCGCAAGCCAGGCGTGCGGCAATCGTGGCAGGCGGCGCGCCGCGCCACGCCTGCCTTCGTCGACCGGTGCCACCGCGCCGGCCGACCCCGCCGGGGCGGAGGCTTCGCCAGGTTTGCGTCTTGCATTACACTGACGCGCGATTCTTTCCCAATTCGACGACGAGAAGACCGTGCTCAAAGCACTCAAGAAAATCTTTGGCAAGGCCCCGGACGAGCGGGCCGACATACCCACCGGCGCGCCATCTGCCACTACCGACCGGCAACCCGACCCCGTGACCCAGCAGGTCGCGACGAAAGAAGCCCAACCCAAGCCGCAAGCCACCCAGCGCAGCGCTGAAAAGCCACTCCGCCCGCGCAGTAGCAGACCGCCCAAACCCGCCGCCCCGGCCTGGAAGCTGGAAGACTTCGCGGTCGAGCCGGTCGAAGGCAAGACCCGCTTCCATGACTTCAAGCTCGCCCCGGAGCTGATGCACGCGATCCATGACCTGGGCTTCCCCTATTGCACGCCGATCCAGGCTCAGGTGCTGGGCTACACGCTCAAGGGCCGCGATGCCATCGGCCGTGCACAGACCGGCACAGGCAAGACGGCGGCCTTCCTGATCTCGACCATCACCCAGCTGCTGGAAACGCCACCGCCCAAGGAACGCTACATGGGCGAGCCACGTGCGCTGATCATCGCTCCGACTCGCGAACTGGTGGTGCAGATCGCCAACGATGCGCTGGACCTGACCAAGTACACCGGTCTCAACGTGATGAGCTTTGTCGGCGGCATGGATTTCGACAAGCAGCTCAAACAGCTGGAATCGCGCTACTGCGACATCCTGGTGGCCACCCCCGGCCGGTTGCTGGACTTCAACCAGCGCGGTGAGGTGCACCTGGACATGGTCGAGGTGATGGTCCTCGACGAGGCCGACCGCATGCTCGACATGGGCTTCATCCCGCAGGTCCGCCAGATCATCAGGCAGACGCCCCCCAAGAGCGAACGTCAGACCCTGCTCTTTTCCGCCACCTTCACCGACGACGTGATGAACCTGGCGCAGCAGTGGACCACTAACCCCGCCGTGGTCGAGATCGAACCGGAGAACGTCACCAGCGATACCGTCGAGCAGCACGTCTACGCCGTGGCCGGCAGCGACAAGTACAAGCTGCTGTACAACCTGATCACCCAGAACGACTGGACGCGGGTGATGGTCTTCGCCAACCGCAAGGACGAAGTGCGACGCATCGAGGAACGCCTGACCAAGGATGGCATCAGTGCCGCGCAGATGTCCGGCGACGTCCCGCAGCACAAGCGCATCCGCACGCTGGAGGGCTTTCGCGAGGGCAAGATTCGCGTGCTGGTGGCCACCGACGTCGCCGGTCGAGGCATTCACGTCGATGGCATCAGCCATGTGATCAACTTCACCCTGCCGGAAGACCCGGACGATTACGTGCACCGCATCGGTCGCACCGGCCGCGCCGGCACCAGCGGCACCTCCATCAGCTTCGCCGGTGAGGACGATGCCTTCGCGCTGCCGCCGATCGAGGCGCTGATCGGCCGTAAGATCCAGTGCGAGACGCCGCCCGCCGAACTGCTCGCGCCGACGCCGCGCCCGCACCGCTGAGCGCCTTGGAAAGCGGGCTGCCTTCGGCCCCGCTCGGGCAAGGGCCATGATACAGGTCAGTACGCCTGGCTTCGAAGGAGCTACAATGACCGCATTTCCCGCAGAAAATGGAGTGTGCCCATGCTGCATATCGACTGGCTGATCATTCTGATCGGGACGGGCTTCGTCCTGTTGGGCCTCGGTTACAGCTTCCGCGACCGCGGCTGGGGTGTCGGCATGATCGCGGCGGGCGTGCTGACCATGTTCTCCACCGTGGCGTTCAAGGTCTACATCACCTTCTACTGAAGGCTCAGCTCTTCACATTCCAGCGCTCGACTGCCAACCGATCACTGGCACGGCCTTCCACCCAGCGCGGGCCGGCCGCAGTGTTTTCCTTCTTCCAGAATGGTGCCCGGGTTTTCAGGTAGTCCATGACGAAGCGGCAGGCGTCGAAGGCGGCGTCGCGATGTGCACTCGCGGCCCCGACGAACACGATCGGCTCGCCTGGCTCCAGCGGGCCGACCCGATGCAGTACCTCCAGGCGCAGCAATGGCCAGCGCTGCTCGGCCTCCTGCACGATCTTCTCCAGCGCTTTTTCCGTCATGCCGGGCGCATGCTCGAGAAACATGCCGGCCACATCCTGCCCGTCATTGAAGTCCCGCACGTAGCCGACGAAGCCGGCCACCGCGCCGATGCCCAGGTTGGCGGCATGCAGCGCGTTCAACTCCGCGCCGGGATCGAACGAGCCCTGTTGAACACGAACCGCCATGCTCAACCTCCGGTCACGGTAGGAAAGAAGGCCACCTCGTCGCCATCGATAACGGCTTCATCGAGGCCACACAGCTCCTGATTGCGCGCGCACATCAGATTCTGCTCGCCGAGTACCTCCCAGACGCCACCGCGCGCCAGGAGGTACTGGCGTACATCATCCACACTGCCTAACGATTCATCCCATTGGATGCGCTCGCCTTCGCTGCCGAGGGTTTCCCGATAACGGGCAAAGAACTGAATTGAAATCATGCCTGTACCTGCCAATGCCCACTCTTGCCGCCCAGCTTCTCCAGCAGGCGCACCCCTTCGATCAGCATGCCGCGGTCAACGGCCTTGCACATGTCATAGATGGTCAACGCCGCGACGCTGGCAGCGGTCAGCGCTTCCATTTCCACGCCCGTCTGCCCCGCCAGCTTGCATACCGCTCGGATCAGGACGCTGTCTTCGCCATCGGCCTGGAGCTCGACCTTGATGCTGGTCAGCAGCAGCGGGTGACAGAGCGGAATCAGTTCATGGGTTTTCTTCGCCGCCTGGATGCCGGCGATGCGTGCGACGGCGAACACGTCGCCCTTGGGATGGCCGCCCTGCTGGATCAGCTGAAGCGTCTGCGGCAGCATGCGGACGCGCGCCTCGGCCACGGCTTCGCGCGCCGTCACGGCCTTGTCGGTGACGTCGACCATGCTGGCCCGGCCTTGGGAATCGAGATGGGTGAGCATTCGGCGCTCCTGATCTGAAAATCAGGAGTCTACCCCAGCCGTCAGCGATGAGCCCGCCCCCATAAGAGGTACGACCGGGCATCGCTGACTGCACGCCGCTGCTTACATGTGCGCTTCGGCGTACTCCGCCAGTACCGAGCGCGGCACACCCTGCAGGGTGATATGTACGCCGTGGGAGAAGTCCTTGAAGCGTTCGGTGAGGTAGGTCAACCCTGAGCTGGTCGCGGACAGATAGGGCGTATCGATCTGCGCCAGGTTGCCGAGACAGACCACCTTCGAGCCGTTGCCCGCACGGGTGATGATGGTCTTCATCTGGTGCGGCGTCAGGTTCTGGCACTCGTCGATCAGAATCAGGCTCTGCTGGAAGCTACGGCCGCGGATGTAGTTCAGCGATTTGAACTGCAACGGCACCTTCTGCAGGATGTAATCGATGCTGCCGTGGGTGTTCTCGTCGTCCATGTGCAGCGCTTCGAGATTGTCGGTGATCGCGCCCAGCCAGGGCTCCATCTTCTCGGCCTCGGTGCCGGGCAAGAAGCCGATGTCTTCGTCCAGCCCCTGCACGCTGCGGGTGGCAATGATGCGCCGGTAGCGCTTGCTGACCACGGTCTGCTCGATGGCCGCCGCCAGCGCCAGAATGGTCTTGCCCGAGCCGGCGGCGCCGGACAGGCTGACCAGATGGATATCCGGATCGAGCAAGGCGAACAATGCCAGCGCCTGATGGATATCACGCGGGCGCAACCCCCAGGCTTCCTGGTGCAGCAATGGCTCCTGATGCAGGTCGAGCAGCAGCAGCTCATCGGCCTTGATGCCCTTGATCCAACCCACGAAGCCCTGCTCGTCGATGATGAATTCGTTGATGTGCACCGCCGGCAGGTTGTCGATCAGCTGGACGCGATGCCAGGTGCGCCCATGGCCCTGGTGGGTCTCCACCTTGCTCACCCGGTCCCAGAAGGAGCCACTGACACTGTGATAGCCCCGCGACAGCTGGCCGATGTCGTCGACCAGCTGATCGGTGTGGTAATCCTCGGCCGCCACCCCGCAGGCTCGCGCCTTCAGGCGCATGTTGATGTCCTTGGTCACCAACACCACGGGGACCTCGGGCCGCTGTTTGCTGAGCCTGACCACCTGATTGATGATCTTGTTGTCGTTCAGGTCTTCCGGGAGTGCGATGGAGTCGCCGCCCTTGCTCATCAGGATCGAAAGGCTGCCGGATGGGCCGCTCTTGCCACGTTGGATCGGCACACCCAACTCGACTTCTTCCGGCGTGGCATCGCCCAGCAGCTTGTCGATCAGGCGGATCGCCTGGCGGCACTCGGCCGCCACGCTGTGCTTGCCGGTCTTGAGCTGATCGAGCTCCTCCAGCACGGTCATGGGAATGGCGACCTGGTGTTCCTGGAAATTCAGCAAGGCGTTGGGATCGTGTATCAGGACGTTCGTGTCGAGGACGTAGAGCGTGGGCTGGGTGGCGCGAGATCTGCCGTAGTCATCCATACCGATCACCTTCTTCTAGGGTCAGAAGCGAAGCGGATAAGCGCTCCGCCGCAGAGTGACCGCCGTGCGATTGGGTGAGCGGACGAGGGAAGCCGGTGGATTCGGGGCTGCCCAGGAGCCGCCACCTGTGTCGCAGGGTTCGGCGGTCTGAACTTGGTAATACCGTAAAACTTATGACAGGCAAAAGACTTTTCCGTTGAACACGGCTTTTTTTCACGAATCGACCACAGGGCCTTGGCTCGCGGCTTTCCTGCGCGTTATTGTCGAGAATCAAGGTGCGCCCTTTCGCCGCAGCGATTCACTTCGGCGGTGATGTGCACCAGCTGCGCAAAGGGTTGCAGCGCCGCCTTGTAGCGGTCGGCCGTGTGGGGCTGATGCGTCACCACGCTCAGGATGCAGCTGTACTGCGATCGCCCCACACGCCACAGATGCAGGTCGGTGACCTCCGTGTCGGGCACCCGCTCAAGCGCCTCGCGCACCTTGCCCACCAGCGGGTCATCCATCTCACGGTCCAGCAGCGCCTTGGCCGTATCGCGCAACAGACCGCGGGCCCAGACGAGAATCACCAGGGCGCCGATGATGCCCATCGCCGGGTCTAGCCAGCCCCAGCCGAAGAGCTTGCCGCCCAGCAAGGCGATGATGGCCGCCACCGAGGTCAGGGCATCGGTCAACACATGGATGAAGGCTGCATGGCGGTTGAGGTCCTTGCCTGGCGCACCGTGTGCGTGCGCATGACCCCGCTCAGCATGGCTATGGGCATCATCGCCGTGGCCGTGGCCGTGATCATGCTCGTCCCGCAGCAACCAGGCCGATAACAGATTCACCAGCAGGCCGACGACCGCAACCACCAGCGCCTCATCGAAGCCGATCGCCGCCGGCGCCCAGAAGCGCAGCAACGACTCACCGATCATGAACAGCGCCACCACCACCAGCAGCAGCGCGCTGGCGAAACCGGCCAGCACCTCGATCTTCCAGGTGCCGAACGTGAAACGATGATCCGCCGCATAGCGCCGCGCCAACAGATACGCGAGCGCGGCGAGGCCTATGGCGACCATGTGCGAGGCCATGTGCCAGCCATCGGCGAGCAATGCCATGGAGTTGAACCAGTAACCGGCGGTGATCTCCAGCAGCATTGTCAGACCAGTGAGAATCACCACCGCCCATGTCCGCCGTTCCGAGCGGCGCTCGAGCGGGCGGTAATCGTGTGGCGGTTGCCATTGCGCGTGATTGCAGTCAGACATACGAACTCCTAACTCGACTGGCACTAGCTTGCGCCTTGCCCCACGGGCAAGGTCAACACCGGAGGCTATGGCGCCCATAGCTGGAGACTCGCCGGCCGTGCCCCTACAATCGCGCCATCAGAAAGGAGACCTTGCATGCTGATGGTGATTTCCCCGGCCAAGACACTCGATTACGACACACCCCCGATAACCGAACGCTTCACCCAGCCCCAGTACCTCGACCACTCACAGCAGTTGATCGAATTGCTTCGTCGCTACTCGCCGGCGCAGATCAGCGAACTGATGCACCTCTCCGACAAGCTGGCAGCGTTGAACGTTGCTCGCTACGGCAGTTGGACACCGGCGTTCACCCCGAGCAACGCCAAGCAGGCGCTGCTCGCGTTCAAGGGTGACGTCTATACCGGACTCAACGCCGATGACTTCACCGAAGACGACCTGCTGTTCGCGCAGAAGCACCTGCGCATGCTCTCTGGACTCTATGGCCTGCTGCGGCCGCTGGACCTCATGCAGCCCTATCGCCTGGAGATGGGCACCAAGCTGACCAACCCCCGCGGCAAGGACCTATACGCCTTCTGGGGCGAACGTATCAGCGACTGGCTGAACGAAGCGCTCGCCGATCAGGGCGATGACGTGCTGCTCAACCTGGCGTCCAACGAATACTTCAGCGCGGTCAAACGCAATGCGTTGAATGCCCGCATCATCAATGTCGATTTCAAGGACATGAAGAACGGCCAGTACAAGATCATCTCCTTCTATGCGAAGAAGGCACGAGGCCTGATGGCTCGCTGGATCATCAAGGAGCGCATCAGCACCCCCGATCAGCTGTCGGCATTCGACTACGAAGGCTACCGCTACAGCGCGAACGACTCCTCTGCCGATCACCTGGTTTTCCTGCGCGACGCCAGCGACCAGTAATCCGGCTTCGGTGGATGGCGCGACGTCACGCCATCCATCTCCCACTCCGCTCCCGCATCCCAGCCAGCCCCTCTCGCAGGCTCGTCGAGTCCAGCCCCGCCGTCGATCCCACACCGAGAACCCGTCGAAAAAACTCACCGATCAACGGTAGTCGGCGCGGGAACTATCGAGCACAGCTGGCAATCATAAGCGCGTACCGACAATTCCAGGTGGAAAGGGACGTCGCACATGAACGTGCATAGGGTAATCAGACTTGCAAACCGCTCCGTTCCCGGTCGCACCGCGACCCCGGCGGTAGCGCAACCTCGAGCAGCGATGCTGCCGGGCATCAGGCCAATGGCCGAGGCGTCGAGCAGTGCCAGCGCGGCACCTCGCATGACAAACGCCGAGCAAGGCACGAACAGAGGGTTACGGCCATGCAAACGCACCGCCCCTATTGGACGCGCAACATACGCCACGCACCACTCCCGACGATGGCGTCAGTCAACTCGTCATTGGTCGGCCACAGGCACGCATTCACTGGCAGCGCGCAACAGATAGCCACGGCCTGAGCTCGATGGTCCGGTAACTCAGCGAACCAATGAATACAGATTTCCAATCCCGGAGCAGCGCTTCGGGACAGAGCGGATTTCGTTCCGGCGATTCCCTCGCGAATGAACACGAAACGAGCGGTGCAGCCAGATGGGCTGCCCCATCGAACAAGTAGAACGACCTTCGAAACGATTCAGGAGAAGCAATATGATCCCGGTTATTCTTTCAGGTGGTAGCGGCTCCCGACTGTGGCCCCTCTCCCGCAAGTCGTTCCCCAAGCAGTTCCTTGCACTGACTGGCGAACAGACATTGTTCCAGCAGACTGTCGAGCGCCTGGCCTTCGACGGCATGCAGCAGCCTTTGCTGGTGTGCAACAAGGACCATCGCTTCATCGTCAAGGAGCAGCTGGCGGCTCGCAAGCTGGACGTCCAGGGCCTGCTGCTCGAGCCTTTCGGTCGCAACACGGCACCCGCCATCGGCATCGCCGCGATGAAGCTGATCGAGGAAGGCCGCGACGAGCTGCTGCTGGTCCTGCCGGCTGACCATGTGATCGAAGACCAGAAAGCCTTCCAGCGCTCCCTGGCGCTGGCCACCAATGCCGCCGAGAACGGTGAGATGGTGCTTTTCGGCGTGCCGCCGACCCGCCCCGAAACCGGCTACGGCTATATCCGTGGCAGCCAGGACGCCAATACCGGTCTGCCGGATGGCATCAAGCGCGTCGCCCAGTTCGTCGAAAAGCCGGACGAAGCGCGCGCCCAGAGCTATCTGGGGTCCGGCGACTATTACTGGAACAGCGGCATGTTCCTGTTCCGCGCCAGTGTCTTCCTGGATGAACTGAAGAAGCACGACCCGGACATCTACGACACCTGCTGGGTCGCGCTCGAGCGCAGCGTGAAGAACGGCGATGAAGTGCTGATCGATCCGGCCACCTTCGCCTGCTGCCCGGACAATTCCATCGACTACGCCGTGATGGAAAAGACTCAGTTGGCCTGTGTGGTTCCGATGTCCGCCGGCTGGAGCGATGTCGGCTCCTGGTCGTCGATCTGGGACGTGCACGAGAAGGATCAGAATGGCAACGTGCTCAAAGGCGACGTGATCGCCGAGGACTCGCGCAATTGCCTGGTCCACGGCAATGGCAAGCTGGTCACGGTGCTGGGCCTGGAAGACATCGTGGTCGTGGAAACCAAAGACGCCATGATGGTTGCGCACAAGGACAAGGTGCAGGACGTCAAGAAACTGGTCAGCAAGCTCGACGCCCAGGAGCGCAGCGAGACCAAGAACCACTGCGCCGTGTACCGCCCCTGGGGCTGGTACGACTCGGTGGACATGGGCGGTCGCTTCCAGGTCAAGCGCATCTGCGTGAATCCGGGCGCCAGCCTCTCGCTGCAGATGCACCACCACCGTGCCGAGCACTGGATCGTGGTATCCGGCACCGCTCAGGTAACCTGCAACGACAAGACGTTCCTGCTCACCGAGAATCAGTCGACCTATATTCCGATCACTTCGGTGCATCGCCTCGCCAACCCGGGCAAGATTCCGCTGGAAATCATCGAAGTCCAGTCCGGCAGCTATCTGGGTGAGGACGATATCGAGCGCTTCGACGATGTTTACGGACGCGCCGAACAGAGCAACGAGGCCAAAGTGGCGCGATAGTTGTTCTCGGTGCATTGAGGAAAACCCGCTTCGGCGGGTTTTCTTTTTCCTGGCCCGGTAAAGGATAGCGAGGCATACTTCGCAACTGATCGGCATGACGTTTTTTTTCGAACCAGTCCTCGCTTTTGCCGCTTGCTCCGCAATTGTTTAAATCTTTTAAATTGACCTCATTTCTTGCAGGCATATGCTGGCCATGCAGCCGGCAAACAGTGGTTACAAACTGGCCATGCAATCATTTGCTGACTGCCACGTCTCAATTCAAATCATCCAACACAGGTTTTATTACGTGACCAAAGACGAACTGCGCGCAGAACTCGAGCGCCAGGCTCAGCGTTTTACCAATATCTACGGTGGTGAAATAACCACTTACGCCGCTGAACGCGAGCCCGAACGCAAACCGTGGCGAAAGAAGCCCACCGTGCTCGATCAGGTTTTTCAACAGGAAGTTCAAAAGCTGGAACAGGCGAAGCGTGCCGATTGTGACGGCGCGATTACACCGCCGGCCTAACCGCAGCATCTCAAGCGTGCGAACATACGCAGTGCGTGAATTGCGGCCGGAACGAAACCGTCAGCGCTTGCCGCCCAATAAAGAGCCCAGCAAACCTCTGGCCAACTGCCGCCCCAACTGGTTCGCGGCCTGGCTCAGCGCACTCTTCACTACACGGCCAGCCAGATCACTCAATTCACTGCCAGTCTTGTTCGTCTCGCGACGAGGCTTGTTTGCAGTTTCACGCTCCTGCTCGACGTTCTGCGTTGCCCGGGTACTCAGCATCTCGTAGGCCGACTCCCGATCGAAGGGCTTGTCGTAGCGACGGCCAAGACCGGAGCGCGCGATAAGTGCCGCGCGTTCGGGTTCGCTCAGCGGACCAATGCGCGACTGCGGCGGAGCGATCGCGACGCGCTGCACCATCGCTGGGGTTCCCTTTTCCTCGAGACCACCGACCAGCGCCTCACCGATTCCAAGCTGGGTCAGCACATCGAGCGTCGAGAATTCCGGGTTGGCGCGAAAGCCGTCCGCCACCGAGCGCAGCGCCTTTTGCTCCTTGACCGTGAACGCCCGCAGCCCGTGCTGGATGCGCAGCCCCAGCTGAGCCAGCACCGTATCCGGAAGATCGGCCGGAGACTGCGTAACGAAGTAGACGCCCACGCCCTTCGAGCGAATCAGCCGTACCACCTGTACCAGGCGTTCCTGCAGTGCTTTTGGCGTATCACCGAACAACAGGTGCGCCTCGTCGAAGAACAGCGCCAGCACCGGTCTATCGGCGTCGCCCCGCTCCGGAAGCTGCTCGAACAGCTCGGCCAGCAACCAGAGCAGAAAGGTCGCGTAAACCTTGGGCGCCTCGTGAACCAGCGTGCTTGCATCGAGCAGATGGATGACACCGCGTCCGTCGGGCGCCGGCTGCAGGATATCTTCGAGCTGCAATGCAGGTTCGCCGAACAAGGCTTCAGCACCCTGCTGCTCCAGCGTCGCCAGGCGCCGCAACAAGGCCTGCGACGAGGCCGCGGTGAACAGCGCGCTGTCCTCGCCCAGCATCTGTGGTTCAGCCTTGAGGTGGGCGAGCAGCGCCTTGAGGTCTTTCAGGTCGAGCAGCAACAGCCCTTCGCGATCCGCCACCTTGAAGGCCGCAAAGAGCGCCGATTGCTGACTATCGGTCAGTTGCAGCAGATTGCCGAGCAGCAGCGGCCCCATTTCGCTCAGCGTAGTACGCAAGGGATGGCCGCTACGACCATGTACGTCCCACAGGGTGACCGGGTACGCCTGCG
Organism: Stutzerimonas sp. Brlt_14; assembly: GCF_051948915.1. Lineage (NCBI taxonomy): Bacteria > Pseudomonadati > Pseudomonadota > Gammaproteobacteria > Pseudomonadales > Pseudomonadaceae > Stutzerimonas > Stutzerimonas sp. Brlt_14. Next base: position 40,848 of record NZ_JAYJLM010000007.1, read on the forward strand.
GACGATGATCGAGCCAGGGCATGCTGGCGATCCGCTCGGCGATCTTGCCTTGAGGCGAGCCCGCGGCGCCCAGCCCGCACAGGTCACCCTTGATGTCCGCGGCGAAGACCGCGACCCCGGCATCGCTGAACTGCTCGGCCAGCCGTTGCAAGGTCACCGTCTTTCCGGTGCCGGTGGCGCCGGCGATCAGGCCATGCCGATTGGCAAGACGCAGGGACTGCACGCTGGGTTCGCCGTTGGCGTCCGCCCCCAGCAGCAGATGATCGATCAATGCGTGCATCCGTCAGCTCCCAATCGCCAGCTACTGTTCAGGTTCGCTTTCGCCATCTTCGGTGTTGCCTGAATCGCACGGCACCTGCTCACGGCGCAGCTGTGCCCATAACTCCACCGCCCCAGCGAATTCCGTGCCCTGCTCGGGCGATAACGCCTCCGGGTCGTAGCGCTGGGTGCAACCACTGCCGATGACCGGCGGCGCCTTGGCCACGACACGCTCGAAAGGATCTGCCACGGCGCCTCCGGACTGTCAGTTGAACACGAGGGTCTTGTTGCTGTGTACCAGCACGCGATCTTCCAAGTGATAGCGCAGGCCGCGGGAAAGCACCATCTTCTCCACGTCCTTGCCGAGGCGAACCATGTCCTCGATGCTGTCGCGATGACTGACGCGGACCACGTCCTGCTCGATGATCGGCCCGGCATCGAGCTCCTCGGTGACATAGTGACAGGTCGCCCCGATCAGCTTCACACCCCGCAGCGAGGCCTGGTGATACGGCTTGGCGCCGACGAAAGACGGCAGGAAGCTGTGGTGGATGTTGATCACCCGCTGGGCGAATTCGTCGCACAGTTCGGCAGGCAGAATCTGCATGTAGCGCGCCAGCACTATCACGTCGGCACGCTGTTCGCGCACCAGGCGCGTCACTTCAGCGAAGGCCTCCTGCTTGTTGGCAGGATCGACGGGGACATGGAAGTATGGAATCCCGTGCCACTCGACCATGCTGCGCAGATCGTCATGGTTGGAAATCACGCAAGGAATGTCGCAATCCAGCTCGCCGCTGTGCCAGCGATGCAGCAGGTCGGCCAGGCAATGCGATTCACGGCTCGCCATCAGAACCACGCGCTTGCGCCGCTCGGAGTCGGTGATACGCCACTCCATGGAAAACTCGCGGGCAATCGGGGCAAAGGCCTGACGGAACCCGTCGAGGTCGAACGGAAGCGAATCAGCGCGGATTTCATGGCGCATGAAGAACCAGCCGCTCTGGTGGTCGGAATGGTGGTTGGCTTCCGTGATCCAGCCATTGTAGGTGGCGAGAAAGTTACTGACCTTGGCAACAATGCCAACGCCATCGGGGCAGGCAATCACCAGCCTGAAAGTGCGCATTAACGGTTACTCCGACACGAAGGAAACGCGGCATTCTATCCCAGCAGACAAAAGCACAGCCATCGCGTTAACGCCGGCGTTGGATTGAGAAGCCACGCAACCCCGCCGGCACGATTCAGCTGTCCGGTTATTTGGACACGCCTTGGAAACAATCGAAAAAACTTGCCCGATAAAACAGAAATTACGTTTGTTTAAGCTTGTCGAAAGCTGTCCGCGCTGGCCCTTCGGTACGCATGAAATATCCCTACAAAAAGTGCCCCGCTTTTTTATCCATCTATATTTACTTGCCCATTACGCAGGACTATGATTGCTGACACTTGCGTTCAAACCTAATCCAAGGAAGTCACATGTCACTGATCAACGAGTATCGCGCCACTGAAGAGGCCATCAAGGAACTTCAGGAGCGACTGAAGTCCCTTTCCGAAGATGACAAACTGAAAAAGGAACTGGAGTTCGAAGGCAAGCTGCGCGAACTCATGGGCGAATACCAGAAGTCGCTGCGCGACATCATCGCCCTGCTCGATCCGGATGCCTCCCGCAACAGCAAAACTCCACGTGCGGCGAAAGCGCCGGCCGCCAGCAAGCGCGCACGTCGCGTCAAGCAGTACAAGAACCCGCACAGCGGTGAAGTGATTGAAACCAAAGGTGGCAACCACAAGACGCTGAAAGAATGGAAAGCCCAATGGGGCTCCGACACCGTGGAAAGCTGGGCCACTCTTCTGGGCTAAGCAATACCAGGGTTATAAAGAACGCCGCTTCCCGACGTTATTGATCGACGTCGACAAGTGGCGTTTTTTATTGCGCGCTTCCCACCCGTAACAGCCGCTGCTCTTTTTCGATAGCCAACCGGGCCGGACGCGCTAGTTGCACCCGTAACGCTCACCCAAGGCGCGCCCGTATTCACGCCACTGCTGCAATAGCTGCTGCTGCGCTGGGGTGGCAGTGAGCATGAACTGTTGTATATCCGCCTCGAACTGCGCAAGGGTATTGGGCGCGCCGGCTATCTCGCCGCTAAGGCGCTGTTGGCAGAACCGTTGCCACCTCACCCGCTCTTCAGCCGATAACGCTTCCGGAAAGTTGCGCGCGCGATAACGGAACAGCAATTCCTTTAACCGTACATCATCGAAGTGGCACTGTTGCCGAGCGAGCTCTGCCGGCGCCATCTCGCGAATCCGATCGCACAGCCGCCGATCGCGCTCGCCCAGAAAGCCGTCATAGAGTTGCTGTTCCGGATCGTCCACACCGATGAACCCCTCTTCGCGGTACACCTCGTCCAGCTTTGGGCTCCACACGTGGCGCTGTTCGCGTAGCGCGTCAGCACGTTCGTGGCACGCAGGCAAGTCGAGCTTCAGGCGCTGGATATCCGCCTCGCGCAAGACCTTGAGCGGCGCCAGGACCGGGCACTTGTTGATGTGCACGAGCTTCAGCGGGACCGGTAACTCGCCCTCGGCCAGCTCGTCGCGACGCGTGTAGAGCCGCTGTCGCAGCGTTTCCGCGCTTTCCAGCCATAACGGCCGCACCTCGGCTTGCAGATCGCAAACGATCAGCGCATTGCGGTTGCGCGGATGCCAGGCCAGCGGCAGCACCACGGAGAGGAAATGCCGGGCAGCCGAGAAGCGTCCGGACACGTGCACCAGCGGCTCCAGCAGGGTGACCTGCTCGAGCACCGCATGTTTGCGACGCAGATTGAAGAGATAATCGTACAGACGCGGCTGCCGCTCACGAATGAGCCTGGCGAGGCCAATGGTGGCGCGCACATCGGACAGCGCGTCGTGGGCGTTCAGATGTTCCAGCCCATTGGCGGCACTCAAGCGCTCGAGCTTGAGCGTCACCCGCCCGTCGTCTTCCGGCCAGCCAATTCCTTCCGGGCGCAGCGCATAGGCGGTACGCACCAGATCGATCAGGTCCCAACGGCTGTTGCCGCCCTGCCATTCGCGTGCATACGGATCGTAGAAATTGCGGTACAGGCTGTAGCGGGTCACTTCGTCGTCGAAACGCAGGCTGTTGTAGCCGGCGCCGCAGGTTCCGGGAGTCGACAATTCCCGATGCAGATGATGAACGAACTGGGCCTCGCACATCCCCTTCTGCTGCAGAACTGCAGGCGTGATTCCCGTGACCAGGCACGCGGCGGGATGGGGAAGGATGTCGTCGCCGGGTCGACAGTAGATGTTCAGCGGCTCGCCGATTTCCTCGAGCGCCTCGTTGGTGCGGATACCGGCAACCTGCAAGGGGCGGTCGCGGCTGGGCGATATGCCTGTGGTTTCGAAGTCGTACCAGAAGATGCTTGGAGTCACGGGAGAGTCCTTCTCGATCAGCACAGCAGTCTAACAGCTGCGACATGGCCATCGCGGTGAGTCAGGAAGGTGCCCCGCTCTGCGAACGGCATCCTGCAAGGAAGCAGGCATTTCGCCATAATCCGTCCCACTTTCGGCGCCCGGCCGGTCATCTGGCCATCGCGCGCATTGCCGCAGCCGTGCTTGCCGCATAGCATCAGCTTCTGCCTGACCCTAGACGACCTTGCCCTTGCCCTTGCCATCGAACATCGACCGCCAAGCCCTGCTCGACACCAGCCATCGCGTGGAAACCCCAGAGGGCATCGACCTGGTGTTGCGCCCGGCCGGTCTCGTTCCGCGCGCGCTCGCCTTCACCATCGACCTGGGTATTCGCGGCGCCCTGCTACTGACCCTCTTCTTTACGCTCGGACTGCTTGGCAAGTTCGGCATGGGGCTGGGCGCACTGCTGCTGTTTCTCGTCCAGTGGTGGTACATGGTGCTCTTCGAAGTTCTGAATCAGGGTCGCACCCCGGGAAAATACTGGCTGGGGCTGCGCGTCGTGCATGACGACGGCACGCCGGTGGGCTGGACGTCCTCGCTGACGCGCAATCTGCTGCGTTTCGTCGACCTGCTGCCGTTCGGCTATTTCCTGGGCGCATTGAGTTGCCTCGCAAATCCGGCCTTCAAGCGACTCGGCGACCTGGCAGCAGGCACGTTGGTGGTCTATCAGGAAAAACCTGCAGTGCGCCCAGCACTGCCGGATGCGGAAGCCGTCACGGCTCCGTTCAAACTGACCCTCGACGAGCAGCGCGCGCTGATCGCCTTTGCCGAACGCCAGGCCAGCCTTTCCGCCGAGCGCCGCCTCGAGCTGGCTTCGATCCTGGCCGAACCGCTGGCGACCTCGGACCAGGAGGCCGAGGCGAAAATTCACGGCATCGCCCGTTCGCTGATGGGTGCAGCATGAAGCAGGCCGCATTCGAACGCCTGCATCAGGCGCGCTGGCTCGAATTCGCAGCGCAGCTGGACGCGCTCGAGCGTGGCAAGGCCAGCGCGCAACAGGCCGACGCCTTCCCTGCCGCCTACCGCCAGCTCTGCCAGCAGCTCGCCATTGCCGAATCCCGCGGCTACAGCAGCCAGTTGGTCGAGCAGCTGCAACGGCTGGTCCTGCGTGGCCATCAGCAGTTCTATCGCCACCGCAGCCCGTTGCTCGGCCGCATGCTCGGCTTCATCACTGGCGGGTTCGCCCGCGCCGTGCGCCTCCAATGGCGCTACGTGCTGGCGGCCAGCCTGCTGTTCTACGGCAGCCTGCTCGGCATGGCTGCGCTGGTATACGCCTTTCCGGACCTCGTCTACAGCGTGCTGCCGGCCGACCAGGTCGCGCAGATGGAGCAGATGTACGACCCCGATGCCAGTCGCCTGGGCCGTTTTGCCGAGCGCGGAGCCGGTGACGACTGGCTGATGTTCGGGTACTACGTGATGAACAACATCGGCATCGCCTTCCAGACGTTCGCCAGCGGGCTGCTGTTCGGCCTGGGGACCTTGTTCTTCTTGCTCTTCAACGGCCTGACCATCGGCGCAGTAGCCGGCCACCTGACGGGCATCGGCTACCACCAGCCATTCTGGTCGTTCGTCATCGGCCATGGTGCGTTCGAGCTGACGGCCATCACCTTCGCCGGCGCGGCCGGGCTGCAGCTCGGTGCTGCACTGTTGGCGCCGGGCTGCCGAACTCGCGCGCAAGCACTGCGCCTGGCAGCCAAACACGGCATCCAGCTGGTCTGCGGAGCAACCGCCTTCCTGCTGATCGCCGCATTCGTCGAAGCCTATTGGTCCTCCATGACGCTGACGACACCGACGATCAAATACATCGTCGGCGCAGCGCTGTGGCTGCTGGTGGGCGCCTACTTCATGCTCGCCGGGCGGGGTCGTTATGCAGCTGACTGAAGCCAGCGTCTCGATACGCCCGCGCAGTTCATGGGAGGCGCTGGATCTCGGCATCCATCTGGCCCGGCGCCACGCCAGACTGCTGATGCTCAGCTGGGCAGCCGTCACGCTGCCGGTTTTCGGCTTGTTCAGTCTGCTGCTGTGGCAGCACCCGAGCGTCGCGCTGCTGCTGTTCTGGTGGCTCAAGCCGTTGTTCGAGCGGCTACCGCTGCACATCCTGTCCAAAGCCCTGTTTGGCGAGACGCCCTCCCTGCGCGAAAGCCTCAAAGCCTTTCCTGGCCTGTTGCGCCAGCAATGGCTGGCCAGCCTGACCTGGCGCCGGCTGAGCACGACGCGCAGCTTCGACCTGCCTGTGCAGCAGCTCGAAGGCCTCGACGGCCGGGCGCGCAAGCAGCGCCTGGTGACACTGAGCCTGCGCAACGGTCGCGCGGCCAGCTGGCTGACCGTGGTTGGCGTACATCTGGAAGGCGCGCTCTGGCTCGGCCTGCTGGGCCTGCTGTATTTCTTCCTGCCGGCACAGCTGGTTCAGCGCTGGAACTGGGAGGACCTGCTCGGGCTGAGCGGCGAGTGGCTCTGGCTCGAGCATCTGTCGAACCTGCTCTACGCGCTGGTGCTGGTCGTCTGGGAACCGATCTACGTCGCCTGCGGCTTCAGCCTCTATCTCAACCGACGCACCCACCTTGAAGCCTGGGACATCGAACTCGCCTTCCGCCGCCTGCGTCAGCGCCTGCTCAGTACCGTGCCAGCGGTTCTGCTCGCCGTCGGCCTGTTGTTCTGGCCGGCGGACAATAGCGCCTGGGCGGCACCCGCTGCGCAAGCCGACACCACCCAGCCGGGACCGGAGAGCGAACGACTGCTCAACCAGCCACTGACCAGTGACGCAGCGCGCAAACGAATCGATGCGCTGCTGGACCAGCCGCCGTTCCAGCATCGCGAAACCGTCACGCGCTGGCGCTTGGGCGATGGCCAAGCGTCCGAGCGACCAAGCACCCTGGCACGCCTGCTCGAACGCCTGCTGCAGGGCGGTTCGCTGTGGCAAGGGCTGGAGCGCCTGGCGCAGGTCCTGGAAGTGCTGCTGTGGACGCTGCTGGCCTCGGTGGTGGCGATGGTGTTATGGCGCTACCGCGACTGGCTGCAGGTTTTCGCCGGGCGCCTGCGCATGCCCAAGCGACGTACCGCCGTAGCGCCCACGCAGCTGTTCGGCCTCGATGTCGCGCCCGAGAAGCTGCCTGCCGACATTGCCGGCGAAGCCGAACGGCTCTGGCAGACTGACCCACGTGCGGCACTGGCACTGCTCTATCGCGGCCTGCTCAGCCGCCTGCTGCACGACTTCCAGCTACCCTTGAACGCAGCACACACCGAAGGTGAAGTACTGCAGCAGGTGCGCCAGCTGCAGCACGAGTCCCTGGCCGGCTTCGCCGAGCGCCTCACCCGACATTGGCAGGCGCAGGCGTACGGGCACCGACCCGCCGAAACGGAGGCCCGCGATGCGCTGTGTGCCGATTGGCGCGGACTGTTCGGCCAGCAGGTGCAGTCATGAGTCGCCTGCATACGCGTGCGCTGGCCGCCGTGGCGGTGCTGCTGCTCGGCCTGTTGATCATCTGGCTGGCCAGCCAGCTGCAACCCTACGAGGATGTGGTCGAACATGGGCCGGCCCCGGAAGCACGCAGTAACCCTTATCTCGCCGCGGAGCTGTTCCTGCGCGGCCTCGGCCTCACGGTGGAACATCACGAAGGCATCGGCGGCGTCGAGACGCTGTCAAGCGAGGGCCAGACCCTGCTCCTGCTGGGTGACCGGCGCAACCTGACGCCACGGCAGACCGAACGCCTGCTCGATTGGGCGGCCGCCGGCGGCCATCTGGTGGTGGTGGCGGAGCGGCTGTGGGACGAGAAAGCCGGCAAAAGTGGCGACCTGCTGCTCGACCGGCTCAATCTGCAGCAGTACGCAACGGAGGAACTGGACGAAAGCAGCCAGACGCCGCAGTCCTCAACCGCCGAAGAGCATCCGCAGCTGACCAAGCTCTACCTGGAGAACGAGCGCGCACCAGCGTTCATCGCCTTCGACACCGACTTCCATCTATACGACGCCGACAATCGGGCCCACGCCTGGGCCAACAGCGCCGGTGCCACGCATATGCTGCAGCTGCAGCACGGCGACGGGCTGATCACCGCCCTGACCGATAGCTGGATCTGGCAGAACCGCAAGATCGACGATTACGACCACGCCTGGCTGCTGTGGTATCTGACCCAGGACAGCGCAGTGACGCTTGTGCACCGCAGCGAGCACGACGGGCTGTTCACGCAGCTGCGCCGGTATTTCCCGCAACTGCTGGTCGCCCTGGGACTGCTCCTTGTGCTCGGGCTCTGGCACGCCGGTCAGCGTTTCGGGCCGATATTGCCTGCCGCCAGCCCGGCGCGCCGGCAGCTGCAAGAGCACCTGCACGGCTCGGCGGAGCTCCTCATGCGTCACGGCAATCAGGCCCGGCTGCTGCAGCAGCTGCAGCTGGACATCCGCTGCCGCGCCAGCCGCCATCACCCAGGCTTCGAACAGCTCTCGGCCGGTGCGCAACTGCCCCTGCTCGCCCGCCTCACCAATCTGCCACCAGGCCGTGTCGAGCAGGCCATGCGCCCAGTGCCGGCGCAGCGCCTGTCGGCCATCGAATTCACCCGCCAGGTCGCCGACCTGCAAAGCCTCAGGAATGCGTTATGAGCGAACAGATCCCCGATTCGAGCAGCCCCGCCCCGACCGCCAGCCCCATCAGCCAGCGCGCACGTGCCGCCCAGCTGGCCCAGGCGCTGCGCGATGAACTGCACAAGGCGGTGATCGGCCAGGACGAGGTCATCGACGGCGTTCTGACCGCGCTGATCGCCGGTGGGCACGTGCTGATCGAAGGTGTCCCCGGACTGGGCAAGACGCTTCTGGTGCGTGCCTTGGCGCGCTGCTTCGGTGGCGAGTTCTCGCGCATCCAGTTCACGCCGGACCTGATGCCCAGCGACGTCACCGGCCATGCGGTCTACGACATGCAGAGCGAGCAGTTCAAGCTGCGCAAGGGGCCGGTATTCACCAATCTGCTGCTGGCCGACGAGATCAACCGCGCACCAGCCAAGACTCAGGCGGCACTGCTCGAAGTGATGCAGGAGCGGCAGGTGACCCTCGAAGGCCGGGCATTGGCAGTGCCGCAACCGTTCATGGTCATGGCGACGCAGAACCCCATCGAGCAAGAAGGTACCTACCCGCTGCCAGAAGCCGAACTGGACCGCTTCATGCTCATGTTGCGCATGGATTACCCGCAAGCGGAGGAAGAGCTGGAGCTGGTCCGTCAGGTCAGCCGTTCGGCACGCGCCGACATGCTCGACGTCAGCGCACTGCGTCAGCTGGTGCAGGCGCGCGACGTGCAGGCGCTGCAGAAGATCGCCAGCGAACTGCCGCTGGATGAGCAGGTGCTGGACTATGCCGTGCGCCTGGTGCGCAGCACGCGCAGCTGGCCAGGCCTGGCGCTGGGTGCTGGCCCCCGTGCCTCGATCGCCCTGGTACGCGGCGGACGTGCCAGGGCGCTGCTGCGCGGCGGCGAGTTCGTCACCCCGGATGACATCAAGGATTGCGCGCGGGCCGTGCTTCGCCATCGCGTACGGCTTTCGGCGGAACTGGATATCGAGGGGCTTTCGGTGGATCAGGTCCTGCACCAGCTACTCGATCAGGTCCCGGCGCCGCGCGCATGAGTCCATCCCGTCGCCTGCTCGTTGCGCTGGCCGCCCTGGCGCTGCTGGCCCTGGTCATCGGCGTAATGGCCGCGCTGCAGCTGGAACTCGCAACCAGCCTGCAGCCGGTCTGGTGGGGGCTGCTGCTGGCATTGCTGGCCACGGCACTGTTCGATGTCTACAGGTTGCGGCGCCTGCCGACACCCGAGGTGCAACGTAGCCTGTCGGGCAGCCTGCCGCTGGGCCACTGGAGCCCGGTGCAGCTTACGGTGAGCAATCGACAGCCCGCTCCGCTCGAGCTGGAGCTGTTCGATCACGTCCCGCCCGGCATGACCGTCGAGCAGCTGCCACAGCGGGTGCGTCTGCAATCCGGCGAACATTGCCGTCTCGACTACCGCGTGCAGCCGAACCAGCGCGGACAGGTAATGTTCCAGCGTTGCGATGTCCGCCTGCTCAGTCCGCTGGGCCTGTGGCGCAGTCGGCGACCGCTGACGTTGTTCAGCGAGACGCGCGTCTACCCCGACTTCGCTCAACTGCATGGCGCCGGACTCAAAGCCATCGACCTGTGGCTGAACCGCCTTGGCGTGCGCCAGCAACCACGTCGCGGGCTCGGCCTGGAGTTTCACCAGCTACGCGAGTTTCGCGAAGGCGACACCCTGCGCCAGATCGACTGGAAGGCCACCGCACGCGCCCGTACACCGATCGCCCGCGAGTACCAGGACGAGCGCGACCAGCAGATCATGCTGATGCTCGACTGCGGCCGCCGGATGCGCAGCCAGGATGGCGACCTGTCGCATTTCGACCATGCGCTCAACGCCAGCCTGCTGCTCGCCTATGCCGCGTTGCGGCAAGGCGATGCGGTCGGTGCCTGCACCTTCGCCAGCCACGCGCAGCGCCATGTGCCGCCAGCGAAGGGCCAGCAACAACTGCGCCTGCTGCTCAACAGCCTCTATGACCTGCAACCGACCCAGCAGCCGGCCGACTACAGCGCGGCCGTCGAGCAACTGCTGGCACGCCAGTCACGCCGAGCGCTGGTCATCGTGCTGAGCAATCTGCGTGACGAGGATGACGTCGAGCTGCACTCGGCCCTGCAGCGCCTGGCCCGTCGGCATCGCGTCCTGCTGGTGAATCTGCGTGAGGAAGTGCTGGATCAGCTGCGCCAGCGGCCGGTGCAGAGTCTGGATGACGCGCTCGACTACTGCGGCGCACAGGATTACCTCAACGCCCGCCAGCAACTGCACCGTCGTCTGAGCGCCGGCGGCCTGCCGGTGCTCGACGTCCAGCCCAGCGACCTCGGGCCGGCGCTGGTCGGCCGTTATCTGGCCTGGAAGAAAACCGGGTCGCTGTAAGGCTGGCCAAGGCACTCCATCACAGGTCTAGACGCCGTGACAGCAGTCCTTGTCGGTAAAGCGGTCCGAGGGCGGGCAGGTCTGATGCGCCAGCGGCACATGCAGCATCGGCTGGAAGCTGAAGTAGTGATGCAACGCGGCGATCATCTCGCGGATCTCGCCTGGCGGATCGATCAGCGAGAAGCCGGTGTCGTAGCTGCCCGGCGTCACGTCTTCGCTTGACCACAGGCTGAAGGCGCTGAAATCCACATGGCGCAGCTGGCCGGTCTGGCCGGGGATTTTCAGGCGCATCTCGAAGCGTACCCCGAGCATCATCGGATAGGGGCTGATCAGCATCAGTCCGCCCTCGGACAGATTGCCGATGAAGCCCAGCGGCTTTTCCGTGAAACGGTTGAATACGTTGAGGTAGTACGGCAGCTGATGCCGCTGAATACGACGCTGGTTCGCCATGTTCATGTCGTCCAAGCCTTCTACCTTAGCCCTGCGATCGAGTCCCTTCGGCTCAGTTGCAGACCTGGCTGATGCGCGCCGCCAGGCGCTGTCGAGCCGCCTCTAGTTCACTGTCACTGTAGTAGACGCGCTCTCCGGCTGCATCGTTACGGAAGAAGCGTCCGCCGAGCTGCAATTGCGACAACTGGCTGCGCAGGCTCTGGCATTCCTGCTCTCGAGCAGCCCGTGTCTGGCTGGCCTGCTCGCGCGCCGCCTGCTGCTCCTGGCGGCGCGCATCGAAGAAACGCTCACTGCGCGCCTCGCGCTCGCGGGTCTGGTCGTCGCGCTCGACGACCTGCGGACGCACCTCGATCTGCTCGGCGCCAGCGGGCGGACGCTGACCGAAATGGACGCGCCCGTCGGCATCGGTCCACCGGTAGATCTGCGCGGATGCCAGCGCCGGCATCAGTATCAGGGTCAGAAGCAGCGCTCGCATGTTCCCTCACATGAACGGTGTGGTGTTCAACGCCTGGCCGGCTGTGCCACCGGCTGCGCCTCGCTGTGATAGTGCCCCAGCTGACGCAGAGTCTCCAGTCGGGCACGGGCGCGGTAGGCGTATTCGCTGGCAGGGAATCGCTCGATGATGAAGCGGTAGGTTTCCGCCGCGTCGACGAACAGCCCCTGCCGCTCCAGGCACTGGCCGCGCAGCAGCGAAATCTCCGGCTGCGCCTGGCTACGCGGTTTGCTGCGACGCTCCGCCTGCGACAGCGACTGCATCACCCGCTCGCAGTTATCCGCCTCGTAATGCCGGTATGCCTCGTCCAGATGGCGATCGGACGCATGGCGGGCACTACAGCCCACGGTGAACAGGGTCAGAAAAACGATGATCAGGGTACGCATGGGTTCCTCCGTAATGCTCCTGTATCGACCGCGCCGGAAAAACCTGCAGACAGCCCGTCAGATGCGCCGAAAGAGTAGTGGCCGCCGGGCGATGACTACAACGGTCGAGCATAGTAGCCTCGCTGCCAGCCAGAAGAAGGAGCCATTTGAATGATTCAGCGTCGCACCAAGATCGTCGCCACCCTGGGCCCGGCCAGCAGTTCGCCGGATGTGCTGGAGAAGATGATCATCGCCGGGCTGGATGTCGCCCGCCTGAACTTCTCCCACGGCAGCCCCGACGAGCACCGTGCCCGGGCCGAGCTGGTCCGTGAGATCGCCGCTCGCCATGGCCGCTTCGTCGCGTTGCTGGGCGACCTGCAGGGCCCGAAGATCCGCATCGCCAAGTTCACCGACAAGCGCATCGAGCTGAAGGAAGGCGACCAGTTCCGCTTCTCCGTCACCCACCCGCGCGACGCCGGCACCCAGGAAGTCGTTGGTATCGATTACCCGGATTTGGTCAAGGATTGCGGTGTTGGCGACGAGCTGCTGCTGGACGATGGGCGAGTGGTAATGCGCGTGGACAACGCCACGGCCGATGAACTGCACTGCACCGTGCTGATCGGCGGCCCGCTGTCCGACAACAAGGGCATCAACCGTCGCGGCGGCGGTCTGACCGCACCGGCGCTGACTGCCAAGGACAAGGCCGACATCAAACTGGCCGCCGACCTGCAGCTGGATTACCTGGCCGTTTCCTTCCCGCGTGACGGCGCGGACATGGACCTGGCGCGCCGCCTGCGCGACGAAGCCGGCTCCAGCGCCTGGCTGATCGCCAAGATCGAGCGCGCCGAAGCGGTCGCCGATGACGAGGCGCTCGATGGCCTGATCCGCGCCAGCGACGGCGTGATGGTGGCGCGCGGCGACCTCGGCGTGGAAATCGGCGATGCCGAACTCGTGGGCATCCAGAAGAAGATCATTCTGCACGCGCGTCGCCACAACAAGGTGGTGATCACCGCGACCCAGATGATGGAGTCGATGATTCACAGCCCGATGCCGACCCGTGCCGAAGTGTCCGATGTAGCCAACGCGGTACTCGACTACACCGACGCGGTGATGCTGTCGGCGGAAAGCGCCGCTGGCGAATACCCGATCGAAGCGATCAAGGCCATGGCGCGCGTCTGCTGCGGTGCGGAAAAGCACCCGACCAGCACCAAGTCCGGTCACCGCCTCGGCCAGCAATTCGAGCGCTGTGACGAAAGCGCGGCCCTGGCGGCGATGTACACCGCCAACCACTTCCCCGGCGTCAAGGCGATCATTGCCCTGACCGAAAGTGGCTACACGCCGCTGATCATGTCGCGCATCCGCTCCTCGGTGCCGATCTTCGCCTTCTCGCCGCACCGCGAAACCCAGGCACGGGTTGCGCTGTTCCGCGGCGTGCAGACCATTCCGTTCGATCCGGCCGCGCTGCCGGCGGACAAGGTCAGCCAGATCGCGGTGGAAGAGTTGCTCAAGCGCAACATCGTGCAACCGGGCGACTGGGTGATCCTGACCAAGGGTGACAGCTACCACGACAGCACGGGCGGCACCAACACCATGAAGATCCTGCGCGTCGGCGATCAGTAATCGCGCCAGCGCATCAGCACAAAGGCCGGCATCTTGCCGGCCTTTGTGCTTTCAGGAGACGCCGGCTTGGTTGGCGCCGATAAAGGCATCGCCGAATATCTGACCGCGCGGCAGACCAGCGAGATACAGACGCCGGGCACAGACGTCGACGAACGATGGACCGCCGCAGACCAGCGCGACATCACGGCGCGATGTGGGCCGCAGCGTACTCAGCATGCGGTCCCGCTCTTCATGGCTGATCCATTCCAGTTGCAGGTTGTCATGCGCCCGCGCCAATGCCTGCAGAGGCTCCTTCAGGTAATGCCCCTGACGGCAGACATGCAACAACCGGATCGGGCCGCGATGGCCCTGGCGCAAGCTCTCGCGCAACAGACTCCAGAGGGGTGCCAGCCCGGTTCCGGCCGCCAGCAACAGCAAGGGTCGCTCGCACCATTCCGGCTCGTAGTGCAACGCGCCTCCATGCAGTTCGCCCAGCCGCAGCAGGTCGCCGGGACGCAATTCACGCGCGAAGTCGCAGAAGGCGCCGGGTCGGCTGCTGTCGATATGAAACTCCAGCCAGGGATCCTCGTTGGGAAGGCTGGCCAGAGAATATGGCCGAGCCACCCCTGCCGCCGTCCAGAGCAAGAGATGCTGACCAGCGCGATAGCGCAGCGGCCGCTCCGGCAACAGACGCAGCCGCAGCACATCGGCGCCCAACCGTTCCAGGCTTTGCACCCGCGTGGCCAGCCCGTCGCGACGAGGATCGAACACCTCCAGGCTCAGATCGCCGTCGACCCGGCACTGGCAGGCGAGCCGCCAGCCGGCCTCGCGCTGCTCGGGTCGCAGCAGCTCCGGCTGCAGGTCGCGCGGCTCCCCTGCCACGCATCGCACCAGGCAGGCATGGCAGCTTCCGGCGCGACAGCTGGAGGGCACCGTCACGCCAGCCAGCGTCAGCGCGTCGAGCAGATTGCTCTCGGTTGGTACGGTCCAACGACGTCCGGCGCAGCGGAGTTCAGGCATCGCAGGTATCCCATGCCGCCTCGCAGCGATTGCGCCCGGCCCGCTTGGCTCGATAGAGCGCCTCGTCCGCCCGCTGCAGGGCGGCATCCAGCTCATCCCCGGCGTTCAACAGGGTCAGGCCGATGGACAGGCTGAGATGGCCGGCCGCGATCTCGGCATCCTCCGGCTCGGCACTGGCGAAGGCTTCGCGCAAACGCTCACAGCAGGCACGGAACTGCTCGGCGTCGGTTTCCGGCAGCAGCAGGACGAACTCTTCGCCGCCGTAGCGGGCCAAGACGTCGTCGTCACGCAGGCAGGAGCGCGCCACCTTGGCGAAGGTCTGCAGCACGCGGTCGCCAGTGGCATGGCCGTGGATATCGTTGATCCGCTTGAAGTGATCGAGGTCGATCAGCGCGAGGCCCGATTGATGCCCCTTGCGCAGACGACTCAGGTCGCCCTCGGCGATGCGCAGGAAACGTTGACGGTTGTACAGCCCAGTCAGCTCATCGGTGGAGGCCAGGTCCTCCAGCTGCCGCATCATGCCGCGCAGGGTGTCCTGGTGCGCCTGCAGCGCATAGCGACGTTGGCGCATGCGCTGGCGCAGACGATGTACGTGACCGGCGAACAGGCACATCCAGATCAGTGTCACCAGCAGCACGCTGGCCTGTAGCGCGAGCGCCGTGGTGTCCATCGGGCGCTCGAGGTAGTAGTCCAGCGCGGCCAGGCCGACGAAGCTGAGAAATGCCAGGGAGGCGTAGCGGATGAAGATCTTGGGCGGCAGAAAGACCGCGAACATCAACACCAGCAGATAGAGCACGAGCAGTGAGCCCCGTGCGCTCCCCAGGTTGAAGAGGAAATAGGTCAGCCAGATCAGCCCCACCAGCACCTGTGGCTCGGTCAGGCTGGGATCCTTGAAGCGCAGATTGATGCCTCGGTGGAACAGCCAGAAGAACATCAGCTGACTCACCACGATCAGCGCCGAATGCACCACCGCGCTGGCGATCGGCGCCTCGTAGAAACCACTCGCCACGGCCACCCAGGTCAGCAGCAGGGCCAAGCCATAGGTGACGGACGCCATTGCGAATCGCCGAGTGACCAACTGCTGCAGCGATCGCTCATCGGTCTCGTAACGCATCGCACTCATAGGGATCCATCCCACTGTGGCAATTTGCCGCACTCTACGCCTACCGAAAACAAAAACCTAGCCGGCATTCCCATCGCTCCTGGTCCGTCCGTGTACCGCGCAGTCTGACGCGTTATACTGCCGCGCATTTTTTCGCGGCGCGTCGACTGCCACTCCCGACGCGCCTCTTACCGCCCCGCCATGAGGACGCGCTGCATGACCGTGATCAAGCAAGACGACCTGATTCAAAGCGTCGCCGACGCTTTGCAGTTCATTTCTTACTACCATCCCGTGGATTTCATCCAGGCGATGCACGAAGCCTACCTGCGTGAAGAATCCCCGGCCGCCCGCGACTCCATGGCGCAGATTCTGATCAACTCGCGCATGTGCGCCACCGGTCATCGTCCGATTTGCCAGGACACCGGCATCGTCACCGTCTTCATCCGCGTCGGCATGGACGTGCGCTGGGACGGCGCCACCATGAGCGTCGACGACATGATCAACGAGGGCGTACGCCGCGCCTACAACCTGCCGGAAAACGTCCTGCGTGCTTCGATCCTGGCCGACCCGGCAGGTTCCCGCAAGAACACCAAGGACAATACCCCGGCCGTCATCCATTACTCCATCGTCCCGGGTGACAAAGTCGAGGTGGATGTGGCCGCCAAGGGCGGTGGTTCCGAGAACAAGTCGAAGATGGCCATGCTCAACCCGTCCGACTCCATCGTCGACTGGGTGCTGAAGACCGTTCCGACCATGGGCGCCGGCTGGTGCCCGCCGGGCATGCTCGGCATCGGCATCGGCGGCACCGCGGAGAAGGCCGCGGTGATGGCCAAGGAAGTGCTGATGGAATCCATCGACATCCATGAGCTGAAAGCCCGTGGCCCGCAGAACCGCATCGAAGAGCTGCGTCTGGAGCTATTCGAGAAGGTCAACCAGCTGGGCATCGGCGCCCAGGGCCTGGGCGGCCTGACCACCGTGCTCGACGTCAAGATCATGGATTACCCGACCCATGCCGCATCCTTGCCGGTATGCATGATCCCCAACTGCGCCGCCACCCGTCATGCGCACTTCGTACTCGACGGCTCCGGCCCGGCCAGCCTGGAAGCACCGCCGCTGGACGCCTACCCGGAAATCGTCTGGGAAGCCGGCCCGAGCGCACGCCGCGTCAACCTCGACAGCATCACCCCGGAAGAGGTGCAGAGCTGGAAGCCGGGCGAGACCATCCTGCTCAACGGCAAGATGCTCACCGGTCGCGACGCCGCGCACAAGCGCATGGTCGACATGCTGAACAAGGGCGAAGAGCTGCCGGTAGACCTCAAGGGCCGCTTCATCTACTACGTCGGCCCGGTCGATCCGGTCGGTGACGAAGTGGTTGGCCCGGCTGGCCCGACCACCGCGACGCGCATGGACAAGTTCACCCGTCAGATTCTCGAGAGCACTGGCCTCTTGGGCATGATCGGCAAGTCCGAGCGCGGCCCGATCGCAATCGAGGCGATCAAGGACAACAAAGCCGTCTACCTGATGGCCGTGGGCGGCGCCGCCTATCTGGTGGCGCAGGCGATCAAGAAGTCCAAGGTGCTGGCGTTCGCCGAACTGGGCATGGAAGCGATCTACGAGTTCGAAGTGAAGGACATGCCGGTCACCGTTGCGGTGGACACCAACGGCGAGTCGGTGCACATCACGGGACCGGCGATCTGGCAGAAGAAGATCGCCGACAGCCTGGCGGTCGAAGTGCAGTAATCGCCTCAGTGGAAAACGAAAAGCCCGGCCTCAGTGCCGGGCTTTTCGTTGTCAGCGTCAGACCGGATCGATCAGCCGCGGCGGTGCAACTGGACGAACAGCGCTTCGACTTTCTGCCGCGCCCATGGCGTCTTGCGCAGGAATTTCAGGCTCGACTTGATGCTCGGTTCGCTCTTGAAGCAACGGATATCGACGCGCTGGGCCAAGCCGTCCCAGCCATAGTGGGCATGCAGCTCGGTGAGCATGGCTTCAAGGGTGATGCCATGAAGGGGATCGTTGGGAGTGGCAGACACGAATGGCGCTCTTGCTGAAGCGGCACGAGCCGCGGGGTCGTCATGCGTGCCGCCCGGCAAATGCGAGACGGCACGCAGGGCATCCTACAGCTTTATCTCGGTGCCGAGCAGCTTGAGAAAGCCCGCCAGCCAGGCGGGATGCGCCGGCCAAGCCGGGGCGCTGACCAGATTGCCTTCGGTGTGCGCCTGGTCTACCGGGATATCGACGTAGTCGCCGCCGGCCAGCTTCACCTCCGGTGCGCAGGCTGGGTAGGCGCTGCACGCGCGGCCCTTCAACACACCGGCAGCGGCCAGCAGCTGTGCGCCATGACAGACGGCGGCGATCGGCTTGCCGGCTTCGTCGAAGGCCCGTACCAGCGCCAGCACCTGCTCGTTCAGACGCAGATACTCCGGCGCGCGGCCGCCAGGAATCACCAGCGCGTCATAGTCCTCGGCACGCACCGCGGTGAAATCGAAGTTCAGCGCAAAGTTGTGGCCCGGCTTCTCGCTGTAGGTCTGGTCGCCCTCGAAATCATGGATCGCGGTGCGTACGGTGTCGCCGGCCTTCTTGTCCGGGCACACCGCATGCACGCGATGGCCGACCATCTGCAGTGCCTGGAACGGCACCATGGTTTCGTAATCCTCGGCGTAATCACCCACCAGCATCAAAATGTTCTTTGCTGCCATTGCATCGTCCTCTTTCGCGCGGGTTTGGAGCATCGCTCCGGTACGCAACGGCCTCAGCCATTGCGGTTGAAAATGTTCACCAGCAGGCGGTCCATTGCGCCCCACATGCGCTGATAGAGCCGCACGTGCAGCGGCCTAGCGTACCAGCCGGCCAGGTCGATATCCCTGCTGTGCTGAAAATCACGCTCGAAACTCTGCTGGACCTGCGCACTGAAGGCGGCATCGATGGCTTCGAGATTGGCCTCCAGATTCCAGCGCAGATTCCAGTAGTCGAAGTTGCACGAGCCGACGCTGACCCAGTCATCGACCAGCACCATTTTCAGGTGCGAGAAGTGTGGCTGATATTCGTAGATCCGCACGCCGGCACGCAGCAGACGCGGGTAGAAGCGCTGGCCGGCATAGCGAACCGGCGGGTGGTCGGTGTTGCGACTGGTGAGCAGCAGGCGCACGTCGACGCCACGGCGTGCCGCCCGGATCAGCGCACGGCGCACCTTTCCGGTGGGCAGGAAATAGGGCGTCGCCAGCCAGATACGATTCTGCGCGCGGCGCAGGTTGCGCAGCAGGCTGAGCAGGATATCGCGGTGCTGACGCGCCGCGGCATAGGCGACGCGGCCCAGGCCCAGCCCTTCAGGCACATGCGGAATGCGCGGTGCGCGGCTCGGCAGCGGCAATTGCCAGATGCGTCGCTTCAGGCAGTGCACCCATTGGCTGTCGAACAGCGCCTGCCAGTCCTGCAACAGCGGGCCGAACATCTCGACCATCACCTCGTGCCAGTGCACGGCAGGTTTGCGCGGGTTCCAGAATTCGTCGGTGATACCGGTGCCACCGACGAAGGCGACGCCGCCGTCCACCAGCAGCAGCTTGCGATGGTCGCGATGGAGGTTGCGCAGCTTGAGGCGCAGCGACAGCGGGTTGTACAGCCGCAGCTCGATCCCGGCGGCAGTCATGCGGTCGCGATTGGCCTGGCTCATCTTCAGGCACCCGAAACCGTCGAACAGGCAGCGCACGCGCACGCCCCGCTCCGCCGCACGCACCAGCGGCTCGAGCATGCGTTCCAGGCAATAGCCGTCCTCCACCAGATACAGCTCGAGATCGATGCGCCGCTCTGCGCCCTCGATCGCTTCGATCATGGCGGGAAAGAACTGCGGCCCGTCGACCAGCAGACGGAAGCGGTTGTCGCTGCGCCAGGGAAATACGGCACCGGCCAGCATCACCAGGCATCACCTGGGTTGAACGCGCCGGCAGCCCGGCGAAGCGACATGGCAGAGCAACAACGATACGACATGAAATCCCTTTTTCCGGTCGACATCCCGAAGCAAACGCAGAAGGCTGCATCGATCCGCGCAAGACGGACGCAGCGCGGTAGCTTACCCGCGCACCTCGGCAAGGCAATGGCTGGCGTGGCAGGCGCCGGCGCAAACGGGTGATCCCTATAGGCTCGCCACGGGCAGGCAGAGTTCCCGCCAGCAGGCTTTTAGCCCAGCCCGAGCGCGCGGCAGGCCTGCTCCAGGCGGCGCGCCTGTGCATCTCGCGCCAGCGCCAGCACGCCTCGATCGCGCTGCCAGAGCGCCGCGACTTCGCCGCGAGCCATGACCGAGTCGAGTCCCCCTTGCAGCGCAGCGAACTGCTCGAGCTGTGCGGCCAACAGGAGGTGCGTGGCGGGCTCGTCGGCTGGCAGTCGGGCCACTTCCGCCGCGCCGCCCAGGATTGCCAGCAGGCGAAGCTGCAGGTCGCGCGGCCACTGCTCGCGCAGCGCCACACCATAGAGCCAGGCGGTCAGCGCGGCCAACACGTGCAGATCCTCATGGGTACGGAAAGGTTTGACGTAGTCACTCCAGCCATCGCCGGCCAGGCGCTTCGCCGGCGCGCCAGCCAGCTGGAGGCGGGCATGAGGGATGTCGGGTACGATCGGCAGACTCGGGCCCGGGGTCAGCGCTACGCCAGCAGCGGTCGGCTCGACGGCGAACAGGCCGAGGCGCGGCGGCTCGTCGGCACCCTCCTCCCGGGCCGAGACCAGCAGCCACTGCACCGCATCGCCGGTGGTCACGAAGTCCTTGCTGCCATTGAGCTGCACGCCGTCCCAGCGCGTGGTCATGTCGGCGGGGCGCAGCCTGCGTCGTTCAGTGGTGCAAAGCGCCCCCAGCCCTGCCGGCGCCTCGGGCCACAGCGCCCGCAGCGCTGCCTGATAGCCGGCAAGAAAAGCCAACCCTGGCGTCGCCGCCAGGCGCCCACCGTGTACCGCCAGGCCCAGCGTGCCCGAGCGGCCAGCCGCTGCGCACAGATCTTCATACCAGCCGCTTAGCCCGGCGCTAGCCGCGATGGGCTGCAGCGGCCCGATCAATTCTGCCCAGGACATGCTCATCTCCAAGGTTTCACGCCGTCATCCAACCATCATCCGTTCGTCACAGCGGCGACATGCCCGGCCCCTAGCCTGATCCAGCCAGACCAGGCGAGCCCAACGATAACAACCAGACGCTCGCGATGCATCGCCAACCCGCCACTGCCACGGCGGACAAGGAGACAGAGCATGAATGCCATCGTCGACCGCAGTACACGTCAACTTCAAGCCGAACGCCTGCAAGGTGAAGATGCCCTGCGCGAAGCCCAGGCCCTGCGCTATCGCGTATTCACCAGCGAGTTCGAGGCTCGGCTGCAGGGTGCCGAACTGGGCCTGGACATGGACGATTTCGACAGCCACTGCCGGCATATCGGCGTGCGTGACCTAGCCAGCGGCGAGCTGGTCGCCACCACCCGCCTGCTGGACCACCTTACCGCGCGCCGGCTGGGACGCTTCTATAGCGAAGGCGAGTTCGCCCTGCATGGCCTGGCGCAGCTGGACGAGCCAGTACTGGAGATCGGCCGCACCTGCGTGGCGCCGGCCTATCGCAACGGCGCGACCATCGCCGTGCTCTGGAGCGAGCTGGCCGAGGAGCTCAATCGGGGCGGTTACCGCTACCTGATGGGCTGCGCCAGCATCCCCATGCGCGACGGCGGCATCCAGGCCCACGCCATCATGCAGCGGCTGCGCAACAGCCACCTCAGCACCGAGCTGCTGCACGCCGAGCCGCGTACGCCGCTACCCGCACAGGAGCTGCCGGAGAACGTCACCGCCCAGCTGCCACCGCTGCTCAAGGCCTACATGCGCCTCGGCGCGAAGATCTGCGGCGAGCCCTGCTGGGATCAGGAATTCCAGGTGGCCGACGTGTTCATCCTGCTCAAGCGCGAAGAGCTCTGTCCGCGCTACGCACGCCATTTCAAGGCAGCGGTGTAGATGCCGCGCATGCGCCTGTACTGGCGTCTGCTGCGGGTTGCCGGGGTGGTTCTGAGCGGCCTGATCGTGGCGGCCGCGCTGGGGCTTGCCGAACGCGGCGCGATGCCCGTCTCGGCCTCGCGCAAGCAGCAGCTGACCCGGTGGTTTCTCGCCCGACTGGCGGCCACTCTGCCCTTTCGCGTATGCGTCACGGGCGAGCTGCCGGCGCAGCCGATGCTGTGGGTGGCCAATCATGTCTCCTGGTGCGATATCCCGCTGCTGGGGATGCTCGCGCCGCTGTCCTTCCTGGCCAAAGCCGAGGTCCGCGCCTGGCCCGCGCTGGGTTGGCTCGCCCAGGCGGCCGGCACGCTGTTCATTCGCCGTGGAAGCGGCGACGCGGCGTTGGTCAATCGGCAACTGACCACGCACCTGCTCCAGGGGCGCCATCTGCTGATCTTCCCCGAAGGCACCTCGACCGATGGCAAGGAAGTGCGCACCTTCCATTCTCGGCTCTTCGCCTGCGCCATCGATGCAGGGCGAGCGGTGCAGCCGGTCGCCATCCGTTATCGACGCAACGGCGAACGGGACACCATCGCACCCTTCATCGGCGACGATGAGTTGCCCGACCATCTACATCGCCTGCTGACGAGCGATAGCTGCGACGTGGAAATCCGCCTGCTGCCGCCGATCGATACGCGCACGCTCGACCGCAAGGCCATCGCCACCGCCGCGCAGCACGCGATCGCCGACGCGCTGCGGCCCGAGTCGCGCGGGCAGCTGCGCGAGGCAGCCTGAGGCGCCCCAGGACACGGTAGCTGCGCTAAGCTTCGCCCATGAACTATCTCGCACACCTTCACCTCGGCGGCCCGCAGCCGGGGGACCTGCTCGGCAGCCTCTACGGCGACTTCGTCAAGGGGCCGCTACAGGGTCGCTGGCCGGCCGAGATCGAAGCCGGCATCCGCCTGCATCGCCAGATCGACGCCTTCACCGACAGTCATCCGCTGGTTCTGCAGGCCAAAAGCCGCTTCCCCAGCGAACGACGCCGCTATGCCGGCATTCTGATAGACCTGTTCTTCGATCACTGCCTGGCGGCCAACTGGGCGGACTATTCGAGCGAGCCCCTCGAGCGCTTTACCCAGCGCGTCTACCGCGTACTGGCTGCCGAACCCGAGCTGCCAGGCAAGCTTGCGGTGATCGCGCCGCACATGGCCGCGCACGACTGGCTGGGCAGTTATCGCGAATTCGAGGTACTGGAACGGGTGCTGGCCAACATGAGCCGGCGTCTGAGCCGACCGGATGGCCTGGCCGGCGGGCTGGCCGAGCTGGAGCAGCTGTACGAACCGCTGCTCCAGGATTTCCGCGACTTCTATCCAGCGCTTCAGCAATTCGCCAGAACGGCCTGAGGCGCTGGTGCCTCAGGCATCGTAACCGGGGCTTTGCACATCCAGCTTGCGCAGCAGGGCCGGCCAGGCCAGCGCGCCGCCCATGCCCGAGCGGGTTCGGGTCACCCCGGCGGCCATGGCCTTGGCGCCGGCCAGGATCTGTTCCGGAATGGCGATCAATTCGCTGCCGCCGGCCTGTGCCATGACCTGGATTTCGCAGGCGCGCTGGAAGATGAACATCATCAGAAAGGTGTCGGCGATGCTGCCGCCGCAGGTCATCAGGCCGTGGTTGTGCAACAGCATGAAGCCGGTCTCGCCCAGGTCGGCTTGCAGTCGCGCCTTTTCCTCGTGGTTCAGTGCGACCCCCTCATAACCGTGCGTCGACAGGCTGGCCAGAACGAACAGCGACTGCTGGCTGATGGGCAGCAAACCCTGACGCTGCGCCGATACGGCGACCCCAGCGGCGGTATGGGTATGCATGACGCAGGCGACGTCGTGGCGAACCTCATGCACCGCGCTGTGGATGGTGTAGCCGGCGGGATTGATCTCGTAGGGAGTGTCCATCACCTTGTTGCCGGCCAGGTCGACCTTGACCAGGCTCGAGGCGGTGATTTCATGGAACATCAACCCGTACGGATTGATCAGGAAATGCTCGGTGTCGGGAATCTTCGCCGAGATATGGGTGAAGATGAGGTCATCCCAGCCGTGTAGCGCCACCAGTCGGTAGCAGGCGGCGAGGTCCACCCGCGCCTGCCATTCGGCGGGGCTGACCTGGGGCTGAAGCGAAGGCAGGGTGTGCAGCGCAGTCATCGAGGGCACCTCTTGTTATTGTCGTGAAGGTGCCATCGATTCTAGCCAGCCGCCGACAGCGCGGCAGTTGCCCTTGCAGCCAGGCCGTTGGCCCGGCGAGCCAGGATCAGCCGCGCAGGGCTGCAGCGAATGCCTCCAGCCAGGGCTCGGCATCGCTTTCCGGGGTGACCGTCTCACTGGCATCGAGACGCAGCATCTCCACCACTTCACGCACGCCCAGTTCGGCGTACAGCTCGCGGATCAATTCACCACCGCCACAGAAGGTGTCGCCGTAGCTGGCGTCGCCCAACGCGATGACGGCACCAGGCAGGCCGCTCCAGGCCGGAAACCGATCACGAATGGCGGTGTACAGGGGAATGAAGCTGTCTGGCAGCTCGCCCATGCCGGTGGTGGAGGTCACGACCAGCAGCGCGTCGGGCGCAAAGTCGAGAATCTGCTGCAGCTGGGCGCGGGGATCGTGCCAGGCGTCGAAGCCGGCGGCCTTCAACTGGCGTTCGGCATGGCGGGCTACGTCTTCGGCCGTGCCGTAGACGCTTCCGGAAAGAATGGCGACTTTCATGCTGCGCTCCGAGGCAATTCAAAGCCGCGCATTATGCCGCAATCTCCACACTGCGACGCACAACCAGGAAGCACCAGCGATACGGAACTAAACTTCGCACAGGCGATCGAAGGCCCGATTGCCACAATGAATGCGGCCATTCCGGTCGCAGGCGAAAGCGGCCACGACCGCGACGCCAGATCGAGGGAAGGCCGGCGCCTTCCGAGGGTATCCGCAATGGCGGAAGAGACCATACTCAGCAAAGACGAGCTGACCTTCATCCGCCAGCTGATGCAGCGCAACGGCGGCAGCGGCAGCGAGCGCTCCACGGGTTTCCGGATCGATGGCGGCGCGCGTTCCAACGAGCTTCTGATGCAACTGGCCGCCCGCGCCAACCTGTCGTTGCAGGCCGAGTTCGAGGACTTCCGCATGTCCTTCCCGCTGCAGCTGCGCGAAGACGAGCTGCACAGCCTCGATCTGCAACTGGCGCCACCGGTCATCTACGAGCGTGGCCCGACGACCCGCGCCTGGCGGTTGCATCTGGACGAGCCGCTGCCGTTGCTGGAGAGCGACGGCGGCGAGAGTCCGCTGAGCGTGCATGAACTCTCCCCCCACGGCCTGCTGGTAGAAGCCGGCAAGCATCGCAAGCCCCCCAAGCATTTCCATCTGCGCCTGGCCTTGCCTGACGATACGCCGCTGGAAATCGACGCCCACCGGGTACGCGAACTGAACGGCGGCCGGGCCGCCTATGAAGTCGAGTTCGCCCGGGAAAAGGACGCCGAGCGCATCCGCTCCTTCCTCTATCGCCAGCACCAGCGGCTGCACCCCGATTTGCAACCTGAGCTGCCGGCTGATCTGGTGTAAGCTGCCACGCCATTAGCGACGGCCCGCGCCTGCGGGACGTCCGCCCACTTCCGGCAGTGGATACTCATGCATCAGGCCCCGATTCTCATCACCGGAGCCAGCCAGCGGATCGGGCTGCATTGCGCCGAACGCCTGCTGGATGACGGTTACCCGGTCATCATCAGCTACCGTCGCGAGCGCGACAGCGTAGCGCGGCTGCGTGCCCGCGGAGCGCAGGTGGTGCAGGCGGATTTCAGCGATGAAGCCGGCATTCATGCCTTCATCACTGCCATCCGGCAACTGACCGGCAGCCTGCGGGCGATCGTGCACAACGCCTCGCAATGGCGCGCCGATACGCCCGGGCAGGAAGCCGACGCCTTCCGCCAGCTGTTTCAGATCCACATGCTCGCGCCCTACCTGATCAACCTGCGCTGTGCCGATTTGCTGCGCTACGGCGGCCCGGCGGATATCGTGCACATCGGCGACGATGTCACCCGCAAGGGCAGCAAGAAGCACATCGCCTACGCCGCGAGCAAGGCCGGCCTGGACAGCCTGACGCTTTCCTTCGCCGCCAGCCTGGCCCCGCAGATCAAGGTCAACGGCATTGCGCCGGCGCTGATCCAGTTCAACCCGGACGACGACGAGGACTATCGCCGCAAGGCATTGGCCAAGTCGGCGCTGGGTATCGAGCCCGGCGCCGAAGTGATCTACCAGAGCCTGCGCTATCTGCTCGACAATCCCTACGTCACCGGCATCACACTGACCGTCAACGGCGGTCGCCATCTGATCTGACACGACAAGGAGACGACATGCCCAGACTGGAACCCGCGATGGCGCGCATCCGCGTCAAGGACCTGCGGCTGCGCACCTACATCGGCATCAAGGAAGAGGAAATCCTCAATCGCCAGGACGTGCTGATCAACCTGACCATGCTCTACCCGGCCGCCGAAGCGGTGCGCGAGAACGACATCGAACAGGCGCTGAACTACCGCACCATCACCAAGGCGATCATCCAGCATGTCGAGGACAACCGTTTCGCCCTGCTCGAACGGCTGACCCAGGAAATCCTCGATCTGGTGATGCAGTATCCGCAGGTGCGCTATGCCGAAGTGGAGGTCGACAAGCCTCATGCGCTGCGCTTCGCCGAGTCGGTATCGATCACCCTGGCAGCCCATCGGGATTGACGCGGAACAAGGCTGGTTCGCTCAACGAGGCGAGGTTATGATCCGGCCGACCTCAGCCAACGCCGAGACCCGAGAGATGAACGACCAAGAACGCACTGAACTGGAAGCCGCCGCCTTCCGTCGCCTGGTCCAGCACCTGCGCACCCGCCCTGATGCGCAGAATATCGACCTGATGAATCTGGCCGGTTTCTGCCGCAACTGCCTGTCGAAATGGTACAAGGCCGCCGCCGACGACCTGGAGGTCGAACTGACCATCGACCAGGCGCGCGAAGAGGTGTACGGCATGCCGTACAGTGAATGGAAAAAACGCTATCAGAAGGAAGCGACCGCCGAGCAACAGGCCGCTTTCGACAAGGCACAGAAAGAATGACAGACCTGAAGGACTTCCGCGCGAGCCTGCGCAACCGCAACCACGCGTTCAGTGACACCCTCGCCTTCATCGCCAGCAACTACGACTACCAGCCGAGCCGTTTCGTCAATGGCACGCTGGAGAATGCCGCCGGCGAGAACGAGGGCTCCTGCAAGACGCTCGGCCTGGCCCTGCTGGAGGGTTTCAGCACGGAAGAGGCTCTGCTCGCGTTCGGCGAACACTACCAGGCGGTGCTGGCCAACCCGAACGGCAGCGACCATCGCAACATCCGCGCGCTGATGGAGACGGGACTGCCGGGCGTGCGCTTCGACAGTCAGCCACTCCACCGCAAGTAAGCCGCGTTGCGACAAGAGCCGGCCCGCCCGGCTCGACCGAAGAAAAAGGGTCATCCAAGCACTTGGGGAAGGCTTAAGGAGCGGATGACCCGAAAAGCGATGGGCACCACCTTACCCATGCCGCAGCGCGGCGGATAATTCAGCTTTCGCATCCCGCCCATAGTCGTGGGCTATCCCTCTTCCCGTCACGACAATGCCTCACAGGAGATGCCATGCCCGTATCCGCTCTTTCCGGCCCGCAGTACCTGCGCGAAGGTCTGCGCCTGGTGCTTAGCCCGGGGCTGCGCCTGTTCGTGATCCTGCCCCTGACCGTGAACGTACTGCTGTTCTTCGGCCTGATCTGGCTGGCCGTGGGCCAGTTCAGCGGTTGGGTCGACACCTTCATGCCGAGCCTGCCGAGCTGGCTGGCCTTTCTCGAATACCTGCTCTGGCCGTTATTCGTTGCGCTGGTGGTGCTGATGGTGTTCTTTACCTTCACCATGCTGGCCAACATCATCGCCGCGCCCTTCAACGGCTTTCTCTCAGAGAAGGTCGAGGTGGTGGTACGCGGAGAAGACGCCGCACCGCCCTTCAGTTGGGCCGAGCTGCTTGCCATGCTGCCCCGCACCATCGGCCGTGAATTGCGCAAGCTGGCCTACTTCGCACCGCGTGCACTCGCCCTGCTGGTGCTCTCGTTCATCCCGGTGCTGAACCTCGCAGCCGCACCGTTATGGCTGCTGTTCGGCGTGTGGATGATGGCGGTGCAGTACATCGATTACCCCGCGGACAACAACAAGCTGAGCTGGGCCGACATGATGGTCTGGCTGCGCCAGCGTCGCTGGCAGAGCCTGAGCTTTGGTGCGGTGACCTATGCGGCGTTGCTGGTACCGGTGCTGAACCTGCTGATCATGCCGGCAGCGGTCGCAGGAGCCACGTTGTTCTGGGTCCGGGAAGGCGGGCCGAATCGGCAGTTGGACCGAAAAGCATAGACGTCAGGCGTCTCGCTCGGCGGTCACGGTCCTAGCGCCGCAAGGTGTGAGAGTTCGAGTCTCTCCGTCCGCACCACGTCACCATGCTGACAACTCAGCACGAAGGCCTGGCGAGACCGGATGCTGCCGGGCAAGGGGAAATCGGCAGCCAGATCACCCTGGCTGCCGCCCTCACTCACGCCAGCGTCTTCAACGCCTCGCGGCTGAACGGCAGAATGTCCTGCATCCGCCCCTCGCGCACCTTTACCGCCCATTCCGGATCGCAGATCAGCGCACGCCCCACCGCCACCAGATCGAACTCGGCCTTGTTCAGCCGCTCCAGCAGGCCTTCGATGTTGGCCGGCTGCGCCACCTTGTCGGTCTTGACCATGAACTGCAGGAATTCGCCGTCCAGGCCGACGCTGCCCACGGTGATAGTCGGCTTGCCGGTCAGCTGGCGGGTCCAGCCGGCCAGGTTGAGTTCCGAGCCCTCGAACTCCGGTTCCCAGAAACGACGCGTCGAACAGTGGAAGATGTCCACCCCGGCGTCGGCCAGCGGCGCGAGGAACTCGCCGAGCGCTTCGGGCGACTGCACCAGCCGTGCGGTGTAGTCCTGCTGCTTCCACTGCGAGAAGCGGAAGATGATCGGAAAATCAGGCCTGACCGCCGCACGTACGGCCTGCACCAGCTCGATGGCGAAGCGCGAGCGGTTGGCCAGGCTGCCGCCGTACTCGTCGGTGCGCTGGTTGCTGCCTTCCCAGAAGAACTGGTCGATCAGATAGCCATGGGCACCGTGAATCTCCACGCCGTCCATGCCGATCGCCTGCGCGTCGCGGGCGGCCTGGGCGAAGGCTTCGATCACGTCCTGAATGTCCTGCTTGGTCATGCCATGAACGACGACCTGCCCGTCCTTTTGCTTTTCCATCGGCCCGTAACCTGGCACGTCCGGCTCCGGCTCAGTGCCCTTGCGACGCACGTTGCCCACGTGCCAGAGCTGCGGGACGATCTTGCCGCCAGCGCCATGCACCGCCTCGACGACAGCCTTCCAGCCGGCCAACGCATCCTCGCCATAGAAGCGCGGAACATGCGGGTACCCGTTGGATGCCGCGTGATTGACCGTGGTGCCCTCGGTGATGATCAACCCGACCCCGGAAGCAGCACGCCGACGGTAGTACTCCACCACATCGGCGGTGGGTACGCCGTTGGGCGAGAACGACCGGGTCATCGGCGCCATGACCACACGGGTCGGCAAACGAAGGGCGCCCAATTCGAAGGGCTCAAACAGGGCTTGTACGCTAGCGGTCATCGATGCGACTCCTTTTTATTCATCTGGGCAAGGCAACCGAGCGCTCATGGCCCGGCA
Organism: Stutzerimonas sp. Brlt_14; assembly: GCF_051948915.1. NCBI lineage: Bacteria > Pseudomonadati > Pseudomonadota > Gammaproteobacteria > Pseudomonadales > Pseudomonadaceae > Stutzerimonas > Stutzerimonas sp. Brlt_14. Next base: position 70,234 of record NZ_JAYJLM010000007.1, read on the forward strand.
AACGAGGCGCAGCCGGCGCTAACAGGCGCTCGAGCTGCTGGAGGAAAACCTGTAGCGGGGCGACGCTGCCGCTCACTTTCATGCGCAGCAGCGCGCCTTCCCAAGCGTTGCTGATGAACTCGGCAACGGCCCGACAGTCGCTGTCCGGTGCAAGCGCACCAGCGCTGCGCCCCTGCTCCAGGCAGTGCGCGAGCAGCTCGACGGAGCGCGTCAGAATCTCGCTGAGCCGGGTTGCGATCGGCGGACAGAGTTCCGCCATCTCGAAGCTCAGGCTACCGATGAAGCAGTGATACTCCGGCCGTTCCTGACGGGCGAAGTGCGCTACGAGATCGGCGTAGTAATCCAGGATGCGTTGCACGGGTGGCAAGGAGGCATTGCTCAACGCCAGCCGATAGCGCTCCAGCCGCGGCGCATAGATGTACTCCAGCGCCTGCACGGCGAAATCTTCCTTGCTGGCGAAGTAGTGATAGAACGAGCCCTTGGGGATCCCTGCGGCCTGGACGATTTCCTGCACCCCGGTCCCGTGGTAGCCGCGGCGGGTCATCACCTGGGCGCCTTTGGACAGGATCAGGTCGCGCTTGTCGTTGCGTGCTGGATTGCTCATGCACCGAGAATATGACCGGTCGTCTCGCCGGCACAGCATCATCCATGGCGCTTATCCAGCCGCAACCATGGCAGCGATGGCACAACACGCAAGGCGGGAAAAAGAAGCGCGACCGCGGCTGCGGTCGCGAGAGGCGGGATCAGGCCAGAGCGCTTTCGATCGCCTGGATCAAGGCAGGATCGTCCGGCGCGGTGCGCGGCGAGAAGCGCGCCAGGACGCGACCGTCCTTGCCGACGAGAAACTTCTCGAAGTTCCAGCTGATGTCCCCGGGGAAATCGGCGCCCTCACCCGCCAGCAGCCGATACAGCGGATGACGCTGCGGTCCATTGACTTCGAGCTTGCCACTCAGGGGGAAGCTGACGCCGTAATTCAGCGTGCAGAACGAGCGGATCTCATCGTCGCTGCCGGGCTCCTGCGCCGCGAACTGATTGCACGGCACACCCAGCACGCTGAAGCCTCGAGCGGCGTACTGCTGCTGCAACCGCTCGAGGCCGGCGTACTGCGGCGTCAGTCCGCACTGGGAGGCGACATTGACCACCAGCGTGATCCGATCGCCGAACTGCGCCAGCGGCAATTCCTCGCCGCCCAGGCCTGGCAACACCAATTGATGGAATGCGCTCATGACATCTCTCCTGACAAAAAAACGCCCCGGCACACGACCGGAGCGCTCTCTTTTTCGATCGGCACGGCAGCCGTTCCTGCCGCCGTGTGTGCGGTCGCCGTTATGGCAGCCGGATCAGTGGTGGTGACCACCCTCGCCATGGATATGGCCGTGGGCCACTTCTTCGTCGCTGGCGTCACGCACGCTGACGACCTTGACGTCGAAGTTCAGGCGCTGGCCGGCCAGCGGGTGGTTGCCGTCGACGATCACGTCGTCGCCTTCGACGTCACGGATGGTGACGATCTGCATGCCGCCGTCCGGACCGGAGGCGTGGAACTGCATGCCGACTTCAAGTTCGTCGACGCCTTCGAACATGGCGCGATTCAGCGTAGCGACCAGCTCCGGGCTGTACTCGCCGTAAGCGTCCTGCGGCTCGATGGAAACCTGGATCTGGTCACCGCCCTGCTTGCCCTCGAGGGCCTTTTCCAGGCCGGGGATGATGTTGCCGGCGCCGTGCAGATAGACCAGCGGCGCGCCGCCGGCCGAGCTGTCGATCACCTCACCGGCGTCGTTGGTGAGTGTGTAGTCGATGGAGACAGCCTTGTTAGCGGCAATCAGCATGGGGCAGAACCTTTGCTTGAGAGAATGGATATCGAAGTTTAACCATCCACCGCGCCGATTGCGAACCGGGCATGGATGAACGGGCCCGCGCCGCTGGTCGCCAGCGGCCAGGATGTAGTCCCATTGAACGTGGGACTACAACCTTTGGATGGCATCGCTTTCATGGACGATGTGCAAGAATCCGCGAAAAGTATCTTTGGCACCCATTTCAATAACATTAGAGATCCAAGGAGCACCGATGTCGGCTCGTAACATCCTGGTGATTAACTGTGGCAGCTCGTCGATCAAGTTCGCCCTGGTCAACGAAGCGCAAGCGACCTTCCCGCTACAAGGCCTGGCCGAGTGCATCGGCAGCCCGGAGGCCGTCATCCACTTCGAGAGCGCCGCTGGCAAGGAAAGCGTCAAGGTGCCCAACGCCGATCATCAGGCTGCTCTGGCCCAGATCCTGCCGCGCGTCGAGGACGCCGCCGGTGGCCATCTGGACGGCATCGGCCACCGCGTGGTGCACGGTGGCGAGAAGTTCTTCGCCTCGACGCTGCTCAACGACGAAACCCTGGCCGGCATCGAAGCCAACATCCAGCTGGCGCCGCTGCACAACCCGGCCAACCTGAGCGGCATCCACGCCGCCATCAACCTCTTCCCGGAACTGCCGCAGGTCGGCGTCTTCGACACCGCCTTCCACCAGACCATGCCCGAGCACGCCTACCGCTACGCCGTGCCGGACGTGCTCTACAAGGACCATGGCGTGCGCCGCTACGGTTTCCACGGCACCAGCCATCGCTATGTCAGCAAGCGCGCCGCCGAGCTGGCCGGTGTACCGGTCGACAACAGCAGCTGGCTGGTCGCTCACCTGGGCAACGGTTGCTCCACCTGTGCCGTGGTCAATGGTGAAAGCCGCGACACCAGCATGGGTCTGACCCCGCTCGAAGGCCTGGTGATGGGCACCCGCAGCGGCGATGTCGACCCGAGCCTGCACAACTTCCTGCACAAGACCCTGGGCTGGGACCTCGCCAAGATCGACAACATGCTCAACAAGGAGAGCGGCCTGAAGGGGCTGTCCGGTCTGTCCAACGACATGCGCACCCTGGCCGAAGCGCGTCAGGCCGGGCATCCGGGCGCCGTGCTGGCCTTCGAGGTGTTCTGCTATCGCCTGGCCAAGTCGCTGGCCGCCATGTCCTGCGCCCTGCCGCAGCTGGACGGTCTGGTGTTCACCGGCGGCATCGGCGAGAACTCCTCGGCCGTACGCGAGCGCACCCTGGAGCACCTCAAGCTGTTCGGCTTCAAGCTCGATGCCGAAGCCAACGCCCGCTGCACTCGTGGTGTCGCCGGCGAAATCCAGGCTCAGGGCAGCCCGCGCGTCATGGTCGTGCCGACCAACGAGGAGCGCCAGATCGCCCTCGACACGCTGGCCCTGCTGGACGCCTGAGCGTAAACAGGCAAGCAGCGATAGCGAAACCCGACAGGCCATGCCGTCGGGTTTCCGCTCTTGAGCGCCGCGGCAATCCGGCAGTTTCCGCCCTCGGGCGAGTCGCCTAGCCTAGCCGCCGCCCGGCACCCGTTACCCGAGCACCCTGTCCACTAGGAGATGCCATGCACACACTCTTCCTTGCCCCTACCGGTTTCGGCGGCGGCCTCAATTCCATCAGCCTCGGCCTGATCCGCGCGCTGGAAAGCGCCGGGCTGAAGGTCGGTTTCTTCAAGCCGATCGCCCAACCCTTCCCGGTCGACCAGGGCCGCGAGCGCTCCTGCATCCTCGTCGAGCGCACGCTGAACCTGACCTCTCCCGAACCGCTGCCGCTGGAACAGGTGGAGCGCCAGCTCGCCGATGGCGAGATCGACCTGTTGCTCGAGGACGTGGTCAGCCGCTTCCAGCAAGTCGCTGTGGGCAAGGACGTGGTCATCGTCGAAGGCATGGTGCCGACCCGCGAGTCCAACTACACCCAGCGCATCAACACCCAGCTCGCCAAGAGCCTGGACGCCGAGGTCATCCTCATCGCGGCCCAGGGCAGCGACAGCCTCAAGCGTCTGGCCGAGCGCATCGAGATCCAGGCCCAGCTGTACGGCGGCGCCAAGGATCCCAAGGTGCTCGGCGTGATCCTCAACAAGGTCAAGACCGAGGAAGGCCTGCCGGCTTTCGTCGACAGCCTCAAGCAGCACCTGCCGCTGCTGGGCAGCGCCGACTTCCAGCTGCTCGGCGCCATCCCGTTCTCCGAGGAACTCAACGCCCTGCGCACCCGTGACATCGCCGAACTGCTCGGCGCCCAGGTGCTCAACGCCGGCGAGGCCGACCAGCGCCGCGTGAACAAGATCGTGCTCTGCGCCCGCGCCGTGCCCAACACCGTGCAACTGCTGCGCTCCGGCGTGCTGGTGGTGACCCCGGGCGACCGCGACGACATCATCCTCGCCGCCAGCCTGGCCTCGCTCAATGGCGAGAAGCTCGCCGGACTGCTGCTGTGCAGCGACTTCGCGCCGGACCCGCGCATCCTCGAGCTGTGCAAGGCCGCGCTGGACGGCGGCCTGCCGGTGATGACCGTCGAGACCAACTCCTACGACACGGCCAACAACCTGTTCGGCCTGAACAAGGAAACCCCGGCGGACGACATCGAACGCGCCACCCGCGTGACCGACTTCATCGCCAAGCACCTGCACCCGGAATTTCTCCACACCCGCTGCAGCGTGCCGCGTGGCGAGCTGCGCATGTCACCGGCGGCGTTCCGCTATCAGCTGGTCAAGCGCGCGCAGGACGCCAACAAGCGCATCGTTCTGCCGGAAGGCAACGAGCCGCGCACCATCCGCGCCGCCGCCATCTGCCAGGAGCGCGGCATCGCCCGCTGCGTGCTGCTGGCCAAGCCGGAGGAAGTCCAGCAGGTCGCCCGCGAGCAGGGCATCACCCTGCCGGCCAGCCTGGAAATCCTCGATCCGGACAGCATCGCCAACCGCTACGTCGAGCCGATGTGCGAGATGCGCAAGGCCAAGGGCCTGACGCCCGACGATGCCCGCGAGCAGCTGAAGGACACCGTGGTCCTCGGCACCATGATGCTGGCGCTGGACGAAGTGGACGGCCTGGTTTCCGGTGCCGTGCATACCACCGCCAACACCATTCGCCCAGCCCTGCAGCTGATCAAGACCGCGCCGGGCTACAGCCTGGTGTCTTCGGTGTTCTTCATGCTGCTGCCGGATCAGGTGCTGGTCTATGGCGACTGCGCGGTGAACCCGAACCCGAGCGCCACCGAACTGGCCGAGATCGCTCTGCAGAGCGCCGAGTCCGCCGTGGCGCTGGGCGTCAATCCGCGCGTGGCGATGATCAGCTACTCCACCGGCAGCTCCGGCAGCGGTGCGGAAGTCGAGAAGGTCGCCGAAGCCACCCGCATCGCTCAGGAGCGTGCACCGGACCTGCCGATCGACGGCCCCCTGCAGTACGACGCCGCTTCCGTGCTCAGCGTCGGCCGGCAGAAGGCGCCGAACAGCAAGGTGGCCGGCCAGGCCACGGTGTTCATCTTCCCTGACCTGAACACCGGTAACACCACCTACAAGGCCGTTCAGCGCAACGCCAACTGCCTCAGCGTCGGTCCGATGCTGCAAGGCCTCGCCAAGCCGGTGAACGACCTGTCGCGCGGCGCCCTGGTGGACGACATCGTCTTCACCATCGCCCTCACCGCCCTGCAGGCCGCCAACCAGAAGGGCTGATCGGCCTTCTGACGATGGCTGCCGCCGCGCCTGCGCGTCGGCGGCAGCCATTGCCACTACTCTCGATAGTTGCAGTTCAGCGCATAATCGCTACTCTTGGCGCCTCGAATCAGCCGTATCGATGAGAATTTCATGCTGAGCTTCCTCCCCGCCCCACTGCGCGGCAGCCTCGCCGCCCTGCTGCTGGCGCTCAATACCCTGTTCTGGTGCTGGCCGCTGTTCGCCCTGTCGCTGCTCAAGTTGGCGCTTCCCGTTCCAGCGGTACAACGCAGCCTGCGCTTCGGCATGCACTGGATCGCCGAGTCCTGGATCGCGATGAACAGCTTCTGGATGGATCTGGTTCGCCCGATCCGCTGGGACGTGCAGGGCCTGGATCAGGTCGACATGCATCACTCCTACCTGGTGACCAGCAACCACCAGAGCTGGGCGGACATTCTCGTGCTGCAATACCAGCTCAACCGGCGCATGCCGTTTCTCAAGTTCTTCCTCAAGCAGGAGCTGATCTGGGTGCCGGTGATCGGCCTGTGCTGGTGGGCGCTGGAGTTTCCCTTCATGAAGCGCTTCAGCAAGGAGTATCTGGCCAAGTACCCGGAGAAGCGTGGCGAGGACCTGGCGACCACACGCAAAGCCTGCGAGCGCTATCGGACCAATCCGGTGTCGGTGTTCAATTTCCTGGAAGGCACCCGCTTCACCGAAGACAAGCACGCCGAGCAGGCCTCGCCCTATCGACATCTGCTCAAGCCGAGGGCCGGCGGCATCGCTTTCGTCATCGACGCCATGGGCGAGCAGCTATCCGCGCTGATCAACATCACCATCCACTACCCGGACGGTCGCCCGAGCTTCTGGGACCTGTTGGCCGGCAACATCCCTCGGGTCGTGGTACGGGTCGAGGCGCAGCCGATCCCTGCCGAGTTCCTGCGCCGGAACTACGATCAGGACGAGACCTACCGCCTGGCCTTCCAGCAGTGGGTCAACCAGCTGTGGACCGAGAAGGACGCACAACTGGCCCAGCTGCATCAGGACTACCCGACGCAGCGCTGACCGCTCAGAGCGCGCCCCAGGACACGCTGGCCGGAAACGCCCGGGCCTGCTCGGCGGTCACCGCCGGTGACACCAGGAAGCCCTGCATGACGTCGCAGCCGTTGTGCAGCAGCCAGTCACGCTGCGCCAGGGTTTCCACCCCTTCGGCCACCACTTCCAGGCCGAGGTTGCGCCCCAGGTCGATAATGGTGCTGACGACCGCCGCATCGCGCGGCGAGTCCAGCATGTTGGCGATGAATAGCCGATCGATCTTCAGCGTATCCAGCTCGAAGTGGCGCAGATACGCCAGCGACGAATAACCGGTGCCGAAGTCGTCGATGGCCACCCGCACGCCGAGCTTGCGCAGCTGGCGGAGCTTCTCGCAGCTCTGTTCCAGGTCCTGCATCAGCGTGCCTTCGGTGACTTCCAGTTCCAGCTGCGCAGGGTTCAACTGGTACTCGTCGAGCAGCCGGCGCAGCACGTCGAACAGTCCCGCGCGGCTGAACTGAACCGGGCTGACGTTCAGGCTGAGGATCAGGTCGCTGCCGAATGCCGGCAGCCACCGGCAGTACTGGTCCATGCCCTCGCGCAGCACCCATTCCCCCACCCGCTCGATCAGACGGGTTTCCTCCAGCAGCGGAATGAAATTGCCCGGCTGGTTCTCGCCGGCATCGCCCTGCGGCCAGCGCAGCAGCCCTTCGAAGCCCCGGAGCTTGCCGCTGGCCAGCATCACCTGCGGCTGGAAGAGCAGTTCGAAGTCATTGCGTTCGGTGGCGCTGCGCAGGCTCTCCTCCATCATCAGCCGCGCGTGGGCACGCTCGTTCATGTCGCTGGAGAAGAAGCGATACTGGCGGCGACCGGCACGCTTGGCCTCGTACATGGCCATGTCCGCCGAGCGCAGCAGTTGGTCGACGCTGACGCCGCAATCGGGAAAATGGGCAATGCCGATGCTCGCACCAAGGGTCACCTCGGTGCCGTCGATCTTGTGTCGCACAGAGATCAGTTCGATGAGCTTTTCCGCCACCCGTGCCGCGTCTTCCGGATGATCGAGCGAATCGAGCAGCGCGGTGAATTCGTCCCCGCCCATGCGCGCGATGATGTCGTAGGGGCGCATACAGGTTTCCAGCAGACGCGCCACCTTGCAGAGGATTTCATCGCCCGCGTCGTGACCGAGGGAGTCGTTGATGCGCTTGAAGCCGTCCAGGTCGATATAGAGGATGGCCATCCGCTTGCCGTTGCGGTCGACCCGCGCCAGCGACGACTCCAGCGCCTGATGGAAGCCGCGGCGATTGAGCAGCCCGGTGAGCGAATCGGTCACCGCCTGGGTTTCCAGCTGCGTATGGAGATTGCGCACCACCGACATGTCCAGCGCAATGACCACCATTGAACGCTGCTGGCGTGGCAGCGGCGAGCTGGACAGCGCCACCGGCAAGGGCGTGCCGTTGGCAGTGTGCAGCTGCGCCTCGTGCAGGCGATAGGTCGAACCACTGCGCCAGTAGCGATAGAAGTCCGATTCGTGCCAGCTGTCGGGCATCTCCGGCGCCGCCAGATGCGACAGCAGCGGCGTACCCTGCAGGTCCTCTACGCGGGTGTGCAACATGCCGGCGATCGCCGGATTGGCGAAGCTGATGTAGCCATCCTCGGCGACCACCAAGATGCCTTCGGCCGCGTTGCTCAGCACCGAAGCATTGAACGCGCGGGCGCTGTCGAGTTGCTGGGTGAGCAGCTGCAGGTCGCGGCGATTGTGCTCGTGGGCCAGCAGCGTGTTGATCTTGTGCTTGAGCACCTGAGGGTCGAACGGCTTGAGGATGAAATCCACCGCCCCGGTGGCGTAACCGCGCAGCACCGAGTCGCGGGTATGCGCGATGGCCGAGACGAAGATGATCGGCGTGTAGCGCGTGTGCGGGCTGCCGCGCATCAGCCGCGCAACCTCGAAGCCATCCATGCCGGGCATCTGCACGTCCAGCAGCACCAGCTCCACGTCCAGTTCGAGCAGCGCCTTGAGCGCCGCCTCGCCGGAGTTGACGGTATGCACCTGCCAGTCACCGTCGCCGAGCAGAGCCTCCATCGCCACCAGATTGGCTTCGCGATCGTCCACCACCAACAGCGTGCGGCTGCGTGGCTTGGCCTTAAGCTGCGTCTGACTCATCGCCAACCTCCGAGCCAACCTTGCCGAACGGTTGGCAACAAGCATGTTCGCCAGCCATCGACCGCGTCGGGCGATATCGGTCGGGCTTCGTTTCCACCACAGCCATGTTCAGCGCGCACTCCTCGCTCACTCCTCTCCAGCATCAGCCGCACCCACTGCCAGCCCCAACCATTGACGCAGCAACGCCGCCAGTGCCGGGGTTTCGACCGGTTTGAGCAACAGGTCGTCGGCCCCCGCGGCGATGCAGCGCTCGCGCGTCTCGGCATCGGCCACGGTTACCAGGGCTACGATCGGCGCCTGGCAGTCATGGTCCTGTTTGAGTCTTCGTGCCAACTCCGGACCTTCCGCTCCGGGTTGGCTCATGTCCAGCAGTACCAGATCGAAGGCATCCTCTTCGAAACGTTCGACCGCCTCGTCGGCGCTGGTTGCCGGCACCACCGGCAAACCCAGCTCGTCGAGCTGGGCCGTCAGCGAATAGATCAGCCGCACATCCTCGTCCACCAGCAGCACACGCTGCCCGGCGGACGCCACCTGTAGCGAGGCGGCCGGGCTCGGCGACGCCGCCGCCGGCTCCGGTCGTATCAATGCTCCCATGCGTTCCACATCTTCCTCCTTGGACAGCGTCATCGCCGAATAGCGGCGCAAGCGTTGCATTTCCTCGTCCGACAGCGGCTGCCGGCTGTTCAGCAGCACGGTGACGCCACGCAGCGAGCGCAAGCGTTCGAGGGCATCCAGCAGGTCGAGGCCGCTGTCATCACTCAGCTCATGGTCGACCACCACCACGGGGAACGTCTGTTCGGCATAGGCCAGCCTGGCCGCCTCGGCCGTCGCAGCCAGGGTCACGCTGTACCCTAGCCGTTCGAAATAGTCGCGGATCAGCATGCGGCGGCGCGGATCGGTTTCCACCAGCAGCAGACGCAGCGGGTTGTGCTCATGGCGGGCCAGCTCGATGAAGATGCGCTCCAGCTCGGCCTGTGCCACGGGTTTGACCAGATAGCGCGAACCGTCATCGTGCCAGTCATGCGGCTGCGGCACGCAGGAGATGATGATTACCGGCATGCCCTGGTGCCGCTCGTCGGCACGCAGCTCACGGTGCACCTGCCAGCCGCTGATGTCCGGCAGCAGGATGTCGAGAATCACGGCGGCGAAATGCTCACGGCGCAGCGCCTCCAGACCCTGCTCGCCGGTGCTGCAGATCAGGCTGGTAAAGCCATGGTTCTGCCCGACCTCGGCCACCACCGAGGCGAAATCGGCATCGTCCTCGACGATCAGCAACCCCGGTCCGCGCCCGCGCCGTTGCGGCTGGCGAGGCAGCTGGGCCTGGGTCGCCGCGGGTGCGTCCGAGACGACCGGCAACAGCACGGTGAAGGTCGCCCCTTGTCCCAGCTCGCTGTTGACCATTACCTGGCCGCCCAACACTTCCACCAGTTGCCGCGTGATCGCCAGCCCCAGCCCGGTGCCGCCGTAATGCCGACTGATCGAGCCATCGATCTGCTGGAAGGCCTGGAAAATGCGCTCCTGCTGATCCTTGGCGATCCCGATGCCGCTGTCGCGGACCTGCAGCTGCAGCATCTGCCGCCCGTCCTGATCGGCGGGCAGAAGACTGGCCGTCAGCTCGACCTGGCCCTTCTCGGTGAACTTCAGCGCATTGGTCAGCAGGTTGTTCAGGATCTGTTGCAGGCGAGCGCGATCGGAGTTCAGTGTCAGCGGTACCGCGGGATCGACCTCCATGGTCAGGCTCAGCCCCTTCTGCGCGGCCATGCTGCCAAGCGAGGCTTCCAGGTCTCTGAGCAGATCGCGCAGGTTCAGCGGTTCCAGCTTGAGCTGCATGTGGCCGGATTCGATCTTGGCCAGATCCAGCACGTCGTTGATCAGCTGCAGCAGCTCGTGCCCGGCCCGATGGATGATGTCGGCATGCCGGACCTGTTTGTCGTTGAGGTTGCCGGCGCCGTTCTGTCGCAGCTGATCGCTGAGGATCAGGATGCTGTTGAGCGGCGTACGCAGCTCGTGGGACATGTTGGCGAGGAATTCCGACTTGTAGCGGTTGGCCACCGCGAGCTGATCGGCCTGTTCGCGCAACCGCCGCTCGGCGGCCTTGCGATGGCTGATATCGATGATCACCGCCTGTACCAGCTGTTCGTCGCCGCTGCGCAAGGGCGACAGACCGATCTCCACCGGCAGCGCGCTGCCGTCACGGTGAAGACCGAACAGCTCGCGGTTGCTGCCCATCCGTCGCGGCTCGGGATGTTCCGTATAGCCCTGTCGCAAGCCTCGGTGCGCGTCGCGCAGTGCCTCCGGCAACAGCAACTCGACCGGCTGGCCGAGCAATTCCTGGCGCGTGTAACCGAACAGCAGCTCGGTCTGCCGATTGACCATCACGATGCTGCCCTGCGTGTCGACCAGGACGAAGGCATTGGGCGAGGCTTCCACGACGTTGCGGAAGCGCTCGTCGTCCCGCTTGCGGGCCTGCAGATCGAGCAGGTTGATGACGTAATACAGCGCATCGTCGTGGCGGAAGCTGGTCAGGCTGACGGCCACCGGAATCGGCGTGCCATCTTCGCGCTGCGCCTGCAGCTCAAGCTGAGTGGTGTCGCGCAGTTGCCGGAGGATCTGCTCCCCGAGCACACCTGGCACATAGCGGCTGACCCGTTCGCCGGCAAGCAGATCGGTGGGCCCGCCCAACAGCTGCCCGGCGCTCTGGTTGGCCAGTTCGATGCGCCCGCCCGCGTTGCACAGTAGCGTCGCCACCGGCAGCTGCTCGATCAGCTGGCGGAACCGCGCTTCGCGCTCCTGCAGTTGCAGGCTGAGCGCCTGACTGCTGCGCAGCGCCCGCTCGCGCAGGTACAGATAGCCGCCCACCAGCAGGGAGAACAGCACCGCGGCGGTCAACGCCGCGGCAAGGTTGAACGCCCGGTTGTTATCACGCAGCACCGCCTCGTATTCCGGCGTGCTCGCCACCTGCAGCTGCCAACTGCGGCCATACATGTAGATGTTGCGGATGCGCTGGAACTTGGCATCGGCGCTGACCTGGGCACGCCCCGTCAGCAGCGGCGAATCGGGGCTGGCTGCATCGAACAGCTGCAATTGCAGCATCCGGCTGCGCGAACCCAGGATGCCTTCCATCAGGTCGGTCAGGCGAAAGGCGCCATGCAAGGTGCCGATGAACGCGCGCTGACGCTCGTCTTCGGTGGTCACCGGGGCAGCCTGCGCATAGAGCGGGAAGAACAGCAGCACGCCAGACTGCACGTTCTGGTCGGTTTCCTGCTTGAGCCGCAGCGGGCCGGTAAGCACCGGGTTGCCACTGTCGCGGGAGCTGATGATGGCCTCGCGACGGGTCGCTTCGCTGAAGAGGTCGAAACCGAGCACGCGTCGATTGCGCCAGTCGGTCGGATGGATGTAGTCGGTCACCACGTACTCGTCGCGCTCACCCGACGGGTACATGCGGAAACGCTCACGGCCGGAGGCGCGAATCTGCGCGATCAGGTCAGGCAGGGTCTGCGGCGTCGCATGGCGGGCCAGCGCAACCGCCTGGATACCGGGATAGAAGTCCTGCAGCTGCAACTGGTCCGCGGCGCGCGCCCAGTCGTCGACCTTGACCTCGTCGCTGCCAGCCACAACGCCAGCCAGCCCGCGCAGCACCATCTCGTAGGCACGCATCCGCTCGCGGAGGGTGTGCTCGATGTCATCGACGGCAAACGTGAAGCGCTGCTCCTGCTCGACCTTGCTGCGCTGCTCCTGGACGTGCCATTGCCAGCCAATCCATCCTCCCAGGCCCGCCATCAGGGCCAGTGCGACCAGGACTGGCAGCCAGGACCTACGGGAATGGAGAGCGGGACGATCATCCATTCGACCTCCTCTGTGCCAACCGGCGTGCTATCGAAGGTCAGATTCGAATAGCGCAGAGAGGTTCCATGGCGGAAGGGTCTAGCGGATTAATGGCGTCTGAATTTCGGCAGTTGCAGGGCCATTGCAGCCCTGCAACCTATGAAACGATTACAGCGGACGAAGGTTGATCTCGACGCGACGGTTCTGTGCGCGGCCGGCGGCCGTATCGTTGCTGGCGATCGGCTGGCTCGGGCCGGCACCGTAGGACGAGATACGCGCCGGAGCAACGCCGTTGGCGATCAGGTAGGACGCGACGCTCTGCGCGCGGCGGTTGGACAGGTCCTGGTTCAGCTGCAGCGAACCGGTGCTGTCGGTATGGCCGACGATGTCGACGCCGTTCTTGTTGAACTCCTTGAAGACCTGCACCAGCGAGTTCAGCGTCGGGTAGAAGCTGCTGGAGATGTCCGCCGAGTTGCTGGCGAAAGTGATGTTGCCCGGCATGATCAGAGTCAGGTTGTCGCCATTGCGCTGAACCTGAACACCGGTGCCCTGCAGCGTCTGGCGCAGCTTGGCTTCCTGGGTGTCGACGTAATAGCCATAGCCACCGCCCGCCGCACCACCGACCGCGGCGCCGATCAGCGCGCCCTTGGTACGGTCCTTCTTGCTCGAGGTCGCGGCACCGATGACCGCGCCGCTGACAGCGCCGATACCGCCATAGACGCCCGCCTTGCCGGCCTGCTGTTCGCCGGTGTAGGGGTTGGTGGTGCAGCCGACCAGCAGAGCGACACTTGCAGCCAGGGCGGTCATGTTCAGCATTTTCATAATCACTTCCTTCTCTCGTCAGTTGCCAGGACCGTCCCTTCGCTCGCCGAGCGCAGCCCTGAATGCGGCGCTAGATTACCATCGACCATGCGCGAGAATAGGAACCGTGCGGCAGAACCCGTCCAACGGCTCGGCACATCAGGCACGCACGAAGGGGTTTTCCCGCATCTCATCACCCAGGCGGGTATCCGGGCCGTGGCCGGTCACCACCGTGGCGTCTTCGTCGAGGGCATAGAGCCGCTGCCGGATGGACCGCTCGATGCTGGCGTAGTCGCCGCCCCACAAATCGGTGCGCCCGATTCCGCGGCGAAACAGCGTATCGCCAGCGATCAGCAGCTTGGCGTCGGCGAACCAGAAGCTCATCGAGCCTGGCGTATGCCCAGGGGTATGCAGCGCCACGCCGCAGCCGCAGGCCAGCTCCTCGTCATCGGCCAGCCACCGGTCGGGCGCCGGCACTGGCGTGTAGGGCACGCCGAACATGCGGCACTGCATTTCCAGGTTGTCCCAGAGGAACTGGTCGGCCTTGTGCAGATGCAGCGTGGCGCCGGTCCGCTCCTTCATCTTGCCGGACGCGAGGAAGTGATCCAGATGCGCATGGGTGTGGATGATGCTGACCACCTTCAGACCATGGGCCTCCAGCCGCGCCATGATGAGTTCTGGGTCGCCACCCGGGTCGACCACGATGGCTTTCTTGCTCAGCGGGTCGCCGATGATGGTGCAGTTGCACTGCAAGGGGCCGACGGGAAAGGTTTCGCGGATCAGCGTTGTTTGGGTGGCCGCCATGACGTCCTCGATTGGGCTGTTTCACTGCGCCGACGGCGCGGGACGAACAGATTGCCGCCTGCACGGGTGGTAGGCAATCCTGCGCACCGCCCACGACTGCCGGGCAATTTTCCGGCCCCGATGGAGTCATTGAAAAGGCATGCGCATTAGGCGCACCCCAACCGAGGGAACTGATCGTTATGCATGACCTGCAGGCAATCATCGACGGCCTGCCCGGCATTTATCTGATCGTGGCGGCGGATGCCGAATACACCATGGTTGCCAGCAGTGACGAGCGCTTGCGCGTCACCATGACTCGCCGGGAAGACGTGATCGGCAAGCCGCTGTTCGAGGTATTCAGCGACCATGAGCCGGAGAAGCCGAGCTCCGGCGCAGCGACGCTGCGCCGCTCCCTGGAGGACGTCATCGCCACCGGCCAGACCCAGCGCCTGAGCCAGGTGCGTTATGCCATCCGGCGCCCCGAAGCCAGTGGCGGCGGGTTCGAGGAGCGCTTCTGGAACGTGATCAACGCGCCGGTGAAGGACGACCGCGGGCGGGTGCGCTATGTCATCCATCGGGTCGAGGACGTTACCGCCCATTTGCATGCCCAGGAGCTTGCCCGTGCGCAGCTGCAGGAAAGCGACGAACGCCTGAATGCCGCGCTGCTGGTCTCGGGCACGGGGACCTTCTATTGGCAGCTCGCGAGCCAGCGGATCGACATGGACGCCGCCATGTTGCGCCTGGTGGGCATGGAGGGCTTCGGCGAGATCTACCTGAGCGACCTGCTCGAGCGCATGCACCACGACGACCGCGAACGCCTGGTGCTGCTGGGCGAACGCTGCGCCAGGAGTGGTGACGATTTCGAAATGCACTTCCGCGTGCTGCTGGGCCAGGGCGAGCGCTGGCTGTTCGGGCGGGCGATGAACGTGCGTGACCAGGCCGGGCGGCCATCCTACCTGGTCGGCGCGTGCATCGATGTCACCGAGCACAAGCGCACCGAACTGGCCCTGCAGCGCCTGAACGACACGCTGGAAAGCCGAGTCGATGAGGCCATTGCAGCCCGCGCAGCCGCCGAATCGGCACTGCACCAGGCACAGAAGATGGAAGCGGTCGGTCAGCTCACCAGTGGCCTCGCCCATGACTTCAACAACCTCCTGGGCGGCATCGTCGGCTCGCTGGGCCTGCTCGAACGTCGCCTCGATCAGGGCCGCCACGATGACCTGCGACGCCATCTCGCCAATGCGCAGAGCTCGGCAGACCGGGCGGCTGCCCTGACCCATCGGCTGCTGGCCTTCTCCCGGCGCCAGCCGTTGCAGATGCGGCCGACCGACGGCAACGCGCTGGTCCGCAGCATGCAGGACCTGCTGCAACGCACCATCGGCCCGCTGGTGGCGTTCGAGCTGATGCTCGCCGACGACCTCTGGCTGACCCGTTGCGATGCCAATCAGCTGGAGAACGTGTTGCTGAACCTGGCGCTCAACGCCCGGGACGCCATGCCCAACGGCGGCCGTTTGCGCATCAGCACCGCCAACCGGAAGTTGGACGACGCAGCAGCGGCCCGTTTGGGCATGTTCGCGGGCAGCTATGTGCTGTTGTGCGTCGAAGACAACGGCAGTGGTATCGCACCGGAAAAGCTGCCCTATGTGTTCGACCCCTTTTTCACCACCAAGCCGCTGGGCGCCGGAACCGGTCTGGGCCTGTCGATGGTCTACGGGTTCGCCCGGCAGTCGGGCGGCAGCGTGCAGATCGACAGCACGCCCGACCTGGGCACCTCGGTCTGCCTGTATCTGCCACGCTACCGAGGCGCCCTGCTGGAACAGCCGGAGCAGGCAGCACCGCGCCAGCGGCCGAATGCCCCAGCCGGCCGTTGCGTGCTGGTGGTGGACGACGAGGACAACATCCGCACGCTGGTATGCGAGGTGCTGGAAGAAATGGGCCACCGTACGTTGCAGGCGGCCAATGGCGTCACCGCCCTCGACCTGCTGGCGAGGACCGACCCGATAGATCTGCTGATCACCGATATCGGCCTGCCCGGCGGCATGAACGGGCATCAGTTCGCCGAGCGGGCCCGCCTGCAGCTGCCGGACCTGAAGGTGCTGATGATCACCGGCTATGCGGAGGAAGCGCTGATCGCCGCACGACCCTCGACGCAAGCCGAGGATCTGCTCGGCAAGCCCTTCACACTGGACGTCCTGCAAGAACGGGTGCAGACCTTGCTGGAGTCCGCCCCCGCGTAACCGAACGCCTTCAGCGCGAAGCCTGCTGCGCAACGCCCTCCGTCTGCCAGCGGGCAAGCTCACTGCGGATGCGCTTCTTGTCCAGCTTGCCGACACTGGTCTTGGGAATCTCGGTGACCACGGCGATCTGCTGGGGAATCGCCCACTTGTTGATATGGCCTTCGGCAACCGCCGGCTCAAGGAAGTTACGCAGCTGTTCGGCATTCAACTCTTGGCCTTCGCCCAGCACCACCAGTGCGAAGGGCCGCTCACCCCAGCGCTCGTCCGGCACCCCGACCACGGCCACGTCACGCACCGCCTCGTGGCGGCTGATCAGTCCCTCCAACGTCAGTGACGACAACCACTCCCCGCCAGTCTTGATCACGTCCTTGATGCGGTCGCGGATCTCGATATTGGCCATCTCGTCGATCACCGCGACGTCACCGGTATGCAGCCAGCCGCCGGCCCAGAGCTCCTCGCTCTTCTCCGGCTCGTTGTAGTAGCCCTGGGTCAGCCAGGGCGCCCGCAGTACCAGCTCGCCCTGAGAGGCGCCATCCGCCGGCAGGAAACTGCCGTCGGCGGCCTGGATCGCCGCGTCCACCAGCACCACCGGCACGCCCGCCTTGAGGTGGAAGGTGCTGCGCGTGTCCTCGTCGGCCTCCAGCAGTTCGTCGTTGATGTGCGCCCCGGAGATCAGCGGGCAGGTCTCGGACATGCCGTAGGCGGCGATCAGATTCATACCGGACGCCTTTGCCTGGTCGTAGAGGCCGCGGGTCAACGCGCTGCCGCCGATGGTGATCTTCCAGCCCTTGAAGTCGGTGCCCTGGGCGGCCTTGGCGTTGAGCAGCATCTGCACGATGGTCGGCACGCAATGGGAGAAGGTCACCTGCTCGCGGCGCCAGAGATCGATCAGGTACTCGGGGTCGTAGCGGCCCGGATAAACCTGTTTGAGGCCGAGCATGGTGGCAACGTAGGGCAGCCCCCAGGCATGCACGTGGAACATCGGTGTGATCGGCATGTAGACGTCGTCCGAGCCCATCAGCCGCGGATTTTCCCGACAGCCGACGGTCACCGCCGCGGCCAGGGTGTGCAGCACCAACTGGCGATGGGTGAAGTACACGCCCTTGGGGTTACCGGTGGTGCCGGTGGTGTAGAAGGTCGTGGCGACCGAATCCTCGTCGAAGTCCGGAAAGTCGTAGCTCGGCGCGGCGGCGGCCAGCAGGCTTTCGTATTCGCCGACGCAGTCCGGCAAGCCGGCATCACGCGCCTCGCCATCGGTGAGCAGTAGCGTTTTCTGCACGGTGGTCAGCTGCCCGGCGATTGCCTGGTACAGCGGCACGAACTCGCTGTTGACGAGCACGAAGCGGTCGTCGGCATGGTTCATGGTGTAGAGGATCTGATCCGGCGACAGCCGCACGTTGATGGTGTGCACCACCGCGCCGATCATCGGGATGGCGAACATGCATTCGAGGTAGCGATGGCTGTCCCAGTCCATCACCGCCACCGTATCGCCCGGCTTGACCCCGGCCGCGGTCAGCACGTTGGCCAGCCGCGCGACCCGTTCGTTGAGGGTGCGGTAGTCGTAACGCAGCTGGTCGCGGTAGACGATTTCCCGGCTGCGCTCGTAGCGCACGCCGGACAGCAGCAGGCGCTTGATCAGCAGGGGATACTGGTAGGCGTTCGCCGCGGGCTTGATGACACGGGTCTGCAGCATGGAGGGCATCCTGTTCTTGTTGGACTTGTACGCTGCACTCTAGAGCGTCGCCCCCCGGGCAAAATCAGTCCAAAGGATTATTTTCCCCGCACCTCGTTTCAGCGTGTTAACCGATCTCGCTCAGGGCCAGGCGAGCGCCGAGGCCGATCAGCACCGCCCCCGTCAGCCGATCGAACCAGTGCCCCATGCGCGCAAAGCCAGCACGCACGCGGCCTCGGCTGAACAGCCAGGCCACCAGCAGAAACCACAGCGCAGTCGCACCGGCGAGGTAGAAACCGTAGCCGGCCTGCACCAGCAGCGGTGTATCGGGGCTGATCACGACAGTGAATAGCGAGAGGAAGAACAGCGTGGCCTTGGGGTTCAGGCCATTGGTGACAAAGCCGATCACGAACGCTCGCCACGCGCTTCGCGCCACCGGTGCGTTCGCCCCGTCGATCGCCTCTAGGTTCATCGGCCGAGCCCGCAGCGCTCGCCAGCCGAGGTACACCAGATAAGCGGCCGCCAGCCACTTGAAGAGGTTGAACAGCACAATCGACTGCGAGACGATCAGGCCGATGCCGAGCAGGGAGTAGGCGACATGGACGAATATTCCGCAGCCGACTCCCAGCGCCGTCCAGCTACCCGCACGCCGGCCCTGCGCCACGCTTTCGCGCACCACCACCGCGAAATCCGGGCCGGGGCTCGCCACCGCGAGCAGATGCACCAGCGCCACGGTCATAAATTCCATCCAGTACACAATCCGCTCTCCACGCCTAAGCCCAGGTTGGCATTGTCGACCAGCCCTGGCGACTTCGAAAGGTACAGTTGATGCCCAATCGCGCCGTTTTCCTCGACCTCTCCCCGCTCGACCAGGGCGACCTCGACCTCGCCCCGCTGCGCAGCGCCTTCGACGAGCTGGTCTGCCACGACCTGAGCACGCCGGAACAGATCGTCGAGCGCCTGCGCGGCGCGCAGGTTGCCGTCGTCAACAAGGTGGCCCTGGATGCGCAAACCCTCGCCGCCTGCCCGGAACTCAAGCTGATCCTCGTCTCGGCCACCGGCGTCAACAACATCGACCTGCAGGCCGCCCGTGAACGCGGCATCGCCGTCAGCAATTGCCAGGCCTACGGCACCCCAACCGTCGCCCAGCACACCCTGATGCTGCTGCTGGCCCTGGCCACGCGGCTGCCCGACTACCAGGCTGCCGTCGCCCGCGGACGCTGGCAGGAAAGCGGACAGTTCTGCCTGCTCGATTTCCCCATCGTCGAGCTCGAAGGCAAGACCCTCGGCCTGCTTGGGCATGGCGAGCTGGGCAGCGCCGTGGCGAAGCTCGCCGAAGCCCTGGGCATGCGCGTGCTGGTCGGCAACCTGCCGGGACGTCCGAAGCGCCCGGATCGCCTCGACCTGGACGAGCTGCTGCCGCAGGTCGATGCACTGACCCTGCATTGCCCGCTGACCGAACAGACGCGCAATCTGATCGGTGCCCGCGAGCTGCAGTTGATGAAGCCGAGCGCCTTCCTGATCAACGCCGCCCGTGGCGGTCTGGTGGACGAACAGGCATTGGCCGATGCGCTGCGCCGCGGCCACCTGGGTGGCGCCGCCACCGACGTGCTGACCAGCGAGCCGCCACGCGACGACAACCCGTTGCTCGCCCCGGACCTGCCGCGCCTGATCATCACGCCGCACAGCGCCTGGGGCAGCCGCGAGGCACGCCAGCGCATCGTCGGCCAACTGGCCGAGAACGCCACCGCGTTCTTCGCCGGCAGCCCACTCCGCCAGGTCAATTGAGCCGGCAACTACGGCTTGCGAGAGAAACCACCTCGCCCCTAAGCTTCCGGCCTTTTTCAGGGAGACCCCAATGGACCCGCGAAGCGAAGTGCTCCTGCGTCAGGCCGAGCTGTTCGGCGGCCGGGTATTGCTCGCCGGCCTGCCGGCCGACGATCTGCTGGGGCAGCTGAAAGGCGCCACCGCCTGGAGCTGGCACGCCGGCGAACAGCAGCAGCTGGACAAGCGCTTCGGCGGTCGCTGCAGCTTCGGCGTCGCCCCGCCGCAGGGGGCGTTCGACACGGCCGTGCTGTTCCTGCCGAAGTCCCGCGAGCTGACCGACTACCTGTTGCAGGCCCTGGCGGCACGTTTGCCCGGCCGACCGCTGTACCTGGTGGGCGAGAAGCGCGGCGGCATCGAGCGTGCCGCCAAGCAGCTGGCCAGCTTCGGCCGCGCGCGCAAGCTCGACAGTGCCCGCCATTGTCAGCTCTGGCAGGTCGAGGTCGAGCAGGCGCCCGCCGCGCCGGATCTCGATGCCCTGGCCAGCCATTTCACCCTGCAGCTGGCTGACGGGCCGCTCGAGGTGGTCAGCCTGCCGGGTGTGTTCAGCCATGGTCGGCTGGATCTGGGCAGCGCCCTGCTGCTCGAGCACCTCGATAACCTGCCCGGTGGCCGACTGCTGGATTTCGGCTGCGGTGCCGGCATTCTCGGTGCCACGCTGAAACGCCGTTATCCGCAAAGCGAGCTGGTGCTGCTGGACGTCGACGCCTTCGCCGTCGAGAGCAGTCGCCGGACGCTCGCCGCCAACGGGCTCGAAGCTGAAGTCATTGCCGGCGATGGTATCGACGCTGCGCCTCGGCAACTGGCGGCCATCATCAGCAACCCACCCTTCCACCAGGGCGTGCACACCAGCTACCAGGCCAGCGAAACGCTGATCGAGCGCGCCGCCGAGCATCTGCAGGCGAGTGGCGAGATGCGTATCGTGGCCAATGCCTTTCTGCGTTACCCGCCGCTGATCGAGCGCCATCTCGGCGCCTGCCAGACGCTGGCCGAACGCGACGGATTCCGCATCTACCGCGCCGTGCGAGGCTGAGGCCGGCGACGAGCGGTTGCATCCACCGGCCGGGTGCGGCAAACTCGCCGCCGTCCTTGGGGGAGTAGTCTCCGACGAGCGCCCTGCTCGTCCGGCATGCGTCAACACACTTGGTCCGCAGACCATGGCGCATGCGACCGGCCAGCCTAGCGATAGCGCATGGCCCGGTTTGACAAGACCCATGACATGTACACCTGACCCGGGCGGGCAGGCTGCGCATGTCATGGTGAATCTGTCGACCCGCCCTGTAAGGAATGCCGCTTGGAATCGTTCTTCGTTCCCACCCTCATCGTTGCCCTCGCCGAAATCGGCGACAAGACCCAATTGCTCGCGCTTCTGCTGGCGGCCCGCTATCGCCGCCCCTGGCCGATCATCTGGGGCATCGTCGTGGCGACACTGGCCAACCATGCCGCGGCCGGTGCCGTGGGCAGCTGGGTATCAAGCCTGTTCTCGCCGGTCGTGCTGAGCTGGATTCTCGCCGCGAGCTTCGCCGCCGTGGCGCTGTGGACGCTGGTGCCCGACAAGCTCGACGATGACGATGCCAGGCTCGGTCGCCCCTATGGCCCCTTCGTCGCCACCACAATCGCCTTTTTCATCGCCGAGATGGGCGACAAGACCCAGGTCGCCACAGTGATGCTGGCTGCGCAATACCCCGAGTTCGTGTTGGTCATTCTCGGCACCACGGTCGGCATGCTGCTGGCCAACGTTCCTGTGGTGCTGGTGAGCCATTTCGCGGCCGATCGCCTGCCGCTGACGCTGATTCGCCGGGTCGCGGCCGGCGGTTTCGCCGCTCTCGCCGTCTACGCCGGTTATCAGGCTGTGACCATGAGCACGATTGTCTCAGGCTGATACGCAGCGCAAATCTGCGCGCCGACGGAGCTGATAGAGTGCGCTACCGCAGCGCACCACCAGCGCCCCGAGGAGACCGGCTGCATGTCAGCGGATGGACGCAAGAAACGAGTCTGCAACCATATCGATCTGAGCTGGAACAAGGGCCGCCTGGCCCTTTCCGAACAGATGCAGAGCAAGTATTTCGCCTACAAGGGCTCATTCATCAGCCAGCCGCTGAACAGCGCAGGCTTCGCCGAACTCGTGCGCAGCGTGCGTGCGGCCATGCCGGACCTGGAAGTGGTGGTGGATGAGTGCATCTGCGAGGGCCACAAGGTGGTCACCTCGAGCACGGTGATGGGTACGCTGGCCACGCCCCTGTTTGGCTATTCGGTCACCGACAAGATCCTCGCCATCGCCGCCATGAGCGTCTGGACGCTCAATCCTGCCGGCGACATCGAGGAGGTCAACACCCTCATCGATCTCGAGGGTGTGCACCAGCAGCTGGGTATCGAAACGCCTCTCTCGACCCTACTGTCGCCGACCTGAGCGGTCGGCGACCATCTTGGTCAGCGGCCGCCGCGAGCCTGCTCGTAGAGCGGCATCACCTTCGGAATGTTGGCACGCAGCGCCGCCGTGCGAGTCGCCGAGGACGGGTGGGTGCTCATGAACTCAGGCGGAGCCGAACCACCGGCCGAGGCCATCTTTTCCCACAGCGTGATCGCCGCGTTCGGGTTGTAACCGGCACGGGCGGCGAGCTCCAGGCCGATCAGGTCGGCTTCGTTCTCGTTGCCACGGCTGTTGGGCAGCGTCATCAGGTACTCGACGCCCATGTTCGCCAGCTGCAGTCCGCCAGTGCCGACACCCATCGCCGAGCCCAGTTGGGTGGCCATCTGCACGCCGTAGGCCTTGGACATCGCCTCGCGTCCGTGCTCACGCAGCGCGTGGGCGATCTCGTGGCCCATCACCGCGGCGATCTCGTCGTCGGTGAGCTTCAGCTTCTCGATCAACCCGGTATAGAAGATGATCTTGCCGCCCGGGCCGCAGTTGGCATTCAGCTCGGGGCTGTCGATGACATTCACTTCCCAGGCCCACTGTGCGGCATCCGGGCGGAATACGCCGACCTTGGCGATCAGCCGCTCGGCGATGCCATTGACGCGCTTGGCAATCGCCGTGTTCTTTTCCAGCACGCCCTTGCTTGCGGCAGCGCTGAGCGTTTCCTGATAGGACTGGGCATACATCTGGTTGACCTGGTCGGTCGACAGCATGCTGAACATGTACTGCTTGCGGTCGACCCCCACGGCACCACCGCTGGTGGTGTTGACGGCCTGACAGCCGGCCAGCACGACAGCAGCGGCCAACAGCGACAATCTGTGCGGCTTAAACATCGAGTTTCTCCGGAAAACCTGCGCCGTATCCTAGGGTCTGTTCCCGTTTCGTCGCAAGCCACGTTGCTGCGCCAAATGGCGCCAGGCAAGGCGCGGGACGCAGGTAATGGTGGTTCCCTTGCCAAGTCCCGCAACGCCGCATGGCGCCATTTGCCGCGCAACCCGCAGGGCCGGGCCGTTTTTTGCGCGATGCGGCGTTACTTGTCGCTTATTTGGAATGACCAAACTTCGCTCCTCGTGCCTTGCCTCGCGCAAAAAACGGCTCCGGCGCGGCCGCGTACGAAACGGGAACAGACCCTATCGCGGGCCCACCTGTCAGGCAACCGAACGTGCCGCTGCAGTTGTCGCAAATCCGGCCGATAGCCTGCCTATCCGCTGCGCAATTGGAGTTCCGCACATGTTCCGATCCATCCAGACCGCCTTTGCCGCGCTGGCCGGCGCCTGCACCCTGACCGTCATCGCGGCGCTGTTGCTCTATGCACTGGCGTCGGGCGTGCGCAGCCAGGCGCTGGTCGAGGAGCGGACTCGCGCGCTGATCGACGGCATGGTGGAGCAGCGCGTCACCGCCCTGGCTCAGGCACAGGTCAACCGCATCCAGGCACAGCTGCAAGCGCCCCTGCAGATCGCCACCAGCCTGGCCAGGGTGCATACGCTCACCGCACTGACCGGTGATGACGGCATGCCGATGGCCAACCTCAGGCGCGAGGAGCTGATCAATCTCGCGCGCCAGACGTTGATCGAGAACCCCGATCTCACCAGCACCTATATCGCCTGGGAACCGAACGGCGTGGATGCGAACGACCTGATGTATCGCGGCGACGAGCCGGGCATGGTCGACGGTCGCTTCGCCAGCTGGATATACCGCGACGGCAGCGGCAAGCTGTTGGTCGACCGCCTCACCGATATCGAAGACACCCGACTGCTGGATACAGGCGTACGTGCCGGCGAGTACTACCTGTGCCCGCGCGAGCAACTCAAACCGTGCGTCGGCGATCCCGCGCCCTATGAGATGAATGGCAAAACGTCGCTACTGTCTTCGTTCAACGCGCCGATCATCGTCGACGGCAAATTCCATGGCATCGTCGGCGCGGACATCAGCGTCGACTTCATCCAGCAACTGCTGAGCAATGCCAATGCGCAGCTCTATGGCGGTGTTGGGCAGAGAACAACGGCCGCCTGGCCGCCTACAGCAGCGACAAGAACCTGATCGGCAAGCCGGCAGCACAGATCCTCGACGCCGAGGAGCAGACGCTCGTCCAGCGCCTGCCGGCCGGCCAGACCCATTATCAGATCGACCAGGCGAATGGCCACGTCGCATTGTTCCTGCCTTTCTCCTTTGACGGCACCGACGCCCGCTGGGTACTGATGCTGCAGCTACCGATTGCCGAAGTCATGAAGGACCTGGAACAGCTCATGGCGACGCTCGGCGAGGAAAGCCGCAGCAGCCTGGCCACCATGCTGATCATCGGCATGCTGATCGGCCTTGCCGGCCTGCTGGCAATCTGGCTGGTCAGCCGGCGCATCACCCGTCCGCTGCGCGAGATGGTGGTGATGCTGGACAACATCGGCCAGGGCGAAGGCGACCTGACCCAGCGCCTGCATATCGACAGTCGCAACGAGCTGGGCCAGATCGCTACCGGCTTCAACACGTTCCTGACACGCCTGCAGGGCATGATCGGCGAGGTGGTCGGCTCGGTGCAGAAGGTCAGCGACGCTTCCGAGCACACCGCCGACATCGCCATCCGCACCGACAAGGGGGTGCAGACGCAACTGGCGGAAATCGAGCTGGTGGCCACCGCCGTGCACGAAATGACCGCAACGGCTCAGGACGTGGCGCGCAACGCGACCCAGGCGGCCGAAGCGGCGGGCAATGCTGACCGCGCCGCGAATCAGGGCCGGCATATCGTCCAGGACACCGGCTCGACCATCGCCGAACTGGCCGAAGAAATCGGCCGTGCGGTGGAGGTGGTGCAGACGCTGGCTCGCGACAGCGAAAATATCGACGCCATTCTGGTGACCATTCGCAGCATCGCCGAGCAGACCAATCTGCTGGCCTTGAATGTCGCAATCGAGGCGGCCCGCGCCGGCGAGCAGGGTCGCGGCTTCGCCGTGGTGGCCGACGAAGTCCGCAACCTGGCGCAGAAGACGCAGCAGGCGACCGGCGAGATCCAGCAGATGATCCAGCAGCTGCAGAACGGCACCCGGGACGTGGTGCAGGTGATGGAGCAGAGTCAGAACCGCACCCAGCGCAGCGTCGAGCAGGCCGATGCGGCTGCCGAAGCACTGCAGGCAATCACCCAGGCGGTCTCGCTGATCAACGACATGAACAACCAGATCGCCAGCGCCGTCGAGGAACAGAGCGCCGTAGCCGAAGACATCAACCGCAACGTCACCAACATCGGTCAGGTCGCACAGGAGGTCGCCGGTGGCGCCGAGGAAGCCAGCCAGGCCAGCGCCGGCCTGACGCGTCTGGCCGAACAGCAGCGCCGCCTGATCAATCAGTTCAGGGTCTGACCGGAGCTGTCGGCAGGACCGGGCAGCCAGGCGGAAGTCTCAAGCAGGGGTGAGGCATTCCGGAGCATTGAGGCGCGGGTCGTTGACCAGCGTCGCCAGCGGCCGCTCGCGCAGCTTCGGGGCTGGTTGCAGCAACAATTGCTGAAGCGTTTCGGGCGGCGTGGCGGGATCGAGCCACGCCGCCTGCCCCGCCTCGTCGAGGATCAGCGGCCGGCGCAGCGTAGCCGCCGGCTGAGTCACGACGGCAGCGCTGAGATAGGTGTGCCCCTGCACCGGATAGGCTTCCCAGAGCGCCGCGAAATAGGCAAGCGAGCCATCGCAAGTCATCCAGTACGGGCGCTTGCGGGCCGAGCCGCGCCACTCATAGAAGCCGTTGGCCGGCAACAGCCCGCGACGCAGGCGAAAGGCTTCGCGGAACATGGGCTGCTCGGCCAGGGTTTCGGCCCGGGCCTGGGCCGGCGTGCGGGTCAGGTCAGTCAGCCAGGCAGGCGTCAGCCCCCAGCGCACCCGGTCCAGCTGCAAGCCGCTGTCGGCCTGGCGCAGCAGCAGCACCGAAGCGCCCGGCGCGAGACTCCAGTGCGGTCTTTGATCGGAAGGAAAACCGGGCAAGGCGGCGAAATCCTGGCTCCAGCGGAAAAGGGCGTAGCGGCCGCACATAAGGGAACTCGTCAGCAGATCAGTTCGCCGGGATAGCTCTCCGGTTCATCTCCCGGCACCGGCTCGGCGCCATTGTACGCAGCGATCAGCTGGCGCGCGCGTTCGGCATCCTCGTCCGGCACCATCAGACCGAGCAGCCCCGCTGCGGGCAATTCACCCATGGCGCCGATCAGGTGGCTACCGGCAAGGAATGCCTCGATGCCCTCGGCCACCAGCATGCCGCTGAGCATTTCCGCTTCCAGCAGGTCGCGCGGCTCGTAGATGCGACGCATCATTCGTCCTCCCTGAAGACCTGTAGTTGCCAGTCGACACCATCGGTACGCAGGTCGAACAGCACCGGGCGGCAGCACACCGCGCAGTCCTCGATGTACTGCTGATCACCGGCACTGAGATCGAGCGTGGTCTCTACCGCCTCGCCGCAATACGGGCACTGATAGACCTGTGTCTCGAGCATCAATCCTCCACGTGACTTGTCGCTATAATCGCCGTCTTCAAAGGTCGTCGATTCGCACCTTTTGAGAAGACCGACCCGGTGCGCCTCGCAGTGACACCGCTGGGTCGCAGGCATCGGCAGACGATCAGGCGAAACGGCATCCGAACTCCATGAGTATGAGCCAGCCGGCTCCGGTCCGTTCCGCAAATCGCCCTGCCCTGTGCTGCAGGCCCGTTCCTCGTTTCCTTTACAGAGAGCATGATGGACGAATTCGAAGCCATCCGACCCTACGCCGACGCCGAAGTACCGACTGTCATGGCGCGCCTGTTCGCCGACCGGGAGTTTCTCGACATTCTGGCGCACTTCCGCTTCCCGCGCCTGGCCGACAGCATGGGCTGGCTGATCAAGCCGGTCATCTCGCAGCGGTTACGCAAACAGTTCGCCAGCATCCATACGGTGGATGCCCTGCAGCACAAGATCGAGGCCTATATCGACCGCACCATCGAGCGTGCCACGGACGGCGTCACCTTCTCCGGGCTCGAGCAGCTGCAGAAAGGCCGAGCCTATCTGTTCCTGGCCAATCACCGCGACATCGTCATGGACCCGGCCTTCGTCAACTATGCGGTCTACCAGGCCGGCATCCGCACACCGCGCATCGCCATCGGCGACAACCTGCTGCAACGTCCCTTCGTCAGCGACCTGATGCGCCTGAACAAGAGCTTCATCGTGCGCCGTTCCATCACTGGCCGCCGGGAGAAGCTGGCCGCCTATCAGGTACTCTCGGCGTACATCAATCACTCGATACGCAACGACGGCGAGTCGGTCTGGATCGCCCAGGCCGAGGGCCGCGCCAAGGATGGTGACGACCGTACCGATTCGGCCATCCTCAAGATGCTGCACATGAGCCGCAAGGACGAAGCCTTCGCCGAGGCGCTGGAGGCGCTGCGTCCGGTGCCGGTATCGATCAGCTACGAGTACGACCCCTGCGATCAGGCCAAGGCCCGGGAGCTCTACATCCGCGCCACGACCGGAACCTACAGCAAGGCTCCGGGCGAGGATGACACCAGCATCGCGTTGGGTATCACCGGCTATAAAGGCCGCGTACACATTGCCTTCGGCTCGCCGATGGAAAGCGTGCCGGACGACGCCAAGCAGATGGCCATAGCGGTGGATCGGCAGATTCTCGGCAGCTACCGGCTGTTTCCGGTGCACTACCTGGCCTACCGGCTATGGGATGAGCAGGACCCGGAAATCAAGGTGCCCAGTGCCGCCGAACTGTTCAGCCGCGAGGAAATCGAGCGGGCCGAGGCCGAATGGAGCAAACGTCTGGCTGCCTGCCCGAGCGTGCAGCAGCCGTACCTGATCCAGCAGTACGCGACCCCGGTGCGCAACCAGTACCGCCTGCTGGCTGGGTTGGAGCCCTGAACAGTCCGCTCAGAGCATCCGCGAGGCCATGGACAGGCCGAGGGCGAGCGCCAGCCCGCCTGCACCGAAACGGTAGAAGGCCAGGTTGACCCGCGCGGTTGCAGCCGCGCGGGTCAGCAGCACCGACGAACCGACCGCGGCCTGACCGCGCGAACCGGCCCGTGCGGCCCGCCACTGGGTCGCCGCCAGCAGCCATCCGCCGCATAGCGCGCATACCAGCGCTAGTACATTGAGAAGCAACGCCGGAGCCAGGATCAGCTCGGTCTGCGCATGAAACAGCATCGGGATTCCTCGATTACATGTCGACCGGCCGACGCCGGACAGCCGCCCAGTTTACCTGTGCAGCCCTTCCTTCCCCGGCAAAACCGACGAAATGGCGCGCGCCGGCACCATCATCACCCCGGATTATGACGCCATCTTCACCGGTCGGCCTTGACTTATGACCGGCCCCACCTTCACCCTCGGCATACCTCGAAACGGCGAAATAGAGCGTGTGCGGGGGTCGACAGCGACATCCACGGCATCACCCGGAGCCGCTGCCGGCACACATCGCTACGCCGATCACTTGGCGCCGCTTCGGCTGCGCCACGGGGAATCAGTATTCAGAACCACAGGACGAAATAATGAAAACAACAATGTTCACAACCGGAGCGTTAACCCTTTCGCTGCTGGCCAGCAGCGCCATGGCCGCGGTATCCCAGTCCGAGGCGGCACGCCTGGGCAGCGAACTGACCCCGGTCGGCGCAGAGAAGGCTGGTAATGCGGCAGGCACCATTCCCGCCTGGACCGGCGGTCTGGCGCAGGATGCCGCTCCGGTTTCGCCCGATGGCTTCGTCGGCGATCCCTATGCCGGTGACAAGCCGAAGTTCACCATCACCGCGCAGAACTACGAGCAGTACAAGGCCAACCTCACGCCCGGCCAGATCGCCATGTTCAAGCGTTACCCGGACAGCTACCGGCTGCCGGTGTACGAGACCCGTCGCAGCGCCGCCATGCCGCAGCACGTCTACGACGCGGCGGCCCGCAACGCCACGCAGACCCAGCTGGTTCGCGGCGGCAACGGCCTGGAGAACTTCGAGAAGGCCATCGCCTTCCCGATTCCCAAGGACGGTCTGGAAGTCATCTGGAACCACATCACCCGCTACCGTGGCGGCTCGGCGCGTCGCGTCGTCGCCCAAGCCACGCCGCAGGTGAACGGCAACTTCAGCCTGGTGAAGTTCGTCGACGAGGTGGTCTACACCGACACCCTCACCGACTACAAGCCGGAGAAGCATGGCAACGTGCTGTTCTATTTCAAGCAGCAGGTCACCGAACCCTCCCGCCTTGCCGGCAACGTGCTGCTGGTGCACGAAACCCTGGACCAGGTGAAGGAACCGCGCATGGCGTGGATCTACAACGCCGGCCAGCGCCGCGTGCGCCGCGCCCCGCAGGTCGCCTATGACGGCCCGGGCACCGCAGCGGACGGCCTGCGTACCTCCGATAACCTGGACATGTTCAACGGCGCGCCGGACCGCTACGACTGGAAGCTGATCGGCAAGAAGGAGCTGTACATCCCGTACAACGCCTATCGCCTGGATTCGCCGCAGCTCAAGTACAGCGACATCATCAAGCCCGGCCACATCAACCAGGATCTGACCCGCTACGAGCTGCACCGCGTGTGGGAAGTGGAAGCGACCCTGAAGACGGGTGAGCGCCATATCTATGCCAAGCGCCACTTCTTCATCGACGAGGACACCTGGCAGGCTGCAGTGGTCGATCATTACGACGGTCGCAATCAGCTCTGGCGCGTGGCCGAAGCCCACGGCCTGCACTTCTACAATGTGCAGGTTCCGCTGTACTCCATGGAGACCCTCTACGACCTCATTTCCGGCCGCTATCTGGTCATGGGCATGAAGAACGAAGAGAAGAACCCCTACACCTACAACTACAAGGCCAACTCCAACCAGTACACCCCGGCAGCCCTGCGCAACTCTGGCGTGCGCTGACAGCCTGCTCGCCACCGACGCCCCGCCTCGTGCGGGGCGTCGTCGTTATGGCAGGGGCAAAAAGAAACCCCGCCACGGACAGCCGTGGCGGGGTTCGGGTGCAGCACGTACGTGGTATCGCGGGCCGGCTTACTGGGCCAGCAGGCGGCCGATATTGTCGTCGCGGAATACCCGGGTCAGCGCATCGCTCAGCACATCGCTGACCAGCTTGGTGTTGGTCTGCTCGTTTGGCGCCATGCCGAAGCGCTGGTTCAACGATGCACCATAGCGGCCGTTGTAGCGCTTGCCGGCGTTCTGCACCTCGATCTTGAGCGTTGCGCCGATATTCGCCTCGGTTACGTACAGCCCCTCTTTCGGCGACTGATACTTCAGCTCGGCCAAGGTCAGCGTCAGCTGCGGCGCGTTATAGGCGTTCGGTGATGGCGTGAAACCGAGCAGTCGCACGGCGGCTTCGGTCTGGGCCTGCAGCTTGGGGATGACCTTGGCACTCGGCACGATCACCGCGCTGGTTTCCGGATACAGGCCGCCACGGGTGCCGAGGGTCGGCGATGGGCGCGCATCGACCACCCGTACGACCACGGGCTGCCCCTGGCCAACGGGATTGATGGTGCCGTTGAGTTTGGGGTTCGGGTCGAGCTGCTGCGGGCTGTGGGCACAACCGACCAGACTCATTCCAAGAACGGTGACAAGACCGAACAACAGGCGTTGCAGCATGCTGTTTTCTCCAGGGTTAGGGGCGATGAATGCGGCGCAGTATACCCACCGGCACGACGCGCCGACAGTGATGCGATTCAGACCGGCGGCGCCACTGCCGCGTTCCTTTTCACGCAGTTGTCACAGGGCTTTGCGATAACGACGAGACGCCAATCACCATGAGTGCAAACCATCATGCGACAGCTGATTTCCCTGTTGCGCCGCCGCCCCGCTCGCCACTTCGCGCTGCTGGATGAACATGGCCGGTGCCGCATGCTGCTCAGCAGTGCCTGCAAGCCCGCAGGCGCCGCCTGGGTCGAGGTGGAGGAAGTTCGCCTGAGCTGGATTGGCCAGCCGCTTCCCGCCGAGAGCCTGCGCGCGGCGTGATGCGCAGGTAAAACCGGAGGCACAAAAAAGCCCCGTACGTTCGGTACGGGGCTTTTTCGCTTCAGCGCAGCTGATCAGTAGGTCAGGCCGAGGCGCTTGTCCGCCATCTGGCTGATCTCACGATAGGCTGCCGCGTCGTTCTGCAGCGTGGCTTCGCGCGCCGGGAACATTTCCTGCAGCTTGCTCGACCAGGCCTGCGAGCGGTACTGCTCGGGGAAGCAGCGCTCGAGCAGATCGAGCATGATGGACACAGTCACCGAAGCACCCGGCGATGCGCCGAGCAGCGCGGCGATGGTGCCGTCCTTCGCTGCGACCAGTTCGGTGCCGAACTGCAGAATGCCGCCCTTCTTCGGGTCCTTCTTGATGATCTGCACGCGCTGGCCGGCAATCTCCAGGCGCCAGTCTTCGGCCTTGGCCTCGGGATAGAAGCCGCGCAGCGTTTCCAGGCGATCCTCCATGGACTGCATCACTTCCTTGATCAGGTAGCGGGTCAGGTCCATGTTGTCGCGAGCGACGGCCATCATCGGGCCAATGTTGCTCGGGCGAATCGACAGCGGCAGGTCCATGAACGAACCGCGCTTGAGGAACTTGGTGGTGAAACCGGCGTAGGGGCCGAACAGCAGAGACTTCTTGCCATCGACCACGCGGGTATCGAGGTGCGGCACCGACATCGGCGGTGCGCCCACCGCGGCCAGGCTGTAGACCTTGGCCTGGTGCTGCTTGACGATTTCCTGGTTGTCGCAGCGCAGCCACTGACCACTGACCGGGAAACCACCGAAGCCCTTGCCCTCCTCGATGCCGGACATCTGCAGCAGCGGCAGCGCGGCACCGCCAGCGCCGAGGAACACGAATCCGGCTTGCACCTGACGCGAGCCACCGGTGCGGGTGTTCTTGATGTCGACCTTCCAGCCGCTGGCGGTACGGTCGAGACCGGTGACCTTCTGGTTGTAGGAAACCTTGACCCCGCCACTGCGCGCCAGGTAACCGAGCAGCTGGCTGGTCACCGCACCGAAGTTGACGTCGGTGCCGTTCATGGCGCGCGTCGCGGCGATCGGCTCGCTCGGATCACGGCCCGGCATCATCAGCGGCATCCACTCGGCGAGGGTCGCGCGATCCTCGCTGTACTCCATGTCGGCGAAGGCGTGATGCGTCTTCAGCGCGTCGAAGCGGCGCTTGAGATAGTCGATGTTCTTGCTGCCGCGCACGAAGCTCAGGTGCGGAACAGGATTGATGAAATCGCGCGGGGAGCCGAAGCCTTCGCGGTCGGCCAGGTAGGCCCAGAACTGCTTCGAGACTTCGAACTGGGTGTTGATCAGCACGGCCTTCTTGATGTCGATCGTGCCGTCTTTGCTGTCAGGGGTGTAGTTCAGCTCGCAAAGGCCCGCGTGGCCGGTACCGGCGTTGTTCCACGGGTTGGAGCTTTCGATGGCTCCGGATTCCTGCAGCTCGACGATTTCCAGCTTGATATTGGGATCGAGTTCCTTGAGCAGTACCGCCAGGGTCGCACTCATGATGCCGGCTCCCACCAGCACCATATCCACTGCTTCGCTATCGTGTTGCGTCATCAACGCGTTCTCCAGAATCACAGCATTAAACTGTCGTGACCGCAGTACGCGGCCCCGTAAAACCCACCAGCCAGACGGTCAGGAACGGAGCATGTGCCTGGACCGCTGCTCGGGAACATGTGCCCGAGAACAGGCAACCACAGGCTGCCTGCCAGCTTCGGAAGGTCGGCTTTTGGCCTCCTCCCTCTCGCTGCGATCCCTCCGGAGCGGGCCTGGCCCGGTGCTCGACGGTGGACGCTGCGAGGAAAACGATTGCGAATCATGTTGCCGAGTTCGATCACAGCGCGCGGCTCGCAGTACGCGCGCTGCCGATTGAATCCGATGCGTTCGATACGAAATGGCGACCCGCAGTTCAGCCGCGCCGGGCCTCGATCAGCTCGATATAGGGCGCGGCCTGGCGCTGATCGGCGATCAGATCGACAAAGCTCTGCCCTTTGCTGTTCCTGGCGTCGAGATCGTAGCCGGCAGCCACGAAGAAGCCGAGAAAGCGCTCGAAGTCATCGATGCGAAGGCCGCGGTAGGCCTTGATCAGCTTGTGCAACGAAGGTGGGGTGTCGTCAGCCGGTTCAGGCTGCAGAAACAGCTTGATCGACTCATCCCCGATCTCGTCGCCAATCACCTGCTTCTTGTCTTTACGCATGCCGCCTCCGGTCCACGGGGTCTCACGGGGGCGGCAGTTTACTCCTCGCAGGCGGCTCACTCAACGCGCCAGGACCGCTTGCGACCAAGGTCGTACATCGCCTGGTCGCGATCACAGGCGATTGTTCGGCACAAATAACAAGCGGTGTCTGGCGCCTATAATGGCGCCTTCGCCTACAAGGAGCGTTCCAGGCATGAAGTTACCCCCTCTGTTCGCGGCATGGCGGCAGGCCTTGCACCTGGGTTACGGAGCCCGCGCATTGCGCGGCGACATCAGCGCCGGATTGACCGTTGGCATCATCGCCATCCCCCTGGCCATGGCACTGGCCATCGCGGTCGGCGTGGCGCCCCAGCACGGGTTGTACACGGTACTCGTGGCGGCTCCGCTGATCGCCCTGACCGGGGGCTCACGCTTCAACGTTTCCGGGCCGACGGCGGCGTTCGTGGTGATTCTGTTACCGATCACCCAGCAGTTCGGCCTGGGCGGACTGCTGCTGTGCACCATGCTCGCCGGCCTGATCCTGATCACCCTCGGCCTGCTGCGCGCCGGCCGCCTGATCGCCTTTATCCCCTACCCCGTGACCCTCGGTTTTACCGCGGGCATCGGCATCGTCATCGCCACCTTGCAGATCAAGGACCTGTTCGGCCTGACCCTCTACGAGCAACCGCAGCACTATGTCGAGCAGGTCGGCCTGCTTTTGCGCTCGTTGCCCAGCGCGCATCTGGGTGACGCCCTGGTGGCCGTGATCTGCCTCACAGTGCTGATCGTCTGGCCACGCTGGGTACCCAAGATCCCGGGACATCTGGTAGCGCTGACGGTCGGGGCGGCAGCAGGGGCACTGCTGGAGTCTTCAGGGCTGTCGGTCGCAACCCTTGGTGAACGCTTCAGCTACACCCTGGATGGCGTCACACACCCGGGCATTCCGCCGTTCCTGCCGGATTTTGCCTGGCCGTGGCTGTTGCCCGGTCCGGACGGCCAGCCGCTAGAGCTGAGCTACGAACTGTTCCGCCAGCTGCTGGCACCGGCTTTCGCCATTGCCATGCTCGGCGCCATCGAATCGCTACTCTGCGCCGTCGTCGCCGATGGCATGACCGGCAGCAGCCACGAGCCCAACGGCGAGCTGATCGGCCAGGGGCTGGGCAATCTGGTCGCGCCACTGTTCGGTGGCATCACCGCGACCGCCGCCATCGCCCGCAGCGCGACCAATGTCAGGGCCGGCGCGTTTTCGCCACTGGCCTCGATGATCCACGCCGGTGTGGTGCTGGTCGCAATTCTCTGGCTGGCGCCGCTGTTCAGCTATCTGCCAATGGCAGCACTGGCGGCGTTGCTGGTGATGGTGGCCTGGAACATGAGCGAAGCACCGCACGTGATGCACGTGTTGCGCATCGCCCCGCGCAGCGACGTGCTGGTGCTGCTGACCTGCCTGATCCTCACCGTGCTGTTCGACATGGTGTTGGCGGTAGGCGTCGGGCTGCTGCTGGCGGCCGGGTTGTTCATCAAGCGCATGAGCGAGCTGACCGACACCACCGCCCTTTCCCGGGAGCAGCGGCGCATCCTCCAAGACATGCCCGAGCATGTGGCCACCTATGCGATCCGCGGGCCGCTGTTCTTTGGCGCCGCGGAAAAGGCTCTGGGAGCGCTGCGGCGCTTCAACCCCGAGGTCAAGGTAGTGATCGTCGACATCAGCGCGGTGCCAATGCTGGACATGACGGCCCTGGCATCGCTGGAGAACGTGCTGGTGGATTACCGCCGCCTGGGCGTCACCCTCATTCTCAGTGGCAGCAGTGCGCAGGTTCGGCTGAAGCTGCGCCGTGCCGGCATCCATCGCCTGCAGGGGCATCTGCTCTACGTACGCAATCTCACCCAGGCGCGGGAAAAGGCGCTGCGCCTGTTGCGACCGGAACCGGATCCGGCTCCGGTGTGAACGCTCCGGCGGCCATGCCGGCGGAGCGCCAAGCGGCAGGAGGTGTCAGCCGGCATGCTTCTGCAGGTTGGCCATCATCTCCTTCAGCGCCTCGATGTTGTCGGCCGGATGCGCAGCATTTTCGAAATTGCAGATCTGCTGCCACTGCGCCGCGACGTCCTCGGCATCGAACCCGGCCTTGGGGTCGAAGCCTACGCCGAGACTGCGCTCCCAGCGCACCTTGCCCATCCAGCCGCCGCCCACTTCGAACAGCCCGCCGGTGTCCTGGCATTGCTCGCTTCCCAGGTAGACGACCAGCGGGCTGACCAGCTCCGGCTTCAACTGCTCGAACACCTGCGGCGGGATCAGCCCCTCGGTCATCCGCGTGCCGCCCGTGGGGGCGATGGCATTGACCAGTACGTTGTTCTTGCGCCCTTCCAGCGCCAGGGTACGTGTCAGCCCGTACAGGCCAAGCTTGGCCATACCGTAGTTGGACTGGCCGAAGTTGCCGTAGATGCCGGAGGTCGAGGCAGTGAAGATCACCCGGCCAAAGCCTTGTTCACGCATGTGCGGCCAGGCGGCGCGGGTCACCTTGTAGGAGCCCTCGACGTGCACGCGGTAGACCAGGTCCCAGTCGGCGTCTTCCATCTTGTGAAAGGTCTTGTCGCGCAGGATGCCCGCGTTGTTGACCACCACATCGATGCGCCCGTAGGTGTCCAGCGCCTGCTGAACGATGCGCGCGCCGTCGGTCACCGAGTCATGATTGGCAACCGCCTGGCCACCGGCCTGGCGAATCTCCTCCACCACCCGGTCGGCTGCGGAACTGTTCGCGCCCTCGCCCTGGGTGCTGCCACCCAGGTCGTTGACCACCACTCTGGCGCCGTGGCGGGCGAACAACAGGGCATGGGCACGCCCCAGCCCGCCGCCGGCCCCGGTCACGATCACGACCTTGTCTTCGAAGCGGATGGCATCAGTCATATGCGAACTCCCTCAGCGATTCTTGTTGGATGAGATTCAGGGACCGGAGTGTTGAACAGGCCTCGGCGTCCCCACAAGCAAGCGGCCAGAAATGAATGCCGCGGCATAAGGGCCGGGGATGACCCTTGCCCATTCGCAGAGCCTGGGCGGATTTCGCGCAACACCCGGCCGGCCGCGCCATTGGCTGCTTGCAGAAGTCTTTGCCCAAACAACTCACAGAGTTTTCCACAGCTTTCGTGGATAAATAGGGCAGTCACTATCCTCGGCAGTCTGACTGCTGCAATCCCGACGCATGCCCGTCAACCCTTCTGGGATGCGGCCTGCCGCCGCACGATTGGCAGCTGAACAAAAAACATACAAGGTTCGCCACTCCCCACGGCGCTTCGCTTGCGGGCAGTCTTCCCAAGGTTATCCACAGAGTGGCGCACACAATTCGGGGACAACGACACAACGACTCATAGGCGCGGCGCTATCGAGGCGATGTTCAGAAACTAACGGCAGCGCCGCGGCATCGGCCGTAGCATGGGGCTATCAACGACGAGGGAGCCCATCATGTCCAGCCATAGCCTGTTCGAGCGTCTGTTCGCTAATTACGCCTCGGCTGCCGCCGGGTGCTGAGCGAGCGCGATAAGCCGGCGCTCAGTCCAGGGACATTGCCTCCCTTGGCCGGTGAGGCGTGGCGGCGTAACCTTCGCTGCCAGCCCAACCAGCGGAGTAGCCGATGTCCCTGCGTTCCATCTGCGTTTTCTGCGGCGCCAGCCGCGGTACCAATCCCGTTTATGAACAAGCCGCCCAGGATCTCGGTCGCACCCTGGCCGCCAACGGTATTCGCCTCGTCTACGGGGGCGGCGCCGTAGGCCTGATGGGCGTGGTGGCGGATGCCACCATGGCCGCCGGTGGCGAGGTCATTGGCATCATTCCTCAGAGCCTGAAGGACGCCGAAGTCGGCCACACCGGCCTCACCCGATTGGAAGTGGTCGACGGCATGCATGCGCGCAAGGCGCGCATGGCGGAGCTGGCGGACGCCTTCATTGCCCTGCCCGGTGGGCTGGGTACGCTGGAAGAACTGTTCGAAGTCTGGACGTGGGGCCAGCTGGGCTATCACCCCAAGCCACTCGGCCTGCTGGACGTCAATCACTTCTACAGCAAGCTCAGCCACTTCCTCGATCATCTGGTTGAAGAGGGCTTCGTCCGCGCGCAGCACCGCGAGATGCTGCAACGCAGCGATCAGCCGCAGAGCCTGATCAGCCTGCTTGAAGCCTGGCAGCCGCCCGCCCACAGTCGCTGGGCGAAGACCGCGCCCCAATGACCCGACACAGCTGATCAATTTTTGCTCTGCGTGCTGCACGCCGCACCGCTGGTGGCCTGCAGCACGCCTCCCCCACGTTATCCACAGCCACGTCCACAGTAGTCGGGGATAACCGTCTGCGCAGCACCACCGGCGCAAACATATTTCTTCCCGCGGACTGGTCCGGGCGCTCCAAGGCTAACTGATCAAAAGCTGACCAGAGCCGCCACGCCTTAGTCCCATAAGGCGTAGCGACCGAAGTCCAGCGGTTATCCACAACAACACTCACAGCTGTAGTGGATAAACGAGCGAACCATTTAGCCGGCCTGGGCTCACAATCAGAGCAACAACGCTTCGATCAAAGACCGATGACGGAGGCAACCCAATGAGCTGGCTGGCATTGACGCTGGTAGCGTTCGTTTGCTTCGTGCTGGTGTTCTTCATCAAGAATCGCCAACTCAACCACCCGGCGCTGCAATACCCCTATCGACTCAAGGTGCCTCTGTTCGCTTCTGCCGAGCGCGAACTGCTGGAGCACTTGCAAGGCACGTTCGGCGAGCGCTACCTGGTGCTCCCCAAGGTGAGCGTCGCCGATGTCATCGAAGTCACGGCCATCCCCCGGCGCGCCTATTGGTACCAGGCCAGCAACCGCATCGCAGCGGCGCGCTTCGATTTCCTCCTGTGCACGAAGACGGACCTGCAGCCCGTTTGCGTGATCAATCTGGACGAACCCGAAGCCGAGCAGGATTTCATGGACCGTCTCTGCGAAACGGTTGGTCTGCCGCAGGTTCGGCTGGCACCGGACAAGGTGCACGCCTACACCCTCGTTCGCGAAGCCGTCGAGGCGGCAATCGGGCAATCGACCACCGGCCGCGAATAAGCGGAAGGCGACGAGGTCACATCCCCTGCACACCGTGCAGTACCGCTGCGGCGCCGCTCCGCAATTCACCCACCGGTTACGAGTGACACGATGAAATACGCCCTGCCCCTGCTATTTGCCCTTTCCCCTGTTGCGACCCTGGCGAACGAACAGGCCTGCCAGCCTATCGACGAGGCCCAGGTCGCCGCCCTGTTCGACCGTTGGAATGCCGACGTGCAAACGGGCGATCCGCAACGGGTCGTGGAAAACTATGCTCACGATTCGATGCTTCTCCCCACGGTATCCAACACCCCACGGCAAACGCCTGAGGCCAAGCTGGACTACTTCCAGCACTTCCTGGCGCTCAAGCCGAAGGGCGAGATCGTCTCGCGCATGGTCATGATCGACTGCAACAGCGCGCTCGACACCGGCCTGTATAGCTTCCATTTCGCCGACGGGGCCACTGTCCCTGCGCGTTACACCTTCACCTACAAGTGGTTTGCGGATGCCGGGCAATGGCTGATCACCAGCCACCACTCGTCCGCGATGCCGGAGCAGACCGACGTAGCGCAGCAGGTTCCGCAGGCCGACCACTGAGCGCCGCCCATTCGCCTGGTGCCCCACACGGGAGCTCCAGGCTAGCCGGCAGGCATCACGTCACCGCCGATGCCCAGTGCACGGCAGCCTTGCTTCTGCCGCTCACTGCTCGATACTCGTAGGCCGTACCACTGCCCGTAGCCGGACCGCCTCAACATGCAACTCAAGCCACTGCTGTCGCGCCTGTTCGAGCTGGGCAGCAATCTGATCCGACGCTATCCCGGCACCGTTGCGCTGTTCGGATTCATCTCCGGCGTCGCCAGTTTCGTGCTGGTGGAACGCCACGCCGGGCTGGCCAAGGTGGTCGCGCTGGTCATGCTGGTCAGCTGGCTCTGGCTGGTGCTCGAATCCAGCCTGCGCAGAAGCCTGCAGCGCTGGTTCGGCTGGCAAGTGCCGCAACCGCTGCTGCGCTATGCCACGCAGATGGTTCATCAGGAAAGCCTGTTCTTCATCATTCCGTTCTTCGCCATAACCACCACCTGGAACAGCGGCCAGGCGCTGTTCACCGGGCTACTGGGGCTAGCGGCGCTCGTCTCGCTGATCGACCCGCTGTACTACAAGTGGCTGGCGCCGCGCCGCTGGGTCTATCTGGGCTTCCATGCGCTGACCTTGTTCGCGGTACTGCTCACGGCCCTGCCGATCATCCTTCACCTGTCCACCCCGCAAAGCTACCAACTCGCCCTGGGCGTCGCCGTGCTCCTGGCATTGCCCAGCCTCAGCGGCCTGTTCCCGCGTCTGGGCTGGCGCACCATACCGGGCGTCCTGCTGCTGGCGGTGGCGCTGGGTGCCGCCGGTTGGTTGGGACGGACCTGGGTTCCGCCGGCGACGCTCTGGCTGACGGATGTCGCCGTGACCATGAGCCTCGACGACCGTCAGCGCAAACCCGGCAGAGGGCTGCGCGAGCTGAGCAGCGCCGAGCTGCAGGCCAACGGGCTGTACGCCTATACCGCGATCAACGCACCGCGCGGGCTGAAAGAGCGCATCTACCACGAGTGGACGCATAACGGGCGGCGCGTCGATCGTATCGCACTGGACATCAGCGGCGGTCGCGAAGCCGGTTACCGGGCCTGGACGCACAAGCGCAACTTCCCTGCGCAGCCCGCGGGGCGCTGGCGCGTTCGCGTCGTCACCGAAGCCGGGCAGATGATCGGCATGCTGCGCTTCCGAGTCACGGAGTAGCGAACCCCCGGCCGCTGCCGCGACTCCATATCTGGACCAGCCTGGCATGGAGAAGGACATGGAATGGTGGGCGATCATCTCCAGTACCGTGACCGCGGAGTTTTCCGATATCACCGACCTGGAGGATGCGACGCGGGTCAGCAGCCGCTTGCTAATCGCAACGATTCTCGGCGGCTTGCTGGGCTATGAACGCGAGCGCAAACGCAAGGCGGCCGGATTGCGCACGCATATGCTGGTGGCCCTTGGTGCGGCGCTGCTGGTACTGGTGCCGGTGCAGGCCGGCATGAGCCTCGAGGACATTTCCCGGGTGATCCAGGGCCTGGTTACCGGCATCGGCTTTCTTGGCGCAGGGACTATTCTGAAGGGCAGCTCGGTGGAGAATGTGAAGGGCCTGACCACTGCTGCCGGAATCTGGCTTACCGCAGCCATCGGTGTGGCCGTTGGCCTGGGGCATGAAGCCACCGCTGTCCTGAGTACGCTGCTGGCCCTGGCCATCTTCGTGCTGATGCCGCGGCTGGAGCGTCACACGGCGCTGCGCGCAGCACGCAAGCGGCGCGACGCCAATCGCGCGCCCTGATCGAACCATCCGAGGGTCATTCCATGCTGTGCCATACACGGATCGTCACGCTGCTTCTCGCCGCGCTGCTTGCCCTTGGCGGCTGCAGCGAAACCGCCAAGCTGCCGGTGGAAAGCGG
Organism: Stutzerimonas sp. Brlt_14; assembly: GCF_051948915.1. Classification (NCBI taxonomy): domain Bacteria; kingdom Pseudomonadati; phylum Pseudomonadota; class Gammaproteobacteria; order Pseudomonadales; family Pseudomonadaceae; genus Stutzerimonas; species Stutzerimonas sp. Brlt_14. The sequence goes on from NZ_JAYJLM010000007.1 coordinate 111,105, forward strand.
TTATGGCCCGACACCTGCCCTGCCCGCGCCGAACAAGACGCTGCTGCCCACGGTTCATATCGCCCCGGCCAGAGGCTGGCCACCCGGCGCCAAGCCGCAGGCCGCGCCCGGTCTGCGCGTCGAGGCATTCGCCACGGACCTGGACCATCCACGCTGGCTGTATGTGCTTCCCAATGGGGATGTACTGGTGGCCGAAAGCGACGCCCCGCCGAAGCAGGAGAACCAGGGCCTGCGCGGTTGGATCGCGAAGAAGCTCATGGCGCGTGCAGGCTCGGGCGGGCCAAGCGCCAATCGCATCACCCTGCTGCGAGACGGCGACGGTGACGGCGTGCCGGAAGTGCGCACCACCTTCCTCGAGAACCTAAATTCGCCGTTTGGCATGGCGCTGATCGGCGACAGCTTCTATGTGGCCAACACCGATGCCCTGCTGCGTTACCCCTACGAACAGGGTGCTGACCGCATCACAGCGCCCGCGCAAAAGGTAGTGGACCTGCCGGCAGGGCCGATCAACCATCACTGGACCAAGAACGTCATCGCCAGCCGGGATGGCTCGCGGCTATACGTTACCAGCGGCTCCAACAGCAACGTGGCGGAGAACGGCATGGCCGCCGAGGTCAACCGCGCCGCGATACTGGAGGTCGATCCGCAGGCCGGCACGCTGCGGGTGTTCGCCTCCGGCCTGCGCAACCCCAACGGCCTGGCCTGGCACCCTGATACCGGCGACCTCTGGACCACCGTCAACGAGCGCGACGAGATCGGCAGTGACCTGGTACCGGACTACATGACCTCGGTCCGGGACGGCGGCTTCTACGGCTGGCCCTACAGCTACTTCGGCCAGCATGTCGATGTTCGGGTCAAACCGCAGCGACCGGATCTGGTCGAACGCGCCATCGTCCCGGACTACGCGCTCGGCGCGCATACCGCCTCCCTCGGGCTCGCCTTCTACGAGGGCAGGCTGCTGCCATCACGCTACCTGCACGGCGCATTCGTTGGACAGCACGGCTCATGGAACCGCAGGCCCCGTAGCGGCTACAAGGTGGTGTTCATTCCCTTTCGCGATGGCAAGCCGGCCGGGCAGACGGAAGACGTGCTGAGCGGCTTCGTCAATGCTGCGGGCGAAGCCATGGGCCGGCCCGTCGGCGTCGCGGTGGATCGGCACGGCGCGCTGCTGGTTGCCGATGACGTGGGTGATGTCATCTGGCGTGTCACTCCAGACGACCGCCGAGCCGCCGGCGCTTTGCCACGTTGAACCTTGCGAGCCGCCTGATGGCCATAAATGCATGACCGTCCGGCATGAGGATCTCACATGTTCAAGCGCACCCTTTTTTTCATCGCTCCGCTGGCTCTGTTGATCGGCTGCTCCGGCAACGTGCAGAACCCCGTCGACCGAATCACCTATCGCGACGAGCCGCTGGTACGGGACGTGGAAACCGGCATGACGCAGGCACGCGTGCTCAGCATCGGCGGTGAGCCGTCCCGGGCCACGGCACGCACCGTGGTACCGGGCCTGTGTCACGACTACATCCTCAACCGGGACGGCAAGCAGCAGCCCTATTACGTCAGTTTCGACAGTGCCGGCCGGGTGGATGGCCAAGGTTTCCTGACCTGCAAGCAGCTCGAGGAAAACCAGCGCAACCTGCGTCGCTGAGGGTCGCATTCACGTCAAAGCACAGTGGTAGATGCCAGAGGAGGTTTCACCATGCCCCGTGGAGACAAATCCAAGTACACCGACAAGCAACAGCGCAAGGCCGAACATATCGAGGAAAGCTACGAAAAGCGTGGCGTCTCGGAGAAAGAGGCCGAAGCACGTGCCTGGGCGACCGTCAACAAGCAGTCCGGTGGCGGCGAACGCAAGGGCGGCTCCGGCAAGGGCAAGAGCGAAACGGCCAAGCGTGCCGATCGCAAGGACTCGGCCCATCGCGCCGCCGATACGCGCAAGGGCAAGTCACCCAACAATGGCTCGGCCCGCAGCTCCGGCTCCTCCAGCACAAGCCTTGCCGACATGACCCGCGACCAGCTGATGGAAAAGGCCCGTGAGCGGGACATTCGCGGCCGCTCGAAGATGCGCAAGGACGAGCTGCTGAAGGCGCTCAGCTGATGCTGCCAATCCTGACCAGCCAACAGCCGCCCGAGCCGTCGCCAAGCAATCCCAAACGCGAGGACCCGGGCCAGCCGGAGCCCATCGACGAGCCTGACCCTGGCCGCTCCGAACCTGAGGCTCCGCCGCCGGAACAGGTCGCAGGCTAAACTTTTCGCCAGCATCCCGATCTCAATTGGCGAACCGTGAAGCACTGCACAGCGGTGCACAGACCAGGAGATGGCGATGAGTTACGTACAACTGAGCGACAAGCAGAGCCTGCGCGAGCGGGCCCGTCAACACGTCGAGAACGGCGCGGTCACCGAGAGCTATTCCGCCGACCGCGAGGTGGTGATCAACCTGCTGAACGAGGCGCTGGCCACCGAGCTGGTCTGCTACCTGCGCTACAAGCGTCACTACTACATGGCGACCGGGCTGAAATCCAGCGTCGCCGCCGCCGAGTTCCTCGAGCACGCCAATGAGGAGCAGGAACACGCCGATCGCCTGGCCGAGCGGATCGTTCAGCTGGGTGGCGAGCCCGACTTCAACCCCGACAGCCTCACCGAACGCGCCCATGCGCAGTACGCCGAGGGCAACGGCCTGCGCGACATGGTCTTCGAGAACCTGGTGGCCGAACGCATCGCCATCGACAGCTATCGCGAGATCGTCCAGTACATCGGCGACAAAGACCCCACCACCCGGCGCATCTTCGAAGACATCCTGGCGCAGGAAGAAGAGCACGCCGACGACCTGGCCGGCCTGCTGGACGGCATGAACTGATCCGGAATCAGCCGGCTCTGCTACGGAATAAAAAAGGTTCATCGCGCTTTCCCGGGGAAGGCGGCCTTGATTTTCAGGAAGAAGTACTCCGAGTCCCGGAATCCATAGGCCATGCGCTTGATTACCTTGATGCGGTTGTTAACACCCTCAAGGACGCTGGTATGCATGTGGAAGTGAGCACTGGCAAGGATGCCTCGCGCGTATTTGCGCAGGTTGCGAGCGAAGCGTTGCAGCGGCGCGAGGTCGCTCTCGCGAGCATGTCGCAGCCAGGTTCGCCAGCGTCGCCAACCCTCTCGTACGCTGGGGGCGTACCAAACATCCTTCAGCGCATCCTTGAGCACATAGACCGTAGCCAACGGCTGGTTGGCAGCAAGCAGCTCCTGTAACTGCACGGCCTGTCCGTCCTTCAGGTTGTCGCGGTTGCGCAGCAGCAGCCAACGACTCTGCTTGACCGCCTTTCGTGCCGGCTTGTCTTCGCGCAGAAGGTTGGCCTGGTCGACCCGGATTCGGTCGATCACATCCCGACCGTAGCGCGCGACGACGTGAAACAGGTCGTACACCACTTCGGCCTGCGGGCAATGCTTCTTCACCTCCAGGTCGAAAGCCGTGTTCATGTCCATGGCCACCGCCTCAATCTGCTGGCAGTGCTCGCCGAGCAATTCAAAGAACGGGCGGATCGCCTCACGGCTGTTGCCGTGGCCGACCCACAGCACCCGTGTTCGCTCGGCGTCCATGATGACCGTGGCATAGCGATGCCCCTTGTGCAGGGCGAACTCGTCCATCACCAGGCGGCGGACACCGCTTGAATAGAAGGTGCCTACCTCGGCTTGCAGGCGGCGCTTGTCGAGCGTCTTGAGGGTGTGCCAGTGCAGGCCGGTGAGCTGGCTGACGTGGCTGATCGGCAGCAGCCGCAGCAAGCTTTCGAGCCAGACCTGTAACCGCCGGGTCAGGCGAGATGCAGGCTCCAGCCAGTCGATCCGCTCGGTCACCCGACCACAGTTCAGGCAATCGACTCGGCGCACGGGTAGTTGAAGCAAGACGCGCTGATCGAACAGATCACGATCGCGCACCAGACGAATTCGGCGCTCGTGAATCAACGGACTGAGCTGACCACAACGCCCGCACTTGGGCACTGAACCGGCTTGAGGCTCGAGCTCAATCAGAAGGGAGTTGTTGGCGGATGAACGGCAGGCAACGGCGTCATAGCCTGGCCAGAACGAGGCAAGATCAATAGGATGCACGGCGACAGCAGGGACAGGTGAAGGGTGTGTTTGGCGACTGCCAATTTACCTGCTTCCCTGACTGTCAACTCGCTCTTCCCCCAGAGTCCGCGAAGAACCATAAAAAAGGCCACCCGAGGGTGGCCTTAAATCTAGGAAGAGAGGTACAGCTTAGCCGGCTGCCACCGGACGCATGTAGGAGATCGGTGCGGTCTGCGGGTCATCGAAGGTCACCAGTTCCCACGCATCCTTTTGTTCCATCAGGGTGCGCAGCAAGCGGTTATTCAACGCGTGGCCGGATTTGTAGCCGCGGAATTCGCCGATCAGACTGGTGCCCAGCAAGTACAGATCACCGATGGCATCGAGAATCTTGTGCTTCACGAATTCGTCCTCGTAACGCAGGCCGTCTTCATTGAGCACACTGGTTTCGTCCACCACGATGGCGTTCTCAACGCTGCCGCCCAGAGCCAGGTTGTGCGAGCGGAGAAACTCGATGTCACGCATGAACCCGAAGGTCCGTGCACGGCTGACTTCCTTGACGAAGGAAGTGCTCGAGAAGTCCACACTGGCAGTCTGGGTGCGACCCTTGAAAACCGGGTGATCGAAATCGATCTCGAAGCTCACCTTGAAGCCGTCGAAAGGCAGGAAGGTCGCGCGCTTGTCGCCCTCCTCGACCGTCACTTCACGCTTGATGCGGATGAACTTCTTGTGGGCGTCCTGCTCCTGCAGGCCGGCGGATTGAATCAGGAATACGAAAGGCCCAGCGCTGCCGTCCATGATCGGCACTTCCGACGCGGAGAGTTCGACGTAGGCGTTGTCGATCCCCAGGCCGGCCATTGCCGAAAGCAGATGCTCCACAGTGTCGACCTTGACGTCACCGTTGACCAGCGTCGTGGACATGGTGGTTTCGCCAACATTCTCGGCCCGCGCGGGAATCTCCACAGGCGGGTTGAGGTCGGTGCGACAGAACACGATCCCGGTGTCCACCGGTGCCGGTTTCAGGGTGAGATAAACCTTCTCTCCCGAATGCAAGCCGACGCCGGTGGCGCGAATGATGTTCTTCAGGGTGCGTTGTCTGATCATGGCCTTTTGCTTCGCTGTAGCACTAGTTGCGAATAGTTTTCAACAATTGGCGGCGATAATAGCAGATGCCAACTTTGCTGAACACCAATCACACCAATACTCCTGATAACTTCAATCAATCGGCCTGACGACGCAGGAACGCCGGAATATCCAGATAATCCAGATCCTCCTGCGGATTCAGCTTGGCAGCGGTGGCCGCCGCATGGGCCTGGTTGCGCATGACGGTCGGGCGCTCCAGATCGCGGTAGTTCACCGCAGCCTGCTCCTGCTGGCGCGGGGCCGGAGCGGCAGCGGCGACGGTCTGCACGGTATTGTCGATGACCTTGACCGGCTTCTCGTTGCGCGGACCCAGGCCGGTGGCGACCACGGTGACATGCAGCTCGTCAGCCATGTCCGGATCGATCACGGCACCAACCTTGACAGTGGCTTCATCGGAAGCGAAGGCCTCGATGATCTCGCCCACTGCGGCGTACTCGCCGAGCGACAGGTCCAGACCGGCGGTGATGTTGACCAGAATGCCACGTGCACCCTGCAGGTTGACGTCTTCCAGCAGCGGGTTGCGGATGGCCGCTTCGGTCGCTTCACGCGCGCGGTTCGGGCCGGTGGAGCAACCGGTGCCCATCATGGCCATGCCCATTTCGCCCATGACAGTCTTCACGTCGGCGAAGTCGACGTTCATCAGGCCCGGACGCTGCATGATGTCGGAGATGCCGCGCACCGCGCCGGTCAGCACGTCGTCAGCCTTGGCAAAGGCGGCCAGCAGGCTCGCGTCCTTGCCGAGGATGGTCAGCAACTTCTCGTTGGGAATGGTGATCAGCGAGTCGACGCACTCGGACAGCGCACGGATGCCCTCGTCGGCAACCTGCATGCGACGGCGGCCTTCGAACGGGAACGGACGGGTGACCACAGCGACGGTCAGGATGCCCATTTCCTTGGCGACCGAGGCGATGATCGGCGCAGCACCGGTACCGGTACCGCCACCCATGCCGGTGGTGATGAACACCATGTCCGCACCTTCCAGTACTTCGGCGATGCGCTCACGATCTTCCATCGCGGCCTGACGGCCGATGTCTGGGTTGGTGCCAGCGCCCAGGCCCTTGGTGATGGCCGAGCCGAGCTGCAGCACGGTACGCGCTTCGATTTTCTTCAGCGCCTGCGCATCGGTGTTGGCACAGATGAATTCGACGCCTTCGACGTTGTTGCGAACCATGTGGTTCACGGCATTGCCGCCACCACCACCAACGCCGATGACCTTGATGACTGCACTTTGCGGGGTATGATCTACGAGTTCGAACATTTCCCTCTCTCCTTCCAGCTTTCTAGTTTTGGTTTTACAGCGCACTGCTTAAAAATTGCCCTGGATCCAGCCCTTGAGCCGGTCCAGAACAGACGCCTTTGATTCGTCGGCGAAATTGCCGAGCCCAGGCACGGGAACGCCGTCGGCCTGCTTGTGCAGTCCGTACAGCAGCAGGCCCACGCCCGTCGAATAAATTGGATTGCGTACTACGTCGGTCAGTCCCTTGACGCTGTGCGGCACGCCCAGGCGCACCGGCATGTGAAAGATTTCCTCGGCCAGGTCGACGGCTCCTTCCATCTTCGCTGTACCGCCAGTGAGAACGATCCCGGCCGGGACCAGATCCTCGTATCCGCTACGCCGCAGCTCGGCCTGGATCAGGGTGAAGAGCTCGTCGTAACGCGGCTCGACCACCTCTGCCAGGGCCTGCCGCGAAAGCTCACGCGGAGGGCGGTCGCCGACGCTGGGAACCTTGATGGTCTCACCCGCACCGGCCAGCTTGGCCAACGCGCAAGCATAACGAATCTTGATCTCCTCGGCATACTGGGTCGGCGTACGCAACGCCATGGCGATGTCGTTGGTGACCTGGTCGCCGGCGATCGGGATGACGGCCGTATGGCGAATCGCACCCTCGGTGAAGATGCAGATGTCGGTGGTGCCCCCACCGATATCCACCAGGCAGACGCCCAGTTCCTTCTCGTCATCGGTCAGCACGGCATGGGCCGAGGCCAGCTGCTCAAGGATGATGTCGTCCACTTCCAGGCCACAGCGGCGCACGCACTTCTCGACATTCTGCGCGGCGTTCACCGCGCAGGTGACCACATGGACCTTGGCCTCCAGGCGCACACCGGACATGCCCAGCGGCTCGCGCACGCCCTCCTGGTTGTCGATCACGTAGTCCTGCGGCAGCGTGTGCAGCACGCGCTGGTCGGCGGGGATCGCCACCGCTTGCGCCGCATCGAGCACGCGCTCCAGATCGGCGCTGCTGACTTCGCGGTCGCGAATCGCCACGATCCCGTGGGAATTCAGGCTGCGGATGTGGTTGCCGGCCAGACCGACGAAGGCCGAATGGATGCGGCAGCCGGCCATCAGCTGGGCTTCTTCGATGGCGCGCTGGATCGACTGCACGGTGGATTCGATGTTGACCACCACGCCCTTCTTCAAACCGCGCGAAGGATGGGTACCGATCCCCACGATTTCCAGTTCGCCATCGGCGGTCACCTCACCCACCAGCGCCACCACCTTGGAGGTGCCGATGTCCAGGCCGACGATCATCTTGCCGCTTTGCACGCTCGACATGTGTTTCATTCCTCAATTCTTCGCAGCGACGGTCGCATCCGTCGCGGTCGGGATCGGCTCATGCCAGGCAACGGCCAGGCCGTTCGCATAGCGCAGATCGATCCGTGCGATCTTCTCGCTTTCCTGCTCCAGCGCCTTTTGATAGATGGCAGTGAAGCGACGCATTTTTTCTACAACCTGGTCCCGCCCCAGCAACAACTCGATGCCCTGGTTGGTGGTCAGGAACCAGCTTCCACGTTCACGCAGCTCGAGGCGGGAAATGGAGAACCCCAGCGGGCGCAGCATTTGGCTGAGCATCTGGTATTGCTGCATGACCCGCTGTTGGGCCCGCTTCGGACCATACAAATGTGGCAAGTGTTCATATCGGCTCAGGTCATCCGGCGAGAAAGCCTGGCCTTTATTGTTAAGCAATGCTTCGCCCCCCCAACGGGCAATCGGCAATTGCTCATCCAGATGCACCATCACCTGATCCGGCCAGACGCGGCGAACCTCGACATGGGCAATCCATGGCATCTGTTCGAGTTGGTGGCGCATGCCGTTCAGATCAACCTTGAAGAAGCTCTGCTCGACGAAAGGCGCGATGCGCTGCTGAACCGCCTCGCGGCTTACGTAACCCAGCTCGCCCTGAACGCTGACCTTGGCGATCGGCCGGTCGGCATAGGGCAGCAGGCGCTCGCCCAGTTCGTACAGCCCGACCGCCAGGCCGACCAGCAGCACTGGCCAGACGAAACGCTTCAGACCGGCAAGGCTGGGCCTGGGCAGGCGCTGCGACAGCGGCTGCGGCGTCACCAGGCGGCTCGCACCCCGTTGCACGGGCTTGCGCGAGGCACGTCCGTTGGCGGGTTGCGAATGACGCAGCGTGGTGATCATGGCTCAGTTCCCCGCCTCGAGGCTGTCGTCGAGAATGCTCAGCACCAGCTGCTGGAAATCCAGCCCGGCGGCACGCGCCGCCATCGGCACCAGGCTGTGATCGGTCATGCCCGGCACGGTGTTCACTTCCAGCAGCCAGAAGTTGCCCTCGGCATCCTGCATCACGTCCACCCGCGCCCAACCGCGAATACCCACCGCCTCGCAGGCACGCGCCGAGAGCACCTTGAGTTCTTCTTCGCGGGCCGCGTCCAGCCCGCAGGGGATGCGGTACTGGGTATCGGAGGCCAGGTACTTGGCGTCGTAATCGTAAAAGGTATGCGGCGTGCCCAGGCCAATCGGCGGCAGGACCTCACCGTGCAGCACCGCCACGGTGAACTCGGGGCCCTGGATCCACTGTTCAACCAGCACCTGCGCGTCATAGGTGCTCGCTGCGCGCCAGGCGGCGATCAGCTCGGCGACATCGCCAACCTTGGCCATACCGATGCTCGATCCCTCGTGCGCCGGCTTGACGATCAGCGGAAAGCCCAGCATCTGGGCCGCGGCCTGGCAGTCGGCTTCGCTGGCCAGCACCGCGTGCCGCGGCGTTGGCAGGCCTAGGCTCTGCCAGACCTGCTTGGTGCGCAGCTTGTCCATGGCCAGCGCCGAGGCGAGGATGCCGCTGCCGGTGTAAGGAATGCCGGCACACTCCAGCAGCCCCTGCATGCTGCCATCTTCGCCACCGCGGCCGTGCAGGACGATAAAGGCACGGTCGATCCGCTCGCTGCTCAGGCGCTGCAGCAGGTCATCACCGGCATCGATACCAAAGGCATCCACACCCGCCGCCTGCAACGCGGCGAGCACGGCAGCGCCGGACTTGAGGGAGACCTCGCGCTCGGCGCTCTTGCCGCCGAAGAGCACGGCGACGCGGCCGAATTCCTTGGGGTCGCGCGTCGATTGCAAAGCCATCATTTGGTTTTCCTTGCGGCGTCATCGCCACCGAACAGGGGACTCTTGAGAAGTTGCGGAGCCAGCCCGCCGATATCACCAGCGCCCTGGCAGAGCAGGATGTCACCGGCACGCAGCAGCGGCTTGACCAGCGGCGCCAGATCGACGCCACGCTCGACATAGATGGGGTCGAGCTGACCGCGCTGGCGGATGCTGTGGCACAGCTGGCGACTGTCGGCACCGGGGATGGGCTCTTCACCGGCCGGGTAGACTTCCATCAGCAGCAGCACGTTGGATTCGCCGAGCACCTGCACGAAGTCGTCGTAGAGGTCCCGGGTACGGCTGTAGCGGTGTGGCTGGTAGACCATCACCAGGCGCCGCTCCGGCCAGCCACCACGTACCGCCTTGATCACCGCAGCGACCTCCCGCGGGTGGTGGCCGTAGTCGTCCACCAGCATCACGCTGCCGCCGTCCACCGGCAGATTGCCGTAGACCTGGAAACGGCGGCCGACGCCGGCGAACTCGGCCAGGCCCTGGACGATGGCTTCGTCATCGATGCCCTCGTCGGTGGCGATGGCGATGGTGGCCAGGGCATTGAGCACGTTGTGGTTGCCGGGCATGTGCACCGAGACGTCCAGCGGTTCGCAGCCGTCGCGCAGCACGGTGAAATAGGTGCGCATGCCTTCCTGACGAACGTTGATGGCACGCACGTCGGCGTCTTCACTGAAACCGTAGGTGGTAGTCGGACGGCCGATCTGCGGAATGATCTCGCGCACCACCGGATCGTCGACGCAGAGCACCGCCAGGCCGTAGAACGGCAGGTTGTGCAGGAACTCGACGAAGGTCTTCTTCAGCTTGCCGAAGTCGCCGCCATAGGTGCTCATGTGGTCGGCGTCGATGTTGGTCACCACCGCCACCATCGGCTGCAGGTGGAGGAAGCTGGCGTCGCTTTCGTCCGCTTCGGCGATCAGGTAACGGCTGCTGCCCAGCTGGGCATTGGTACCGGCCGCGGTCAGACGGCCACCGATGACGAAGGTCGGATCGAGCCCGCCTGCTGCGAACACCGAAGCCAGCAAGCTGGTGGTGGTGGTCTTGCCATGGGTTCCGGCGACGGCGATGCCATGCCGGTAGCGCATCAGCTCGGCGAGCATCTCGGCCCGCGGCACCACCGGGATGCGCTGTTCCAGGGCCAGGGCCACTTCCGGATTGGCCGAATTGATCGCGCTGGACACCACCAGCACGTCGGCACCGGCGACATTGCCGGCCTGGTGGCCGATGAAGATCTGTGCGCCGAAGCTCTGCAGACGCTCGGTACTGGCCGATTCCTTGAGGTCCGAGCCGGACACCTCGTAGCCGAGATTGAGCAGCACTTCGGCGATGCCGCACATGCCGACCCCGCCGATGCCAACGAAATGAATGCGGCGGATGCGCCGCATGCGGCGTACTTCGGCTTTCACCGCAGCGGGCGACTTAGCCATGGGCCACCTCCAGGCAGATATCGACCACGCTGCGGGTGGCGTCGGGCCGGGCCAAGCGGCGCGCGGCGGCCCCCATGGCCTTGAGTTTTGCCGGCTGCATCATTACCTCGGTCAGCTGAGCGGCGAGCGCGGCCGCGTCAGTCTTGGCTTGTGGCAGAAGGACGGCAGCGCCCTCCTTCGCCAGATATTCGGCATTGCGGGTCTGGTGATCGTCGATCGCGTGAGGCAACGGCACCAGGAACGACGGCAGCCCGGCGGCGGCCAGCTCGCACACGGTGAGTGCGCCGGCGCGGCAGATCACCAGATCGGCCCAGGCGTAAGCCCGCGCCATGTCCTTGATGAAGGGCGCAACCTCGGCCTCGACGCCCGCCTCGGCATAGCGCTGCTCGGTGATCTCGGCGTGCTGTTTGCCGGCCTGGTGGAACACTTCCGGCCGCAGTTCGGCGGGGACCTGCGCCAGCGCTGCGGGCAACAGCTTGTTCAGCGGTTCGGCACCCAGGCTGCCGCCCAGCACCAGCAGACGCGGCCGACGATGAGCCAGGCTGTCGCGCGGGGTTTCCAGAAACAGTTCCTCCCGCACCGGGTTGCCGGTGGTCCGGCGCTTGGCGCTGGAGCTGAAGGTATCCGGGAAGGCCTCGCAGACCCGGCTGGCCAACGGCACCAGGCTACGGTTGGCGGTACCGGCCACGGCGTTCTGCTCGTGGATCACCAGCGGCACGCCGGCCAGTTTGGCCGCCAGCCCGCCGGGACCGGTGACGTAGCCGCCAAGCCCCAGCACGCAGACCGGACGCAGCTCGCGGATGATGCGGCGCGCCTGGAACAGCGAGCGGACCAGCTGCAGCGGAGCCTTGATCAGCGACGCCAGACCTTTGCCGCGCAGTCCACTGACCTGAATCAGATGCAATGGCAGCCCGGCAGCAGGCACCAGTTCGTTCTCGATGCCACGCGGCGTGCCGAGCCAATGCACGGCATAGCCACGCGTCTGGAACTCGCGCGCGCAGGCCAACGCAGGGAATACGTGCCCACCGGTACCGCCGGCCATGATCAGGACATTAGCGGCCATGAGCGACCTCCTTGGCCGAGGGCTCGGCAAAGTCGGACTCGTCGAACTCGGTGTCCTCGCTGCCCAGTACGGTGCGGCTTTCCCACTCGATGCGCAGCAGCAGCGCCATGCTCGCGCAGGTCACCACCAGCGAGCTGCCACCGTAACTGAGGAAGGGCAGCGTCAGGCCCTTGGTCGGCAACAGGCCGACATTCACCCCGACGTTGATCAGGAACTGACCGAGCCAGAGGAACGCCAGACCCCAGGCGACATAGGCGGCGAAGAACTGCCGAGCCTTCTCTGCCCAGAGTCCGATGTAGAGGGCACGCACGCCGACGAAGGCAAACAGCGCGATGGTCGCCAGCGCGCCGATCATGCCCAGCTCTTCGGCAAGTACCGAGAACACGAAGTCGGTGTGCGCTTCGGGCAGGTAGAACTGCTTCTGTACGCTGTTACCGAGGCCGACGCCGAGCCATTCGCCACGCCCGAAGGCGATCAGCGCCTGGGTCAGCTGATAGCCGGCGCCATACTGATCGGCCCAGGGGTCGGTAAAAGTGATCAGGCGCTGCAGGCGGTATTCCTGAGTCTGCACCAGGACCACCACTGCACCGACCGCGGCGATCACCAGCAGGCTGAAGCGGATCATCCCGACCCCGCCGAGGAACAGCATGGCCACCGCAGCGCCCATCATCACCACCGTCGCCCCGAAGTCGGGCTCCAGCAACAGCAGGAACGCCATTGGCAGGAGCACCAGGAACGGCTTGGCGAAGCCCCACAGGCTCTCGCGAACTTCCTCCTGCCGGCGCACCAGATAACCGGCCAGGTAGATCACCACGAATACCTTGGCCAGCTCCGACGGCTGCACGTTGAACGCGCCGAAGCCGATCCAGCGCATGGAACCATTGACCTCGCGACCGATGCCCGGCAGCAGCACCAGGATCAACAGCCCGAAGGCCGCCAGGAGCAGCATCCAGTCCATCCGCTGCCAGAACGAAAGCGGTACCAGCAGCATCGCGGCGCCGGCACCCAGCCCCAGCACCACATAGATCAGGTGGCGAATCATGTGGTACAGCGGATTGCCGGAGTTGACCGCCGCCACCTCGGACGACGCCGAGGTGATCATCACCAGGCCGAGACCAAGCAGCGCCAGACAACCGGCCAGCATGGGGAAGTCCAGGTCCACACCACGGCGGCCGTACAGGGGCGAAGGGGCTTGGCGCAGGAAGGCGAGCATCAGTCGAGCGCCTCCACCGCAGCGGCGAAGAGACGACCGCGCTCCTCGAAGTTCTTGAACATGTCCAGGCTGGCGCAGGCCGGCGAAAGCAGTACCGCATCGCCCGACTCCGCACATTCGGCGGCGCGCTGTACAGCCTCTTCCAGGCTGGCGACGCGGATCAGCACCGTCGCTTCGCCCAGCGCCTCGGCCAGACGCGGGGCGTCGCGACCGAGCAGCACCACGGCTCGGCAGTAACGCGCCACGGGAGCGCGCAGCGCGGAGAAGTCGGCGCCCTTGCCGTCGCCGCCGGCGATCAGCACCAGCTTGCCGTCGATGTCGGCGCCGAGGCCTTCGATCGCTGCCAGCGCAGCACCGACGTTGGTGGCCTTGGAGTCGTCGTAATAGCTGACACCGGCACGCTCACCGACCCACTGGCAACGGTGCGGCAAACCGGTGAAACGACGCAGCGTATCCAGCATGGGGCCGAACGGCAGCCCCACCGCGTGCCCGAGTGCCAACGCAGCCAGGGCGTTGGACTGATTATGCGCACCGCGCATCTTCAGTTCGCGCACCGGCATCAGCGCCTCGAACTGGAACGCCAGGTACTTCTCGCCTTTTTCCTCGAAGAGCCCGAAGCCCTTGAAGTCCGGCTTGCCGAGCCCGAAGGTCCAGGTCGGCACATCCTCACCCACCAGCGGCCGGCTCAGGCGGTCATCCCGATTGACCACCACCTGACGCGCGCCACGGAAGATGCGGTGCTTGGCCTGGTGATAAGCCGGCAGCCCACTGTAGCGGTCCATGTGGTCTTCGCTGATGTTCAGGCAGGTGGCCACTTCGGCATTGAGCTGCTCGGTGGTTTCCAGCTGGAAGCTGGAAAGCTCCAGTACGTAGAGATCGACTTCATCGGCAAGCAGATCGAGCGCTGGCGTGCCCAGATTGCCGCCGACCGCCACGGTACGCCCGGCTGCCGCGGCCATCTCGCCGACCAGGGTGGTCACAGTGCTCTTGGCGTTGGAGCCGGTGATCGCGACGATGGGTGCCTTGGCTTCGCGGGCGAACAGCTCGATGTCCCCCGACAGCTTGACGCCCCGTGCCGCGGCTTCCTGCAACGCCGGCGTGCTGACCGCAAGCCCGGGGCTCACCAGCAGCTCGCTGGCGGTACAGAGGAAATCCACATCCAGTTCGCCGCAGCGTACCTGCACATCCGGGTACTCGGCCTTCAGCGTGGCCAGTTCCGGCGGGTTCGCACGAGTGTCCACCACGGCAAACGGCAGCCCGCGGCGCGCCAGGTGGCGAACCAGGGACATGCCGCTCTTGCCGAGGCCGACAACGATGCGGAACTGGTCGGAAGCGATGAGCACTCTCGGTTACCTCAGTTTCAGGGTGGCAAGGCCGACGAGCACCAGGATCACGGTAATGATCCAGAAGCGCACGATCACCCGGGGTTCGGGCCAGCCCTTGAGTTCGAAATGGTGATGGATCGGCGCCATGCGGAAAACGCGTTTGCCGGTGAGCTTGAAGCTGGCGACCTGGATCATCACCGACAGCGTTTCCATCACGAACACGCCGCCCATGATGAACAGCACCACTTCCTGGCGGACGATCACGGCAATGGTGCCCAGCGCTGCGCCCAAGGCCAGCGCGCCGACGTCGCCCATGAAGACCTGCGCCGGATAGGTGTTGAACCAGAGGAAGCCGAGGCCGGCACCGATCAGCGCGCCGCAGAAGACGATGAGTTCTCCGGAACCGGGGATGTAGGGGATCAGCAGATACTCGGCGAAATTCACGTTACCGGAGAGGTAACAGAAGATGCCCAGACCGCCGCCGACCATCACGGTCGGCATGATCGCCAGGCCGTCGAGGCCGTCGGTGAGGTTGACCGCATTGCTCGAACCGACGATGACGAAATAGGTGAGAATCACGAAACCGATGCCCAGCGGGATCTCGATGTTCTTCAGCAGCGGCAGGATCAGCGTCGTTTCAACCGGCGTCTGCGCAGTCATATAAAGGAAGATCGCCGCACCGAGGCCGAACACCGACTGCCAGAAATACTTCCAGCGGCTTGGCAACCCGCGCGAGTTCTTCTCGATCACCTTGCGGTAGTCATCGACCCACCCGATGGCGCCGAACAGCAATGTCACCGCCAGCACGACCCACACGTAGCGGTTGGCCAGGTCGGCCCAGAGTAGCGTGGAAATGCCGATGGCACTGAGGATCAGCGCGCCACCCATGGTGGGCGTGCCGGATTTCGACAGATGCGACTGCGGTCCGTCGGTACGCACCGCCTGGCCGATCTGGCGCAACTGGAGGGTGCGGATCAGCCACGGGCCCATCCACAGCGACAGTACCAGCGCGGTGAGGACGCCGAGGATTCCACGCAGCGACAGGTACTGGAAGACCGCGAAGCCCTTGTGGAACTGTTGCAGATACTCGGCGAGCAGCAGCAGCATCAGTGTTTCTCCATGGATGGCCCAGCGAGCGCATCGACGACTTTGTCCATCGCCGCGCTACGCGAGCCCTTGATCAGAATGGTGGTGCCGCTGCCCTGCTCGGCACGCAGGCTTTCGATCAGGCTGGCCTGATCGGCGAAATGCCGGGCACCCTGCCCGAAAGCGGCGACCGCATGGGCCATCAGTGGCCCAACGGCATAGAGGGTGTCGACCTTGCCCGCCGCGTAGGCACCGACATCGCGATGCCCCTGCTCGGCCCACTCGCCCAGCTCACCCATGTCCCCCAGGACGAGAATGGTGCGCCCGGCGAAACTGGCAAGCACGTCGATCGCGGCGCAGATCGAAGCGGGGTTGGCGTTGTAGCTGTCGTCGATGAGACGCACACCATTGGCGAGCATCTGCGCCACGGCACGCCCCTTGACGGGTTGCAGGCCCTGCAATCCGGTCACGACAGCCTCGGCGGTGATGCCCAGGGCGTGGGCGGCCGCGGCGGCAGCCAGCGCATTGGCCACATTGTGGCGGCCCAGCAGGTTGAGCTGCACGCGCAGGTTGCCCAGCGGGCCGGTCAGTACGAAATTCGGGCAACCGCGCTGGTCGTAGGCGATCGAACCAGCGGAAAAATCGGCAAGCGGGTTGTCCAGACCGAACGACACGATGCGCTTGCCAGCCACACGCTCGGCCCAGATGGGGTAGGCCTTGTCGTCACGATTCAGCACGGCGGTGCCGGTTGCGCTCAGGCCGTCGAGAATCTCGCCCTTGGCCTGAACGATCTTTTCCGGGCCGCCGAATTCGCCGACATGGGCGGTTCCGGCGTTGTTGATCAGGCTGACATCCGGGCGCACCAGGCTGACGGTGTAAGCGATGTCACCCACTCGCGAGGCGCCGAGCTCGATGACCGCGCTGCGGTGTTCGGCGCTCAGTTCCAGCAGCGTCAGTGGCGCACCGAGGTCGTTGTTCAGATTGCCGCGCGTAGCCAGCACGGCGTCGTGCCCGTGAGCACTGCGCAGAATGCTGGCGAGCATTTCCTTGACGCTGGTCTTGCCACTCGAGCCGGTGATGGCGGCGAGTGGCCCCTTGAAGGCCTCACGGTTGAGCGCCCCCAGACGCCCCAGCGCCAGGCGAGTATCGGCGACAACCAGCTGCGGCAGCGGCGCGCCCTCGACTTCGCGTGCGACCAGAGCCGCCACCGCGCCTTTGGCGGCCACCTCGGCGAGATAGGCATGACCATCGAAGCGCGGACCGGTCAGCGCAATGAACAGCTGCCCCGGCTGGATCGCCCGGCTGTCAGTGCTGACCGCAGAGAAGCTGGCATCGGCACCCACCAGACGGCCGGACAACGGCAGCTGCAGCTCGCTCAGTCGCATGGCTTCAAGCATCGGGCTTCTCCCAGGTGGACAGTGCGGTACAGGCTTCCTCGATATCGGAGAACGGCAGCCGCTCGCCGCGAATTTCCTGATAGTCCTCGTGGCCCTTGCCAGCGAGCACTACCACATCCCTGGCATTGGCGGCCGCGATGAGCCGGGCAATCGCCTGGGCGCGACCCTGCACAAAGGTCACCGCTTCCGGATTGACGAAGCCTCTGCGGATATCGTCGAGAATGCGTTCCGGCGCCTCGTTGCGCGGGTTGTCATCGGTAACCACAACCCCATCGGCCAGCCGCTCGGCGACCTCGGCCATGAGTGGGCGCTTGCCGGTGTCGCGATCACCACCGCAGCCGAACAGGCAGAGCAAGCGACCACGTGCGTGCGGACGTAGTGCAGTAAGCACCTTTTCCAGAGCGTCGGGGGTATGGGCGTAATCGATCACCACCAGTGGCCGGTCGCCGCCGCCCAGACGCTGCATTCGGCCGGCCGGGCCTTCAAGCTCCGGCAGCACGGCGAGGATCTCGTCCAGCGGGTAGTCCATGCCGAGCAAGGCGCCAACGGCGGCGAGCACGTTGCTGACGTTGAAGCGGCCCAGCAGCGGGCTGCGCAGCGAGCGCTCACCCTGCGGGGTGATCAACCGCGCATGAATGCCGTCATCGTCGAGCTGCGCCTCGGGGCAGTACAGGTAGGCAGAGGCGTCTTCCAGGCTGTAGCTGATCAGCCGCGATTCGCGCTCCTCACCGGCCAGCGCACGGCCGAAGCCATCGTCGAGATTGATCACCCGACAGCTCAGACCAGGCACGCCGAAAAGCCGCGCCTTGGCAGCGCCGTAGGCTTCCATGGTGCCGTGGTAATCGAGATGGTCGCGCGACAGGTTGGTAAAGACAGCGACGTCGAACTCCAGCGCGGCGACGCGGCCCTGATCGAGGCCATGGGACGACACCTCCATCGCCACGGCGCGCGCGCCTTCCTGCTTCAGCTGAGCGAGGGTCGCCTGAACGCCGATCGCATCCGGCGTGGTATGCCGCCCCATTTCCAGCTGACCGTAGAAACCGGTGCCCAGGGTGCCGATGATCCCGCAGGGTTCCCCGAGACGGTCGAGGGCCTGGGCGATCAGCTGGCTGACGCTGGTCTTGCCGTTGGTTCCGGTGACACCGACCAGACGCAGGTTGCGGCTGGGCTCTCCGTAGAAGCGCCCGGCTATGGCCGAGAGCTGACCGGCCAAGTGATGCACCGGCACCATTACCGCGGCACCGGTCAGCGCCTGATCCAGCCCTTCGGATTCGTAAGCGACCGCAGCGGCGCCGCGGGCAATGGCGTCCTGTACATGATCGCGCCCGTCATGCTGCAGCCCCGGCACCGCCAGGAACAGGTCGCCACCACGAACCTTGCGGCTGTCGAGCGTCAGCTCGCGGATCAGGACGTCACTGCCGGCGTGTGGCAGCAGGTGATTCAATGGCATCGGCATCAGCTGCGCCCTCCCTTGCCTTTGGCCGCTTCCGCGGTCTGCAGCTCGGCGGGCGGCGGCAGGTTGTCCGGCGCGACATTCATCAGGCGCAGTGCGCGCGCCATGACCTTGCCGAACACCGGAGCGGCCACCAGACCACCGTAGTACTGACCCTTGCTCGGCTCGTCCACGACGACCACCGCGGCGATTCGCGGGTTGGAAAGCGGCGCGACGCCGGCGAAGAACGAACGGTAAGCATCCTTGGTATAGCCACCGGTACCGGAGATCTTCTTCGCGGTACCGCTCTTGCCGCCGACGTGGTAGCCCGGCACCTTGGCCCGCGCGCCACCGCCGCCTTCCTCCTCGACCACCGCCCGCAGCATCTGCAGCACGGTGCCGGAAATCTGCTTGTCGATAACTTGCACGCCGTCCTGCGCGCGATCCAGGCGCAACAAGGAGAGCGGCACGTTGGTGCCTTGGTTGCCCAGCACGGCATAGGCGTGCGCCAGCTGTACTGCCGTCACGGAAAGGCCATAGCCGTAGGCCAGGGACGCGGTTTCCGCATCCCGCCACTTGCGATGGTTGGGCAGGTTGCCGACGCGCTCGCCAGGGAAGCCCAGGCCGGTGTCCTGGCCGAAGCCCGCCTGCTGCATCACCGCGTAAACCGGCTCGGCACCTATATCCAGGGCGATCTTGCTGATGCCGACGTTGCTCGACTTCATCAGGATTCCGGTCAGCGACAGCATGCCGCCGCGGGACACGTCGCGGATGGTATAGCGGCCGATGCGCATCCAGCCCGGCAGCGTGTTGACCACCGAATCCGGCTGGTACTTGCCGGTCGCCAGCGCCGCCGCGATGCTGAACGGCTTGACCGTCGAGCCCGGCTCAAAGACGTCGATCATGGCGCGGTTGCGCATCGCCGCCGGCTGCAGGTTGCGCCGGTTGTTCGGGTTGTAGGTCGGCTGGTTGGCCATGGCGAGGATCTCGCCAGTCTTGACGTCCACCATCACCAGGCTTGCCGCCTTGGCACCGTATTCATGCACGACGTTGCGCAGCTCGCTGTGGGCGAGGTACTGCAGGCGCAGGTCGATCGACAGCGCCATGGCCTTGCCGGGCTTGGCGTTCTTGGTGACCTGGACGTCCTTGATCAGACGCCCGCGGCGGTCCTTGAGCACCTGGCGCTTGCCCGGGACACCGGCCAGCCACTCGTCATAGGCCAGCTCCATGCCTTCACGACCTCGATCGTCGATGTCGGTGAAGCCGACTACGTGCGCTGCCACTTCGCCTGCCGGATAGAAGCGACGGAACTCCTCCTGCGCGTAAACGCCGGGAATCTTCAGGTCGAGAATTTCCTGGCCCTGCTCCGGCGTCAGGCCGCGCACCAGGTACATGAATTCGCGCGAGGCTTGCGATTGCAGCCGTTCGCTCAGCACCGCTGCGTCCTGCCCGAGCGCCTTGGCGAGTTCTGGCCAGCGGGCGCGCGCGGCCTGCAGTTCCTTGGGGTTGCCCCAAAGAGTGGTCACAGGCGTGCTCACGGCGAGCGGCTCGCCGTTACGATCGGTGATCAGACCGCGGTGTGCAGGAATCGGAATATGGCGAACGCTGCGCGCGTCGCCCTGGCCTTTCAGGAAGCCCTGATCCATGACCTGCAGATCGACGATGCGCCAGGCGATCACGCCCACCAGCAACGCCAGCAGCGCGAGAACGATGCGAAAGCGCCAGGGATAAAGCGCGCCCTGAAGACTCATCATGGCTTCACCAATCGGACGTCTGCCGCCGCAGGAATGTGCATGCGCAGCTGCTCGGTAGCCAGCGTCTCGATGCGGCTGTGTGCCGTCCAGGTGCTCTGCTCGAGAATCAGTCGTCCCCATTCGGCCTGAGCCTTGTCACGCACGCTGAGTTCGCCATACAGCTCGTTCAACAGCTGACGGTTCCAATGCGCGCAGTAGGCAACCGCGATCGCCGACAGGAGAACGCTGACGAACAGCACCAGCATCAGCAGGCTGCCATTGGGCATGGCACGCAGCACGCGGCTCATCGCACTTTCTCCGCGACACGCATGACAGCGCTGCGCGAGCGTGGGTTGGCCTTCACTTCCGCTTCGGATGCGTACTGCGGCTTGCCGATCAGTTTCAGGCGCGGCTCGAAGGCCTTCGGGATGATTGGCAGGTCACGCGGCAGCTTGTCTGCCTCGCCCTTGGCGTGCCGACGCATGAACTGTTTGACGATGCGATCTTCCAGCGAATGGAAGCTGATGACGACCAGGCGACCGCCCACTTCCAGCGCATCCAGCGCTGCGTCGAGACCACGCTCCAGATCGCCCAGCTCGTTGTTGATATGAATACGCAGCCCCTGGAAGGCCCGCGTTGCCGGGTTCTTGCCTTTCTCCCAGGCTGGATTGGCGTCGGTCAGCACCTTGGCCAGATCGGCGGTTCGCTCGAAGGGTGCCTCAGCGCGCCGCTGTACCACTGCACGAGCCATACGTTTGGCGAAACGCTCTTCACCGTACTCCTTGAGCACTCGTGCGATCTCGTCCTCATCGGCCGAGGCAATCCATTCGGACGCACTCACGCCACGACTCGGATCCATGCGCATGTCCAAGGGGCCATCGTTCAGAAAACTGAAGCCGCGAATGGGGTCGTCCAGCTGAGGCGACGACACGCCGAGATCAAGCAGAATGCCGCTCACAGCCCCCATCCAGCCGCGTTGCGCGACTTCGTCACCGAGCTCGGCAAAACTTCTCTGCACAACGACAAAGCGGCCGTCCTCGGCCGCCAGCGCTTGTCCCGTAGCGATAGCTAATGGGTCCTTGTCGAACCCTAGCAACTGGCCATTAGGACCGAGCTGTTGCAGAAGTAGCCGGCTATGGCCGCCCCGCCCGAAGGTCCCGTCCAGATAGCGACCATCGGCGCGCACGTTCAGCGCCGCGACGGCTTCGTCGAGCAACACGGTGATATGTCGCAGGCTGCTGATCTGGCTCACAGGATAAGGTCACGTAGTTCTTCCGGCAGACCGCCGGGTTGCTTGATGGCCGCCAGGTCCGCGTCAGAAATCGCGTTCCAGTCGTCCTCGTTCCACAGTTGAAACTTGTTGAGTTGCCCCACCAACATCGCGCGCTTGTCCAGCCGGGCGTATTCACGCAGACGCGGCGGCACGACCACTCGACCGCTGCCATCCATTTCCAGGTCGACCGCGTTGCCGATCAACAGACGCTGCAGGCGGCGGGCCTCTTCTCGCAGGGAAGGCAACTCACGAAGTTTTGCCTCGATGAGTTCCCACTCGGGTAGTGGATATATGCACAAGCAGCGGTCCACGGCGTCGATCGTGATGATCAGCTGGCCATCGCCACGGGAATTCAGCTCGTCACGGTACCGGCTGGGCATGGCTAGCCGGCCTTTGGCGTCGAGACTGATGGCGTTAGCTCCGCGAAACACGCTTGCGCTTCCCCTGAATTAGCTATCCATGCCCATATTTACCCACTTTCTGCCACTTCCTACCACTTGTGCGCACTATAGAAACGCAGCCGCCCCACCGTCAAGGCGAGCCCAGCGGGAAAAAGCCTTACGGAGCGGCAATTTAGCGATGTCAGGTGGGGATAAATGGGGAAAAGCGGACAGGCCCAGAATGGCTTTTTAGGAGCAGCAAGGAGTTACTCAACAAAGTTAAAGTACTTTGTTAAGAGCAAGAATCTTTCGAAATTAAAAACGGAGATTACGGAAGGAAGAAACGGAGAGTCGATCTGTAAGCCGGGTTCTGTCGAGGACAGCCATTCCTCTACGACAGCCATCACTGACTGCCTCTAGCAACCTACCCGGATCCAGCGCGGGCCACGCCAATGGATCCCTATTTGGTCTTGCTCCAAGTGGGGTTTACCTAGCCACGGACTGTTACCAGCCGTGCGGTGCGCTCTTACCGCACCTTTTCACCCTTACCGGCGCCGAGGCGCTTAGGCGGTTATTTTCTGTGGCACTTTCCGTAGGCTCACGCCTCCCAGGCGTTACCTGGCACTTTGCCCTATGGAGCCCGGACTTTCCTCCCTCCCTTCTTGCCGGAACAAAAAGAGACAGCGACTGTCCGATCGACTCTCCGACCGCCAGAGTACCGTCGCGCGCACCATGCCGCAAGCGAAACGCCGGCAGGGCGCCTTGCTACTTACGCTCTAGCGCCGCCTGATACAGCAGATTCTTGCGCACGCCAGTAATGTCGGCCGCGACGGCAGCAGCGCGCTTGAGCGGCATTTCTGCCAATAACAGATCGAGCACCCGCAGCGCTTCGGCGCTCACCGCGCTCTCGCCTTGCGGCGCCTCCCACCCTTCCACCAGCAGCACGCATTCGCCTCGCTGCTGGTTGCTGTCCGCCTCGACCCAAGCGCGTAAAGCCCCCAACGGCAAGCCCTTCAAGGTTTCGAAGGTCTTCGTCAGCTCGCGCCCAAGCACCGCCATGCGCTCACCACCGAACACATCCTCGAAATCTCCCAGCGACTCGAGTATGCGATGCGGGGCTTCATAGAAGATCAGCGTACGCGGCTCCTCCTTCAGCGCCTCGAGACGTGTACGTCGCGCAGCCGCCTTGGCGGGAAGAAACCCCTCGAAGATGAAACGGTCCGACGGCAAACCCGCCGCCGAGAGAGCGGCTATCAGTGCGCAGGCCCCCGGCACCGGGACGACAGCCACTCCTGCCGCCCGGGCCTGACGCACCAGATGGTAGCCAGGATCGGAGATCAAGGGCGTGCCGGCATCGGAGATCAGCGCCACGTCATCCCCTGCCTGGAGTCGCTCGATGAACCGCCCCCCTTCGTTGCGCTCGTTATGCTCATGACAAGCGGCCAGCGGCGTCTGGATACCGAAGTGCGCCAGCAGCCGCGAGGAGTGGCGAGTGTCCTCGGCGGCGATAAGCGCCACCTCGCGAAGTACACGCAGCGCCCTGGCGCTGATGTCCTCCAGATTGCCGATCGGCGTGGCGACGACATAAAGCGTACCCACTCCGGAATTCGCACCACCGCTGGCAGTCACAGGGCATACCTCAAACAGGAAATCCGCATTGTAGCCCGATTCACCGCCGCAACATCGCGGCCCCTTCGGTGGTTGGGTACAATCGGCCGACACTCGCAGTGCTTTCAGGAACGATTAACCAATGGCTTGCTTACGCCCCCTCCTTCTCCTCTGCGTCGCCACCCTGCTCGCAGCCTGCTCCAGCTCCCCCTCGTCCACGCTCGGCGAACTTCCCCGGACGCCGCAGGCATCCACTCAGCAACTGTTGAAGCAGGCTGAGCAGAGCGACGCCGAACAGGCCGCCCAGCTGCGCCTGGCAGCTGCCGATCAGAGCATTCAGCAGGGCAACCGCGCGCAAGCCCGCAGCATTCTGCAGCAGGTTCAACTGGACGCACTGAAGCCTGCGCAGCAAATTTTCGCACTGACGCTGCAGGCCGAAATCGCACTCGCCGACGGGGAGCCCGAAAAGGCAGAACAAGCGCTGCAGCACCCGTCATTCGAGCGTCTGGGCGAGCTTCCCGTCAGCCAGCAGATTCGCAGCCAGCTCGCTCGCGCCCAAGCACTGGAGGCAAACAACAAGCCTTTAGCAGCCGCCCGTGAGCGCGTATTCACTGCGCCACTGCTGAGCGGCGAGCAGGCGCAGGCCAACCACGAAACCATCTGGAAACTCCTGTCCGCCCTTCCCGAGCAGCAACTGCAAGGCGCCGCCGATACCGATCTGGCCGGCTGGCAAGCCTTAGCGCTTTCGCTCAAACGCGCCGGCACCATCGCGCAGCAGCAACGCGCTATCGACGACTGGATCGCGCAGAACCCTCAGCACCCCGCCGCGCAGCAGCTCCCGGAGTCACTGCAGAAGCTGCGTGAACTCGCCGACCAACCGCTGAATCACGTAGCGCTGCTTCTTCCTATGGAAGGCCAACTGGCGAGCGTTGCTCGTGCCCTTCGCGACGGTTTCCTGGCTGCTCATCTGCACGCACAGCAGGCCGGTGCCGAACTGCGCATCGAGCTGTATGACAGCTCGCGGATGAAGTCCATCGACGACTTCTATCGCCAAGCCCAGGCCGCTGGCGTACAGCTGGTGGTCGGCCCGCTCGAAAAGGACCTGGTGCGCCAGCTCGCGGAACGCGATCAGCTACCTATCACCACATTGGCGCTCAACTACAGCGACGCCGGACAGCGCACACCACCTCAGCTCTTTCAGTTCGGCCTAGCTGCGGAAGATGAAGCACGCGAAGTCGCTCGCCGCGCGTGGGCGGACGGCCATCGCCGCGCAATCGCGCTTGCACCTCGCGGAGAATGGGGCGTAAGGATTCTGGAAGCCTTCCGCCAGAGCTGGCAGGAAGCAGGCGGAACGCTGGTCGCATCAGAGCCACTGGCCGAACCCGTCCAGCTGGCCAACCAGATCGCCGATCTGCTGCAGCTACGCAACAGTGAGCAGCGCGGACAGCGCGTAAGCAGCATCACAGACGCATCCACCGCCAGCCAGCCAACACGTCGGCAGGACGTCGATTTCATCTTTCTGGCGGCCACACCACAACAGGCCCAGCAGGTCAGGCCGACCCTGATCTTCCAGTACGCGGGCGACCTGCCGGTATACGCCACATCCCACCTGCACGCGGCCAATCATGACCGCACACAGTACCTCGACCTTGAAGGGATCCGCTTTGCCGAGACGCCATGGCTGCTGAACGACCAGCTGCCCCTTCGGCAGGAAGTCGAGCAGAAATGGCCGCAAGCGGGCGGAAGCCTCGGCCGGCTCTATGCCATGGGTGCCGACGCCTACCTGCTGGCACCCCGACTCAATCAGTTGCTGGCCCTTCCGGACACTCACCTCGATGGGCTTTCCGGCACCCTAAGCCTGAACCCACAGCAGCGAATCGAGCGCCAGCTGCCCTGGGCACAGTTCCGCGATGGCGCCGTAGAGCGGCTGGACGAGCCGCAGTAATGAGCGAAAGCCAGAGCAGCGGACGCTCTGCCGAAGCACTGGCCCTGCAGCATCTCAGCGACAGCGGCCTGCGCCTACTCGAACGCAACTGGTCGTGCCGCAGCGGCGAGCTCGATCTGGTCATGCTCGACGGCGATACAGTAGTATTCGTCGAAGTCCGCTACAGGCGGCATACCGCCTGGGGCGGCGCCCTGGAAAGCGTCGATGTGCGCAAGCAGCAAAAGCTGATCAAGGCTGCCCAGTTGTTTCTGCAGGCACATGGCCGCTGGGCCAAGCACCCTTGCCGCTTCGACGTAGTCGCCATCACCGCGCCAGGCCAAGCAAAGGACCTGAACTGGATCCGCAACGCATTTGAAAGCTGAACGAAACACTGCGCGGCGACCGCTGCGCGATGCCGTCCGGCCCTAGCGAACCGCAAGTGCATCGTCCGACCGCTTTTTCGGGCGAGCCTGCCACCTTGAAGGTCAACCACCAATGGACATGCAAACCCGAATCCGCCAACTCTTCCAGGCCAGCATCGAAACCAAGCAGCAGGCCATGGAGGTGCTAGCCCCCAGCATCGAGCAAGCCGGCCAAGCGATGGTTAATGCACTGCTCAGCGAAGGCAAGATCCTGACCTGCGGTAATGGCGGTTCAGCCGGCGATGCCCAGCACTTCTCCTCGGAACTGCTGAACCGCTTCGAGAGAGAGCGCCCAAGCCTTCCGGCCATCGCACTGACCACCGACAGCTCCACCATCACCTCGATTGCCAACGACTACAGCTACAACGAGGTGTTCTCAAAGCAGATCCGCGCGCTGGGGCAACCCGGGGACGTGCTGCTCGCCATCTCCACGAGCGGTAACTCCGCCAACGTGATCCAGGCGATCCAGGCTGCCCACGACCGGGAAATGCTGGTAGTTGCCCTCACCGGCCGCGATGGCGGCGGGATGGCCTCGCTGCTGCTGCCGGAAGACGTTGAAATCCGCGTACCGGCAAAAGTGACCGCACGCATCCAGGAAGTCCATCTCCTGGCGATCCACTGCCTCTGCGACCTGATCGACAATCAACTGTTTGGGAGTGAGGAATGAACCGTTTCCGCTTGCCTGCCATCACCCTGGGAATTTGCCTGGCCGTCAGCGGCTGCAGCTCGGTGTTGACGGCCACGCGCGACGACCCGATCGCCGACAATCGGGGCACACGGACCATCGGCAGCAAGATCGACGACTCGCTGATCGAGACAAAGGCAGCGGTCAACATTGCCAAGGCCCATCCGGACCTCGACCAGCGTAGCCACATCGTGGTTGCCAGCTACAACGGCGTCGTGCTGTTGGCCGGGCAGACGCCTCGCGAAGAACTCAAGCAGATGGCAGAACAGGCAGCCAGCGGCGTGCAACGCGTCAAGCGCGTACACAATGAGCTACAGATTCTGCAGCCCTCGTCCGCACTGGCACGCAGTAACGACTCCTGGCTGACCACCAAGATCAAGACGCAGATGCTCGCCGACAACAGCGTGCCTGGCTCGCGAATCAAGGTGATCACTGAGAACGGGATCGTCTATCTGCTAGGCCTGGTCACACGCCAGGAAGGCAGCCGCGCGACTAACCTTGTCCAGGGCGTCGCCGGGGTACAGCGGATCGTCAAGCTGTTCGAATATATCGACTGATCGGTCAGCGGCGCCCTATCACCGGGCGCCGCATCACCTCATTTTACGACCTTCAGACTCGGGCGACCGCCCGGTCGCGGCCCCTCTCCTCCAGCAGCGCCACCAGCATCGCTCGGCGCGTCATCGTCCGGTGGAGTCGGCTCGATCTCGAACACCATGCCTTGCCCGTTTTCCCGGGCATAGATCGCCATGACCGCAGCGGACGGCACGTTCAATGAATGAGCTACGCCACCAAAGCGCCCCTCGAAACTGATCGCCTCGTTATCCATATGAAGATGCCGCACGGCGCTGGGGGCGACGTTCAATACGATCTGACCATCGCTGGCGTAGCCTGCCGGCACCTGCACCCCCGGATAATCGACATTCACCAGTAGGTGCGGCGTGCAATCGTTGTCGACGATCCACTCGTAAAGTGCTCGTACCAGATACGGGCGACTCGAATTCATTGATGACCTCGCTTAGCGCATGTTGCGCTCGACGGCGGAAAGACTGGCCTGGAAAGCCTCGCGAGCGAAATTGCGCTCCATGTAATCGAGCAGCGGCTTGGCCGCTCGAGGCAACTCGATACCGAGTCTGGGCAAACGCCAGAGGATAGGCAACAGACAGCAGTCGACAAGGCTGATCTCGTCACTCATGAAGTAAGGCTTTTCCGCGAATATCGGCGATACACCGATCAGGCTTTCACGGAGCTCCTTGCGTGCCTGAGCGCGCTGAGCCTCCGCGACGCGCTGGTCGAGAATGCGGTCGGCCAGCGAACACCAATCACGCTGGATACGATGGGCCAACAGACGCGTATTGGCGCGCGCGACCGGATAGACCGGCAGCAGCGGTGGATGCGGATAGCGCTCCTCCAGGTACTCGAGAATCACGCCGGGCTCGTATAGCGCCAGATCTCGATCCACCAGTGTGGGCACGCTGGCGTATGGATTCACCTCGGCCAACTTGACCGGACACTGGCCTGCATCGACATCGACGATGTCCACGCTAACCCCTTTCTCGGCGAGAACAAGGCGAACGCGATGACAGTAATGATCGGCAGGATCGGAATAGCAGCCCAACCGGTTGGTCGCAGCCATAGGGCCTTCCTCACTATATCTCGAGGCAGAAAAAACACGCGCGCCCATTGGGCGCGCGCAAGGTACAACGATTACCGCGAAGTGCTTAGTGAACGTCTTTCCAGTACTCGCGCTTGAGCAGGTAGGCGAACACGAAGAACACAGCCAGGAACAGCAGCACGTAGGTGCCGATGCGCTGGCTTTCCAGCTTGACCGGATTGGCCGAGTAAGCCAGGAAGGTCACCAGATTCTTGATCTTCTCGTCGTACTCAGCCTCGGAGAGCGACCCAGTACCAGGCTCGACAACCATCTGGTCACAGGCTTCCTGAGTGATCGGTGTGCCGGTCAGCGGATCGAACTGCTTGCGGCCATTCTCGACCACTTGAACCTGCTTACATCCGACAACCCGGCGCCCCTGGAGCGGAGCCAGAACATGCGGCATACCAACATTGGGGAACACGCTGTTGTTGACGCCGTACGGACGCGCCGGATCTTCATAGAAGCTGCGCATGTAGGTATACAGCCAGTCGTTGCCACGAACACGAGCAACCAGGGTGAGATCCGGCGGAGCGGCGCCGAACCAGACTTTGGCGTCTTCAGGCTTCATACCGATCTTCATGTGATCGCCAAACTTGGCGTCCGTGAAGACGATATTGTCCATCATCACCTCTTCCGGGATACCCAGATCGGTGGCGACGCGCTCATAGCGCTGATACTGCGCACCATGGCAACCCATGCAATAGTTGGCGAAGGTCTTCAGACCATCCTGCATGGCCGCCTTGTCGGTCAGGTCGATATCGACCTTATCCAAATGTACCGCCGGGCCGGCCGCGAAAGTGAAGGCCGGCAGAATTGCAAGAATCAATGCAGCAAATTGCTTTTTCATCAGCCATCCACCCTTTCCGGAACCACTTTGGTCTTCTCGAGCTTGGTGTAGAACGGCATCAGGATGAAGTATCCGAAGTAGATAGCAGTACAGATCCGCGACACCAGAGTACGCTCAGGCGTCGGCGACAGTACGCCCAGTACACCGAGAATGATGAAGGAGATGCAGAACGCCAGCAGCGCGATCTTGCTCATCCAGCCCTTGTATTTCATGGACTTGACGGGGCTGCGATCCAGCCACGGCAGAACGAACAACACTGCGATAG
This sequence comes from Stutzerimonas sp. Brlt_14, assembly GCF_051948915.1. Taxonomy (NCBI): domain Bacteria; kingdom Pseudomonadati; phylum Pseudomonadota; class Gammaproteobacteria; order Pseudomonadales; family Pseudomonadaceae; genus Stutzerimonas; species Stutzerimonas sp. Brlt_14. The sequence goes on from NZ_JAYJLM010000007.1 coordinate 140,434, forward strand.
CGGCCCCCATAGCGATCACGCCGAGCAACTTGTCGGGTACCGCACGCAAAATCGCGTAGAACGGAGTGAAGTACCAGACAGGTGCGATGTGCTCAGGCGTCTTGAACGCGTTCGCCACTTCGAAGTTCGGCTTCTCGAGGAAGTAGCCGCCCATTTCCGGGAAGAAGAATACAACCGCGCAGAAGACGAAGAGGAACACCACGACCCCGACGATGTCCTTCACGGTGTAGTACGGATGGAAGGGAATGCCATCGAGCGGCACGCCGGCTTCATCCTTGGTCTTCTTGATATCCACGCCCAGCGGGTTGTTCGAACCCACTTCGTGCAGCGCCAGAATGTGCAGGACGACCAGACCGAGAATCACGATCGGCAGCGCAATCACATGCAGGGCGAAGAAGCGGTTCAGCGTGATGCCCGAGATCAGGTAGTCACCACGGATCCACTGGGTCAGATCGTCGCCGATGACCGGAATGGCACCGAACAGCGAAATGATCACCTGCGCACCCCAGTAGGACATCTGGCCCCACGGCAGCAGGTAGCCCATGAAGGCCTCGGCCATCAGCGCGAGGTAGATCATCATGCCGAAGATCCACACCAGCTCACGCGGCTTCTGGTAGGAGCCGTAGAGCAGACCGCGGAACATGTGCAGGTACACCACCACGAAGAAAGCCGAAGCTCCGGTGGAATGCAGATAGCGGATGATCCAGCCGTACTCGACATCACGCATGATGTACTCGACGGAGGCGAACGCACCTTCAGCCGACGGCTCGAAGCTCATGGTCAGCCAGATACCGGTAAGAATCTGATTGACCAGCACGAGCAACGCCAACGAACCGAAGAAGTACAGGACGTTGAAGTTCTTGGGAGCGTAGTACTTCGAGAGGTGATCTTCCCACATCTTGGTAGCGGGGAAGCGGGCGTCAACCCATTCCATGAACTTGCTCATCAGGCGTTCTCCTGGTCCACACCGATGATGATGACATTATCGGTCTCGTACGAGTGCGGGGGCACCGGCAGGTTCAAGGGAGCAGGCTGCGCCTTGTAGACGCGACCGGCCATATCGTATTTGGAGCCGTGGCAAGGGCAGAAATAGCCACCCAACCAGTCGGCGCCGAGATCGGCCGCAGCCACCTCGGGACGGAACGAAGGCGAACAACCCAAATGAGTGCACAGCCCTACGACCACAAGAAGCTCGGGCTTGATAGACCGGTTCTTCGGGTCGACATATGCAGGCTGGTCGGACTCCTTGGACTCAGGATCGGCCACCTGGGCAGCGACCTTCTCAAGATTCCCGAGAACCTCGTCGGTTCGACGCACAATAAACACCGGCTGACCACGCCATTCAGCAACCATTTGCTGTCCAGGCTCGATCTTGCTGATATTTACCTTTACCGGCGCACCGGCAGCCTTGGCCTTGGCACTTGGGAACCACGATCCCACGAACGGGACCGCAGCACCCACCGCTCCTGCAGCGCCCACCACCGAAGTGGCGGCCACAAGGAAGCGACGCCGGCCTGCATTCACGCCGTCATTGCTCATTCAGTCGTCTCCCATCAGCTTCTTATGGCCTGCCGTGAAGCAGGCATGTACTACGTAAAATTGAGCCGCGAAAAATTCGCCAAATGGTAAAGAAAAGACCCTCTTCTGACAAGGTAATAGCCTGTCACAATGCCTTTACCCTCAGGCAAACCAAGCCCTCCAGCGCGCGACACACTGTCGCACCAAAACAAAAGTGCAAGGCAAAAAAAACGCCCAGCTCCGAACGAAACTGGGCGTTTCTTTGAAAGCGCGAATTAGCGCTTGGAGTACTGCGGACGCTTGCGTGCTTTACGCAGACCGACCTTCTTACGCTCGACTTCACGGGCGTCACGAGTGACGAAGCCAGCCTTGCGCAGCGGGCTACGCAGGCTCTCGTCGTAGGAGATCAGTGCACGAGTGATACCGTGGCGGATAGCACCAGCCTGACCACTGACACCACCACCCAGAACGGTGACGTAGATATCGAACTTTTCGACGGTCTCGGTCAGCTCCAGCGGCTGACGCACGACCATGCGAGCAGTTTCGCGGCCGAAGAAATTATCCAGCTCACGGTTGTTGATGGAAATCTTGCCAGTGCCCGGGCGCAGGAAGACGCGCGCGGTTGCAGTCTTGCGACGGCCAGTGCCGTAATTTTGAGTCGCCGACATAATGAACTATTCCGTTAAATCTTCAGTTCTTGGGGCTGCTGAGCGGTGTGCGGGTGGTTAGCACCCTTGTAAACCTTCAGCTTACGATACATGTCGCGACCCAGCGGATTCTTCGGCAGCATGCCTTTCACCGCAGTCTCGATCACGCGCTCAGGCGCCTTGGCGATCAGCTTCTCGAAGTTGATCGACTTGATGCCACCCGGGAAACCGGAGTGAGAGTAGTACATCTTGTCGCTGGTCTTGGCACCGGTAACACGCACTTGCTCAGCATTGATCACGACGATGTAATCGCCAGTATCGACGTGAGGGGTGTATTCCGGCTTGTGCTTGCCACGCAGGCGGCTGGCGATTTCGGTTGCCAGACGACCCAGGGTCTGGCCGGCAGCGTCGACGACGAACCAGTCGCGCTTGACGGTTTCCGGTTTAGCAGTAAATGTCTTCATTCGTTATAGCCTCAGGGGCCGCCCTGAAAATAAGACGGCGAATCTTACTGAATAGTGCTCGCCCTGACAAGAACAGGGCAGCCGGAAACAGACGCTATCGGGGGCTCGGGTCAGCGCGTCCGCCACGGCAGTGGTTCGGTAGGCTAGGCATCCCCTACCATTGGCTTGCGTCGACGGGCTAGGCATCCCCGCCGACAGGCTGCGGAATTATCCTGATTGCCAGAAAAATAGCAACCAACATTTATCCTCTCGGAGTTCCGAAGCGCCCGTCGTCTCAGCAAGCGCCGGCGTGCATGCACCGCTATATGCCAGAGCCCCATCGGGCACTTCGGGCGGTCGCGATCACTCTCATGTCATGGCCAACTTCGTTAATCTCGCATCCCTAAAACTTTCGCCAGCCCGGAGGCACTCCATGGAATTTCGTCCGCTCGGCCGAACCGACCTGAATGTAAGCTCACTCTGCTTGGGCACCATGACATGGGGCGAGCAGAACACCGAGGCTGACGCCTTCGCTCAGATCGACATGGCCAAAGCCGCTGGCATCAACTTCATCGATACTGCGGAGATGTATCCCGTCCCGCCGCGCCCGGAAACCTACGCCACCACCGAGCAGTACATTGGCACCTACTTCAAGAGCCGCGGCGATCGAGCCGACTGGATACTCGCAACCAAGATCGCCGGCCCTGGCAACGGCATCAGCCACATTCGCAACGGCCGTCCGCGATTCAACCGTGAGCACATTCGCACCGCCCTTGATGACAGCCTGCGCCGACTGCAAACCGACTGGATCGACCTTTATCAGCTGCATTGGCCGGAACGCAGCACGAACTTTTTCGGGCGTTTGGGCTACCAGCACCTGCCGGACGATGATTTCACACCTCTGGAAGAAACGCTTGCCGCCCTTGATGACGAAGTCAGAGCCGGTCGAATCCGCCACATTGGCATTTCCAACGAGACCCCCTGGGGCGCCATGAAGTACCTGCAACTGGCCGAGACGCACAAATGGCCGCGCGCCGTCTCGATACAGAACCCCTACAACCTCCTCAACCGCAGCTTTGAGGTGGGCCTGGCGGAGATCAGCATGCGTGAACAGTGCAGACTGCTGGCATACTCGCCATTGGCGTTCGGCATGCTGAGCGGCAAATACGAAAACGGCGCCAGCCCGGCGAATGCGCGACTTTCACTATTCCAGCGCTTCGCACGCTACAACAACCCACAGGCACGAGCCGCCTGTTCCCGCTATGTCGCCCTAGCCCACCAGCATGGCCTGGAGCCCGCGCAGATGGCCCTTGCCTACGTAACATCCCGGCCCTTCGTCACCAGCAATATCATCGGTGCCACGACACTGCAGCAGCTCGAATCCAATATCGGCAGCCTTGATCTGACACTGTCGAACGAAGTCTTGGCAGCCATCGACGCCATTCATACGGCGCGACCGAACCCGGCGCCCTGACACAGAAAAAACGAGCCATCAGCAGTTTCAGGTAACGACACACAGGATCCGACAGGATGATCGCCGCGCATCTCCTAGCTCCCTCCACCCTTGTCGCAGGTTGGCTGATCTATTCGCTTGCCTTGCTCTGGGCGGCGTGGCGCGCCCCCTGGGTCGAGCTCTTCAGCGATGCGCGACGGCAACACCTGCTGTTCGGAGCGATGCTGGCCATCTTTCTGCTGTGGTTGGTTCGCCGGGACTTCGACTCCGGTCTTTCATTCCACTTCATCGGGCTGACGGCAGTGACCCTGCTGCTCGATTGGCCGCTGGCGATCATCGCAGCTCTGGCGGCCCAGCTGGGCCTGACCCTTACCGGCCATCAGCATCTCACCGCCCTGGGGACCAACGGCGTGCTGCTGGTGTTGATCCCGGTCTTTGTCACAGTCATCTGCGCCCGCCTGGTGGAGCGATCCCAGCCGCGCAACCTCTTCGTCTTCATCTTCTTTGCGGGCTTCTTTCCAGCGGCACTCGCCGCCCTGGCCTGCATCCTGGCATCACTCGGCATACTTCTGCTCGACGGTCGCTTCCCGATGCCGCCCTGGCTGGAAGACTTTGCCGGCTACATCTGGCTCGTGATGTTTCCCGAGGCGTTCATCAACGGCACGGCAATCACGGCGCTGGTCGTCTTCTATCCGGACTGGATGGAAAGCTTCAACCAGAGCCGCTACCTGCAGGCGCCCTGGAAAGAAGATAAATGAGGAAACTGCGAGTCAATGCTCGCGGGGCGGCAGATCACCGGAAAACAGCTCATCCTCCAGATCGCTTCCGGGAATGGCGTGCTCCTCCGCAGCCCAAGCCCCAAGATCGATGAGTTTGCAGCGCTCAGAGCAAAACGGCCGACTTGGGCTCTGAGGCCCCCACTCCACTGGCGCCCCGCAGGTGGGGCACTCGACTACAGTCGCGGTCATTTCTGGCCTCCTCGCAATGTCAGATAGAAGCGGTGCAAACGCTCGACTTCCGATTTGAGCCACGCCAGATCACGGTCATTCACAAGGACATCGTCCGCATGCCGCAGGCGCTCCTCCCGCCTGGCCTGGACCTGGATAATCGCCCGCACCTGCTCTTCAGTTGCCTGATCACGAGCCGCGGTGCGAACGACCTGGAGAGTATCCGGCACATCGACCACCAGTACACGCTCAACCTGGCGATACTGCCCGGTTTCTATAAGCAACGGAGACACCATGATGGCGTAAGGAGACGTCGCTGCCGCCAGGTGCTGCGCCACCTCGGCGCGAATCAGAGGATGCAAAAGGCTCTCGAGCCATTGGCGCTCAGCCGTATTCGCAAATACCCGCTCACGCAGCGCAGCACGATCCAAGCCGCCCTCTGGCAGCAGTACGGCATCGCCGAAATGCTCAGCAATCTGCCGCAACGCCGGGCGACCGGGCTCAACGACCCAACGCGCCGCTTCATCGGCATCGACTACATGCACGCCAAGACTTGCAAACTGGTTTGCCACTGCAGTCTTGCCACTGCCAATACCGCCGGTCAACCCGAGAACCCAAGGCTTCATCCGTCTAATATCCCAGGCCAAATAAGACGCGCGCAGTAGTAACCACTCGGCGAGCTATGCGCAAGCCTCAGCGTTCGAAATAGGACGACAGAGAAAAGCCGATCGGTGACAGGTCGACCGACCGAGCGGAGTTAGAAGCGAGCGAACTGGAGGTAGCTTTCGGTAATTCGGTCGCCCCAAAGCAACGCAATCCACCCCGCTATCGCCAGATACGGCCCGAACGGAATGGGCGTACTGCTTTCAGCCCGCTGCACCCTCAGCAGAATACTGCCAAGCACGGCGCCGACCACCGACGACAGCAAGATAGTGAGCGGCAGAACCTGCCAGCCACCCCAGGCACCAAGCATCGCCAGCAGCTTGAAATCGCCGTAGCCCATCCCCTCTTTGCCTGTGATCAGCTTGAACAGCCAATAAACGGACCATAGGCTCAGGTAACCGGCTATCGCCCCCCACAGCGCATCCTCGAGAGAGGCGAACAAAGCAAAGCTGTTGGCAATCAACCCTAACCACAAGAGCGGCAGCACGAGCGAGTCAGGCAGCAACTGATGATCGACATCGATCATGCTCATCGCCAGCAACCCCCAGGTCAGCAGAAGCATCGCCCCTGCCTGCCAGGAAAAACCGAAATGCCATGCCACGTATCCGGATAGCACACCACACGCCAGCTCAACCAACGGATATCGACAGCTGATCGGCGTCTGACAAGACGAGCACTTTCCACGCAGCGCCAGCCAGCTGACCAAGGGAATGTTCTCCCAGGCACGGATACGATGACCGCAGTGAGGGCAGCGTGAACTCGGCACCAATAGATTGAAACGCTCCCCAATTGGCTCGGGCGGATAATCCAAATATTCCCGCGCCTGCATGCGCCATTCGCGCTGCATCATGATAGGCACACGGTAGATGGCAACATTGAGAAAGCTGCCAACCAGCAGACCGAGCACTGCAGCAGACAAAACAAAGGCCAGCACATGGCTGGCCAAGAAATCAATCAAACCCATACTTAAACGACAGCACCTAGCTGGAAGATCGGAAGGTACATAGCGATGATCAAGCCACCCACCAGAACCCCGAGCACGGCCATGATCATCGGCTCCATCAGGCTAGTCAGGCTATCTACCATGTTATCGACTTCGTCCTCATAGAAAGTCGCAACCTTAGCCAGCATCTCATCAAGTGAACCAGACTCTTCACCGATTGCTGTCATCTGCACTGCCATTGTAGGGAACGTGCCCGTGGTGCGCATGGAGAAGTTAAGCTGCATGCCGGTGGACACATCATTCTTGACTTTCATCGTCGCACTTCGAAAGACCACATTGCCTGTAGCCCCAGCCACCGAATCCAGCGCATCCACAAGTGGCACGCCCGCAGCGAAAGTCGTCGATAGAGTGCGGGCGAAGCGGGCGACAGATGACTTGTAAAGAATGTCACCAACAACTGGCACCTTCAGCAGCAAACGATCGAACCAATTGCGAAATTTTTCGGAGCGCTTGTGCGCCTCCTTGAAAGCAAACGCCCCCACGATCAACCCCGCCAGAACAATGAACCACCACTCCTGCAGCGCTTCCGACAATCCAATGACCATCAAGGTAAAAGCTGGAAGCTCGGCCCCGAAGTTGGCGAATACTTCTTGGAACTGTGGCACCACCTTGATCAACAGAATGGCCGACACGATGACCGCCACCAAGACTACCGCAATGGGATAGTTCATCGCCTTCTTGATCTTGGCCTTCAATGCCTCAGTCTTTTCCTTGTAAGTCGCCACGCGATCGAGCAAGGTTTCCAAGGCACCGGATTGCTCACCGGAATCGACCAAGTTGCAATACAGGTCATCGAAGTATTGTGGCTTCTTGCGCAAAGCCGTCGCGAAACTGTTACCCGCCGCGACCTCCTGCTTGAGATCATCGACCAGCTTACGCATGTTCGGGTTATCGAACCCCTCGCCAATAATGTCGAATGACTGCAGCAGCGGCACACCGGCCTTCATCATGGTCGCCATCTGACGAGTGAACAAGGCGATATCCATCGGCTTGATCTTCTTGCCAGCACTGAACAGCGACGCCGACTTCTTACGCACCTTCTGAGGGTTTACGCCCTGCTTGCGCAGCTGCGCCTTGACCATCGCAGGGCTGACGCCGCTCAGCTCGCCCTTTATCTTCGCGCCCTGCTTGTTGGTGCCTTCCCAGGTGAACACACTGGTTTTAATCGCTTTCTGCGCCATGCTAATCCTTGGTCACCCGGTTGACTTCTTCCAGGCTGGTCACGCCCTGCATGGCTTTCAGCAAAGCCGAGGTGCGCAGGTCATTGAAGCCATCTTTTCGCATCTGGGTTGAAATATCGATGGAGTTTCCGTCTTCCATGATAATCCGCTGCAACGATGGCGTGTTTTTAACCACTTCATAAATACCGACACGACCTTTGTAACCGCCTTTGCAATTGTCGCAACCAACCGGACCATAGATCTTGAAGGTTCCAAGCTTCTGCTCAGGGAACCCTTCGCGCAGCAAAACGTCACGGGGGACATCAACCTCTTTCTTGCAGCTATTGCAGAGCTTTCGTGCCAGACGCTGAGCAATGATCAGGTTCACGGAGGTCGCGATATTGAACGCGGGCACACCCATATTGCGCAGACGGGTAAGCGTTTCGGCGGCGCTGTTGGTGTGCAGGGTCGACATCACCATATGCCCGGTCTGCGCAGCCTTGATCGCAATCTCGGCGGTCTCCAGATCGCGGATCTCCCCTACCATGATGATGTCCGGGTCCTGACGTAGAAAGGCACGGAGGGCCTGAGCGAAGTCCATACCTTGGCGCGGGTTTACGTTGACCTGGTTAATACCCTCCAGATTGATCTCCACTGGGTCTTCCGCGGTGGAGATGTTCACGTCCACGGTATTGAGGATATTCAGACCGGTATACAGCGAAACCGTCTTGCCCGACCCAGTCGGGCCGGTAACCAGGATCATGCCTTGTGGCTGGCGCAAGGCATTCATGTAGAGCTCTTTCTGTTCTTCCTCGTAACCCAGGGCATCGATCCCCATCTGCGCACTGGACGGGTCGAGGATACGCATCACGATTTTCTCGCCCCATAGGGTGGGTAGCGTATTTACGCGGAAATCGATGGCCTTGGTCTTAGACAGCTTCATCTTGATCCGGCCATCCTGCGGCTTACGCCGCTCGGAGATATCCAGCCCGGCCATGACCTTTAGGCGCGCAGAAATTCGCGGTGCAAGCTGAATCGGCGGACGCGCGACCTCATGCAGGATGCCATCCGTGCGAAGCCGCACGCGGTAGGCTTTTTCGTAGGGCTCGAAGTGCAAATCGGACGAGCCACCACGAATGGCGTCGAGCAGCATCTTGTTGACGAAGCGCACTACAGGGGCGTCGTCAGCAGCCTCTCCGCCTTCCTCAGCTTTTCCATCTTCGGTGACGGACTCGACATCGACCCCATCCAGATCGACTTCGCCCAGCTCCTCTAGTCCGGTGGCGCCGCTTTCGTACAGTTTGTCGATGGCCTCGCCCAGCTTGTCGTCTTCCACCAGAATCGACTCGATGCTCAGCCCGGTGCTGAACTGGATATCGGCAATCGATTGATGGTTGGCGGGGTCGGAAACTGCGATATACAGCTTGCTGCCGCGCTTGGAGAGCGGTAGTACCCGGTGCTGCTTGGCCAGTTTCTCGCTCACCAGATCCTTGGGCAGCGACTCCTTATCCAACGCAGCAAGATCCAGCAGCGCAACACCGAACTGCTCGGAGGCGAGTTCGGCAATGACACGGCCCTTGGCCAACCGGTTCTGGACGACGTAGGTAACAAAGGGAGTCTTGCCGCGAATGGCCTGAGCCTGGGCCTGCTGCGCCGTCCTCTCGTCCAGCACACCAGCCGCCACCACCTGCCGCGCCAGCCCGGAAAGGGAAGTATTCTCGCTCATAAGGGTCTCGCCTTGTTCTTAGCCTGCCTTATAGCGCGAAAGCCTTTCACTGCAAACATGCGCAACTCCGAGTGACGCTATTGGTCACATATCGCCCTAGCAATTAACCAACCCGAAGTACATGCCGGCACATCTCCCACCCAACGCCGATACGCTTTGCTCCCTGGGACGAAGAGCAAGACTCCAAAAGCGCACAACTATTGAAGCTCATCACACTCCGGGACGCTCTACTTGGGCGCGGCGCAACCTGGCACGCCAACTGCTTTACCTCAGCCAGGCTCAACGCCTCAACACTTAAGGAGATTCACATGAAAGCTCAGATGCAGAAGGGTTTCACCCTGATTGAATTGATGATCGTTGTTGCGATCATCGGTATTTTGGCGGCGATTGCATTGCCGGCCTATCAGGACTACACAAAGCGCTCACATGTTTCGGAAGGTCTGACTTTAGCAGCTGGCGCTAAATCAGCAGTCACCGAATATTATGCCTCCCAGGGAGCATTCCCAACGACAAACGAAATGGCTGGAATTGCTGAAACTATTAGCGGGAATGCCGTGAAAACTGTTGCTATCGGCAACGGTGGTGCAATTACCGTCACCTACAACGCAAAAGTCGCTGACGATGCCACTCTTATTCTGGCGCCAACCGACCGAAATGGAGCAATACAATGGACCTGCACAGGTGGCGACGTGGACGATAAATACCGCCCAAGCAACTGCCGTTGATGCCTAGCCCTGTAGGGCGGGTGAAACCCGCGCGGTTACACATCGTCTGACCGGAATCCAAAACCCTGCCCTAACCGGCAGGGTTTTGTTTTTTTTGCATCGACGAAACACGCCGAAACCTTATGAAGACCAGACTGCTGCCTTGTGACGCTCTGCGTCTCGCTGACCGGTCATCGGCGGGCTTACCCGCCCCACGGCTATTCAACGTATTGCATGGCGCCCGCCACGCCGCTGCCAGTCCAATCCGCGGAATAAACGCCATGTCGAAACCAACGATGGGACGACGACCATTGCCAATCGATGGCAACATCAACAAACCCATGCTTCACCGGATTGGCATGCAGATAACGCGGTAAGGCGGATCAATTCGTAAGATGGATTAGCGAAGCGTAATCCGTCGCTCACCGCGAACCTGCTGTATCCGCCGTTGCAAACTAAACGCCTCGCCTTTGTGCGGGGCGTTTTGCTGTTTGAGGTGGCGACGCCGATTTCTTGCGGCGGATCGGTCCGGCGAAACGCTTTTCGTATGATGGAATCGCCAAAGACGCTTCCGTCGTTTACCGCGAATCGGCTGCACCATCAACTCGACACCGCAACCGCGCCAACCCACTCGAACGTCGGATTACGCCTTCGGCTAATCCAACCTACGTTGGCTGAACATCGCGGAGCGGCGAAACGCTTTTCGTATGATGGAATCGCCAAAGGCGCTTCCGTCGGTTACCGCGAATCGGCTGCATCCACCGCCCAACACCGCAACCGCGCCAACCCACTCGAATGTCGGATTACGCCTTCGGCTAATCCAACCTACGATGACTGGACCTCGCGGATCGGCGAACCGCTTTTCGTATGATGGAATCGTCGAAGGCGCTTCCGTCGGTTACCGCGAATTGCCTGCAACCATCAACTCGACACCGCAACCGTACCCACCCTCGCGAACGTCGGATTACGCCTTCGGCTAATCCAACCTACGTTGCCTGAACATCGCGGAGCGGTGAACCGCTTTTCGTATGATGGAATCGCCAAAGGCGCTTCCATCGGTTACCGCGACTGGGCCACACCTCCGACGGCTGATCCAACTTACACTTTTGGCTCATTAATACGTCGAGGGGGCAAGGATGCCTAACTATCGTCGCGCCCTGGCTCCAGGGGCGAGCTGGTTTTTTACGGTGAATCTTCTTGAGCGGCGCGGCAATGATTTGCTGGTGCAACACATCGATGTTCTGCGGACTGCCGTCCGGAGCGTGCATCGACTCCATCCCTTTACTATCAATGCCTGGGTGGTTTTACCCGAGCATATGCATTGCGTCTGGACACTACCGCCGGGTGATGCGGACTATTCGCTGCGTTGGCGCTTGATCAAAACGTTCTTCAGCCGCGCCTTGCCCCTGGACGAATACCGTTCGGCTGTACGCCTGCATCGCGGCGAGCGGGGTATCTGGCAGCGCCGTTATTGGGAACACCTCATCCGTAACGAAGCCGATTTCCGGCGGCATATGGATTACGTGTATGTAAACCCACTCAAGCATGGCCTGGTTCGGCGCGTTGGGGATTGGCCCTATTCGAGCTTTCACCGCGACGTTCGTGCCGGGCTGTACCCTGCCGACTGGGCGGGCGATCCGGAGCTTGTATTGCCAAGAGCCAAGCGTTCTACTCGCGGCCTGATGCATCCTTTTCCGTAGGATGGAATCGCCGAAGGCGCTTCCGTCGTTTACCCCCGAACTGGCTGCATCCATCGCCCAACGCTGAAACCGCACCCCCTCCCGAACGTCGGATTGTGCCTTCAGCTAGTCCAACCTACGTAAGGCATTGATCGGGGGATCGCTGGCCCTCACGCAGCCTGCTGGGCTAGCATCAGTCCCTTCTTGCCGCGAGACATGTCGCAGGCGATACCGATTTTTCAGCCCTGTAGGGCGGGTGAAACCCGCGCGGTTACGCACCGCTTGACGGCTACCTACGAAGCCCCGCCCTAACCCGGCGGGGCTTCGTTTTTCTGCATCGACGAAACATGGGCAACATAATGAAAATCGGCTGCTGCCTTGCTGACATTTGGCGCCGCGCCAACCTGATATCGGCGGGTTTCACCCGCCCTACATTGGCTGTCGCTCCGTGCAACCCGCGTGGTTACACCTCGCCTGACCGGTACCCAAAACCCCGCCCTAACCCGGCGGGGTTTTGTTTTTCTGCATCGACGAAACATGGCCAACATAATGAACATCGGCTGCTGCCTTGCTGACGTTTGGCGTCGCGTCAATCTGATATCGGCGGGTTGCACCCGCCCTACGGTTATTCAACGTCGTGCATGGTGGCGCCCGCCACGCCGCTTCCAGCCCAATCGGGAAGATAAACGCCATGCCGAACCCAGCGATGGAACGACGACCACTGCCAATCAATAGCAGCATTAACAAGCCCATGCTTCACCGGGTTGGCGTGCAGGTAATCCATATGTTGTCGGAAGTCTCGTTCATCCCTAATAAGGTGCTCCCAAAAACGGTGTTGCCATAGCGTGCCGTATTGCTTGGCACAGCGACGCTGTGTCAAAAGCTCAGGACGGCGATAATCAGGACTACAGACGTGGGTCACGTGGCGCTTGATCAGGCGCCAGCGGTTGGAGAAATCAGCGTCACCATCCGGCAGTGTCCAGATTGCATGCAAATGATCAGGAAGCAGAACCCAGCCATCAATTCTGAAAGGCAACGTTTGCCTAACCGAGACGATGGCTTCACGCAGAGCCAAACGAACGGCAGGGTCGATCAAGATCGGCTGGCGCCGCTCTGTTACGACGGTGAAGAAATAGGAGCCTCCAGGCACAGCTGCACGGCGGTAGTGGGACATTCAATAACATCCATGTTCATTGATTGCCGCAAGCGTACCCCATACATGGCATCAACCCAACGTGGGCAAAACCCGCCGCACCGGGATGCCCCCGCAACCAATAGTGCAAAGGCTGACAACCAAGGCTTGGATGCTCGGAGAAAATCGCTGGTGCGAGGTTGCTCTTGGCGGGTTGCACCCGCCCTGCAAATTGGATGCTCCCAGAAAAGCGCTGTAGGGCGGGTGAAACCCGCGCGGTTACGCACCGCCTGACGGTCACATACGAAACCCTGCCTGGCTGGCCGGGGATTTATATCTTACGGGGGCGTCCCACAACGGCACCGCTGTTCATTCAACCACGACGAATTGCTTTCGGCGGGTTTCACCCGCCCTACTACTGCACCCGCCCTACAGCTAATAGGGACGACTTCGCCCAAGCAAAAACGCCCTGCATGGGCAGGGCGTTTTTGTTTCAACAGAAGGTGCGCTAGATAACGCCGCGCTTACGCAACAGGTCGATGACCTGCTTGGCACCCTCTTCTACGCTCAGCGACTCGGTGTCGATCACCAGATCAGCGTTCGCCGGCACGTCGTAGGGGAAGGATTCGCCCGGAATGTTGTCGCCGCCAGCTGCATACAGCCCTTGCGGATCGCGCTGCTGGCAGGCCTGCGGTGAAGCCTGAACATAAACGGTGATAGCCCGATCAGTGCCAATCAGCACCCTGGCCTGCTCGCGGCCTTCCGCGTCCGGAGCGACAAATGCGGCGAGCGTTAGCAGGCCTGCCTCGTTGAACTGACGGGCCACATTGGCGGCACGGCGCCAATTCTCGGTGCGACCTGCCCGGTCCTGCGGAAGGCCTTTGTTCAGGTCGTGACGCAGGTTCTGCCCATCCAGCACGTACACAGCGCGGCCCATATCGAACAGCTTGCGTTCCACCGCGTAGGCCAGGGTGCTCTTGCCGGCGCCGGAAAGCCCAGTGAACAGCACGGTTGCCGGCTGCTGACCGAAGCGTGTGGCACGCTCTTCCGTTGAAACATGCGCCAGCGCACCGTGATGACCGCCCGATCCATGGGCAACCGGGTCGGCGATGATCATGCCGGCACCGACGGTGCCATTGGTGAGGCGATCGATGACAATGAAGGCACCGGTGGTGCGGTTCTGTGCGTAGCCGTCCAGAGCGATCGGCGCGTCCAGGCTGACCTTGACCTTGCCGATCTCGTTGAGCTGAAGGCTACTCGCAGCGCCCTTCTCCAGCGTGTTCACATCCACCTTATGGCTGATGCTGGCGATGGAGCCCGGCACGTAACTGGTGGCGCGCTTGATGTCGTATTTCTTGCCCGGCAGCATCGGCTCTTCGCCCATCCACACGAGCATCGCCTCGAAGCTGTCGGCGATACGCGGGCGGCTGTCGGCATGCACCAGCATGTCGCCGCGGGAGACATCGATCTCGTCTTCCAACGTCAGGGTGACAGCCTCGCCAGGGGTCGCCTGCTCGAGTTCACCATCGAAGGTGACGATGGACTTGACTCGACTGGTCTTGCCGGACGGCAGCACGGCGATCTCGTCGCCCTTGCGCACGATGCCGCTCGCCAGGGTACCGGCGAAGCCACGGAAGTTCAGATTCGGGCGGTTGACGTACTGCACCGGGAAGCGCAGGTCGTCGAAATTGCGGTCGCCGGCGATTTCCACGCTCTCGAGGATTTCCATCAGCGACTGCCCCTCGTACCAGGGTGCGCGCTCGCTGCGATTGACCACGTTGTCGCCCTTGAGCGCGGACATCGGCACGAAGTGCAGGGACGACGGCTTGAGCTCGATGCGCTCGGCAAACGCCAGGTAGTCGGCCTTGATCCTCTCGAAGACGTCCTGATCGAAGTTCATCAGGTCCATCTTGTTGATGGCGACGACGATGTGCTTGATGCCCAGCAGCGAGGTGATGAAGCTGTGACGCTTGGTCTGGGTCTGCACGCCATAGCGCGCATCGACCAGAATGATCGCCAGGTCGCAGGTGGACGCGCCGGTGGCCATGTTGCGGGTGTACTGCTCGTGGCCAGGAGTATCGGCAATGATGAACTTGCGCTTGGCGGTCGAGAAGTAACGGTACGCCACATCGATGGTGATGCCCTGCTCGCGCTCGGCCTGCAGGCCATCGACCAGCAGCGCCAGATCGACATCTTCGCCGGTAGTGCCGACCTTCTTCGAGTCCCGGGTGATGGCTTCGAGGTGGTCCTCGTAGATCATCTTCGAGTCGTGCAGCAGGCGGCCGATCAGCGTGCTCTTGCCGTCATCGACGTTACCGCAGGTCAGGAAACGCAGCAGTTCCTTGCGCTCGTGTTGCGCCAGGTAGGCGAGGATGTCCTCGCTGATCAGATCGGATTGGTGACTCATGATGCGTTTCCTTAGAAGTAACCCTGGCGTTTCTTTTCTTCCATCGAGCCCGTGGCATCGTGGTCGATGACGCGGCCCTGGCGTTCGGAGGTTCGGGTCAGGAGCATTTCCTGGATGATCTCCGGCAGCGTGGTCGCGGTGGACTCGACCGCACCGGTCAGCGGGTAGCAGCCGAGGGTGCGGAAACGCACCATCTTCTTGTGGATGCTCGCCTTCTGTTCGGGCGTGAGGTAGCTGAGGATTCGCTCGTCATCGATCATCACCAGGGTGCCATTGAGCTCGACCACTTCGCGCTCGGCAGCGAAGTACAGCGGCACGATCGGGATCTGCTCCAGATAGATGTACTGCCAGATGTCCAGCTCGGTCCAGTTCGACAGCGGGAACACACGGATGGACTCGCCCTTCTTCACCTTGCCGTTGTACAGGTTCCACAGCTCGGGGCGCTGATTCTTCGGGTCCCAGCGGTGCTTGCTGTCGCGGAAGGAGTAGACGCGCTCTTTGGCACGGGACTTTTCCTCGTCGCGGCGAGCACCACCGAAGGCGGCGTCGAAGCCGTACTTGTCCAGCGCCTGCTTGAGGCCCTCGGTCTTCATCACATCGGTGTGCTTGGCGCTGCCATAGGTGAAGGGGTTCATGTCCTGCGCCACACCGTCCGGGTTGATGTGGGTGATCAGGTCCAACCCCATCTCGCTGACCATCTTCTCGCGGAAACGGTACATCTCCTGGAATTTCCAGCGTGTATCGACATGCAGCACAGGAAACGGCAGCTTGCCCGGGAAGAAGGCCTTGCGCGCCAGGTGCAGCATTACGGCCGAATCCTTGCCGATGGAATAGAGCATCACCGGGTTACCGAACTCGGCGGCGACCTCGCGGATGATATGGATGCTTTCCGCCTCCAGCTGTTTCAGATGCGTCAGTTTGTCGACCATGGCTACTCACGATTTTGCAGGTTGACGGCCAGACGGCCGTGAATTGGGCGCAACTCTAACACGGCCATAGATTCTAATCAGGCCGCCTTTTAGACCTAAAAGCTATAGATTTATACCGACTCGAAGCCGGTCCGACGCAGGCAAATGACAGGCGCCGGAAGCACGGTGATGCGACAGTGCGGATCGGCTCAGGCCGGATTGTCGCAATCGATGAAGCGGTGCTCGATGCCGAAATGCCGGGCCAGGTACTCGCCCAGCGCACGCACCCCGTAACGCTCTGTGGCGTGATGACCGGCGGCGAAGAAGCTGAGGCCGTTCTCCCGCGCGACATGTGCGGTGGGCTCGGAAATCTCTCCGGTGATATAGGCATCCACCCCGGCGGCCACCGCCTGCTCGATATAACCCTGGGCCGCGCCGGTACACCATGCCACGCGCTGGATCGGCCTGTGCCCGTCGACCATCAGCGGCTCGCGACCCAACGCCTGTCCGATCCTCGCCTTGAACTCGCCCGGTGCCAGCGACTCGGGCAGCGAGCCGACCAGGCCGACCGACCGCGGATTACCGGGCTCCAGCGGCCCCTCGACACTCAGACCAAGCAGGGCGGCCAGCTGCGCGTTGTTGCCCACCTCAGGATGCACATCCAGGGGCAGATGGTAGGCCAGCAGCGAAATATCGTGGCTCAGCAGGGTTTTCAGGCGGCGCTGTTTCATGCCCACGACACGGGCATCCTCGTTCTTCCAGAAGTAGCCATGATGCACCAGCACCACATCCGCCTGTGCTTGGACCGCAGCATCCAGAAGTGCCTGGCTGGCGGTCACGCCGCTGACGATCCGAGCGACCTGCGGCCGCCCTTCGACCTGCAGTCCGTTGGGGCAGTAATCGGCGATCCTGGCGGCATCGAGAAACCGGTCCGCCTCCTGTACCAGGGTGGAGAGTGCTACTGGCATGGGTTCCCCTTCGTCGCAGCCGGCGCGCAGCAGTTGAACAGCGCGACCGAATCGATCTTACGGATGAAGCTGCATTTCGGTCGCAGCTTCGTATAATGCCGCCACCTTAAGGGGCACTCCCCATGCCCGCAACTCTGTCCGGACTCCCGCGCGATGTTCAATGCCCTGCGTTTCCTCGGCTGGCCGCTGCTGGTCGGCATACTCGTAGCACTGCTGATCATCCAGCGTTATCCGCAGCTGGTAGGACTCAAGGAGCACGACCTCGGCCTGCAACAGGCGCCGCTGGTGGCCGCCGCACCGCAGCAGGGCCCGTACTCCTACGCCAATGCCGTGGCCGGGGCCGCACCGGCCGTTGCCAACCTGTACACCACCAAGGTTATCGAAAAGACCGAGCAGCAGCCGCCGCTATCCAAGGATCCCCTGTTCCAGCGCTTCTTCAGCGACAACCTGCCAAGGCAGCGGCGGATGGAGTCCAGCCTCGGCTCGGCGGTAATCATGAGTTCGGAAGGCTACCTGCTCACGAACAACCATGTGACGGCCAACGCTGAGCAGATCGTGGTAGCGCTCAAGGACGGCCGCGAAACCTTGGCCCGGGTGATCGGCAGCGATCCGGAAACCGACCTCGCCGTGCTCAAGATCGATCTGGCCGACCTGCCCGCCATCACGCTCGGCCATTCCGACCGCATTCGCGTAGGCGACGTCACCCTGGCGATAGGCAACCCCTTCGGCGTCGGGCAGACCGTGACCATGGGCATCATCAGCGCCACCGGTCGCAACCAGCTGGGCCTCAATACCTACGAGGACTTCATCCAGACCGATGCTGCGATCAACCGTGGCAACTCGGGTGGCGCGCTGGTGGATGCCGGAGGCAACCTGATCGGCATCAACACCGCCATCATTTCCGAGTCCGGCGGTTCGCAGGGCATCGGATTCGCCATCCCGGTGAAGCTTGCGCTGGAGGTGATGAAATCGATCATCGAACACGGCCAGGTTATTCGCGGCTGGCTCGGCGTGGAGGTGCAATCGCTGACCCAGGAGCTTGCCGAGTCGTTCGGCCAGGAAGGCCGCCCGGGCATCGTCGTCGCGGGCGTTTACCGCGACGGTCCGGCTGCTCGTGCCGGGCTGCAGCCGGGCGACCTGATCCTGAGCATCGACGGCGTACAGTCTGCCGACGGACGCAGCTCGATGAACCAGGTTGCCCGCGCCCGCCCAGGCGAGAAGATCGATATCGACATTCTGCGCAACGGCAAACCGCTGACGTTGACGGCGGAAGTGGGCATGCGCCCGCCAGTGGCGCCGAAGTAACCCGGTACGTCCCCGAAAAACCACCGGAGGACGCGCCCGCCCTGCGTCAGCCGAGCCCCTCGAGCAGAGCCTGGTTCTGTTCCGGCGTGCCGATGGTGATGCGCAGGAACTGCTCGATGCGCGGCTGCTTGAAGTGACGCACGATCACGCCCTGCTCGCGCAGCGCGGCGGCGATGGCGGCGGCGTCGCGCTGAGGGTGACGCGCGAAAATGAAGTTCGCCGCCGACGGCAGCACCTCGAAGCCGCGCTCGTGAAGCGCCGCCACCACCGCCTCGCGGCTGGCAATGACCTGCCGGCAGGTCTGCTCGAAATACTCACGATCCGCGAACGCTGCAGCCGCGCCGGCGATGGCGATGCGGTCCAGCGGGTAGGAGTTGAAGCTGTTCTTGATCCGCTCCAGCGCCTCGATCAGGTCCGGATGTCCTACCGCCAGGCCGACCCGCAGGCCGGCCAGCGAGCGTGACTTGGAAAGCGTCTGGGTGACCAGCAGGTTCGGATAGCGATCGACCAGCGCAATCGCCGACTCGCCACCGAAGTCCACATAGGCCTCGTCGACCAGCACGACGGACTCGCTATTGGCCTGCAGCAATCGCTCGATAGCCTCAAGCGGCAGCAGGCAACCAGTCGGGGCGTTCGGGTTGGGAAAGATGATGCCGCCGTTCGGCCGCTGATAATCCGCCACGTCGATCTGGAACTGCTCGTTCAGCGCAACGGCTTGGTAGTCGATGCCGTACAGGCCGCAATAGACCGGGTAGAAGCTGTATGTCACGTCCGGAAACAGCAGCGGGCGGCCATGCTGGAACAGGCCGTGAAAGGCATGCGCCAGCACTTCGTCCGAGCCGTTGCCGACGAACACCTGCGCCATCTGCACACCGTAGTAGTCCGCCACAGCCTGCTTCAGGCGCTCGCCGTTGGGGTCAGGATACAGCCGCAGGCCGTCGTTGATTTCCGCCTGCATGGCGGCGATTGCCCGCGGCGACGGGCCATAGGGATTCTCGTTGGTGTTGAGCTTGACCAGCTTGCTCAACTTGGGCTGCTCGCCCGGCACATAGGGCACCAGGTCCTTGACGAAGGGGCTCCAGAATTTGCTCACCGCCCTTCTCTCCTCGAATTCGATCTGCTTGGCGTAGGGTGGATATCGCGTGACGCTTTCCACCAGTGACGTCAGGCGGAAGGGGCCGGCGGCCTCGCTCCCACCTTAGGGCTTACTTGATCCGATACTCGGCGCTGCGCGCGTGAGCGGTCAGCGATTCACCACGGGCCAGAACCGATGCCACCTTGCCCAGTGTCGAAGCGCCCTCGGCCGAGCAATTGATGATCGACGAGCGCTTCTGGAAGTCGTAAACGCCCAGCGGCGAGGAAAAGCGCGCGGTACCGGAGGTCGGCAGCACGTGGTTGGGCCCTGCGCAGTAATCACCCAGCGCCTCGGCGGTGTAGCGTCCCATGAAGATCGCACCGGCATGACGAATCTGCGGCAGCCATTGTTCCGGCTCGGCGACCGAAAGTTCCAGGTGCTCAGGGGCGATGCGGTTGGCCACCTCGATGGCCTGCTCCATGTCGGCCACTTGGATCAGCGCGCCGCGGCCCTCAAGGGAGGTGCGAGCGATGTCGGCGCGCTCCAGGGTCGGCAGCAGACGGGCAATGCTCTCGGCGACGCGATCGAGGAAAGCGGCGTCCGGGCTGACCAGGATCGACTGCGCATCCTCGTCGTGTTCGGCCTGGGAGAACAGGTCCATGGCGATCCAGTCCGGATCGGTCTGGCCATCGCAGACCACGAGAATTTCCGACGGCCCGGCGATCATGTCGATGCCGACCTTACCGAACACGTGGCGCTTGGCCGTGGCGACGTAGATATTGCCCGGGCCGACGATCTTGTCCACCGGCGGTACGCTCTCGGTGCCATAGGCCAATGCTGCGACGGCCTGCGCCCCGCCAATGGTGAAGACGCGGTCTACGCCGGCGATGCAGGCAGCAGCCAGCACCAGCTCATTGACCTCGCCGCGCGGTGTGGGCACCACCATGACCACCTCCGGCACGCCGGCGACCTTGGCCGGGATGGCATTCATCAGCACTGAAGATGGGTAGGAAGCCTTGCCGCCCGGCACGTAGAGGCCGGCGCGATCGAGCGGGGTGACCTTCTGACCGAGCACCGTGCCGTCGGCTTCGGTGTAGGTCCAGGAGTCCTGTTTCTGCCGCTCGTGATAGCTGCGTACGCGCTCGGCGGCGATCTCCAGAGCCTCGCGCTGCGCTGGCGTGATCCGCTCGAGCGCCTGCTCCAGGCGCGCGCGCGGTAGGATCAGGTCGGCCATGGAGGCGACTTCCAGAGCATCGAAGCGCTGGGTCAGTTCGACAACCGCTGCATCACCACGCTCGCGCACGGCCTTGATGATCTCAAGGACCCGCTCGTTCACACCGTCATCAGAAACACTTTCCCAGCTCAGCAGATGGTCCAGATGACGGGCGAAGTCGGCATCGGCAGCGTTGAGTCGGCGAATGGCGGAAGGAGCGGTCATGGTGGGCCTCATGGTTGGCTGGGCTTCGGATCGACAAACTGGCTTTCGAGACCTGTGCAGCGTCTCGCGCGCTAAAGCAATGCTGGGCAGAACTGGCGAGGAGGCGCACCTTCAATGAGCTGTTGAGCTGTAGATGGGCCTTCCGAGCCTGCTCCCAAGGCCGCAGTACCGACGCACCGTCGTCCTTCGGCCAGGTTCTCAGGCGCCGCTAGAATATCAAGCCCACCGTGCGGGCACCCGAGAATTTCAGCTATGGCACGAATAGGCAGGCGCGGTGAAGACCGCGAGGCGCATCAATGCTGATGCTGCTCGACCGCCGCGTGCAAGGTGTCGATCAGCGCCTGGATACGCGCATGCTGCATCTTCATCGAAGCCTTGTTCACGATCAGACGCGAACTGATGGTGGCGATCAGCTCCTGTGGCTCCAGACCGTTGGCGCGCAGGGTGTTGCCGGTGTCGACCACGTCGATGATCTTGTCGGCGAGCCCCACCAGCGGGGCCAGCTCCATGGAGCCGTACAGCTTGATGATGTCGACCTGGCGGCCCTGCTCGGCGTAGTAACGCTTGGCGACATTGACGAACTTGGTAGCCACGCGCAGACGCCCCTTGGGCTCGGGCGCGCCGACCTTGCCGGCAGTCATCAGCTTGCAGTTGGCAATCTTCAGATCGAGCGGCTCGTACAAGCCCTGGCCGCCGTATTCCATCAGCACGTCCTTGCCAGCGACGCCGAGGTCAGCCGCACCATGTTCGACGTATGTCGGTACGTCGGTGGCGCGAACGATCAACAGCCGCACGTCATCCTGGGTGGTTGGAATGATCAGCTTGCGGCTCTTGTCCGGGTTCTCGGTGGGTACGATACCCGCAGCAGCCAGCAACGGCAGGGTGTCGTCGAGGATGCGGCCTTTGGACAGGGCGATGGTGAGCATGGAGCGTTTTCCTTGAACGGCAACGGCCAACCTTGATGGGACGACCAAATGACCAACGGCGTTCTTGCGAACTGAGTCATGCAAGGCGCAATGACCAACGAGAGTAACAGCCAAAGGCTGGCCCGAAGGGCGAGCGCCAGCGAGTCAAACAGGCGAGCAAGCAGAGTTTACTAGCTGTAAATGAGCAATTCCGAGCCTGTTTTTAACGCAGCAGGACCGACGCGCAGCAGATCGCTATCAGCCGGGAACGCGGCGAATCTTCGCCCCCAGCAACTGCAGTTTCTCCTCGATGCACTCGTAGCCACGATCGATGTGGTAGATGCGGTCGATCAGCGTATCGCCTTCGGCCACCAGACCGGCGATCACGAGGCTCGCCGACGCGCGCAGGTCGGTCGCCATGACCGGGGCACCCTTGAGGTGATCGACGCCCGTGACGATGGCGGTATTGCCCTCGACGAGGATCTGCGCACCCATGCGATTCATCTCGTAGACATGCATGAAGCGGTTTTCGAAGACCGTTTCGATGACCGTGCCGGTGCCCTCGGCGATGGCGTTCAGAGCGATGAACTGCGCCTGCATGTCGGTGGGGAACGCTGGGTACGGCGCGGTGCGCACATTGACCGCCTTCGGCCGCTTGCCCTTCATGTCCAGCTCGATCCAGTCACTGCCGGTATCGATATGCGCGCCAGCCTCCACCAGCTTGTGCAGCACAGCCTCGAGCAGCGTCGCGTCGGTATCCTTCAGACGTACACGCCCGCCAGTCGCCGCAGCGGCGACCAGATAGGTTCCAGTCTCGATACGGTCGGGCATCACGCTGTAGCGACCACCACCGAGGCGCTTGACGCCATCGATGACGATGGTATCGGTGCCGGCGCCGGACACTTTGGCGCCCATGGCGTTGAGGAAGTTGGCCAGATCGACCACCTCCGGCTCACGCGCGGCGTTTTCCAGCACGCTGCGGCCGTTCGCCAGCGCAGCGGCCATCATGATGTTCTCGGTACCGGTCACGCTGACGGTGTCGAAGAAGAAGTGCGCGCCACGCAGGCCGCCGGCCGGCGCCTTGGCCTTGATGTAGCCCCCCTCGACGTCGATCTGTGCGCCCATGGCCTCGAGTCCGCGGATGTGCAGGTCGACCGGACGCGAACCGATGGCGCAACCACCGGGCAGCGCGACCTCCGCCTCGCCGAAACGCGCAACCATCGGGCCGAGCACCAGGATCGACGCACGCATGGTCTTCACCAGTTCGTACGGCGCCACCAGAGTCTTGATGCTGCTGGCGTCGACTTCGACGCTGAGCTTCTCGTCGATGATCGGCTGCACGCCCATGCGGCCGAACAGCTCGATCATCGTGGTGATGTCGTGCAGGTGCGGCAGGTTGCAGACGGTAACCGGGGTGTCGGCCAGCAAGGTGGCGGCCAGGATCGGCAGTGCGGAGTTCTTCGCGCCGGAAATGCGAATCTCGCCATCGAGGCGAATGCCGCCGGTAATGATCAGTTTGTCCATGGATATACCCGTAAGCCGCAGGCTCGAAGCACTGTCGAAGGGGGCGGCGCGGTCATCGAGACGCGCTCTGCCTGGAATGATTGGTTGCGCGGGCCTGAGCCGATCAGGCGCGAGCGGCCCAGTCTGTGCGACTGAAGAACTTCATGGTGACGGCGTGGATGCTGCCGTCGGCGATCCATGGATTGAGATGAGCGTAGATCTGCTGCTGACGCTTCACCGGGCTCAGGGCGGCCAGTTCATCACTGATCACGTTGAGCTGGAAGTTGCAGCCTTCGCCTTCCACTTCCACCTGGGTTCCCGGAATCTTCGCTTCCAGGAAATTCTTCACTTCTAGGGCCTGCATGTTCTACCTCGATCGGGCGCAGGACGCGCACGGGCCGGCCATCATACAAAAAAGCCCGAAGGCTGCGAACCCCGAACCTCGCGCACAGATCTCAATCCAGCGTTTCGGCCCCCTGATCGCGCTCGCGCCGATGCCGGGACAGCCCGCTGTCGCTCTGCACGGCCGGGAAGCGCGAGGAGGCGAAGCGCACCACCAGGATCGCCAGCGCCAGCAGCAGGATCGCGCCGGACACATAGACCACGCCCATGTCCGGACGGTGGTGATGGGAAATATCGGAAATCAGCAGGCGGGTCAGCGCGGTGATCGCCACATAGATAAGGAAGCGCACCGGCATGTGGTTGGTCTTGAAATAGATGCCAACCATCGCGCCCAGCTCGAGATAGATGAACAGCAGCAGGATGTCATCGATCGTGATATGGCCCTTCTCGACCATGCCGAGAAACGCCATGACTGCCGCCCAGGCCGTCACGGCGCCGATGGCGAACAGCGCCAGGTAGTGAAAACTCTCGACCAGCAGATTGCCGAAGGACTCGGCCAGCTCGTGCAGGCTATCGCGCAGATTTTCCGCCCAGCGCAGTTTCATACGGCATCCTTTTCTAAACCCGGGAAGCTTCCAGCGGCAGGATATCCAACAAGCCGGACACCTTGGCAATCTTGTGCATATCGCCTGGCAATGCACTGACGCGCAGATCGATGCCCGCAGCCTTGGCATCGCGCATGAAAGCCAGCAGCAGCGACAGCCCGACACTGCTGGAACGCTCGACCGCCGAGCAGTCCAGCGTCAACGGCGCCCGGCTGCCGGCGATCAGCGCCCGACCAGCCTCACGCAAGGCCGGGCCGCTGCGGTAATCCAGCACGCCGATCAGGCGCAACTCGCCTTCTCCACCGCGCTCGATCCGGGCCTCACTCATCGCCGACAGCCTGCTGTCCAGCCTCGGTGTCCTTGGCACGCGCCACGACCTCGGCCCAGCCATCGATGGTTTTGTCCAGATCACCGCCGTTGCGCTGCATAGAGTCGGCGAACTGGTCGCGGAACAGCTTGCCGATGTTGATGCCGTTGATGATCACGTTGCGCACGCGCCATTCGCCGTCATTGACCATGGTGTAGGACACCGGATAGATCTCGCCCTGGCGCCCCACCACCTCCATACCGACGCTGGTGCGCTTGGGGTCCTGCTTGCCGCTGGGCGGCAATACGCGGATCTGCTGGTTGTTGTACTCGAGCAGGGCGTTGCCGTAGAACTGCATCAGGCTGCGCTTGAAGTTCTCCTGGAAGCGCTTCATCTGCTCGGGAGTGGCGTTGCGTGAATACTTGACGGTCATGATGCTGCGCGAGATACCGTCGGCATCGACCACCGGACCGAGAATCTCGTTGAGCGAGTCATAGAAGGCGGCCGGATCGCTGCGGTACTGCTCCTTGTTGGCCTTCAGGTCGGCCAGCAACTCGTCGGTGGTCTTCTGGATCACCTGATGCGCGGTCAGCGCGGCATGGGAGAACAGGGGCAACACGGCCAGCAGAACCAGCAGACCGCGACGCAGGGCAGTGATCATGGATGTCTCCTTCAATCTTTATTCACAGAATTGAGCAGGAACTTGCCGATCAGATCCTCGAGTACCAGCGAAGACTGGGTGTCCTGAATGGTGTCACCATCCTTGAGCACTTCGTCGTCGCCGCCCACGCTGATTCCGACATATTTCTCACCCAGCAGACCAGCCGTCAGGATCGACGCCGTGGAGTCAGCCGGCAGGATGTTCACGTCTTCCTGGATTTCCAGGGTCACCCGACCGGTGTAGCTGTCGCGATCGAGGTCGATCGCCGTGACCTTGCCGATGGTCACACCCGCCATGGTCACCTTGGATCGGACAGTCAAACCGGCAATATTGTCGAAATAGGCATACAGCTTGTAGGTATCGGCACTGCCAACGCTCAGTCCGCTGACGCGCAGCGACAGCAGCAGCAGGGCCAGCAGGCCGGCAAGCAGGAACAGGCCGACACCCATTTCCAGTGTGCGGATACGCATCAGAAATCTCCAAACATCAACGCGGTCAGAATGAAATCGAGGCCGAGTACTGCCAGCGAGGCATACACCACGGTCCGGGTGGTGGCACGACTGATCCCCTCGGAAGTCGGTTCGCAGTCGTAGCCCTGGAACACCGCTATCCAGGTCACGACCAGTGCAAAGACGACGCTCTTGATCACGCCGTTGAGCACATCCGAATGGAAATCGACACTGTTCTGCATGTTGGCCCAGAACGAGCCTTCGTATACGCCGAGCCAGTCCACGGCGACCATCGCTCCGCCCCAGATGCCGACCACATTGAAGATCAGCGTCAGCAGTGGCAGGGAAATGAAGCCGGCCCACAGACGCGGCGCGATGATGTACTTCAGCGGATCGACGCCAATCATCTCCAGGCTCGACAGCTGCTCGGTGGATTTCATGTTGCCGATCTCGGCCGCCAGCGCGGAACCTGCGCGACCGGCGAACAGCAATGCGGTGACCACCGGGCCGAGTTCACGCAACAACGTCAGCGCCACCATCTGCCCGACCGCCTGCTCGGAGCCATAGCTGCTGAGGATGTTGTAGCCCTGCAGCGCCAGCACCATGCCGATGAAAATACCGGACACGACGACGATCGCCAGCGACAGCACGCCAACCGAGTACAGCTGCTTGACCAGCAGCGAAAAGCCGTTGCGCAAGCCGCTGCGGCCAAACAGCGCATGAACGAGGAAGATCGTCGAGCGCCCCAGCGCCGCCAGCACATCCAGGCCGGCACGCCCGAGCAGGGCGATCCGGTCCATCAACGAACGCTTACGCATCGGCGCCTCCGAGCAGGTCATCGGCGTAGGCTGGCGCCGGAAAGTGGAAGGGCACCGGGCCGTCCGCCGAGCCTTTCATGAACTGCCGGATGCGAGGATTGTCCGACTCCATCAGCTCGGCCGGCGTGCCCTGGCCAAGCACCTGAGCATCGCCGACCACATAGATGTAATCGGCGATGGAGGCGGTTTCGGCCAAGTCGTGGGACACCACGATACTGGTGATGCCCAGCGCATCGTTGAGCAACCGGATCAAGCGGACCAGCACGCCCATCGCGATCGGGTCCTGACCGGCGAAAGGCTCGTCATACATGAGAATCTGCGGATCCAGCGCGATGGCCCGCGCCAGCGCGACACGCCGCTTCATGCCACCGGACAGTTCGTCGGGCATCAGCTCGATGGCACCCCGCAAACCCACCGCCTGCAATTTCATCAGCACGATGTCGCGGATCATTTCGTCGGGCAGCCGGGTATGCACGCGCAGCGGAAAGGCGACGTTCTCGAACACGTCGAGATCGGTGAACAGAGCTCCGCTCTGGAACAACACGCCCATCTGCTTGCGCATGTCGAACAGCTCGCTGCGCGAGAGGCTCGGCAGATTGTTGCCCGCCACCCAGACCTCGCCGCGCGCAGGCATCAGCTGCGCAGCGATCAGCCGCAGCAGCGTCGTCTTGCCACAGCCGGACGGCCCCATGATGGCCGTGACCTTGCCTCGCGGGATCGCGATGTCGACGTTATCGAAAATACTGCGCTCGCCGCGCTTGAAGGTTACTCCCTTCAGCTCGACCGCGTAGTCGTTGCAGGCGCTCATCTGGTCTCCTTGCATGCAGTCTGCGAAACAGACGGCTCCCGATGACGCCGGGATACTTCTGCCTGACCGTTTTCGGGCGCGCACTATAGCACCGCGCCAGGGGCCGCCCAACCAATGAGCGTTTCAGCAGATGACCAGCGAGACGCCTGTTCAGCCAGGGTTCAGCTTGGTGATGTACACAGCGCTGAGGGCGCCGCCCTGGCACCTGCCACATTTTCCATGAGCCACAAGTCGAATCTCGCTATAATCCTCGCCTTTTAATCGGACGACCTCGCCAGCCATGAGCCAAAGCAGTCAATTGATCGAAACCGCGCAGCGCACCATTCGCCTGGAAATCGAGGCAGTTGAGCAGCTGAACGCGCGTATCGATGCCAGCTTCGTACAAGCCTGCGAATTGATCCTCGCCTGCAAGGGCCGTGTCGTTGTGGTCGGCATGGGCAAGTCGGGGCATATCGGTCGCAAGATCGCTGCCACCCTGGCCAGCACCGGCACCGCCGCCTTCTTCGTGCACCCCGCCGAGGCCAGCCACGGCGACATGGGCATGATCACTCCGGACGATGTGGTACTGGCGCTTTCCAATTCCGGCACCACCAGCGAGATCGTCACCCTGTTGCCGTTGATAAAGCGCCTGGGCATCACCCTTATCAGCATGACCGGCAACCCCAGCTCGGTACTGGCCAAGGCCGCAGCAGTGAACCTGGATGCCAGCGTGGCTATCGAGGCCTGCCCGCTGAACCTCGCACCGACCTCCTCCACCACCGCCAGCCTGGTGCTCGGCGATGCCCTTGCGATTGCCCTGCTCGAGGCTCGCGGCTTCACTGCCGAAGACTTCGCCTTTTCCCATCCCGGTGGTGCCCTTGGCCGACGCCTGCTGCTCAAGGTCGAACACGTCATGCACACTGGCGAACGTCTCCCCAGCGTGCCCCGCGGCACCTCGCTGCGCGATGCCCTTCTGGAAATGACGCAGAAAGGGCTGGGCATGACCGTGATCGTCGAGACCGACGGGCGCCTGGCCGGGATTTTCACCGATGGCGACCTGCGTCGCGCCCTGGACAAAGGCGTGGACGTGCGCCAGACCCTCATCGACGAGGTCATGACCGTTCATGGCAAGACCGCCAACGCCGAGATGCTGGCTGCCGAGGCACTGAAGATCATGGAAGACCACAAGATCAGCTCACTGGTAGTGATCGATGAACAGGAGCTGCCCATCGGCGCCCTGAACATGCACGACCTGCTGCGTGCGGGGGTCATGTAATGCACGAACATCTTCTGCAGCGCGCACGTGACATCCGCCTGGCCATCTTCGATGTGGATGGCGTACTGACCGACGGTCGCCTGTACTTTCTCACCGACGGCAGCGAATTCAAGACCTTCAACACCCTGGACGGCCACGGCATCAAGATGCTGATCAACTCCGGCGTGCGCACCGCCATCATCAGTGGGCGCAAGACGCCAGTGGTCGAGCGCCGCGCGCAGAACCTCGGCATCCAGCACCTGTATCAGGGGCGCGAAGACAAGCTGGTGGTTCTCGACGAGCTGCTGGCCGAACTCGGGCTGAGCTACTCTGAAGTGGCCTATCTCGGTGACGACCTGCCTGATCTGCCGGTGATCCGCCGCGTCGGCCTGGGCATGGCGGTCGCCAGCGCCGACGCCTTCGTGCGCGACCACGCTCACGGCGTGACCCAGGCACGCGGCGGCGAAGGCGCGGCACGCGAGTTCTGCGAATTGATCATGCGCGCCCAGGGCACCCTGGCAGCCGCTCAGAACGCCTATCTGTAGAGGTCTGGATGCTCCGCAAACTGCGCTTTCCCGCCCTGCTCACGCTGATCGCTGCCGTATTGGTGGCCATCGGCTACTGGAACATCCGTCCGGAGAGTTTCATGCAGCAGCCAACCGTGGCCAGCGGCGAGACACCGGATGTGGATTTCTATGTGATCAATTCACGTACGGTCCAGTACCAGGCGGATGGCAAGCGCAACTACGAGATGACCGCGGAGAAGGTCGAACACATCAAGGCCAGCGACGTCAGCCTCTTGACCAAACCCGACCTGCTGTCCTACCGCGGCGGCGAGCACCCCTGGCATGTGCGCAGCGAGCGCGGAGAGGTTTCGGCGGAGGGTGACGAGGTCCTGCTGATCGACAAGGTCCGGGTCGAGCGGACCGACGCCAAGGGCCGCCCGACGATCCTCACCACCAGCCGGCTGACGGTGTGGCCGGACAAGGATTATGCCGAGACCAAGCAAGCCGTTAGAATCGACGCCGCCAATGGCGTGACCACGGCGACCGGCATGAAAGCGTATCTGGATGACGGCAGGATGCTCCTGCTGTCCAACGTAAGAGGCCAGCATGAGCTGCGTTAAGACTTTCCCCCTCCTGCTCGGTTTGAGCGCATTCTGGCTCGGCGCCAGTGCCTGGGCGCTTCCCGAGGATCGTGAACAGCCCATCCGCGTACAGGCTGACTCGGCCGAACTGGACGACCGACAGGGCGTGGCCGTGTACCGCGGCGATGTGGTGATCACCCAGGGCACCATGAAGATCACCGGCGACACCGTCACCATCACCCAGGACAGCAATGGCGATGTGGAAGTCTTCACCTCCATCGGCAAGCCGGCCTACTACGAGCAGAAGCCGGCCGTGGACAAGGAGATCGTCAAGGCCTACGGCCTGACCATCCAGTACTTTGCCGCCAACGAGCGCATCGTGCTGCTCGACCAGGCCAAGGTCGTCCAGGAAGGCAACACCTTCGAAGGCGAGAAGATCGTCTATGACACCCGCCGCCAGATCGTCAACGCCGGCCGCGCCACCAATACCGACGTCAGCACGCCGCGTCCGCGGGTCGACATGGTCATCCAGCCACGCAAGCGCGAGCAGGCCGCGGAGCAGCCCCAGTAATGGCCGTCCTCAAAGCCCAGCATCTGGCCAAGAGCTACAAGAGCCGGCAGGTCGTTCGCGACGTCAGCCTGTCCATCGAGAGCGGGCAGATCGTCGGCCTGCTTGGCCCGAACGGCGCCGGCAAGACTACCTGCTTCTACATGATCGTCGGACTGGTGAATGCCGATCAGGGTCGCGTGCTGATCGACCAGAACGACGTGACCCACCTTCCGATGCATGGCCGGGCCCGTGCCGGCATCGGTTACCTGCCGCAGGAAGCCTCGATCTTCCGCAAGCTGTCGGTCGCCGACAACATCATGGCGATTCTCGAGACCCGCAAGGATCTGGACCGCGGTGGCCGCCAGCAGGCACTGGAAGGCCTGCTGCAGGAATTCCACATCAACCATATCCGCGACAGCCTCGGCATGAGCCTGTCCGGCGGCGAGCGCCGTCGCGTGGAAATCGCCCGCGCCCTGGCTACGGCGCCGAAGTTCATCCTGCTCGATGAACCCTTCGCCGGTGTCGACCCGATCTCGGTGGGCGACATCAAGCAGATCATCCACCACCTCAAGGCCAAGGGCATCGGGGTACTGATCACCGACCACAACGTTCGGGAAACCCTGGACATCTGCGAGACGGCGTACATCGTCAACGACGGTCAGCTGATCGCCGAAGGCGATGCCCAGAGCATCCTCGCCAACCAGCTGGTCAAGGAAGTCTACCTGGGCCACGAATTCCGACTGTAAGAGCGGATTTTTTGCTCGGCTCGGCAAATCGGCTCTAGGCAAAGGCTTCGTCGGCAGGCATATAATTTGCTTTCATCGGCGCCCCGAGCGCCGCATGTCGGAACAGGCGCGGTTGCGCCGGCATACAAGGTTCGAAGTCCTCTGCCATGAAACCATCGCTAGTCCTGAAGATGGGCCAGCAGCTGACGATGACACCGCAGCTGCAACAGGCCATACGGCTCCTCCAGCTTTCCACCCTCGATCTGCAACAGGAGATCCAGGAAGCGCTGGATTCCAATCCCATGCTCGAGCGTGAAGAGGACGGTGACGACTTCGACGGCTCCGACCCCATGGCCGAGGCCGTCGATCGTGCGAGCGACGCTGGCAGCGAAAAGATCAGCACTCAGGAAAGCACCTATGAAGAGCCTTCGCACAGCGGCGAAGGCCTCGACGAGGCCGACTGGGGTGAGCGCATTCCCAGCGAGCTACCGGTCGACACCGCCTGGGAGGACATCTACCAGACCAGCGCCAGCAGCCTGCCGAGCAACGACGACGACGAATGGGACTTCACCAGCCGTACGTCCAGCGGTGTCAGCCTGCAGAGCCATCTGCTGTGGCAGCTCAACCTCGCCCCCATGAGCGACACCGACCGCCTGATCGCCACCACACTGATCGACTGCATCAACGATCAGGGCTATCTCGAGGAGTCTCTGCAGGAAATCGTGGACAGTTTCGACCCGGAGC
Source organism: Stutzerimonas sp. Brlt_14 (assembly GCF_051948915.1). Classification (NCBI taxonomy): domain Bacteria; kingdom Pseudomonadati; phylum Pseudomonadota; class Gammaproteobacteria; order Pseudomonadales; family Pseudomonadaceae; genus Stutzerimonas; species Stutzerimonas sp. Brlt_14. The sequence continues at coordinate 172,348 of NZ_JAYJLM010000007.1, forward strand.
TTGAAATCGAGCTCGACGAGGTCGAAGTCGTGCTGCGTCGCGTACAGCAGTTCGAACCTGCCGGTATCGGCGCACGGGATCTGCGCGAATGCCTGCTCCTGCAGCTGCGCCAGCTCCATGACCGCACCCCTTGGCTCAGCGAAGCCCAGCGGCTCGTGAGTGACCATCTGGACCTGCTGGGTAGCCGCGACTACAGCCTGCTGATGCGCCGCATGAAGCTCAAGGAAGACGAGCTGCGCCAGGTCATCGAACTCATCCAGAGCCTCAACCCGCGCCCGGGCTCGCAGATCGAGGCGAGCGAGCCGGAGTACGTGGTGCCGGACGTTATCGTACGCAAGCACAACGATCGCTGGCTGGTGGAGCTCAACCAGGACGCCATGCCCCGACTTCGCGTCAATGCCCAGTACGCCAGCTTCGTAAAGCGCGCCGACTCGAGTGCCGACAATACCTTCATGCGCAACCAGCTGCAGGAAGCGCGCTGGTTCATCAAGAGCCTGCTCAGTCGCAACGAAACACTGATGAAGGTCGCCACCCAGATCGTCGAGCACCAGCGTGCCTTCCTCGAACACGGCGACGAGGCGATGAAGCCGCTGGTGCTGCACGACATCGCCGAAGCCGTGGGGATGCATGAGTCGACGATTTCCCGCGTCACCACGCAGAAATACATGCATACGCCGCGTGGCATCTACGAACTCAAATACTTCTTCTCCAGCCACGTCAGCACGGCGGAAGGCGGCGAATGTTCGTCCACCGCGATCCGCGCGATCATCAAGAAGCTGGTCGCCGCGGAAAACCCGAAAAAGCCGTTGAGCGACAGCAAGATCGCTGGTTTACTGGAGGCGCAGGGCATCCAGGTGGCCCGCCGCACCGTTGCGAAATACCGCGAGTCGCTCGGTATCGCACCGTCCAGCGAGCGTAAACGATTGCTGTGATCGGCCACTGGTCGAACTGTCCCGGCGGCAGGCCTCAAGACCTGCTCTTCGCACAAGGCAAAGGAGATAGCAGTATGCAAGTCAACATCAGCGGTGTTCATCTGGAAGTTACCGATGCCCTGCGTGACTACATCGAGGAGAAATTCGACCGACTGGCCCGTCATTTCGACCGCATCATCAGCGTCCAAGTGGTCCTGCAGGTCGAGAAACTCAAGCAGAAAGCCGAAGCCACCCTGCACGTCGCCGGTCGCGAAGTGGTGGGCAATGCCGAACACGAAGACATGTACGCTGCCGTGGACCTGCTGGTCGACAAGCTCGACCGTCAGCTGATCAAGCACAAGGAGAAGCAGCTCGACCACACCCAGGGTGCCGTCACCCGCTGACGCTCATTATGATCCGACTCGAAAACATCCTGACCCCCGGACGTTCCCTGGTGAACGTCCCGGGCGGTAGCAAGAAGCGCGTCCTGGAGCAGATCGCCAAGGTGATCGCCCAGGACCTTTCCGACCTCGACTCCCAGACCATCTTCGAAAGCCTGATCGCCCGTGAAAAGCTGGGCTCGACCGGCTTCGGCAATGGCATCGCCATTCCGCACTGCCGCATGGTCGGCTGCAACGCCCCCGTGAGTGCCGTGCTGCGCTTGGAAACGCCGGTGGACTTCGACGCCATCGATGGCGCCCCGGTCGACCTGCTGTTCGTCCTGCTGGTCCCGGAAGCGGCCACCGACGAGCACCTCGAGCTGCTGCGCCAGATCGCCAGCATGCTCGACCGTGAAGAGGTACGCCAACGTCTGCGCGAGGCACCCAGCAACGACAGCCTGTACCAGGTCGTCGTGGATGTGCAGAACGGTGGCTAGCGCGATGGGGTACAGATGCGGCTGATCATCGTCAGTGGGCGTTCGGGCTCGGGCAAGAGCACCGCGCTGAACGTACTCGAAGACAACGGGTTCTACTGCATCGACAACCTGCCCGCTGGCCTGCTGCCCGAGCTTGCCGAGCGCGCCCTGCTGCACACCGAACTGCTGCACCCACAGGTTGCCGTGTCGATCGATGCGCGCAACCTGCCCAGCCAGCTCAAGCGTTTTCCCGAACTGCTCGAAGAGGTTCGCGCCCGGCATATTCAGTGCGACGTGCTGTATCTGGATGCCGACGACGAAACCCTGCTCAAGCGCTTCTCCGAAACCCGTCGGCGCCACCCGCTGACCAACGAAAGCCGTTCGCTGGCCGAGGCGATTCGTGACGAGGAGCTGCTGCTGGCGGCAATCATCGATCATGCCGACCTGAAGATCGACACCACGCACCTGAACCTCTATCAGCTGCGCGACATGCTCAAGCTGCGGCTGCTCAACAAGCCTGAGCCAGGCACGGCCTTTCTCATCGAATCGTTCGGATTCAAGCGCGGCATGCCGGTCGATGCCGACCTGGTATTCGACGTGCGCTGCCTGCCCAACCCGTACTGGAAGGCCGAATTGCGCGACTTCTCCGGGCTCGATCAGCCGGTGATCGACTATCTGGCCGCCCAGCCCGATGTGGAGGAGATGTTTCAGGACATCCACGCTTACCTGAACAAATGGCTGCCACGCTTCGCCGCCAGCAACCGCGCGTACGTCACCATCGCCATCGGCTGCACCGGAGGCCATCACCGCTCGGTGTACCTAGCCGAGCGACTCGGCCTGGCGCTCAAGGAGCCGCTGAAGAACCTGCAGGTCCGTCACCGGGATCTCGCCTAGGAATACGTAAACCCATGCCCGCCCGCGAAGTCACCATCATCAACAAGCTTGGCCTGCACGCGCGTGCGGCGGCCAAGTTCGTCGCCGTCGCCAACCGCTTCCCCTGCAAGATCCGGGTGGGCCGCTGTCCCGCCACGCTGGTCGATGGCAAGAGCATCATGGCCGTCATGATGCTGGCCGCCAGCAAGGGCACTACGGTGCATCTACATGCCGATGGCGAGCAGGAAGAAGAAGCCCTCGACGCCCTCGTGGCGTTGATTGACGACTACTTCGAAGAAGGCGAATAGCCGTCCGCTCATCCGGGCGTGCTCGCAGCGAGCACGCCACACCCTCCCGCTTACTTCCCGGCCACCATCATCCGCTCGATCAGCACCGAGCCGGTCCGCACGTTGCCGCGCGTCTCGATGTCGCAGCCAATGGCGACGATCTGGCGGAACATGTCGCGCAGATTGCCGGCGATGGTCACCTCCTGCACGGGGAACTGGATCTCGCCGTTCTCCACCCAGTAGCCGCCTGCGCCGCGTGAATAGTCACCGGTGACCAGATTCAGCCCCTGCCCCATCAGCTCGGTCACCAGCAGGCCGCGCCCCATGCGTCGCAGCAGGGCAGCCTGATCTTCCTCACCGTGGCTAACGAACAGGTTGTGCACGCCACCCGCGTTGGCAGTGCTCGGCATGCCCAGCTTGCGCCCGGAATAGGTCGAAAGCACATAGGAGATCAGGCGGCCGTTTTCCACGAAAGGCTTGGCGTAGGTCGCCAGGCCATCGCCATCGTAGCTGGCGCTGCCAAGCGCACGCGGGATATGTGGGCGTTCGTCGAGGCTCAGCCATTCGGGGAACAGCGTCTGGCCCAGCGCGTCCTCCAGATAGGAGGCCTTGCGATACAGGTTACCGCCGGAGATAGCGGCGATGAAATGGCTGAACAGCCCCGTCGCCAGCTCCGGCGCGAACAACACCGGCACCTCGCAAGTCGGGATCGGTCGCGCGCCCAGGCGTCGCACTGCACGCTCGGCTGCGCGCCGGCCGATGGTCCGTGGATCGATCAGCGCCTCGCCGATACGGTTGACGTCGTAAAAGTAGTCGCGCTGCATCTGGCCTTCGCTTTCGGCGATCATCACGCAGCTCAGGCTGTGCCGTGTGCTGCAATAACCGCCGATGAAGCCATTGCTGTTGCCGTAGGCACGGCAGCCCTGATGGGTGTTGAGACTGGTGCCGTCGGCGTTGCGGATGCGTGCATCGAAGTCGAACGCCGCGCTTTCACAACTCAGCGCCTGCTCGATCGCCTGCTCCGGGGTGATCGCCCATGGATGGTAGAGATCGAGATCGGGAAGCTCCCGAGCCATCAGCGTGGCGTCGGCCAGGCCGGCAAACTCGTCCTGCGAAGCGTGCCTGGCGATGGCCAGCGCGGCGGCCACGGTTTCCCGGATGGCCTCGTCGCCGCTGCCGGTGGTGCTGGCCGAGCCCTTGCTCTGGCCGACATAGAGGGTAATGCCGAAACCCTGGTCCCGATTGAATTCGACCGTTTCCACTTCACCCTGGCGCACCGTCGTGGACAGCCCCTGCTCCATGGAGACAGAGACCTCGCTGGCGCTGGCGCCCTGCCGCCGCGCTTCCTCGATGATGCGCTCGACCTTCTCGCGCAAACCGGGCAGCGCATGCGGACCGATGCCGTCTACTTCACTCATAAGCACTCCCAAAACAACACCTGCAATCAAATCAATTGCAGCCCGGCGCGGCCAGTCTGGAGCCTGCTGCCAGGGCTGCTGCTATCATGGCGGCATTTCCTAGTGGACCATCCCCATGTCTGAACACTCCGACGTCGATGATTTCGACGAAAAAAGCAAATCCCAGGTCAAGCGCGAACTGCTCGCCCTGCAGGAACTCGGCGAACGCCTGACCACGCTCAAACCCGACCTCATCGCCCGGCTGCCGCTCAGCGACGCGCTGCACAAGGCCCTGGCCGACGCCCCGAAGCACAAGGCGCATATCGCCCGCAAACGGCACATCCAGTACATCGGCAAGCTGATGCGTGATCAGGATGTCGATGCCATCGTCGCCCTGGTCGATCAACTCGACGCCTCGACCCGCCAGTACAACGAACGCTTCCACGCCCTCGAGCGCTGGCGCGACCGGCTCATCGCCGGCAATGACGAGACGCTGGAAGCCTTCGTCGTCGAATTCCCCGAAACCGACCGCCAGCACCTGCGCGGGCTGATCCGCCACGCCCAGCATGAAGCGGCGCGCAACAAGCCGCCGGCTGCCAGCCGCAAGATCTTCAAATACATCCGCGACCTGGACGAGACCAAGCGCGGCCTGCGATAAACCGGTCCTTTCTCACGTGCCGGCTGGCCCGAGTCGGCACCTGATGATCGGCAGCCTCAAGCGCCGGTCCCCCCCACCGTGATTTCGTCGATCTTCAGCGTCGGCTGGCCGACGCCGACCGGCACCGATTGGCCATCCTTGCCGCAGGTGCCGACTCCGCTGTCCAGTGCCAGGTCGTTGCCCACCATGGACACGCGATTCATCACCTCCGGACCGTTGCCGATCAGCGTCGCACCCTTGACCGGCGCAGTGATCCTGCCGTCTTCGACCAGATAGGCCTCACTGGTGGAGAAGACGAACTTGCCGCTGGTGATGTCCACCTGGCCGCCGCCGAGGCTGGCGCAGTAGATGCCCTTCTTCACCGAGCGGATGATCTCCTCGGGGTCGCTTTCGCCGGCCAGCATGTAGGTGTTGGTCATGCGCGGCATGGGCAGATGCGCGTACGACTCGCGGCGGCCATTGCCGGTCGGTGCGACGCCCATCAGGCGCGCATTGAGCTTGTCCTGGATATAGCCCTTGAGGATGCCGTTCTCGATCAGTGTGGTGCACTGCGTCGGCGTACCTTCGTCGTCGACGCTGAGCGAGCCGCGGCGGTCGGCCAGGGTGCCGTCATCAACGATGGTGCACAGTTTAGACGCGACCTGCTGGCCGATGCGCCCGCTATAGGCCGAGCTGCCCTTGCGGTTGAAGTCTCCTTCCAGACCGTGGCCGACGGCCTCGTGCAGCAGCACGCCGGACCAGCCCGGCCCCAGCACCACCGGCAGCGAACCGGCCGGCGCCGGCACCGCCTCGAGATTGACCAGCGCCTGGCGCAGCGCTTCGCGGGCATAGCCCATGGCGCGGTCTTCGCTGAGGAAGTACTGATACCCGGTGCGCCCGCCACCGCCCTGCCCGCCGCGCTCCCGGCGGCCGTTCTGCTCGACGATCACACTGACGTTGAAGCGCACCAGCGGGCGGATATCCGCCGCCAGTCCGCCATCCATGGCAGCGACGAGAATATGTTCCCATACGCCCGCCAGGCTCACCGTGACCTGCTTGATGCGTGGGTCCAGCGCACGGGTGGCTACGTCGATGCGCTTGAGCAGGTCCACCTTCTCGGCGCGGCTCAGGCCATCCAGCGGATTATCCTGATGATACAGCGGCGCGAAGGCCGCCCTGCCGAGCACCTTGACCTGCCCCTGCTGCCCGCTACGGGCGATGGAGCGGGCGGCCTGCGCGGCCTGACGCAGGGCATCGGCAGTGATCGCATTGCTGTAGGCAAAGCCGGTCTTCTCCCCCGACAGCGCCCGTACGCCCACGCCCTGCTCGAGGTGGAACCCGCCTTCCTTGACGATGCCATCCTCGAGCACCCAGGACTCGGATACCTGGTCCTGGAAATACAGGTCCGCGGCATCCACGCCGGGGCCGGCGAGCTCACCCAGCAAACCGGGCAGATCGTCGAGTCCCAGGCCTCCAGGGGTCAGCAGTCGCTCGGTGACGGGTAACAGCAGTTCACTCATATCTACTCCAAAGGTTCCGTGCCCAGGCACGGTACGGAAAATCGGCGGTGACGTTGCACCGGCATGCGTTGGCGGATAGCGGCCTGTTCGATTGCGTCTCGCTCGGCAAGCAGAGCCGCCTCACCGCTCGGCTGCTCGCACAGCAGCCGGCCCCATGGGTCAACGATAGACGAATGCCCATGGGTGATGCGACCACCAGGGTGCTCGCCGCCCTGTGCCGCCGCCAGGACATAGCACTGGGTCTCGATGGCCCGCGCGCGAATCAGCGCGGGCCAGTGGGCCTCGCCGGTCACCGCGGTAAACGCCGAGGGCACGCTGATCAATTCCGCGCCCGCCGCCCGCAAAGCGGTGTACAGCTCGGCAAAGCGCAGGTCGTAACACACGCTCATGCCCAGCCTTCCGAGCGGCGTATCGGCCACCACCACCTGACTGCCCGCCGCATAGTCATCGGACTCGCGATATCGGCCGCGGCTGTCGGCGACATCCGCGTCGAATAGATGCAGCTTGTCGTAACGCGCCACCCGCTGCCCCTGCTCGTCGATGAGCAGCGAGCAGGCGTTGGGCTTGCCCTGCGGGCAATCGTCGGGCGGTAACGGCAGGGTCCCGGCGACTATCCACAACCTGAGGTCGCGGGCGGCCTGTTTCAACCACGGCAGGATCGGGCCCTCGCCCATGGCCTCGGCGCGGCCGAGGCTCGGCAGATCATTGCGGCCCATGGCAGCGAAGTTTTCCGGCAGCACCGCCAGACGCGCACCGGCCTCCGCCGCCTGTTCGAGCAATTGCCGCGCCTGGGCCAGGTTGTGCGCGACCTCGGCCCCGGTGGCCATTTGAATCACGGCTAAGGACATAGGCTCCCCCTGGTGAGTTGCGAAGCCCGCTGCGAACCCGGCTCAGTTGGGCTTCTCGAAAGGTTTGTCGAAACTGATCTTCGGCGACTGCCACGGCCCCTTGACGTCGTACTGCACACTGGCGAAGCGCGCGACGCGATCCCCCAGCAGCTTGTCGGCCACGAACAGCGCGCCGCCGATCGCTGGCGCACCGACGATCAGCGCCGCCAGCGGCAGGTTGTTGCTGATCGGCAACGTAACCAGCAGCTTGGCGTCGATCTCGTCGCGCGCCATGTCGAGCGTGCCATCCAGCTCCAGATTGCTCGACGGGCCGCTCACGGTGATCGGTTCGCGGGTAGTGAAAACGCCAGCATCGGCCTGCAGGCTGCCGTCCAGCCGGTCATAGCTGAGGCCCTTGCCGAACAGATCGGAGAAATCCAGCCGTAGCCGGCGGCCGATGGAGTTGAAATTCAGCACGCCGAACACCCGCAGCGCCTGCGCGCTGCCGTCCACCTCGACGAACTGCCCCTTGCGCAGTCGGGGCTGCATGCTGCCGGAATAGCGCGCCATGGCGAACCAGGCTGGCGAGCCCGGCCAGCGCCCGTCGGCATCCAGGCGGAAGCTTTCGCTGGTCACCGAGGGCGCAAAGCCCCAGGCCAGCAGCACGTCGGCCAGGTTGCCGCCTTCCAGCCGACCCTTGTACCAGCTCTGCCCGGCGCCCCAACCTCCGTTTCCGCTGATCCTCAACCCCTTGAGCTGCAACGCGAGATCGCGAAACTCCACACCAGTGCCGACTGGGCGCAGCTTGAGCGCCCAGGCGCCGAGTAGATCGTCACCAAGGGAAACCCGCTCGATGGCCAGGTCCATCGCCGGCAGGCTTTGCGGATCCACGTCGGCCAGGGGATCCGACCGCGCACTGGCGGCTTCGCCAGGCTCTGCCGCCGGCAGGCGCAGGTGGGTCAGGTTGGCTACGATGATGCCGTCATCGGCGTCCGGCAGACGCACCGTGCCGCCGACGAGGGAACTGCGCAGGCCGAGGGACCAGGCAGCAGAACCGCGTTGCAAGTCGATGCTCAGCCTGTCGATACGGGTGCCGAAGCCCTCGAAACGATCGATATCGACCTGCACCTGCCGCAGCAGCGAGCCGGTCGTCTGCTGCGGGTCGCCCTTGCCATGCTGATCAAGCACGGCACGCCAGGCATTCCAGTCCAGCTCCGGCAGGCGCCCCTTGACGTACAGCCCGGGTCGCCCCGGTAGATTCGCCGCGCCGCCACCCAGGCGCAGCTCGCCGCGTCCCTGCGCCCAGGCATCAGGGGGCGCGACGAAGACCAGCGCGGCCAACTCGTCATGCCGTATGGAATAGCGTCGCTCCGCACCCTGCAGGGACATGCGCAATGTGCTGTCGCGCCGCACGCCGGCAGCCTTGCCGAACGGCGCCGGGAGGTCGATGCGCAGGCCCTGGAGCGACGAGTCGATCTGCAACTGGCTGCTTTCGGCCGCCAGCTCCAGGCGCAACTGATAGGGCAGTTCGCCGCTGGCCGGCACCGGCTGCTTGACGTCTAGCCATTCCAGCAGCGGTTTGAGTGCCACGCTGCCCCGCGCCTCGATGCGCGAGGCCGGCTTGCCGACCGAACCGGTCGCAACCGCCTTGCCGTTGACGGCGCGCCCGAACAGCCGTGCCTGAATCTCGTCGGCGCTCAGCCCACGCGCGGTGTCGTAGCGAAATCGGCCGCTGAGCCGCTCGAACGCCAGCGCTGGGTCCTTGATCTGTAGCGCCGCATCGCTGCTGGCAAAATCCACGACGACCCGTGGCGTGCCCTTGCCCAATGGAATCTGCAAATCGAGCACACCATCCAGTTCGCCCTGCCCTTGCCAGCCGGCGAAGGTCTCGCCGGTCCCGATAGGTGCCTCCTGCAGCAGGCGCAGCGCATCTGGCAGGCTGCTGCTGACCTGCCCCTTGATCGCCAATTGCGGCACCTGCCCGCTGCCGACATGAGCCACTTCCGCCGTCACGTCATGCACGCGACTGTCGAGAATCCGCCCTTCGGCAAGGCGCACACGGACGCCGCTGTCTTCCACCAGGACCTCGCCGCGCCCCTGCTGCAGGGCCGGCCAGCCCGGCTGGAAGGCCAGCTCGGCGTCACGCACCTTGAAGTACAGGCTGATGCTGCGAGCACTGTCGGGGGCACCTTTGTTCAACGCACCCTGATACTGGAAGTAGCCCTGCTCGACGGTGCCCGCGCGAATCGCATCCTTGAGCCAATCGACCAGCGCCGGGCTCAACGCCGGCGATTTCGTCGGCAGGTACTTCTCAGTGTAACGTGCATCACCCTCGCTGAGGCCGACGCGCAGGTCCATGTAATCCTCGACTTCGGGATCGCGCGCGAGGCGAATCAGGAAATCTCCGGCGATCCTGCCCTCCTCTCCGTCGACGCGCAGATAGGGGGCGGCGAGGGTGAAAGCCTGCTCATCCAGCGTCCAGGTCAGCCGGCCGGCGCCGTGCCGATAGCGCCAGGGTTCAGGATAAAGAGGCGCCAGATGCAGGCTGAAATCATCGCTGTCCAGGCGTAGCTCACCGCTGGCCAGGTCACCCTGGATGCTGCCGCTGCCATTGCCTACTGCGGGAATCCAGTTCTGCGCGCTGAAGCTGATCCGCTCCAGGTTGGCCGCAAAGCGCAGTCGCTGCGGCGAATCCAGCTGGGGGTAGAAGTCCGCGCGCAGATTGCGCAGCGTTCCGCTGGGCTGCAGCGCACCCAGCGTTTCCACCGCCGTCTCGGGCAGTGGCGCCAGCGCACGCGCAAGGTTGGCGATCGGCGCGACGTTCAGCCGATCGGCCTGCAGCCGCCAGTGCTGCTCGGCCCGACTCTCCTGCAGCAGCAGCCGCGCGTCGCCCCAGCGCTCGCCTTCAAGGTCGAAAGCCAGGCGGTCGAGCAGCAGCCGATAACCCTGCTCGGTCAGGTCGACATAGGCGTCGACCGCCAGATCCTCCAGCTGGACCGGCGGATGCTCGGCATAGGCGGCACGCAGCCGCGGCGCGTTCAACCGCAGCACGGCACGCTCGAGCTGCTGCGCCTTCCAGCGCAGCCAGAGCTCTCCCCCCAGCTGCGCCGTCTGCAGTTGCCAAGCGCCGGTCAATCGGCCTGGCAACCAGGCGGCCCAGTCGCTTTGCGGCAGGCTCAGATACAGCTGCGCCTCAGCCTGCGCCCAGCGCTGCGGCTGCACGCGCGCGTTCAGGCGCAGGGCCAGCGGCTGGCCATCCGGCAGCACACTGCGCCCGTCCAGTCGCAAGCGATTGCCATCGGTGCGTAGCGAAAGGTCCGTGTAGCTAAGGGTCAGCGGTGAATCACCGAAGGGCTCCAGGGTGATCTGGCTGTCGAGCAACGCCAGGCCACGAATATGCTGGAGCGCCTCGAGTATTTTCTGCGGATCGGGCGGCGTCGCATCGTCGCGCTCTGGCAGGCCCTTGACCTGCCATTTGCCATCTTCGCTCTCTAGCACAGACACGTGCACGCCGCTGAATTCCAGCGAACTCAGCCGCCATGAGCGTGCCCAGAGGCTGCCGGCCAGATCGGGCACGACGGCGATGCGATCCAGACGCATCGCACTGTCGCCCTCACCCAGCAGCACGTCATGCACCAGCAGGCGCGGCGCAAGACCTTCCCAACGCCCTTCCAGACGCCCCACTGTCACCGGCATATCGAGGGCGGTGCGCACCCTTTCCTGCAGTTCCGTGCGGTATTCGGCAACCAGCGGCACCAGCTGCCGACCCAGGCTGACATAAAGCGCAGCCAGAATCAGGCCGAACGCGGCCACCCAGAACAACTGGCGCGACAGCGTGACGAGAAAGGCGGCGAGGCGGTTCATGCCGATGCGCTCCGGTTATCCCGGCCCTGGCGGTCTGGTGTACCTCTGTTCAGAGCAGCACCACGTCGTACTGTTCCTGGGAATACATGCTTTCCACCTGGAACTTGATGGAGCGGCCGATGAAAGCCTCGAGATCGGCGACATTGCCCGACTCCTCGTCCAGCAGGCGATCGATCACCTTCTGGTTGGCGAGCACCCGATAACCCTCGGCCTGGTAGGCGCGGGCCTCTCGCAGGATTTCGCGGAAGATCTCGTAGCAGACCGTCTCCGGCGTCTTCAGCTTGCCGCGACCCTGGCAGCACATGCATGGCTCGCAGAGCACCTGTTCGAGACTTTCGCGGGTACGCTTGCGGGTCATCTGCACCAGGCCGAGCTCGGTGATGCCGATGATGTTGGTCTTGGCGTGGTCGCGCTCCAGCTGCTTCTCCAGGGTGCGCAGCACCTGCCGGCGATGCTCCTCGTCCTCCATGTCGATGAAGTCGATGATGATGATCCCACCCAGGTTGCGCAGCCGCAGCTGGCGGGCGATTGCAGTGGCCGACTCGAGGTTGGTCTTGAAGATGGTTTCCTCGAGGGTGCGGTGACCTACGAAGGCGCCGGTGTTGACGTCGATGGTGGTCATCGCTTCGGCGGGGTCGATGATCAGGTAGCCGCCGGACTTGAGCATCACCTTGCGCTCCAGCGCCTTCTGAATCTCGTCCTCGACGCCATAGAGATCGAAGATCGGGCGTTCACCGGGGTAATGCTCGAGTCGGTCACCCAGTTCGGGCATCAGTTCGCCGACGAACTGGCTGACCTTCTGGAAGTTCTCCCGCGAGTCGATGCGGATCTTCTCGATCCGCGGATTGACCAGGTCGCGCAGGGTGCGCATAGCCAACGACAGGTCCTCGTAGATCACCGTCGGGGCGGCGGCGGTCTTGATCTGGCCCGCGATCTGCTCCCAGAGTCGGCGCAGGTAGCGGATATCCATGAGGATTTCGTCGCGGCCCGCACCCTCGGCGGCGGTGCGCAGAATGAAGCCGCCGGCCTCCTGGATGCCTTCGGCCGCCACGCATTCGGCAACCACCTGCTTGAGCCGTTCGCGCTCGGCTTCGTCCTCGATGCGCAGGGAAATGCCGACATGGCTGGTGCGCGGCATGTAGACCAGATAGCGCGACGGGATCGACAGCTGGGTGGTCAGGCGCGCGCCCTTGGTGCCGATCGGGTCCTTGGTGACCTGGACCACCAGGCTCTGCCCCTCGTGTACCAGCGCATTGATCGGCTCGACCGCGTTGCCTTCGCGCGCGGAAATCTCCGAGGCGTGGATGAACGCCGCGCGGTCCAGACCAATATCGACGAAGGCGGCCTGCATGCCGGGCAGCACCCGCACCACCTTGCCTTTGTAGATATTGCCGACGATGCCACGGCGTTGCGTGCGCTCGACATGCACCTCCTGCAGCACACCGTTTTCCACCACCGCCACCCGCGATTCCATGGGGGTGATGTTCATCAGGATTTCTTCGCTCATTGTTGTTCTCGGCGGTGGCTTGATGGGCAGCTCTGGCTGCGGGTCCTGGGTGATTCTAACCGGCCTGCGGGCCGAAGCCGCAAGGCTCTAGCGTGAGGCTTTGGTCCAACGCGCCAGGCCGAACGCATCGAGCAGCTGCGCGGTTTCGCACAATGGCAGGCCGACCACCGCCGAGTAGCTGCCATGCAGTTGACTGACGAATACCGCCCCCCAACCCTGAATGGCGTAGCCACCCGCCTTGTCCAACGGTTCGCCGCTGGCCCAGTAGCGTTCGGCCTCGTCATCGCTGATGGTGCGGAAGGTCACTTCGCTGATCACGGTGCGCACTTCGCAAGCCTCGCGGCTGGCCAGGGCCACTGCCGTCATGACCCGGTGGGTACGCCCGGACAGGGCCGCGAGCATGGCCAGACCATCGGCACGATCGACCGGCTTGCCCAGAATGTGCTGATCGAGCACCACGCTGGTGTCGGCGCCCAGCACGCAGCCCTGGTCATCGCCCAGGTTCGCCAGTCCGGTCAATGCTTTGTCTCTCGCGACGCGCTCGACGTAGGCCTCAGGGGTTTCGGTCGGTGATGGCGTCTCGTCGACGGATACGCTGAGCAGGGAAAACGGAACGCCGATCTGCGCGAGCAGCTCGCGGCGACGGGGTGATGCCGAGGCAAGAAACAAAGCGCCCATGGCGGGTCCTCAACGATAAATAAGCGACAGCGTCGCATATCCGGGTACGTCGAGGAAGGCGCAGAGGCCGGCGTAAAGGCTACGCCGGCCGGGATGACTCAGAACCGGAAGTTGACCACTTGGTTGCCCTTGAGCGACAGCGTGCGCTTCTGGGTCGTGCCACCGGAAGTGATCTGAATATCGTAGATGCCTCCGTCGAGCATCAGCGAGACCGGCGTTGCGCCATGGTCCTGATCATTGATGCGCACCCGATCGTCGTACTTGTTGCTGCGTACGATCAGCGAATACATCTTGCTGTCGCACTGTTCGAACGGCACGTCGAGGATGGCGCAGGGCATCATCTGCTTGGCGCTGATGGTGGCCTCGACATTCATCAGGGCCTGAACGGTACCGTCCAGGCTCATGCTCGCCTGAGCGAACTCGGTACGGGTGCGGTAGCGATACCAGCTGGGATCCATCCTCAGCTCGGTAACCTGCTCGCGAATGTCGTCGGCCAGGACGCGCTGGTAGTTCTCCAGCACCCACTGCGACATCTGACCATCGTTGCGGTGCTCGGCGAGGCACGCGGCCAGGCTCTTGCTGGCCGAGCAACGGAAGGACACCGGCTGTTCGAAGCGGATGGTCTTGTCCAGCTTGCGCGCGATGCTCTGAATCTTCTTGCTGTTGCGCTCACGGATTTCAGCCGCCAGTTGCGACTTGAGGCGTTCGACGTCGCGCGCGGCGAGAGAAAACTTCAGGTGCTGGCTGCCCAGGTCCTTTTCCAGCGCCTCGACACGCCCGGAAATGGCCGCCACAGCCTCTGCATTGCGCTTGTGCTCGTCGAGCAGCTCGTCGAGGCGCTTGCGCTCGGCGCTCTGCCCGAGAAACTCGTCTACCTCCATGCGAATCAGCTTCTTGCTGTTCGCCATTTGCAATTGCGCAGCCGCCAGTTCGCTCTTCTCGGTGCGAAGGGCGTCTTCGAGCTTCTGTTTTTCGAGAAGGATGGCGTCGAGTTCGGCGATCTTGCTGCTCAGCTGCTCAGCACGCGGCGATTCGGCGGAGGCTTCAACGGCGGAGGTACCGCCCGCAGCAGGAGATTCGGGTGCCGCCGGGGTGGATAGCTGTGATGCCTGCGGGGCAGCGTCGGCCTGGGTGTAGCTGCTGTTCATGCCCAGCGCCAGCAACGCTCCGACTGCGCTGATTGCCAGCAGAACGCGCGGAGCGCGAGTGCCTTCGGCCTTGGAAAAAATCGAAATGCCAGCTTCCATACTCGTCGCCCGTGCTGTTGTGCTTGTCGTGGTCTGAAGCGGAACAGGTGATGGCTGAACGCCATCCCGGCGCGGATGATTTCAGAAATGCCATACATCATCAAGGCACGGCCCGTGCCGAGCGACACAAACCCACACAAAACAGCAGACTTTTGACCGGATGCGCAGCGCGCGGAGGATCAATAAACGGCAAAACGCTGGCGCATTCCCTGCAACGCCACGAAGACCCATGGCCAGAGCAGCGCGCTGATGGGCACCGGCACCAGGAACAGCAAGGTCGGCGGACGATTGCCGGTCAGCGTGTTGAGCCAGAGCTGGACCAGCTGCGCGAGGCCAAGCACGACCAGCAGCACCATGCTCTGCTGCCACAGGGGAAACATGCGCAGACGCTGCTGCAGGCTCAGCACCAGAAAGGCGATGAGAATCAGCGGCAACGCGCTCTGGCCGAACAGGGTGCCGGCGAGCACGTCCTGCGCCAGCCCGAAGCAGAAGGCTGCACCCAGGCCGCCGCGATGCGGCAACGTCAGCGACCAGAAGGCAATCGCCAGGCCCAGCCACAACGGCCGGGCGATTTCCGCACTGCCGGGCATCGGCGCGACGCTGAGCAGCAATGCGAGCGTCAGACTGAACCAGATGACCCAACCGTTGTTCGGACGCCCACTGATCATTGTCCCGCCTCCTGGGCTGGTGCCGCCGGCGCGGCACCGGCGGCCGGTTGTGCGCCTTCGGCAGCGCTGCCGGACTCGCCAGGCGCCTGGCTCGCCGCGGCCCCTTCGGCGGCAGCTTTCTGATCGGCGTCGGCCTGCGCTTCGGCGGCAGCGGCCGCGCGCTCTTCGGGTGTCCGCGAATCACTGAAGACCAGCATCAGGTAGCGGCTACGATTGAGCATCGCCGTCGGCACCGCACGCACGATGGCGAAGGGCTGACCGGAACCGTGCACCACCTCGGTCACCTGCGCCACCGGGTAACCGCTGGGAAAACGCTGCCCGAGCCCGGAGCTGACCAACAGGTCGCCGGCCTTGATGTCGGCGGTCTCGGCCACGTGGCGCAGCTCGAGGTAGTCGGGGTTGCCGGTTCCCACCGCAATGGCGCGCAGGCCGTTGCGGTTGACCTGGACCGGAATGCTGTGGGTGACGTCGGTCAGCAGCAGGACCCGCGCGGCGTACGGCAGCACTTCGACCACCTGCCCCATCAGGCCGCTGGCATCGAGCACCGGCTGCCCCATGAACACGCCGTCCTTCTCGCCCTTGTCGATCAGGATGCGGTGGGTGAAGGGGTTGGGGTCCAGGCCAATCAACTCGGCAACCAGCACTCGGTCGTCGACCAGCGCCGAGGAGTTGAGCAGCTCGCGCAAGCGCACGTTCTGTTCGGTGAGCGTGGCCAGCTTCTGCAGCCGCCGCTGCATCAGCAGCGCCTCGGCCTTGAGCCGCTCGTTCTCTGCCATCAGGCTGTTGCTGGTGGCTATCTGGGCCGTTGCCCCGCGCCAGATACGCACCGGCATATCGGCGACCCAGTAGAATGGCGTCAGCACCAAGCCCATCTGGCTGCGGACGGTCTTCAGCGCGTCGAAGCGGGCATCCACCACCATCAGCACGACACAAAGCACGACGAACACCAACAGGCGTACGCCGAGCATGGGTCCTTTGGCAAATAGCGGCTTGATCGCGACTACCTCTTGGCTGATGGCTGGGGCTAAACGCGACAAGCCGAAAGCCGGCGCAACCGGAGCTTTCGGCTTGTCATGAGCGACGAGGCGCTAACTCACTCAGTGGACAGCAGGTCCATGGCGTGACGATCCATCATTTCCAGCGCACGACCGCCGCCACGGGCAACGCAGGTCAGCGGCTCTTCGGCAACGATCACCGGCAGACCGGTTTCCTGGGCCAGCAGCTTGTCCAGATCACGCAGCAGCGCGCCGCCACCGGTCAGTACCAGACCGCGCTCGGCGATATCGGAGGCCAGTTCCGGCGGCGACTGCTCCAGGGCACTCTTGACCGCCTGAACGATGGTCGCCAGGGACTCCTGCAGGGCCTCGAGCACCTCGTTGGAGTTCAGCGTGAAGCTACGCGGCACGCCCTCGGCCAGGTTGCGGCCACGCACGTCCACTTCACGCAACTCGCCGCCCGGGAAGGCGGTACCGATTTCCTGCTTGATGCGCTCGGCGGTCGATTCGCCGATCAGGCTGCCGTAGTTGCGCCGCACGTAGGTCACGATGGATTCGTCGAAGCGATCGCCACCGACCCGCACGGATTCGGCGTAGACCACGCCGTTGAGGGAGATCAGCGCGATCTCGGTGGTGCCGCCGCCGATGTCCACGACCATCGAGCCACGCGCCTCGTCCACCGGCAGGCCGGCGCCGATGGCTGCGGCCATGGGTTCTTCGATCAGGAACACTTCCCGCGCACCGGCACCGAGAGCCGACTCGCGGATCGCGCGACGCTCGACCTGGGTCGACTTGCAGGGTACGCAGATCAGCACACGTGGGCTGGGCTGCAGAAAACTGTTCTCGTGCACCTTGTTGATGAAGTACTGCAGCATCTTTTCGCAAACGCTGAAGTCGGCAATCACACCATCCTTCATCGGGCGGATCGCATTGATGTTGCCCGGGGTACGGCCCAGCATGCGCTTGGCCTCGGTGCCTACGGCGACGACGCTTTTCTGGTTGCCGTGGCTACGGATGGCGACCACCGACGGCTCGTCGAGAACGATACCGCGATCGCGCACATAAATAAGGGTATTGGCAGTGCCCAGGTCGATCGACAGATCACTGGAAAACATGCCACGCAGTTTCTTGAACATGGGAAAAGGGCCCTGGGGCAAACGCGTGGGGAAAAAAGTGCCGCAAACTCTAACAATGGTGCGAACTTAGGGCAAGGCGCGAGTCCGCCCGCGTAGCGCCAGACGTGAGCCATTACGCGCTAGGCCGCAACATGGCACCACAAGGGGCGCGCATTGGCCGCAGTGCCCTGCGCACGCTACCGATAAGCGCCTGGGGCATGTAAGATTGACGGCTTTTCCGGGCCCGAAAGCCCATTGCTGCGGCCAAACCCGCGCCGCCACGCGCCCCGTCAATCGACGGAAGGTGCAGCCCGATTCGCTTTCCGCTGGAGATACCCGATGGCGCTTGAACGCACCGAGGTGGAAAAGATCGCTCACCTGGCCCGCCTGGGCCTGTCTGAAGCCGACCTGCCCCGCACCACCGAGACCCTCAACAATATCCTCGGCCTGATCGACCGCATGCAGGCGGTCGACACCACCGGCATCGAGCCTCTGGCTCACCCGCTGGAAACCACCCAGCGCCTGCGCGCCGACGTGGTCACCGAACGCAATCAGCGCGACGCCTACCAGGCCATCGCACCGGCCGTGGAAGAAGGCCTGTATCTGGTTCCCCGGGTGATCGAGTGATGAAGGACACCGCCATGCACAACCTGACGCTCGCCGAGATTGCCCGCAACCTCGCGGAGAAGCGCTTTTCTGCCGAAGAGCTGACACGCACCCTGCTGGCGCGCATCGAACAGCTCGACCCGCAACTGAACAGCTTCATCAGCGTCACCGATGAACTCGCCATCGCCCAGGCGAAGGCCGCCGATGCGCGTCGCGCCGCCGGCGAGAACGGTGCGCTGCTCGGTGCGCCAATCGGTCACAAGGACCTGTTCTGCACCCAGGGTATTCGCACCAGCTGCGGCTCGAGGATCCTCGACAGCTTCAAGGCGCCCTACGACGCCACCGTGGTGGAACGCCTCGCCGCCGCCGGCACGGTCACGCTCGGCAAGCTGAACATGGACGAATTCGCCATGGGCTCGGCCAACGAGTCGAGCTACTACGGCCCGGTGAAGAACCCCTGGGACCTGTCCCGCGTACCGGGCGGTTCCTCCGGCGGTTCCGCAGCGGCCATTGCGGCACGTCTGCTGCCAGCTGCCACCGGAACCGACACTGGCGGTTCGATCCGCCAGCCGGCTGCGCTGACCAACCTCACCGGTCTCAAGCCCACCTACGGCCGCGTCTCGCGCTGGGGCATGGTGGCCTACGCCTCGAGCCTCGACCAGGGCGGCCCGATGGCGCGCACCGCTGAAGACTGCGCGCTGCTGCTCTCGGCCATGGCCGGCTTCGACCCGAAGGACTCGACCAGCGTCGAGCAGCCGCTGGATGACTACCTCGCCGCCCTTAGCCAGCCGCTCGCCGGCCTGCGCATCGGTCTGCCGAAGGAGTACTTCGGTGCCGGCCTCGACCCGAAGATCGCCGATGCCGTCATGGCGTCCGTCGAGGAGCTGAAGAAGCTCGGCGCCACGGTCAAGGACATCAGCCTGCCGAACATGCAGCATGCGATTCCTTCCTATTATGTGATCGCGCCGGCCGAGGCCTCTTCCAACCTCTCGCGCTTCGACGGCGTGCGCTTCGGCTATCGTTGCGAGAATCCGGTCGATCTGACCGACCTCTACAAGCGCTCGCGCGCCGAAGGCTTCGGCGACGAAGTCAAGCGGCGCATCATGGTCGGCACCTATGCGCTGTCGGCCGGCTACTACGATGCGTACTACCTCAAGGCCCAGAAGATCCGCCGCCTGATCAAGCAGGACTTCGTCGCAGCCTTCGAGCAGGTCGACCTGATCCTCGGCCCGACCACGCCGAACCTGGCCTGGAAGCTGGGCGAGAAGAACGCCGATCCGGTTTCTGCCTATCTGGAAGACATCTACACCATCACCGCCAATCTCGCGGGCATACCGGGCTTGTCGATGCCGGCCGGCTTCATCGACGGCCTGCCGGTGGGCGTGCAGCTGCTCGCCCCGTACTTCCAGGAGGCGCGCCTGCTCAACGTGGCGCACCAGTATCAGCAGGTCAGCGACTGGCACCTGCGCGCCCCGGCCGGATTCTGAGGAGATCGAACAGATGCAATGGGAAACCGTGATCGGGCTGGAAATCCACGCACAGCTCAGCACCCAGTCGAAGATCTTTTCCGGCAGCGCCACCACCTTCGGCGCCGAGCCCAACACCCAGGCCAGCCTGGTCGACCTCGGCATGCCCGGCACCCTGCCGGTGCTCAACGCCGAAGCCGTGCGCATGGCCTGCAAGTTCGGTCTGGCCATCGATGCCGAGATCGCCGAGAAGAACGTCTTCGCGCGCAAGAACTACTTCTACCCCGACCTGCCCAAGGGCTATCAGACCAGCCAGATGGATCATCCCATCGTTGGCAAGGGCCACCTGGACATCACCCTGGAAGACGGCAGCACACGTCGCATCGGCATCACCCGTGCGCACCTGGAAGAGGATGCCGGCAAGAGCCTGCATGAAGACTTCCATGGCATGAGCGGCATCGACCTGAACCGTGCCGGCACGCCGCTCCTGGAGATCGTCTCGGAGCCGGACATCCGCAGCGCCAAGGAGGCCGTCGCCTACGTCAAGGCGATCCATGCGCTGGTGCGCTACCTGGGCATCTGCGACGGCAACATGGCCGAAGGTTCGCTGCGCTGCGACTGCAACGTTTCCGTGCGACCCAAGGGCCAGGCGGAGTTCGGCACCCGCGCCGAGATCAAGAACGTCAACTCCTTCCGCTTCATCGAAAAGGCGATCAACCACGAGGTGCAGCGTCAGATCGAGCTGATCGAGGACGGCGGCAAGGTGGTGCAGGAGACCCGCCTGTACGACCCGAACAAGGACGAGACGCGCTCCATGCGCAGCAAGGAAGAAGCCAACGACTACCGCTACTTCCCCTGCCCAGACCTGCTCCCGGTGGTGATCGAGCAGAGCTTCCTCGATGAAGTGCGCGCCAGCCTGCCCGAGCTGCCTGGCCAGAAGCGCGAGCGCTTCGAGCGCGAGTTCGGTCTGTCCACCTATGATGCCAGCGTGCTCTCGGCCAGCCGCGAGATGGCCGACTACTTCGAACAGGTCAACGCCACCTGCGGCGATGCCAAGCTCGCCGCCAACTGGGTGATGGGCGAGCTGTCCAGCCTGCTCAACAAGGAAGGCCTGGACATCGAGCAGTCGCCGGTTTCCGCCGAGCACCTGGGCGGCATGATCCTGCGCATCAAGGACGACACCATCAGCGGCAAGATCGCCAAGATGGTCTTCGAAGCCATGGCTGCCGGCGAAGGTTCGGCAGACGAGATCATCGAGAAGAAGGGCCTCAAGCAGGTCACCGACTCCGGCGCCATCGAAGCCATGCTGGACGAAGTGCTGGCGGCCAACGCCGAGCAGGTCGAACAGTACCGCGCCAGCGACGAAGCCAAGCGCGGCAAGATGTTCGGCTTCTTCGTCGGCCAGGCGATGAAGGCTTCCAAAGGCAAGGCCAACCCCGGTCAGGTGAACCAACTGCTGAAGAAGAAACTCGAAGGCTAAGCTGAGCGAAGCGACGCCACGGTTGCAGCCCCTGCAGCCGTGGCGTCGCCGCATCGAGCCCTCGGCGCTGCCCGAACTTCGCCATGCCTGCCGCGGGCTTTCGCCGTTCGAGCGATCGACCCAACGGAAGGATTCCCCATGCGACTGACTCGCTTCACTGCCCTGCTGGTTCTGGCCCTGCTGGCCAGCGGCTGCGCCGAGCGTCAACCGACGCAACCACCGCAGGCATCGCCCCCGACACAGGAACGCTTCACCCAGAGCGGCAAGGCCTCCTATTACGCGCGCATGCATCATGGACAGCGCACGGCCAATGGCGAGACCCATGATCAGAATGCACTGGTCGCCGCCCATCGCAGCCTGCCGTTCGGCACGCGCGTGCGAGTGACCAACCAGCAGAACGGCAAGCAGGTAGTCGTGCGCATCAACGACCGCGGACCGTTCCGTCGTGGCCGCATCATCGATGTCTCCCGCGCCGCGGCTGCGCAACTGGACATGCTGGACCGCGGCGTGGTCCGCGTACGTATCGAAACCCTTCCATGAATGAGCCGATTTCGCCCCTGAACCCGATGACGACCACAGAATCCATTTTTGCCCCCACCGGAGCGCATGCATGTCGCTGATCACCTTCGCCTACCTCATCGGCGGCCTGGTGCTGCTCGTTGTCGGCGCCGAAGCGCTGGTCCGCGGCGCCGCCCGACTGGCCAGCCGCTTTGGCATTCCACCGCTGATCATCGGGCTGACCGTGGTCGCCTTCGGCACCAGCGCACCGGAAACGGCGGTCAGTGTGCAGGCCTCCCTGGGCGGCAGCGGCGATATCGCCGTGGGCAACGTGATCGGCAGCAATATTGCCAATATCCTGTTGATCCTCGGCCTCTCGGCGCTCATCGCACCGCTGGTGGTGTCCCGCCAACTCATCCGGCTCGACGTGCCAGTGATGATCGGCGCCGGCCTGCTCTGCTACGCCCTGGCCTGGAACGGCAGCATCAGCCGCCTGGATGGTGCCCTGCTGCTGATCAGCCTGATCGGCTACACACTGTTTCTGGTGGCCGCCAGCAAGCGCGAGAAGGCGCCGGCCGGAGATGATGAGTTCGCCACGGAGTTCGGCCCGGACGAGAGCGACAAGCCCTTCGCCTGGGTGTTCCAGCTGTTGCTGATCCTGCTCGGCCTCGGCCTGCTGGTCGGCGGCTCGAATCTGCTGATCGAAGGCGCGGTCGGCCTGGCGCGGGCGCTGGGCCTTTCGGAGCTGGTCATCGGCCTTACGGTGGTAGCGGTCGGCACCTCGATGCCGGAGCTGGCTACCTCGGTGCTCGCGGTGATCAAGGGTGAGCGCGACATCGCGGTGGGCAATGTGGTGGGCAGCTGCATCTTCAACCTGCTGCTGGTGCTCGGGGCAGGTGCGGCGGTCGCGCCAGGCGGCCTGTCGATTTCGCCCAACGCACAGTCGTTCGACTTTCCGGTGATGCTGGCGGTATTCGTCGCCTGCCTGCCGATCTTCTTCTCCGGTTACTGCATCCGTCGCTGGGAGGGGCTGCTGTTCTTTGCCTATTACGTCGCCTACACGCTCTATCTGGTCATGTTCGCCACCGGGCTCGGCGCCATCGACCTGTTACGTGATGCAATGCTCTGGTTCGCCTTCCCCTTGACGGCCGTCACGCTTTTGGTGATCTTCCTGCGCGCTTGGCGCCACCAGCGCTGAACCCCGATCCTTTTCCTTAGTGGAGCCCTCTATCGTGACCCTGATGACCTTCGTCTATCTCATTGCCGGCCTGGTGCTGCTCGTTGCCGGCGCGGAGGTACTGGTACGCGGCGCAGCCAGGCTCGCCGCGCAGTTCGGCATTTCGCCGCTGGTCATCGGCCTGACCGTGGTCGCCTTCGGCACCAGCGCACCGGAAACGGCGGTCAGCGTGCAGGCTTCGCTCAATGGCAGTGGCGATATCGCCATTGGCAACGTGGTCGGCAGCAACATCGCCAACGTGCTGCTGATCCTCGGCATGACGGCACTGGTTGCGCCGCTGGTGGTGTCGCGCCAGTTGATCCGCCTCGACGTGCCGATCATGATCGGCGCCAGCCTGGTCACCTTCGGCCTGGCCTGGGATGGCCAGCTCAGCCGCATCGACGGCGCCATCCTGTTCAGCGCCGTGGTGATCTACACCCTGTTCCTGGTGATCAGCAGCCGTCGCGAGAGCGCGGCCGCTGCCGATGACGAGTTCGCCAAGGAGTTCGGTCTCGACGAACCGGCCAAACCCCACGCCGGCCTGATCAATGCCGGCCTGGTGCTCGCTGGGCTGGTACTGCTGGTCGTCGGGTCCAACTTCCTGGTCGAGGGTGCCGTCGCGCTGGCACGCGCGCTCGGCCTGTCGGAGCTGGTCATCGGCCTCACCGTGATCGCGGTCGGCACTTCGCTGCCGGAACTGGCCACATCGATCATGGCGGCCTTCCGCGGCGAGCGCGATATCGCGGTGGGCAACATCGTCGGCAGCAACATCTTCAACCTGCTCTGCGTGCTAGGCCTGGCCTCGCTGGTTTCGCCGCAGGCGATCGGCGTGTCGTCCAACGCACTGGCATTCGACTTCCCGGTAATGATCGCGGTCGCCGTGGCTTGCCTGCCGATCTTCTTCGCCGGCTACTGCATCAAGCGCTGGGAAGGCGCGCTGTTCCTCGCCTACTACGTGGCGTACACGCTGTACTTGGTACTGACCAGCACCGGCCGACCGTTCGCCGAGACCTTCGGCGATGCGATGATCGGCTATGCCATGCCGCTGACCGCCATCACCCTGCTGGTCATCGCCGCCCGCGCCTGGAAGGTCCAGCGCTAACGCCCTGGGCGGGCCGGAGCGGCCCGCCCGTTCAGCCTTCGCGCACCTGCGGCCGAGGCAGTTCGAGCACCTGCGCCGTTTCCTCTTCCTCCCCCATACGGCTGAGGGTGCCGTCGACCACGGCGCCATTTTCCATGCTCAGCTGGCGATAGCGGATATTGCCGCGAACCCGCGCATTGGAATGCAGCTCCAGCAGATGCTCGACAACAAGATCGCCAATGATGGTGCCGTCGATCAGCGCATCGTAGCTGCTGACATTGCCCTCGATCCGGCCCTCGGCGCTGAGTGCGAGCAGGCTGTGGGTGCCGGCCTTGTGGCGAACATTGCCTCGCACCTCGCCACTTACCTTCAGCCCTTCTTCGAACGTCACGTCGCCGACGAGCGACAGGTTGCCGGAGATCAGGCTGGAAAACTGGTCGATGGTGACGCGCGCCACCGGCTTCTTCTTGTTGAACATCACTCACTCCAGAAAGTTAACGAGCCTTCTTCTGTTGCCGGAAGAAGGCCAGGTCGGTCTGCAAGCGCTCGACCTGCGCGGAAAGGGTGGCGATACGCCGTAACAGCTGCTCCTCGGTGGCCTGGGCTTCCTGCCGCTGCAGCCGGGCATGCTCCAGCTCGGCACTGAGCGTCAGGTTTTGCTGATGCAGCACTTCGATCTGCCGCGCCTGGGCCGCCTGTTCGTCGAGCCGCAGGTACAGCAGTGCGCCGATCACGCAAAGCAAGGCGAGGATGATCAGGCGCCCCGCGCGAGCGCCGCGTGCTGCCTGCAGCCGATGTTCGGCACGTACCAGCTCGCGCGTGGACGGCCGCCTAGTCTTCAGCCAGGCCATCGCTGGCGCGCTCCAGATCGCCCAGTGCCAGAAAACGCTGTGGATCGACGAAGCGCCCCTTGTGCAGCACTTCGAAGTGCAGATGCGGGCCGGTCGAACGCCCCGTCGACCCCACCGCCCCGATGCGCTGCGCCGGCGTGACCACGTCGCCCTTGCGTACATCCAGCCGCGACAGATGAGCGTACCGCGTGACCAGGCGGTTGCCATGATCGATCTCCACCAGCTTGCCGTATGCGCCACGGTAGCCGGCGAAGCGCACCCGACCGCCGGCGGCCGCAACCACATCGGAGCCGCTCTTCAGCGCGAAGTCCACGCCGGAATGAAAGGCCAGGGTCTTGCGGAAGGGATCGATGCGGTTGCCAAAGGCAGAGCCCAGGCGCGCCTCGCCCACCGGCCGCCGGGATGGGATCGCCATCAGTGCCGCATTGCGCTCGGCCACCCGCTGCATCAGGCCATCGAGCAGCACGCGCATGCAGCGCGCCGAGGTCTCGCTGCGCCGCAGATCGGCCAGGGTCAGCGTCTCGCCATCCTGCGACAGCTCGCCGGCGCAGCCGCGGGGCGGCAACAGCACACCGCCCTGCCCTGCGCCGACGGGACGTTCCGGCGCCAGCACCGGCAGCAATGTCGGATCCAGCGCTGACAGCTGACCGTGCAGCTCACGCTGCTGGTCCAGCATCTGCTGTAAGGCGAGCAGATCGGACTCGAGGGATTTCAATCGGCCGACCACCTCGCCGACACGCGCAATGGCGAAGCGGCCCTCATCGGCGAGAGCAGGCTCGTCCAGCTGGACGCTCTCCTGCGGGCGCAGGTCGCTGCCAACCCAGACGCCGCCGGCGAAGCTGCCCAGACTCAGGCCCAGCACCAGAACAAGGCCCGGCACTGCCAGCCGCCGCAGATTCACCACGCGGATATCGTCACGCGTCAGCGACCGGTTCGAAGGTGTGAAAAATGCCATGAAAGATTTCCTGGAACACAAACCGGCTGCCTTGCTGGCATGCCGTCGAACGTTCCGGGCAATTTGACGGAAAAGCGGTTTTTTTTCTGAGGTCTGATGACCGATTACGACCATGGCGCAGTGATTCTTAAGCCATAAAGCCGATATCGATCACATTGACGATAAGCGGTAGCCGTCGCACCGTACTGATGGACGACTCAGGTCCAGCCCAGCCATCCCAGCACGAACAACCCGGCATTGATGCTCAGGGCCGCCATTAGTGTGGTGATGACGATGATGGTGGCGGCAAGCTGGTGATTGGAGTTGACGGCACGCGCCATGACGAAGCTCGCCGCGGCCGTAGGGCTGGCGAAATAGAGAAACAGGATGCCCAGTTCGGCGTTGCGGAACCCGCAGGCCCAGGCACCGAGCGTTGCAAGCGCCGGCAGCCACACCATCTTCATCAGGCTCGAGCTCAGCGCGCTGCCGCTGCTGGTACGCAGGGCGTCGAGCGACAGCGTGGCACCAATGCAGATCAGCGCCAGCGGCAGCGTCATCTGGGCGAAGTACTGCCCGGACGTCATCAGCCACCCCGGCAAGGCGATCTGCCAAAGGGCGAACGGCACCGCGGCGACAACACCGATGATCAAGGGATTGCGCAGGATGCTGAGCAGGATGTCCTTCGCCCCGACCTGGCCGGTCGGACTGTAGATGGCCAGGACCATCGCCGAAAGGCTGTTGTAGACCAGGATCACCACCCCGGCCAGCACCCCGCCGACCGAGAGCCCGTAGTCGCCGTAGAGGCTGCTGGCCAAAGCCAGCCCGACGATGCCGTTGTTGCCGCGAAAGGCACCCTGAACGTACACACCCCGGTCGGACACGGGGCAGCGCCACAGCGCCCAGACCCAGGCGACGAAGAACGTGGCTATCGTGGCGACGACGAAGTACAGCAATAGCGCAGGCTGCAGCGCCGCATTCAGGTCGGCCTTGATGATGGAGATGAACAGCAGGGTCGGCATGGTGCCCTTGAACACCAGCGCCGACGCGGTATAGACGAATGCCGAGTCGATCCAGCCGAGGCGCTTGAGCGCGACGCCGAGAAACAGCATGGCAAACACCGGAGCGGTAACGCTCAGGGTCTGCAGGATGAGGGGAAGCATGGATGACGCCTGCGACTACGGAAGCGCAAGCATAAAGCATGAGCGCCGCCCGGGCCCAACCGCCGCAGAGTGGACGGTCAGCCCCTGACGCTCGCCAGGCGGGCGTGCCCGGCGCTGGTGCGTTGGCTCAGCGACGAACCGGTCGCTTCTGCAGCTTGCGTTGCAAGGTCCGCCGATGCATCCCCAGCGCACGCGCAGTGGCGGAGATGTTGCCGTCGTGCTCGCTCAGCACGCGCTGGATATGCTCCCACTGCAGGCGATCGACCGACATCGGGTTTTCCGGCACCAGACTGTCGAGGTCGGCATGCTGCGACAGCAGCGCGGCCAGCACATCATCCGCATCGGCGGGCTTGCACAGGTAATTGCAGGCGCCGCGTTTGATGGCTTCCACCGCCGTGGCGATGCTGGAGTAGCCGGTCAGGATCAGCACCCGCATCTCCGGGTCGAGCTCGAGCAGCTTGGGCAACAGCACCAGGCCCGAATCACCCTCCATCTTCAGGTCGAGGACCGCGTAATCGGGAACGTCCTGCTTGGCCAGCGCCAGGCCCTCTTCGGCCGAACCGGCGATACTGACCTGCAGTCCGCGACGGCTCATGGCGCGCGCCATTACCCGGGTGAACGTGGGGTCGTCATCCACCAGGAGCAGATGAGGCTGTTCCTCACCCTCTTGCTGCAACTCGTCGGTCATCTGTGCATTTCCTCGCATTGGTCACGATCAGGTTCACGCGCGTACCGAGCCGTGCGGCAGGCGCAGCTCGGTCAGTGTGCCACCTTCTTCGTGATTGTAGAGCTTCACCGTGCCGCCAGCGCGGGTGACGCTGGCCTGACTGAGAAACAGACCAAGGCCGAAACCTTTGCCCTTGGTCGTGATGAAGGGGCGGCCAATCTGCTCGGCAATGGCCAGCGGCACGCCGGCGCCATGGTCGCGAATGGTCAGCCGGATCCACTGCGCATCCCAGTCCAGACGAATCTCGAGATCTTCCGGGCTGGCATCGGTGGCGTTGTTCAACAGGTTGAGCAGCGACTGGCTGAGGTCCGCCGGTGGCATCAGCTTGGGCGCGCTGCCAAGGCCCACGCAGTGGAAGCGGTAGGTGGCCTCGGGACGCATGAGGTGCCAGCGCTGCAGCACCGATTCGACCCACTCGCGCGCCGTCTGCTCGACCACGGCCTGCCGCCGGTCCGCCTCGGCGGCGCGAACCAGCTGGCGCAGGCTTTCCTTGCAGAGCTGGACCTGCGACTGCAGCAGGCCGAGATCCTCGTTCAACTGCGGGTCGTTGTATTCCTGGCGCAACTCCTTGAGCAGCACGCTCATGGTCGCCAGCGGCGTGCCCAGCTCATGGGCGGCACCGGCGGCCTGGGTCGCCACGGCCAGCAGCTGCTGGTCACGCATGCTCTCCTCACGTCGCTGGGCCTGCTGCTGCTCCTGGCGGCGCAGTTGCTCGGCCATGCGCGCGACGAAGAAGGTGATCAGCGCCGCCGCCAGGGCGAAGCTCAGCCACATGCCATAGACCTGCAGCGTGGCGCGCTCGAACGGCGGCAGGGTGAGCGGGTCGTACCACACCAGCATCAGCGTGTAGCCCAGCAGCGCCAGCCCGGAAAGCACGATGGAATACAGCCAGGGCAGTGTCGCCGCGGCGATGGTCAGCGGAACCAGGTAATAGGAGACGAAGGGGTTGGTCGAACCACCGGAGTAGTAAAGCAGGGCGCTGTGGATCAGCAGGTCGCAGCCCAGATGCACCGCATATTCGAGCTCGGTGACCGGCCAGGGCCCGCGCAAGCGCAGCGCCGTTCCCAGGCAAAGCACAGCGGACACCGCCAGGGTGATTCCCAGCGCCAGCCAGGGCAGCGTCAGCAGCTGGGTTGCGTAGGCCACACCCACGGCACCGGACTGTGCGGCCAGCACCACGATGCGAATTAGGGTCAGAAGCCGAAGGTTCTGCCGGCTGGCGGACAGCAGCGGGACGGATGCGTACATGGAGTCTCCAACAATTCGGCGGAGTATAACCAAGCCGTTCGCAAGCCAGCCCAAAATGCGGCAACTCGACGCACGGACTGCTGCACACATTCGCTGGCGGAGTTAGAGTCTTGAGCTACCGCACCGCCCCGGTGCCCATGCCAAGGACCCGTTATGCACCCATCCCTCCTCCGCCGCGCAGCCTTCGTCGCCGTGCTCGCGAGCGCTACCAGCCTGCCCGCCATGGCCGAAGAGGCCCGCTACAACCAGGTGGCCCTGCGCGCCGAAGTCAGCAGCGAAGTGGCCCATGACCGTATGCACGTCACGCTCTACAGCGAAGCACAGCACAGCGACCCCGCCGAGCTCGCGGCGCAGACGACTCGTGCGTTGAACCAGGCGCTGCAGACCGCTCGCCAGAACAAGGACGTGATCGTCAGCCAGGGCAGCCGCAACAGCTATCCGGTCTACGACGACAAGGGTCAGCAGATCACCGGCTGGCGAGAGCGTGCCGAGCTGCGCCTGGAAAGCGGCGATTTCGCCAGCCTGTCGAAACTGACTGCCGAACTGATGAAGAGCCTGAAGATGGGCGGCATGTATTTCAGCGTCTCCGATCCGATCCGCAAGCAGAACGAGGACGCTCTGCTCAAGGATGCCGTAGCCGCGTTCCAGGCCCGCGCCCAGCTGGCGACCGAAGCCCTGGGCGGCAGCGGCTACAAACTAGTGAGCCTCAACCTCAACGGCGGCGGCTTTCAGCCGGTCATGCGTAGCAGCGCGATGAAGATGGACATGATGGAATCAGCACCGGTACCGGAGATCGAGGCAGGCACTCGCCAGGTGACGATCAACGCCGACGGCGTCATCGAAGTTCAGATGCCATGACCGAAACTGACCGTTCGGACCACTTTTAAATATCTGCTTACAAATGGCCAGCCCGCGCCATGCAAGGGCTGGCGACCGATTGGACATTACAAATGAGAACTTGATGCAGTAAAGCGTAAATTCTCGTTTACGAATGATTATCATGCGGGCGCCAACGAGACGGCTACAAGGAGCCCGCATGTCTATCCCCTTCGCACGTACCGCCCTGTCCTGCGCCATGATCGGCTGCAGCTGGACGGCCCTGGCCCAGAACGCGCCTGTCACGCTCAACGACACGGTCGTCAGCGCCTCCGGCTTCGAACAGAAGATCACCGAAGCACCGGCGAGCATCAGCGTCATCAGCCGTGAAGATCTGCAGCAGAAGCGCTACAACAACCTGGCGCAGGCTCTGGGCGACGTGGAAGGCATCGACATCGGCCAGGGCACGGGCAAGACCGGCGGATTGAATATCAGCATCCGCGGCATGCCGAGCCAGTACACCCTGATCCTTATCGACGGGCGCCGTCAGAACGCGGCGGGCAATGTCACGCCCAACGGCTTCAATGAAACGTCCACCAGCTTCATGCCGCCACTGTCTGCCATCGAACGCATCGAAGTCATCCGCGGCCCGATGTCGACGCTCTATGGTTCTGACGCCATGGGCGGCGTGATCAACATCATTACCCGCAAGGTGGCCAAGGAATGGACCGGATCGCTGACGCAGGACTACACCTACCAGGAAGATCGCGACTTCGGCGATACCCGCAACACCAGCATCTACGCCAGTGGCCCGCTGGTCGATGGCTTGCTGGGCCTGCAGCTGCGCGGAAGCCTGTTCGATCGCGAAGCGTCCGACCTGAGCTACGGCAACGGCATCGAAGTGAGCAAGCGCGGCCCCTCTCCGGTCGAGGGCCGCACGCATAACCTGGGCGCCCGCCTGAGCTTGACCCCGCACGAGGATCACGATTTCGGCCTGGACGTGGAACGTGGTCGCCAGGTCTACAACAACGACGAATGTCAGCTCGGCAGCCTTGATGGCCAGAATCAGGAATGCACCGCCAATGCGGCCACCCGGGCAAATGGTTACGCCGACGAGCTTCGTTTCGAACGTGAGCAGATCGCGCTCACCCATACCGGCCGTCTGGGTTTCGGCACGCTGGAATCCAGCCTAATGCACAACACGACCGAAACCATTGGCCGCACCATTCCGGGCACAATCGGCACCCCGACCGCAGTCCCGGGTGCCATCGGCGGTGCGCCACGCGAACTGGAGACGACCAATCTGGTACTGGACACCAAACTGGTCGCGCCGGTGGGCGAATCGCACATCGCCACGGTTGGCGGCCAGTGGTGGAAAGCCGAGATGGACGACGGCATCGCTCAGACCACGTTCGAGCAGAAAACCTGGGCCGTCTTCGCCGAAGACGAGTGGCGCCTGCGCGAAGATCTGGCGTTGACACTGGGTGCCCGCTACGACGATCACGAAGCCTTCGGCGGTCATGTCAGCCCACGCGCCTACCTGGTCTGGAATACCTCCGAGAATTGGACCATGAAGGGTGGTGTGAGCCGCGGCTACCGCACGCCGGACCTGAACGATCTCCACTCCGGCGTGAATGGCGCCACACGTCAGGGCCAGGTCATCACCATCGGCAACCCTGATCTCGAGCCGGAAACCACGACGAGCACCGAATTCGGCGTGTATTTCGACAGCCTGGCTGGCTTCAATGCCAACGCCACGCTGTTCCACAACAAGTTCAAGGACAAGATCGCCAGCGGCGACCCCATCCAGATCACCGGACGCCCGGGAATTCCCGACGGCAGTTATGCGCAGCAGATCAACATCGACGAGGCCGTCACCCAGGGCCTGGAACTCGCCGCAAGCTGGGCATTCGCCCCAGCCTGGACGCTGAGCGCCAATTACACCTACACCGACAGCGAGCAGAAGAGCGGTGACAACAAGGGCGAACCCCTGACCAACACGCCGGAGCACCTCGCCAATGCGAAGCTGAACTGGCAGACCACCGACCGCCTGAATCTCTGGTTGAAGAGCGAGTACCGCGGCGAGCGTGCCCGCTTCACGTCCTCGTACGAGAACCTTGCCGATAACGGCCGTTACTCCACCAATCAGTCCATCTACGACACACTGGGCAAGAACACCAAGGCGTACACGCTGTTCCATCTGGGCGGCTCGTACCGCGCCTCGGAAAACCTGACGTTCAACGCCGCCATCTACAACCTGCTGGACAAGGACTTCGTCGATGGCAGGGCTTACGGCACTTACAGCTATGCCAACTCTAATCCTGCGACTCTCCCAACCATAGGCACCGCCTATGGCACCGACTTCTCCCACTCCACCGCCGGGACTACCGGGGTGATGGAAGAAGGCCGCCGTCTGTGGCTATCCGCCAACTTCACCTTCTGACCGCCCAGAAGACGACGAGCCGGGTTGGACCCGGCTTCGTTGTTTCCGGTACAGCCTGACAGCAAAGACGCGAATGTATGCTGTTTGTAAATCTTTAGCATCTCTGTGAGCAGGCACCCTAGAATTCGCACCACTCTTCTCCAAGGTAAGGATCACCATGCGTCTGTGGCTCGGCACGTTGCGCCAATGGCACTGGATCAGCTCCGCGCTGTGCCTGGTTGGCATGCTGCTCTTCTCGGTCACGGGCATCACCCTCAACCACGCCGGCCAGATCGAAAGCAAACCGCAGGTGCAAAGCCGCGCTGCGCAGCTTCCCGAATCGCTGCTCGCCAAACTGCAAACCGAAACGCCCGAGTCGGGTCTGCCCGTCGAACTGCGCGCTTGGCTGGAGCAGACACTGGACATTCGCCTGGCCGGGCGTGAGGCCGAATGGAGCGATGGCGAACTCTATGTCGCCCTGCCGCGCCCCGGCGGCGATGCCTGGCTGAGCCTGAGTAGCGAAACCGGCGAACTGGAATACGAGTCGACCGACCGCGGCTGGATCGCCTACTTCAACGACCTGCACAAGGGCCGCCACACCGGTGAGGCCTGGAGCTGGTTCATCGACTTCTTCGCCGTTGCCTGTGTGGTGTTCAGCCTCACCGGCCTGCTGCTCCTGCAACGTCACGCCGGCAACCGGCCCAGCACCTGGCCGCTGGTAGGCCTGGGGCTGGTGGTACCGCTGCTGCTGGCGCTGCTCTTCATTCATTAAGGACTGCCCATGCGTAAACGCCTGTTGTTGCCCCTCGCCCTGCTCAGCGCCCCGCTGCACGCGGCGGACCTGCAGCTGGACGTGGAAATCCCGCGTCTGGATGTCGCCGAGTACCACCGCCCCTATGTCGCCATCTGGCTCGAGCGACCGGACCAGGGCCATGTCGCCAATCTGGCGGTGTGGTACGACACCAAGCTCAAGGACAAGGAGGGCGAGAAGTGGCTCAAGGACCTGCGCCAGTGGTGGAGACGCAGTGGCCGCAGCCTGGAAATGCCGGTCGACGGTGTCAGCGGTGCCACCCGTGCCGTGGGCAGTCACAGGTTGCAGTTCTCCGACCGGCAGGCGCCACTCAAGACGCTGGAAGCGGGCGAGTACCGCGTCGTGGTCGAAGCAGCCCGTGAAGTCGGCGGCCGCGAACTGCTGCGTGTGCCGTTCAGCTGGCCGCCTAAACAGAGCGCCGAGCACCAAGCCCAGGGTCAGAGCGAACTGGGCGCAATCACCCTCAAGCTGACCCCATGAACAGGACCCACGCCATGAAACCCGTCATCAAATGGACCACCCTGGCGCTCGCCGTCTGCCTGCCGTTGTCGGCCCAGGCCCACCGCGCCTGGATGCTGCCCTCGGCCACCGTACTCTCCGGCGAAGAGCCGTGGATCACCGTAGACGCTGCCGTTTCCAACGATCTGTTCTACTTCGAACACGTACCGATGCGCCTCAAGGGCATCGGCGAGGCAGCCCAGGCGCCGGCAGGCGGCCCGCCGGGCATGCGCCGGCCGGTTCCCGAACTGCAGATCATCGCGCCGGATGGCTCGAACGTCTCCGCGCAGAACGGCAGCATCGGCCGCTACCGCAGCACCTTCGATGTACAGCTGAGCCAGAAAGGCACCTACAAGCTGGCCGTGGCCAATAATGGCCTGTTCGCCAGCTGGAAGGAAAACGGTCAGCCGCGCCGCTGGATGGGCACCGCGGAAAGCTTCACCAAGGAAGTCCCGGCGAAGGCCGAAGGGCTCAAGGTCAGCCAGACCAGCAACCGCATGGAAGTGTTCGTCACCTCCGGCGCGCCATCCACCGAAGTGCTCGCACCGACCGGCCAGGGCCTGGAGCTCAAGCCCGTCACCCACCCCAACGACCTGTTCGCCGGCGAAGCGGCAGACTTCGTCTTCCTGCTCGACGGCAAGCCGGCCGCCGATGTCGAGATCAGCGTGATTCCGGGAGGCAACCGCTATCGCGACGAGCTCGGTGAGATAAAGGCGAAAACCGACAAGGACGGCAAGGTGAGCATTACCTGGCCAGAAGCGGGCATGTACTGGATGGAAGCCGAGCTGACCACCGACAAGGGCGTCAGCAAGCCGGCCACCGAGCGCCGCGCCAGCTACAGCGCAACCCTGGAAGTGCTGGCGCCCTGACGCGCCGACCAGGTCCGAGCCGTCGTAACGGCTCGGGCCAGCCTTTTCCCCCTCGTCGATGAGCCTTCCGTTGCACTCATCCCTCTTAGCGCTTCTGCGCGCCTGGCCGCTGTACAGCTGTATCGCCGTCGCGTCCTGCCTGCTCTGGTGGCAACCGGCGCGGGAGGTCAGCGCGGCAGTGGTGATCGCGCTCTATCTCGCGCTTTCGCTACGCTGCTGGCATGGACGGTTGCGCCCGCGCGCGGCCGTCGATGGCCCGGCACAGCTGGTGATCGCCTATGCCAGCCAGGGCGGTCAGGCACAGGACTTCGCCGAACGCAGCGCAGCGCAGCTGCGCGACGCGGGCCAGCAGACGCTGCTGCTGCCGCTCAATGCGCTGGACCCGAACCACTGGGCGGCCCCGCGCATCCTGTTCGTCGTCAGCACCTACGGCGAAGGCGAGGCACCGGACAATGCGGCCCGCTTCGAGCAGCGGCTCGCCGCCGATGGCATTCATGCGCAATCGCTGGAATATGCCGTACTGGCCTTCGGTGATCGCCAGTACCGGGATTTCTGTGCCTTCGGCCGCCGTCTCGACGAGCGTCTGCGCCAGCTGGGGGGCTTGCCGTTGTTCGACCGGCTGGAAGCCGATCGCGGCGATCCTGGCGTGCTGCGTCACTGGCAACATCAGCTGGCCCACCTGAGCGGCGACAGCAATTTCAGCGACTGGCTGCCGGCACCCTATCAAATCTGGCGCCTGACCGGCCGGCACTGCCTCAACCCTGGCAGTTCCGGTGCGCCGGTACAACTGCTGACTCTTGCACCGCCGAGCGAACAGACATCATGGTGCGCAGGCGATATCGTCGAGGTAGGCCCGCGCCACGCGCTCGCACGCATCGAAGCCTTGTTGCACGATGTGGGCCTCGACCCTCATGAATTGTTCGACGGCCAAAGCCTGGCCGCACAACTGTCCAGAAGGCATCTGCCCGCCACGGGCGACCTGCACGGCCTCGACGCCGAGGCACTGCTGGCCTTGCCGCCGTTGCCACACCGCGAATATTCCATCGCCTCAATACCGGCGGACGGCGCCGTGCAGCTGGTGGTACGCGAAGCCTTCCAGGCCGATGGCACTCCCGGACTCGGTTCCGGCTGGTTATGCCGCTACGCGGCCATTGGCGAAGAGATCGATCTGCGCATCCGCAGCAATCCCGCATTCCACGGCCCGGACGCCGCCACACCACTCATCCTGATCGGCAACGGCACGGGCATTGCCGGACTGCGTGCGCACCTGCGCGAACGTGCCGCCCATCCGGGCTCGCGCAACTGGCTGCTGTTCGGCGAGCGCAACGCGGCACATGACTTTCTCTTCCACGAAGAATTGGCACAGTGGCGTGAAAGCGGCCATCTGCAGCGGCTGGACCTGGCGTTCTCTCGCGACCAGCCTGAGAAGCGCTACGTGCAGCACGTCCTGCGGGATGCGGCAGACGACCTGCGCCACTGGGTCGCACAGGGCGCGGCGATCTATGTCTGTGGCAGCCTCGAGGGCATGGGCCAGGAGGTGCAGCAGATACTGCTGGGGCTGCTCGGCCAGACGCGACTGGAGCAGTTGAGCGAACAGGGACGCTATCGCCGCGACCTGTACTGACGCCTGATAACGACAAAGGCCGCTTCGAAGAGCGGCCTTTGTTCTTTCACGCCTGCGGATCAGAAGTGGAAATTGGTGCTCAGCAATGCGGTCCGACCGGCTGCGACATGAGCATAGTGGCTGCCGTAGACCTGATCGAAGTAGCGCTTGTCGGTCAGGTTCTGCACGTTCAGCTGCAAGTCCAGGTTCTTGTTCACGCGATAGGCCGCCATGGCGTCGTAGCGCCAGTACTCAGGCACCTCGATGTTATTGGCCGCATCGCCGAAGCGGGAGTCGACATAGGTGGCGCCGCCACCGATGGTCAGGTCCTGGGTGAGGTTGTAGGTGTTCCAGAAGCTGAAGCTGTGCTTCGGCGTGCTGGGCACCTCATTGCCGTCATACAGGCCCTCGACGTAGATCGGGTTGGTCCGCGTGCCGATATTGGCGGCACCGGACTTGACCAGTTCGGCGTCCAGGTAGGTGTAGCTGGCGAACACCTGCCAGTTGCGGGTGAGTTGACCAGTGGCGCCCAGTTCCAGGCCATCGACCCGGGTTTCACCGATGCTTTCCTGGAAACCGCTGGCGTTGGTCACCCGCGCGTTGGTCTTCTCGGTGCGGAACAGCGCGGCGGTCAGGCCGAGACGCTCATCGAGGAAGTCCCACTTGGTGCCGATCTCGTAGTTACGGTTGCGCTCGGGATCGAGAATCGCGTTGTTGACGCTGAGCGCATCGGCACCCTCTCCACCGGTCTCGCCGGACGGGTTGCTGGAGGTCGACCAGGCCGCGTAGAGGCTGCCGTTGGGCAGCGGATTGAAGACCAGGCCTAACTGGTAGTTCCAGAAGTGGCTCTTGTTCTCCGGCCGCGTCACCACTCCGGCGGTGGAGACGGCCTTCTGCTCAGTTTCGTAGTCGTCGTAGCGCAGGCCCATGTTCAGCGACCATTGCTCGTTGAACTTCAGCGTATCGAATACATAGGCCGCCAGCGTTTCGGTGTCGGTATCGGTCGTCGCGGTGCTGCGCGCAATGCTGCCGGTCCAGGCATCCTTGGGGCTCGGGTTGTACAGGCTGGTGCAGTCACCGGACGCCAGGTGCGCCGGCGTACAGGTGTTGCCGCTGGTACCCGGAGTCACTATGTAGGGTCGGTTGTGCACCCCCACATCGCTGATCTCGACGCCCGTTACCAGGGTGTGCTCGATGCTGCCGGTATCGAACCGTGCGGTCAGGTCGGTCTGGTTGACCCAGCTCTGGGTGTTGGAGTTGCGGCTCTTGGCAGAGCGCGAAACCAGGCCATTGGCCACGTTGCCACGCGAATCATCCGGGTTGGTGACGATGTAGTCCAGGGTGGTGCGGGCGATACGTGTGGTGTTGGAGACGGTCAGGTTCTCGTTCAGGTCGTGCTCCAAACGGATCGTGCCGGCATCCGTGGTGCTCTCGCGGAAATCGCGACCTTCCAGGCCATAGAAGTTGTCCCGATCGACCTTGGCGGGCTCGCGGCGCGGATTGCTCGGCGTCGCCACCGTCAGCGGAATGCCGTAATCCGGGATGTCGTCGGTTTCCAGGTGGTAGTACGACAGCGTCGCGCGGGTCGGCGTATCGAAGCCGAAGGTGATGGTCGGCGCCACGCCCCAGCGGCTGACGTCAACGCCATCGCGCCCGGCGACGTTGGCTTCGTGCTTCATCAGGTTCAAGCGCCCGGCGACGTTGTCGCCGAGCACGCGGTTGACGTCCAGCGTGTAGCGGCGCGTCTGGTCCGAGCCGAGGGTGACGCTGGCGTCGCCGAAGTCGCGCTGCTTGGCGGTCTTGCTGATCAGATTGAGGCTGCCACCCGTGGAGCCCGCGCCAGTGTAGGCCGACCCCGGCCCCTTGCTCACCTCGATGCGCTCGACGTTGAAGATCTCGCGGGTTTGCGAGCCGACATCACGCAGGCCATCGATAAAGGTGTCGCTCTCGGCGTTGAAGCCGCGAATGATCGGCCGGTCACCCGCCGGGTTGCCGCCCTCACCCGCACCGAAGGTAATGCCGGAGGTGGTACGCAACGCGTCGACCAGCGTGAGCGAGCCGGTGTCGCGGATCACCTGATCGGTGATCACGGTGACCGATTTTGGGGTCTCGCGCAGCGGCGCGGTGTACTTCTTCGAAGCGGAGGTATCGGCTTTGTAGCTTTGCTCCTGCTCGCCGATCACGGTCAATTCGTCGAGCGCGACCGGCGCATCGCCGCGGGCGGCAGTGGTGTCCGGCACGGACTGGGCAATGGAGGGGGCGGAGAAAGCGGTTAGGGCAACACCGATAGCCGAAGCCAACACGCGGGGTGGCTGGGCCAGTTCGAGAGACTGACGCGACATGGAATGCAGATCCTCAGGAGTTAATGCAACTGCGAATTGCTATTATTAGCGGATGGCATTCTGATACATTCTGTCGCACTCTGAAACATCTAAATGCAAACTAATATCGTTCAACCTTTTCCTTCTGCCGGTGTCCCATGCTGCTACGCATTGCCAATGTGTTTTCCCGCGAAGAAACCGCCCGTATCCGCGTCGCGCTGGAACAGGCTGCCTGGCAGGACGGTCGGGTAACGGCCGGCTACCAGTCGGCCAAGGCGAAACACAACCTGCAGCTGGCCGAAGACGACCCGCTCGCCCGCGAGATCGCCGAAGCCATGCTGCAGCGTCTCTGGCAACATCCGCAGTTCATGTCCGCCGCGCTGCCGAGCAAGGTCTTCCCACCCCTGTTCAACTGCTATACGGCCGGCGGCGAGTTCGGCTATCACATCGATAACGCGGTGCGGCAGGTGCGCAACAGCGCCGAGCGCGTGCGCACCGACCTGTCCGCCACGCTGTTCTTCAGCGACCCCGACGAGTACGACGGCGGGGACCTGGTCATCCAGGACACCTACGGCACCCAGCGGGTCAAATTCGCTGCCGGCGACATGGTGCTCTACCCCAGCACCAGTCTGCACAAGGTCGAGCCGGTAACCCGCGGCGCACGGCTGGCCTCGTTCTTCTGGATTCAGAGCCTGGTGCGCGAGGACGCTCAGCGCACGCTGCTTTACGAGATGGATCAGGCCATTCAGCAGCTGACTGCCGATGTGCCAGACCACCCGTCCCTGGTGCAGCTGACGGGCACTTATCACAACCTGCTGCGGCGCTGGGTCGAGGTCTGATGCAGCATCTTCTGCGCCGTGAGGAAACACTCGACACCACCCAGCTGGGCGATCTCGCCGAACAGCCGCAGCGTGCCGCGCGATTGGTACTGGCGGCTGCGGCGAACGGGGAAATCGAGGCCCAGGCACTGCTCGGTCAGATCCTGCTGGAAGGTTACGGCATCCAGGCCGATCCGACGCTGGCCCTGACCTGGTTCGACATCGCCGCCGAGCGCGGACATGCCATGGCCTGCAACATGGCCGGGCGCTGCCACGAACACGGCTGGGGTTGCACAGCCGATACGAAGCGCGCCGCCGACTACTACCGCCGCGCCGCCGATCTGGGGCTGGACTGGGGCATGTACAACCTCGCCAACCTGCTGGCCACCGGACGTGGCGTGGTGAAGGACCACACGACCGCCTACCGGCTCTATCGTCAGGCTGCCGAGCTTGGTCATGCCAAGTCGATGAACCTCACCGGCCGCTGCCTCGAAGACGGCTGCGGCGTGGCCCGGGATGTCACCGCGGCACACGCCTGGTATGCACGCTCGGCCGAAGCCGGCGACTTCCGCGGGCAGTTCAGCCACGCTGCCGTACTGCTGGCACAGGGCCAATGGGAGCAGGCCCGCGGCTGGCTGGAGCGCGCCTTGCGGCTCGGCCATCTCAGGTTTATCGAGACCGCGCTGGCCAGCCTGCAGGTGGCCGAGCTGCCACCGATCGCCGATATCATCGAGGCCTACGCGCGACGACGCGACGAGCTACGCGCCGGGGCGCGGTGAGCGAAAGGCGGAAACGAAAACGCCCCGCAGGGCGGGGCGTTCGTGCAGCGACTAAGGCTTAGATGTAGTAGGCCTTCAGCGGCGGGAAGCCGTTGAATTCGACGGCGCTGTAGCTGGTGGTGTAGGCACCGGTGGACAGCCAGTACAGGCGGTCACCGATGGCCAGATTCAGCGGCAGGCCGTACTTGTAGTTCTCGTACATGATGTCCGCGCTGTCGCAGGTCGGACCGGCGATCACCACTTCCTCCACCTCACCCTTCTTCTCGGTGTAGATCGGGAACTTGATGGACTCGTCCATGGTTTCGATCAGACCGCTGAACTTGCCCACATCGACGTACACCCAGCGCTCCACGGCGGTGCGCGACTTGCGTGCCACCAGCACCACTTCGCTCACCAGAATGCCGGCATTGGCGATCAGCGAGCGGCCCGGCTCGAGGATGATTTCCGGCAGGTCGTCGCCGAAGTCTTCCTTGAGGAAGCGGATGATCTCCTCGGCGTAGGTTTCCAGGCTGTTGGTGCGGGTGATGTAGTTGGCCGGGAAGCCGCCACCCATGTTGATCATCTTCAGCTCGATGCCGTCTTCTTCCTTCAGGCGCTCGAAGATCACCTTGACCTTGGCGATGGCGGCGTCCCAGACGGAGATGTCGCGCTGCTGCGAGCCGACGTGGAAGGAAATGCCGTACGGTTCCAGGCCCAGCTGGCGGGCAAGAATCAGCAGATCCATGGCCATGTCGGTCTGGCAGCCGAACTTGCGCGACAGCGGCCAGTCGGCCGTGGTCGATCCTTCGGTAAGGATGCGTACATAGACCTTCGCGCCCGGCGCGGCCTTGGCGATGTTGCGCAGGTCGGCTTCGGAGTCGGTGGCGAACATGCGCACGCCCTTCTCGAAGAAGTAGCGGATGTCCCGGGATTTCTTGATGGTGTTGCCGTAGCTGATGCGCTCCGGACCGACGCCGCGGGACATGACCTTGTCCAGCTCGTAGATCGAGGCGATATCGAAGCTCGAGCCCTTGTCACGCAGCAGGTCGATGATTTCCACCGCTGGGTTGGCCTTGACGGCGTAGTACACCTTAGCGAATTCGAAACCGGCGCGCAGGTCGTCGTAGGCCTTGCTGATGGTTTCGGTGTCGATCACCACGAACGGGGTTTCGTGCTGGTCGGCGAAGGCCTTCATCTTCTGGAAGGTGGCGCGCGGGAAATAGTCTTCGATCTTGACCGTCATGCGTGGGACTCCAAAAACGGGAAACAAAAGTCGGATGAGGGGTGAAGGGCGTCAGCCCTGACAAGAACGCCTGATCAGTTTCCCCACTTTGGTTCGCCTACTTCCCAAGGCATGTCGCCGAGTATCACGTGGATCTCTCGTCGTCAGTACTTGAGCCGGATGGATCGTTGCCAGCATGGACGTTCGGGCGCGAACTTTAGGACCAAGGGGGGCATAGATCAATCAAAAAAACGTCCCGATTGCGCATCCGTTTCGAGTTGTTGTCGATTCAAAACAAAGCGTCATGGAAACTGCACAAAACGGCCGATTTCCGCTGCCGTGCGGGCCGCAGGGAAATCCATTTGCCGCTATAATCGCCGCCTTTTTTGACAGACCGACTACTCGTCGACGGGTTCCTTAATTCCGATGACCACTCAGGCCGCCGAAGTCGCGAAGCGCCGTACCTTCGCCATCATCTCGCACCCCGATGCGGGCAAGACCACCATCACCGAAAAACTGCTGCTGATGGGCAAGGCGATCGCCGTCGCCGGCACGGTGAAATCGCGCAAGTCCGACCGCCACGCCACCTCCGACTGGATGGAGATGGAAAAGCAGCGCGGCATCTCCATCACCACCTCGGTGATGCAGTTCCCCTACCGCGAGCACATGATCAACCTGCTCGACACCCCCGGCCACGAGGACTTCTCCGAAGACACCTACCGCACCCTGACCGCGGTGGACTCGGCACTGATGGTGCTCGATGGCGGTAAAGGCGTCGAGCCGCGCACCATCGCCCTGATGGACGTCTGCCGCCTGCGGGATACGCCAATCGTGAGCTTTATCAACAAGCTCGACCGCGATATCCGCGACCCCATCGAACTGCTCGACGAGATCGAGGCGGTGCTGAAGATCAAGGCCGCGCCGATCACCTGGCCGATCGGTTGCTACCGCGACTTCAAGGGCGTGTACCACCTGGCCGAGGACCGCATCATTGTCTTCGTGCCCGGCCATGGCCACGAACGCATCGAGACACGGGTCATCGACAAGCTCGATTCCGACGAGGCCCGCGCGCACCTGGGCGACATGTACGACGATTTCGTCGAGCAGCTGGAACTGGTCCAGGGCGCCTGCCACGAATTCGACAAGGACGCCTTCCTGCGCGGCGAGATGACCCCGGTCTTCTTCGGCACCGCGCTCGGCAACTTCGGCGTTGACCATGTGCTGGACGCCGTCGTCGACTGGGCACCGAAGCCGCTGGCGCGCGTCGCCAACGAGCGCACCGTGGAGCCGGTCGAGGAGAAATTCACAGGCTTCGTGTTCAAGATCCAGGCGAACATGGACCCCAAGCACCGCGACCGCATCGCCTTCATGCGCATCTGCTCGGGCAAGTACGAGAAAGGCATGAAGATGCGCCACGTGCGCATCAAGAAGGACCTGAAGATCGCCGACGCGCTGACCTTCTTCTCCAGCGAGCGGGAGATGCTGGAGGAAGCCTGGGCCGGCGACATCATCGGCCTGCACAACCATGGCACCATCCAGATCGGCGACACCTTCACCGAAGGCGAAGTGCTGGGCTTCACCGGCATCCCGCACTTCGCCCCGGAACTGTTCCGCCGCGTGCGCCTGAAGGATCCGCTCAAATCCAAGCAACTGCGCCAGGGCCTGCAGGAGCTGGCCGAGGAAGGCGCCACCCAGGTGTTCTTCCCCGAGCGCAACAACGACATCATCCTCGGCGCGGTGGGCGTGCTGCAGTTCGACGTGGTCGCCAGCCGCCTGAAGGAGGAATACAAGGTCGAGTGCGCCTACGAGGCAATCAATGTCTGGTCGGCGCGCTGGATCGAGTGCAGCGACGAGAAGAAGCTCAAGGAATTCAAGGACAAGGCCTACGAGAACCTTGCGGTGGACGGCGGCGGCCACCTCACCTACCTGGCCCCGACCCGCGTCAACCTCAGCCTGATGGAAGAGCGCTGGCCGGAGGTGAAGTTCCGGGCGACGCGCGAGCATCATTGAGGCAACCGATCGCCTCGCGCTGATCAAGCGAGTTCTCGCACGGATGCGAGAGGCCTATACCGACACAAGGATGTGCGACGCCTGCCGAACGCCCATCGCCCGAACACCGTCACTT
Source organism: Stutzerimonas sp. Brlt_14 (assembly GCF_051948915.1). Classification (NCBI taxonomy): domain Bacteria; kingdom Pseudomonadati; phylum Pseudomonadota; class Gammaproteobacteria; order Pseudomonadales; family Pseudomonadaceae; genus Stutzerimonas; species Stutzerimonas sp. Brlt_14. Next base: position 215,260 of record NZ_JAYJLM010000007.1, read on the forward strand.
CGCCCGATCGCTTCGCAGCCAGCTCACCGATTGCGAGCGCCTGCTGTGGCGGCAGCTGTACAATCGCGGCTTAGCGGGATTCAAGTTCCGGCGGCAGCCCCCGTGGCCGCCCTATGTGCTGGACTTCTATTGCGCCGAGCTGCGGCTGGTGATCGAGCTCGATGGCGGGCAACACCATGACGCCGCCGGGCTTGCGCGGGATCAGCTGCAGCGCATCTGGAGCGCCAGGGGCTGGAGGTGCTGCGTTTCAGTAATCTGGACGTATTGCAGAATCTGGACGACTTTCTGACGGAGCTGTTGCGCAGGATCGAAGCCCGCGCCCCTCACCCCAACCCTCTCCCCAGCGGGGAGAGGGGGCCTGAATGAAGCCACCGAATCATCCGTACTTGGCGGGCACATCATGCATTCCACCCTACACCGGACCGGCAACCCAACTCGGTGCAGTCCCCTCGCCCCTCCGGGGAGAGGGCTAGGGTGAGGGGCTGGCCGCCATGCCTAGCGCCGCAACTAAAACCCACAGCCCTATCAGCTACTCCTCAAGCGTCCAGGCGATCAATGAATCACCCAGTTTGGTACCGAGCGAGTTATGCCGGTATGGGTCGAAGCCCGGCCTCGCCCCTTCCTCCCCAACGGGGAACGGTGGCCTGAGTGAAGCCACCGAACCATCCTTAGATGGCAGGCACATCATGCATTCCACCCTACACCGGACCGGCAACCCAACTCGGTCCAGTCCCCTCTCTCCTCTGGGGAGAGGGCTAGGGTGAGGGGCTGGCGGCCATGCCTAGCGCCGTAACTACCCCTTACCCCCTATCACCTACTCCTCAAGTGTCCAGGCGATCAAGGAATCACCCAGCTTGGTGCCGAACGAGCCATGCCCGCCGGCCATCTGCACCACGTACTGCTTGCCGGTCTTCTCGGACACATAGGTCATAGGCGTCGCCTGGCCACCGGCGGGCAGGCGGCCTTTCCACAGCTCCTTGCCGTTTTGCAGATCATAGGCGCGCAGGTAGTAATCCAGGGTGCCGCTCATGAAGGCCACACCACCGGCAGTGACGATCGGCCCACCCAGCGCTGGCGTACCCACCGGCAGAGGGATGCCCAAGGGCGCGCTGTCGCGGCTGGTGCCGTTCTTGTGCATCCAGACCTTCTTCATGCTGCGCAGGTCCAGCGCGGTGACGTAACCCCAGGGTGGCGTCTGGCAAGGCAGGCCGAGCACCGACAGGAAGGGCTCCAGCCGCACCATGTACGGCGCGCCGAGGTTCGGCTGCAGACCGGTCTCGCCGCCACCGGAGCGCTCGTTCGGGTCGACGTCGCTGCGCTTGACCATGGTCGAGACGAAGGCCAGGTAGTTCGGTGCGCCGAACAGCAGCTGGCGGCTCGGATCGACGGCCACGGACGGCCAGTTGAAGGTTCCCACGTTGCCCGGGTAGATCAGCGAGCCCTGCTCCGACGGCGGCGTGAAATCGCCCTCGTAGCGCAGCTGGCGGAACTGGATGCGGCACATCATCTGGTCCAGCGGCGTGCCACCCCACATGTCGCGCTCGCGCAGTGGCTCGTCCGGCGCGTAGCTTACGGCCGAATAGGGCTGCGTGGGCGCGGTGAACTCGCCGTAGTCGGTGCCTTGCGGCACGGGCATCTCGTCGACCGGCACGATGGGCTCGCCAGTACGCCGGTCGAGGATGTACAGGTCGCCGCGCTTGGTCGGCTGGATGATGGCCGGGACCTTGCCCTGCGGCCCGTCGATATCCACCAGCGTGGGCTGCGAGGGCAGGTCGCGATCCCAGAGATCGTGGTGCACCGTCTGGAATTCCCAGCGCACCTGGCCGCTCGCTAGGTCCAGCGCCACCAGGGTGTCGGTGAAGCGCTCGGATTCCGGCGTGCGCGGTTGCGCCCACTGGTCCGGCGTCTGGTTGCCGGTGGGGATGTAGACCAGCCCCAGCGACTCGTCGGCGGTGGCGATCGTCCAGGAGTTCGGCGTGCTGCGCACGTAGGTTTCGCCGGGGGCCAGGGGCTCGGTGGCGTCCGGATTGCCCGGGTCGAAATTCCATACCAGCTCGCCGCTGCGCACGTCATAGGCGCGGATCACCCCGCCGGGGGAATCCACCGCACCGTTGTCGGTGATCGAGCCACCGACGATGACCAGCTTCTCGGTCACCACGGGCGGCGAAGTCGGCAGGTAGACGCCCAGCGCGCCCTCGCCCAGCCCGGCCTTGAGGTCCACCGTGCCGGCATCACCGAAGTCCTCGCAGGGCTTGCCGTCGGCAACGTCCAGGGCGATCAGCGTGCCGTCATTGGTCGGCAGGAACAATCGGCGCTCGCAACGCGCAGCCGGCTCGGCCGCAGAGGCCGGCGCCTGGCTGTAGGCCGTGGCGTCGTGGTAGGCCAGACCGCGGCAGGTCATGTGCTGGTAGTACTCGGCATCGCGATTGATGCTCGGATCGAAGCGCCAGCGCTCCTCGCCGGTGTCGGCATCCACCGCGATGGCGATGCTGTGCGGGGTGCAGATGAACAGGTTGTCGCCAACCTTCAGCGGCGTGACCTGGTAGGTGATCTCGCCGGGGTCGCCCTCGCCCGGCAGATCGCCGGTGTGGAACTCCCAGGCCTTCTTCAGCTTGCCGACATTGGCCGGCGTGATCAGGTCCGCCGGTGCGTAGCGGTCGCCCCGGTCGGAGCCGCCATAGGCCGTCCACTCGCTGGCCCGGCGTCCGGCCTGACCTTCCGGGGCCAGACCCTGCATCTGCGCGTCGCTGAACTCACCGGTGATCGAGTGGTAGTCCTGCGTCAGCGAATAGCCTGCCATCAGCGCACCGGCCAGCAGGCCGATCCCGAGCAGACCGCTAGCACCGTCGCGCCAGATCAGCCGATCGCTGACATGGCGATTGACGAAGGGCAGGATCAGCCAGAGCCCGAGGATGCACCAGAGATCGATCCGCGGCGCCAGCTGCCACCAGTCGAAGCGCACTTCGTAGAACGTCCAGGCCAGCGTGCCCAGCAGCAACGCCGCGTACAGCCAGATCGCCGCGCGCCGCCGGGCGAGCAGCAGGCCGGCCACCACCAGCAAACCGACACCGGCGGCCAGGTAGTACCAGGAACCGCCCAACGTCGCGAGGTAACCGCCGCCGATGGTCATGAGCGCACCCAGCACCAGAATCACCAGGGCGGTCAGGGTGATACGCAGGGGCCGCGGCCCGTAGTCGATACTCATCGCAGTCTCCAGCCAGATCGATGCAAAGCAAAAAGCTGGCGAAACCTTCTGACACAAAGTCTTCGCCAGCTTGTAGTGGATACGGCGCGGAGCGCTTTAGTTCAGCCCTTTTGGCCTGCCGGTCAGGCGGCAGCACCGACCGCAAGCGGCTGAGTCTCGGGCCGCTTGATCAGCGCATAGACCACCCCGGTCAGCAGGCTCCCGGCCAGGATCGCGACCAGGTAGAGCAATGCATGGTTGATCGCGTTGGGGATCAGCAGCACGAAGAGGCCGCCATGGGGCGCCAGCAGCTTGGCACCGAACGCCATGGACAGCGCGCCGGTCAGCGCACCGCCGGCGATGCTGGCGGGAATCACCCGCAGCGGGTCCTTGGCAGCGAAGGGAATCGCGCCCTCGGAGATGAAGCAGCAACCCAGCACCAGCGCGGCCTTGCCCGCTTCGCGCTCGGTCTGGGCGAACTTGCGCCGTGCGATCAGCGTGGCGATGCCCATGCCGATCGGCGGCACCATGCCGGCGGCCATGGTCGCGGCCATCGGCGCGTAGCTTTGCGAGGCGAGCAGCCCGACGGAGAAGGCATAGGCCGCCTTGTTCACCGGCCCGCCGAGATCGACGCACATCATGGTGCCCAGCAGCAGCCCGAGCAGGATGGCGTTGGAGGTGCCGATGGTGTCGAGGAACTCGGTGAGCCCGGCGAGCAGCTTCGCCACCGGCGTGCCGACGACGTAGATCATCACCAGGCCCGTCACCAGGCTGGCCAGCAGCGGAATGATCAGGATCGGCTTGAGCGATTCGATGCTGGCCGGCAGTGGAATCCAGCGACTCACCGCCTTGGCCGCATAGCCGGCGACGAAACCGGCGATGATGCCGCCAATGAAGCCCGCGCCGAGCGTGCCGGCCAGCAAGCCGCCGATCATGCCGGGCGCCAGGCCCGGGCGGTCGGCGATGGAATAGGCGATGTAGCCGGCCAGCAGCGGCACCATCAGCTGGAAAGCGGTTTCGCCGCCGATCTTCATCAGCGCGGCGGCCAGGGTGCCCTCCTCCTTGAACGCCTCGATGCCGAACACGAACGACAGTGCGATCAAAAGACCGCCGGCCACCACCATCGGCAGCATGTAGGACACCCCGGTGAGCAGGTGCTTGTAGACGCCGGTCTTCTCCGCTTTCTGTTCCCCTGTCGCGGCGCCTGCCGTGACGCCACCGCCGAGCACGGCCGCTTCCTGCAGCGCACGATCCAGCGTCGCCTCCGGTTGCTTCAGTGCGACACCGGTGCCGCAGCGGAACACGCGCTTGCCGGCGAAACGGGTGACATCCACCTCGATATCGGTCGCCAGCAGCACCGCGTCGGCCGCCTCGATGGCCTGGGGGTCCAGCACGTTGCGCGCGCCCACCGAGCCACGCGTCTCCACCTGCAGGTCGTAGCCCTTGCGCGCGGCGGCCTGCTGCAGCGCCTCGGCGGCCATGAAGGTGTGCGCCACGCCGGTCGGGCATGCGGTGATGGCCACCAGCTTGGGTTTGCCGGCGGACGGCGCGGCGTCGGCTCCGTCAACCGGCGGCAATTCGGTCGCGGTATCGGCGGCGCTGCGCAGGAAGCCTTCCGGGTCGAGCAGGGCCTCGGACGGGGTCGACTGCACGACACGCTTGCCGACGAAACGCGCAAGCGGCAGAGGCCCGGTCTTGACCACCACAACCAGGTCGGCCTCGGCGATCTGTTCGGCCGTGAGCGGCGAGCCGATGGCCTTGGGATCGTGGACTTCCACGGCGGTCGACCAGCCCAGGCGATGAGCCGCGGCTTCGAGCAGGCGCGAGGTCAGCACGCTGGTGACCATTCCGTTGGGGCAGGCCGTGATGATGAGCAGATTCATTCCTTCACCTCTTGTAATTATTGGCTGAGCGGCTGCAACCGCACGGCCGCTTCAAGCTCGGCCAGTTGCGCCCGATCAGTGATGCCGAAGCCGATTTGGCCGACGGCCTGAGCGGCAATCGCCGTGGCATGCGCCAGGGTTCGCTCGGCCGGCCAACCCGCCAGCAAGCCGTGGAGCATGCCGGCCAGCAGCGAATCCCCGGCGCCCACGGTGCTGACCACCCGCACCTTCGGCGGCTGGGCATGCCAGGCGGCAGCCGGCGAAAACCAGCTGACCCCTGCGGCGCCCTGGGACATCACGACATGTTCGATGCGGGCATTCAGGCGGCGCGCCTCGTCGGCCAGGGCCTGCGCGTCGGCCGGATCGAGGCCGCGGGCCTGGGCCAGTTCCTCTTCGTTGGGCTTGATCAGCCAGGGTGACAGGGCCAGCCCTTCGCGCAGCGCCGCGCCACTGGTGTCCAGCGCGACACGCGCACCGAGCCGCGCGAGCCGCTGCAGCAGCTCGACGAACCACGGCAGCTCGACGCCGCGCGGCAGGCTGCCGGCCACCACGACCAGCTCATGGCCCGGCACCAGGCGCTCGAGGCGGGCGAGCAGCTCGTCGCGCTGGGCGGCACCGACCTCCAGCCCCGGGCCATTGATATCGGTGATCCGCCCATCCGCCTCGGCCAGCTTGATGTTGCTGCGGGTCTCGCCCGCCACGCGGACGAATTCGTCGGCAAAGCCCCGCGCACTGAACAGCTGCTCGAAAGGCTGCGCATTGGCTTCGCCGAGAAAGCCGGTCACGGTCAGCTGATGGCCGAGATCGGCCAGGACCTGGGCGACGTTGAGCCCCTTGCCCGCAGCGTGCGCCTGCAGGTTGTCGCTGCGATTGACTTCGCCCAGACGCAGCGCGGGCAGCTGCACGGTGAGATCCAGCGCGGGATTGACGGTGACGGTCAGTACGCGCGCCATCAGCAATGCTCCCCGACGAAGGCGCGCACTTCATGGGCGCCGGGCAACATCAGGGCCTGCTGAGCCAGCCTCTGGCAGGCGGCGAAGTCCAGCTCGCGCACCCGCGCCTTGACCAGCGCGATGCTGCGCGCCGACACGCTCAACTCATCAACGCCCAGCCCCACCAGCATCGGTATCGCCAGCGCATCGGCGGCCAGCTCGCCGCAGACGCCCACCCATTTGCCCTGCGCATGGGCGGCATCCACCGTCATGCCGATCAGGCGCAACACGGCCGGGTGCAGCCCATCGGCCTGGCCGGACAGCGTCGGGTGGCCGCGGTCGATTGCCAGCGTGTACTGGGTCAGATCGTTGGTACCGATGCTGAAAAAATCGACTTCCTGCGCCAGCACCGGCGCGATCAGCGCGGCGGACGGGATCTCGATCATGATGCCCACCTGCAGGTCGGCCACCGGCAATTCGACGCGCAGGCGATCGACCAGCGCCTTGGCGGTGCGCCATTCCTCGATATTGCCGACCATGGGAAACATGATCCGCAGCGGCCGGCCGTCGGCGGAGGCGAGCAAGGCACGCAGCTGGGTTTCGAGGATGTCCGGGCGCTGCAGGCTCAGGCGAATGCCGCGCACGCCGAGGAAGGGGTTCTCCTCGGGCGGCATCGGCCAGTACGGCAGCGGCTTGTCGCCGCCGACATCGAGCGTGCGCACCACCAGGGGCCGGCCTTCGAGGGCTTCCAGTACACGGCGGTATTCGGCTTCCTGGGTCGCCTGATCCGGCGCCTGAGCGTGGTTCATGAACACCAGCTCGGTGCGCAGCAGGCCGATGCCCTCGGCACCGAGCGCCACCGCCTCGGGCGTCTCGCCGGCGGCGCCGATGTTGGCAGCGATCTCCACCGGATGGCCGTCACGGGTGATCGCCGGCTCCAGACGTCGCTCATGGGCCAGGCGCTTGCGTTCCTCCCGCGCGGCGCGCTCGCCCCGGGCCTGTTCGAGCTGCGTATCGCTCGGCGCCACCAGCAGCTCGCCGCGCTCGCCATCGAGCAGCAGCAGGGTGTTGGGCGCCAGGCCGAGCACACCGGCCCCCGCGCCGACGATGGCCGGAATACCCAGCGCCCGGGCAATGATGGCGCTGTGCGAGGTGGCGCCGCCGCCGGCGGTGAGAATGCCGGCGACGCGCTGGGCATTGAGGGTGGCGACGTCCGACGGCGCCACCTCGTCCATCACCAGAATGTAGGGCTCATCCGGGGCCTGCTCGGCTTCGACACCGGCCAGGCAGGCCAGCACGCGGCGGCCCACGTCGCGCAGGTCGGCCGCACGCTCGGCGAGCAGCTGGTCATGCAGCGCCTCCTGCTGCTGCGCCGCGCTTTCAATTTCCTCCATCCAGGCCGCCTCGGCGCTGAGGCCTTTCTGCAAGCGCACCTGCACCTCTTCGCGCAGGGCGGGATCCCTGAGCATGGCCTGGTGGGTGGTGAAGATGTCGCGGATGCTGGCGACCTGGCTCTGCGCGATCAGCGTGCCGATTTCGGCGAACACCTTGTCCAGCGCTGCGTCGAGCCGCTGCAGCTCGACAGCAGGGGATTCGCCGCGCCGCGGATAGTCGATCGCCTGCGGCTTGCGCACCAGCACCGGGCCGATGGCGATGCCGGGCGAGGCGGCGATGCCGATGACCTGCTCGCCGGCCCGCAGGGCGGCCACGTCCTGGGCGGCGTCATTCAGTTGCACGGTGGCAGCTGGCTGCTCCGCCGGTTCCCCGCCGGTTGGCAGCGGCTCGATTTCCTCGCCCAGCCCTTCTTCCACCGCGCGCACCAATGCCGGCAGCGCATCATCGGCGATCGAGGGCTCGGCGATGAACTCCAGCACCTGCCCACGATGCGAGCCCATCGCCAGCAGCTTGCTCAGGCTCTTGGCGGACACCCCCGCGCTCTGACTGCCGGCCAGGCGCACGCGGATCTCGCCGGCAAAGGCCTGTGCGACCTCGGTCAGCACCTTGGCGGGCCGTGCGTGCAGGCCATGGGCATTGGCCAGCGGCACGCGGGCACTCGGCCAGTCCGCCGGCACGTCGCCGCCCAGGGCTTCGAGCACTGTGCGACTGGAAGTCGCCTGGCTCAGCTCTGCGCCGCGCCCCTCGATCAGCAGGTTGCACAGGCGTTCGAGCATCGCCCGGTGCGCTTCACCGAGACTGGCCAGCACGAACAGGCCGTTGAGCGGCTGACCGTGATGATCCAGCGACGCGGCGGGTGTGACGAACGCCAGCCCCGGTCGCTGCACCGACTGCTCGCTGCTCAGCCACCAGAGGCCCTCACCCAGCGGCAAGGCCTGGTCGAGCGCGAGCCCGGCATTGAAGCCAGCGACCACGCATTCGGCGCGCTTGAGCAGCTTGACGCCCTGCCAGGCCAGCTCATCGAAGTCCTCGGCGGCGACGCCCAGCCCCACCAGCTCGCCATCGAGCGCCAGTTCCTGCGGCGCCCCCTGCAGCAGCGCGATGATCGCCTCGGGGCTTTCGGCCTTCTGCAGCGCCTCACTGAGGTCGCCCTCGCCGAGGGCGCGGGTCAGCAGCTGCAGCAGACGCAGATGCTCATCGGAACGCGCGGCGATGCCGATGGCGAGGTGGACCTGCTGGCCGTTGCCCCAGTCGACGCCCTCCGGAAAATGCAGCAGCCGCACGCCCGTGGTGAACACCTGATCGCGGGTTTCCGGGGTGCCATGGGGGATCGCGATGCCCTGGCCGAGAAAGGTCGAGCCCTGGGCTTCGCGTGCGCGCAAGCCGTCGAGGTAACCGGGCGCCACCAGCCCGTCGGCGACCAGCACCTCGCCGAGCAGGGCCAGCGCGGCCGGTTTGTCCGCCGCGACCTGATGCATGTGGATGTGCTGCGCGTTCAACTCAAGCATGGAGAACTCCTGCGGGGCTCGCGATTGTTGTGGCCGACGGTGCGCCGGCATTGCCCGAATCCTGGGCTGGCGCTTCAGACCTGAAAGCTGCTGAAACGTTTCAGCCAAGGCTGGCACATTACGCAATATTGGGTAATTCTAGAAGCCCGAGTTCATACCACCCGTCTTAGGCCCCCAGTTGAAACTGACCGACATCGCCCGCCTCGCCAACGTTTCGGTAACCACCGCCAGCTACGTGCTCAACGGCAAGGCCGCGCAGCGACGGATCAGCCCGGCCACGGTCGAGCGCGTGCTGGCGGTCGCCGAGCAGCAGGGTTTTCAGCTCGACCAGCAGGCCGCCGGTCTGCGCCGCGGGCAGTCCCGGACCCTCGGTTTCATCGTGCCGGACCTGGAAAACCCCAGCTATGCACGCCTGGCCAAGCTGCTCGAGCAGCGTGCGCGACAGCGCGGCTACCAGTTGCTGATCGCCGGGACCGACGATGAGCCGGACACCGAGCGCCAGGTCATCCAGGTGCTGCGCTCGCGACGCTGCGATGCATTGATCGTCGCCAGCGGCCTGCCGGCGGACGATGCCGGGTACCGCAAGGTCCAGGCGACCGGCACGCCGGTGATCGCACTGGACCGTGCGCTGGATGCCGAGCACTTCTGTTCGGTGGTCAGCGACGACCGCGAAGCAGGCGCGCAGCTGACCCGCTCGCTGGACGTGCCGCCCGAGGCGCATGTCGCCCTGATCAGCGCGCGCCCGGCGCTGCGCATCAGCCAGCAGCGCGAGGAAGGTTTCCAGCAGGCGCTGGCGCAGCACCTCGGGCCGGTCAGCATCCTGCGTGCCGAGCAGTTCAGCCGCGCCTGCGGCCGCGCGCAGATGCTCGCCCTGCTCGACCGCGGCGCGCTGCCCGATGCGCTGATCACCACCGCCTATGTGTTGCTGGAAGGCGTGTTCGACGCGCTGCACGAGCGCGACCTGCTCTGGCCCGAACAGCTGCGGCTGGGCACCTTCGGTGATGCGCAGTTGCTGGATTTCCTGCCGATCCGGGTCAACGCGATTTCCCAGCAGCACGCACAGATCGCCGAGCAGGTGCTGGAGCAGGCCATTCGCGCCATCGAACAGGGCGACTACCGCCCCGGCGTGATCGCCATCGAGCGCGAGCTGAAGGTCCGCCGCGGCTGACGCCCTCTTGCGGGCGCCGACGCACTGGCGGAAGCTTGTCGTCTTTCGAACAGCCCGCCTCCCCTGATGAACATCGAACAGATCACCCAGCGCCTGCATGCGATCCGCGATCGCAACGACTGGCAGCGCTTTCACAGCCCGAAGAACCTCGCCATGGCCGCCAGTGTGGAAATGGCCGAGCTGGTGGAAATCTTCCAGTGGCAGACCGAGGACGAGTCGCGCCAGCTATCGGCCGACAAGCTCGAGCACGCGGGCCAGGAGGTCGGCGACATCCTCATGTACCTGCTGCTGATGTGCAGCGAGCTGGGGATCGACATGGAACAGGCGCTGCTGGACAAGCTGGCCGACAACGAGCGGCGCTTCGTCCGATGAGCGACCGCCATTTCGACGAGCTGGCGACGCGTTTCGCCGAGAAGATCTACGGCGGTGCCAAGGGCGCGATCCGCCTGGCCGTGCTGCAGGCCGACCTGGCCGAGATCCTGCCGCCGCGCCCGCTGCGGGTGCTGGACATCGGCGCCGGGCTCGGCCATATGAGCCTCTGGCTGGCGCAGCAGGGCCATGCGGTCACCCTCGCCGAGCCCGCCGAACCGATGCTGCAAGGCGCCCGCCAGCAGTTCGCCGACGCCGGTCAGCAGGCCACCTTCATCCAGGCGCCCTGGCAGGAGGTAGAAACGCATGTCGACGGCCGCTTCGACCTGGTCATCTGCCACGCCGTGCTGGAGTGGCTCGCCGAGCCCCAGGCGATCCTGCCGGTGCTGCACCGCCTGACCGCGGCCGATGGCTGGCTGTCGCTGGCCTTCTACAACCGCGATGCGCTGATCTATCGCAACCTGCTCAAGGGCCACTTCAAGAAGCTGCGCAGCCAGACCTATGCCGGCGAACGGCAGAGCCTGACCCCGCAGCAACCGCTGGACCCACGCGAACTGGCCGCGCAACTCGCGCCGCGCTGGCAGGTCGAATCCAGCAGTGGCGTGCGCGTTTTCCATGACTACATGCCCGCCGATTTCCAGGCCCGCACCGAGCCGGCCGACCTCATCGAGATGGAACTGGCCTACCGCCGCCATCCCACCTTCGCCGACCTCGGGCGCTATCTGCACTGGTTGTGCCGGCCACGCTGAGCCGGCCGGGAGGTTTCCATGTCGACCCGCGCGTTCTTGCCCTTGCTCTGCCTTACCCTCGCGGCCTGCCAGAGCCAGAACCCCTATACCGATGAATCGGCGCCGATCCCGCCCGCCCCTCCGGTGGAACAGATCCAGGCGCCCACCTACCCGGCCGCGCCCCGGGACTTCTCCAGTTACCAGAACTGGAGCTGGCGCAGCCCGCCAGCGGGCACGGCCTCGATCAGCGGTGAAGAACTGCAGGAAATGGTCGCCGGCGCCCTCGATCAACATGGCCTGCGCCCGGCACCGGGCAATGCTCCGGGCGATGTACGGATCAGCGCCAGCGCCAGCAAGGAAACCCGAGTACGCCAGACCTACGACAACTACGGCTACGGCCCGCATGTCGGCGTAGGCCGTTATGGCGGTGGCTACGGCACCGGGTACGGCGTCGGCACCAGCGTGCCCATCGTGCGCAACTACGAGGAGGAAGTCGTCTCGGTGCGCATCGAGATGTTCGATGCGGCTTCCGGGCAATCGGTCTGGAGCAATCGTGCCGAAGCGCGCCTGAGCGGCAGCCGGGCCAAGCAGCAAGATGCGGTGCGCCAGGCCGTCGAGCGGGCGCTGGCCGATTATCCGCCGCGCTGAGTGCGGCAAGTGGCTACGCGCCGAACGAAGGCGCCGGGCCTAGACTGAGCAGACCCTTCCCTGGAGAACGATCATGTTCCGCCGCCTGTTGCTGATTCCCCTACTCCTCGCCCTCGTCGCCTGCCAGGGCCCGCAGGTGCAGCGTGATTTCGATCCGACACGGGATTTCTCCGCCTATCGCGCCTGGAGCTGGAAGGAGCCGGCGCTGCAGTACCGGCCGGATGACCCGCGCATACAGAGCGACCTCACCGAGCAGCGCATCCGCGACGCCATTGCCGAGCAACTGGACCAGCGCGGCCTGCGGCCCGCCACGGAGAGTGCCGCGGCCGGCGTGCAGGTGCAGGCCTGGTACATCGTCGACCAGCGCACCCAGCAATACACGACCACTTCCGGCGCCTGGGGCAACCCCTGGTACGGCTACTGGGGCGGACCGATGTTCACCGATACCCGCACCATCGACTATCAGGTCGGCACCTTGCAGATCGATCTGTATGACGCCGCCGACGGCAAGCTGGTCTGGCGTGGCAGTGCCGAACAGGTACTGCGCAGCCGCCAGGGCACGCCCGACGAGCGCGCTGGCAGCATGCGCGAGCTGGTGGCGCGGGTGCTGTCGCAATACCCACCGCACTGAGCCAAGCGCCTGAACCTGCCGCGGTGCTGGCGAGCGACTGCCGCGCTCGCCATACTGTCGCGCCGCTGATCCTTGGAGACCTGAAATGCCTGCTGTTGCCTGGTGGTTGCTCACCCTGCCGTTCATTGCCGGAGCCATGCTGCCTTTGCAGGCCGGAATCAACGGTCAGGTGGCTCGCCAGCTCGGCAACGTCATGGGCGCGGCGCTGCTTTCCTTCGCTGTCGGCACTCTGGCCCTGTTCCTCATCGTGCTGACCCAGCGCGACCTGCCGGCGCTGCAGTCCCTCAAGGCACTGAGCTGGTGGCAATGGACCGGCGGCCTGCTGGGCGCCTTCTTTATCGCCACCGCCGCCTTCGCCGCACCGCGTACCGGCGCACTGCTGTTCATGGCGTTGCTGCTGGCCGGGCAGCTGTTCGTCGCGCTGCTGCTGGACCACTTCGGCTGGGCCGGTTTCCGCCAGTCGCCCATCAGCCTCGGCAAGGTGGCCGGCCTGTTGCTGATCTTCGGCGGTGTCTGGCTGATCCAGCGTGGCTAGGTTTGCACAGCCAGGTCATTCTCACTGATGCTCGAAGGCGTAGAACAGGTTCGGCTCGCTGACCAGATAAAGATTGCCCTGAGCGTCGAAAGTCATGCCCTCGGCCTGCGGCACGCTGCGCTCGAGGCCGGCGAAACCGCGCCATAGCGAGCGGAAACTGACCAGCTCGCCCTCGGCATCCAGCTCCAGCATCATCTTCGCCTCGTCGCTGAGCAACACGAGGTGACCGGTCTGCTCGTCGAAATGCACCGACGACAGGTCGCTGGCCATGTCCAGCTTGTCGATCCAGCCCTGGCGGTCGATGATCTTGATGTCCATGTCGCCGGCCAGGCTGCGCTTGATGCCGTGGATTTCATAGAGCTTGCGCGGCGAATGCTCCTTGACCACGAACAGACGATCGCCCGCTCGGTCGTAACCGACGCCTTCGAAACCGGTGTTGTCCGCCTCGTTCAGCGCCAGCGTGATGGAGCGTGCATCGGCGCGGCGCAGCGGGCCGGCCAGGTTCGGCACCTGCACCACCACCAGCGCCTGCTGGCGTTCCTCGGTCAGCACCAGCAGGTCGTCACCCAGATAGGTCACCCCCTCGACGTCTTCGAAGCCTTGCAGCGGGTAGCGCGCGATGAACGTCCCATCACGGCCCAGCGCCAACAGCTCCTCGGGGTTGTTGACCACGGCCCACAGGTGACCACGACGCTCGTCGTAGGTCAGCCCGGAAAGGTTGTCCTTCACCGTTGCCACGGGCAACGCATCGATTCTCGCCCGGTATTCCGGCAGCCACAGGCTGCGACGCTCCCAGCTGTTCTCATGCCAGGTGGTTTTCAGTGTGTAGAACAGCCGCTCATCCAGATGCAGCGTGACGGCAAGGTACAGCAGGCAGAACAGCAGCAGGCCACAGGCCCAGCTCAAGGGGCGCAGCGTCGCTAGTCGTCCCAGCTGCGCGATGGTGAGGGCTCGCATGGTGTCTACTCGTTGAAGTCGTGTGGGCAGGCTGCCCGGGACTTGTTGCAGTTGAATGAAGGCATGAATCGCGACGGATGCGTCACGCACTACGCAGGGACATTCCGACCCTCATCCGCCGCGCTTGTTCCCCTCTGACATTGAACTCTCGGCCCCGGCCAGCAGCCCAATGCCCAGGGCTGCGCTTGCGCACCGCAATCGAACGATCTGGGAGAGTGATAGATGCGGGTAGAAGGATTCTTCGAGTGGCTGGGTCAGGCACTCGGCACCGTCATACGTTTCATCGTCGAAGGGCTGGCCGACTTCTTCGGCCTGTTTGCCCGCGCCGGGCACAACTTTCTCGAGGGGTTGTCACGCACGCTGGGGATGGACCGCTCGCTGCTGAGCCTGGTCGCGCTGGTCATCGGCCTGCTGTTGCTGGTCGCGGCCGTTCGCTCATTCTTCCGCGGCTCGATCATCGGCGGACTGGTCTGGCTGTTCCTCGGCTTGTGGCTGCTGAGCTGGCTGATTCACTGATCACGCCGATACATCGCCCGGCATACCCCGGGCACTGCGGTTTTTCCTCTTTTCCCACTGGCCACGTATAGTGCCGGGCCGTCCCGGAGGCCCGTAATGTCCCGCATGCTTGCCGCCTGGCGCCACGCGCCCACGCATCAGAAGGTGTGGGCCCTGGCGGCGCCGATGATCCTGTCGAACCTGTCCGTGCCGCTGGTGGCGCTGGTGGACAGCAGCGTGATCGGCCATCTGCCGCACGCTCACCAGCTGGGCGCGGTGGCGGTTGGCGGCAGCCTGTACACGCTGCTGGTGTGGGTGATGGGCTTCCTGCGCATGGGTACCACCGGCTTCGCCGCGCAGGCAGCCGGCCGCCAGGATGGCGGCGCGCTGCGCCAGATATTGTTGCAGGGACTGTTGGTGGCCGTCGGCTTCGCCCTGCTGCTGGGCTTACTCGGTGTGCCGCTCAAGGGCGCCGCGCTGCAGCTGATGCAGCCCTCGGCGGAACTGAACGACCTGACCCGCGACTATTTCCACACGCGCCTGTTCGGCCTGCCTGCCGCGCTGGCCAGCTATGCACTGATCGGCTGGTTTCTCGGCACGCAGAACGCCCGCGCGCCGCTGGCCATTCTGCTGACGACCAACCTCATCAATGTCGCGCTGGACCTGTGGTTCGTGCTCGGCCTCGACTGGGGCGTGGCCGGGGCCGCGCGCGCCTCGGTGATCGCCGAATGGAGCGGCGCGCTGCTTGGCCTGGGCCTTACTCGCAAGGCGCTGACGCGTTATCCCGGCCGACTCGACACCCGTGCGCTGCGGCACTGGACAAGCTGGCGCCCGCTGATGGCGGTCAACCGCGACATTTTCCTGCGCTCGCTGGCACTGCAGCTGGTGTTCTTCCTGGTCACGGTGCAGGGCACCCGCCTGGGCGATGCCACAGTCGCCGCCAACGCCCTGCTGCTCAACGGCCTTCTGCTGACCGCGCATGCCCTCGACGGACTGGCCCATGCGGTGGAAGCCTTGAGCGGGCATGCCATCGGTGCAGGCGACCGCAACGCACTGCAACGGGTGATGGTGGTTGCCGGGGGTTGGTCATTGCTGGCCAGCACCGCCTTCGGCCTGTTCTTTCTGTTCGGCGGCCAGCTGTTCATCCAGTTGCAGACCGACATACCCGAGGTGCGCCAGACCGCGCTGACCTACTTGCCCTATCTGGCGGCATTGCCGCTGATCGCGGTCTGGAGCTATCTGCTCGATGGCCTGTTCATCGGTGCCACCCGCGCGCGGGAGATGCGCAACAGCATGCTGCTGGCAGTGGCGCTGACGTTGCCGCTGGGCTGGCTGCTGCAGGGGCTGGGCAATCACGGCTTGTGGCTGGCGTTTCTCGCCTTCATGCTGACGCGTGGCATCTGCCTGGGCGTGCTCGCCTTGCGTCTGCAGCGCCGCAGCGCCTGGTTTACCATGAGCACGCCTGGCACCACCCATTCCGAAGGACGCTGAACATGGCCTATGCCATTGCCGCCTACCTGCACTTCCTGGCGATCTTCCTGCTCTTTGCCCTGTTGCTGCTGGAGCATCAGCTGTTCCGCCAGCCGCTGACGCTGGAGCGCGCGCGCAGCCTGTTCCGCATCGACATAGCCTTTGGCATCACGGCCGCGGCTGTGCTGGCGAGCGGCATCGCCCGGGCGGTCTTCTATGGCAAGGGACTGGACTACTACCTGAAGAACAGCTTCTTTCACGCCAAGGTCGGTTTGTTCGTGGTCGTCGCCGTCCTGTCCATCTACCCGACGCTGACCTTTCTGCGCTGGCGCCCCGCTCTCGCGGCAGGCCAGGCACCGACCATCTCGAGCGGCAGCGCCAGATGGGTCAAGCTGACCATCCGCCTGGAGCTGCTGCTGCTCGCGATGATTCCCCTGCTGGCGGCGCTGATGGCACGGGGCTTCGGCGTCATGCCCGGCTGACGCCGGGCACCCATCAGGGCGTCAGGTAGGACGAACGCGTCAGTCCCAGGCGCAGCGCGTCGATGTACTGCGTGCGTTCCTTGGCGCTCAACTTGGCCCCGGCCACCTTGTCGCGGTAGTAGGTCATCAGCTCCTCGGGCGACAGATGCACATAGCGCAGCATGTCCTCGATGGTGTCATGGGTCTCGATGCCGGCGTGGTAGTAGCTACCGTCCTCGCGCTGATAGACGTTCACCGAATCGGTATCGCCGAACAGGTTGTGCATGTCGCCGAGAATCTCCTGATAGGCACCCACCAGGAACACGCCGAGGAAATACTCCTCGCCAGGCGCGACCTCGTGCACAGGCATGCTGCTCTCGATGCTCTGCTCGTCGACGTAGTGCTTGATCTTGCCGTCCGAGTCGCAGGTAAGGTCCTGCAGCACGGCGCGCCGCACCGGCTCCTCGGTCAGCCGCTGCAGCGGCACGATCGGCAGGATCTGGTCGATCGCCCAGGTATCGGGCAGGCTCTGGAACACCGAGAAATTGCAGATGTACTTGTCCGCCAGCTTGTCGTTGAGCTCGTCGAGCACCGCGCGGTGCGAGCGCTGACGGGCCTTGAGCTGGTTGTACAGGCGGCGGCAGATGGCGAAATAGCTCTGCTCGGCCAGCGCCTTCTGTGCCAGGGTCAGCTTGCCGGAGGCGTACTGCGCGCTGGACTCGCTCATGTAGTGGGTAGCACGCCAGTAGGTCTCGGTGACCATCTCCGGGTCGGTCGGCCCGAGCAGATCGGCCAGCGACTGGACGATATCCGGCAGCTCGTCGTAGTTGTCGATCTGCGGTATTTCGTCGTTGTGCCGCTCGACGTCGGTGACCTGCATGACCAGCACCGCGTGGTGCGCGGTCATAGCCCGACCGCTCTCGGAGAAGATGTTCGGATGCGGCAGGCCCTGCGCCTCGCAAAACTCCTTGAGCATGCCGACCACGGTACCGGCGTATTCGTCGATGTCATAGTTGATCGAGCTGGCGTTGCGCGAATGGGTGCCGTCGTAGTCGACCCCCAGGCCGCCGCCGACATCGATGTAATCCACCGGCAGGTTCAACGCCCGTAGCTCGGCGTAGTAACGGATAGCCTCACGGAAGCCCTGACGGTAATCCGCCAGGTTGGCGATCTGCGATCCCATGTGGAAGTGCAGCAGGCGGATGCCTTGATCCATTTCTGCGGCGCGGAAGCGTTCGATCACCGAGAGCAACTGCGCTGCGGACAAGCCGAACTTGGAACGCTCGCCACCGGTATCGGCCCACTTGGACGATGCCAGCGACGACAGGCGCACGCGCAGGCCGACCTGCGGGGTCAGCTTGAGTTCGTTGGCCTCCTCGATCACCAGGCCGACCTCGGACTCCTTCTCGATGACGATGAACACCTTGTGGCCGAGCTTCTGCCCCATCAGCGCCAGCCGAATGAACTCGCGATCCTTGTAGCCATTGCAGACGATGGTGCCGCCCTTCGGCGCCAGCGCCAGCACCGCCATCAGCTCCGGCTTGGAGCCTGCCTCCAGGCCGATGGAAACGTTCTGCGTGGCGATGATGTTCTCCACCACCGCTTCCTGCTGATTGACCTTGATCGGGTACAACGCAGTGTACTTGCCGGCGTACTCCATGCGCTCGATGTTGGCGTCGAAGGCGCCGGTCAGGCGCCGCACGCGGTCCTGCAGGATGCCGGGAAAGCGCACCAGCAGCGGCAGCGACAGCCCCGCCTCGCGCAGCTGTTCGATCAGCCCATTGAACTCGATCGGCTCGCCGCTGGGGCCCTGCGGGCGAACCTCGACGTTGCCCTGATCATTGATGGCGAAGTAACCGGCCCCCCAGTGGCGAATGCCATAGATGCTGCGGCTATCGGCAGCGGTCCACTGGCTACCGTCGTCTTTACGTGTGCGTCGTACAGGCATCGAAGCCTCCCGGAAAGAATTGTACGTTTCGCCGCAAGCAGATGTGCCCGGCGAAGGCTATGCGGCTTCGACAGCCGATATGCGCAAAAAGGTGAAAATTGGTGAGGCTGTCACAGCGGCACTCAGCCGCCGGACTTCTTGGCCTTGAAGCCGCGTTTGCCGAGTTCGTCGAGCAGCAGCTGGACATGATCGCCCTGGATCTCGATGACGCCGTCCTTGAGCGAGCCACCGGTGCCGCACCGACGCTTGAGCGCCGTCGCCAGCGCCTTGAGCTCGGCCTCGGTCAGGGGTACGCCGGTAACGGTGGTGACGGTTTTCCCGCCGCGCCCCTTGGTTTCGCGGCGCACGCGCGCAATCCCGTCGCCGGCCGGAATCACGCTCTGGCCACAGATGCATTCGGCCTGCGGCTTGCCGCAGTCGGGACAGTGCTTGCCGCCGTCGGTGGAGTACACCAGGCCACCCAGGCCTGCGAACGAGGTGGTTTTCTTCGCCACGAAGACCTCATCGAACAGAATGGTGATCGGCCCGGCATCGGGCCCGAAGGGGCGGCAATGTATCAGCAAAGTGTGTCGATGCTAATCCCCGCCCCTGGCCGTCAACGCTCCACCCAGCCGACCGCCCGGCGCGTACGGGGTGGGGTCAACGATCGGCGCCCGCCCGCACATCAGATCGGCCAGCAACTGGCAGGACGCCGGCGCCAGCACCAGGCCGTTACGGTAATGGCCGCAGTTGAGCCACAGCCCCTCGAAACCATCCACCCGTCCTATATAAGGAACGCCTTCGGGCGACCCCGGACGCAGCCCGGCCCAATGACGCACCACCTCGGCATCGGCCAGCGCGGGCAACAGCTCGATGGCGCTGGCCCTGAGGCTGTCCAGCGCGGTATCGGTGGGCCTCTTGTCGAAGCCGGCATGCTCCAGGGTACTGCCCACCAAGATATGCCCGTCGCGGCGCGGGATCGCATAGCGCGTCCTGGCCAGCACCATGCTCGGCAGGAAATCGTCGGCGCACTTGAAGAGAATCATCTGCCCTTTGACCGGCTCGACCGGCAGCTCGAGGCCAAGCGTGGCCAGGAGCTCGCCGGACCAGGCACCGGCCGCGACCACCACCTGATCCGCCAACATCTGCCCCTGCGCCGTCTCCACGCCGAGGATGCGTTCCCCCTGACGGACGAAGCCGCGCACCGGACAGTTCTCCAGCAGACGTACGTTGGGCATCCGCCGCAACGCCTCGCGCAGCGCACGGAGCAACCTGGGATTGCGCACGTTAGCCACGCCCGGCATGTGGATGGCGCTGGAGAACCCCGGCCCCAGCGGCGGAACCGCCCGATGGACCTGCTCGAGGTCCACCGACCGAAGCGGCCGGCCTCCGCGACGCGCCCACTCCAGCGCCTGCGCTTCGTCTTCCAGGTCCAGCCAGTAGAGGCCGGTCACGTGCACCTCGGGATCGACGCCCGTCTGGGCGAGCAGTTGCTCGCCCAGCTCCGGATAGAACGCCTGCGACCAATGCGCCAGGGCCGTCACGGCCGGGCTGTAGCGCCACGGATACAACGGCGAAACGATCCCACCACCGGCCCAGGATGCCTCCTGGCCGACAGCCTGCCGTTCGGCCAGCACGACCTGCGCCCCGTCCCGCGCCAACATCGCCGCGCTGAGCAGCCCGATTACACCGCCGCCCACAACCAGGAACTGCGTCACAAACTTCTCCTTCAATAAACCGTCGAGCGTTGACCTGGCCTCAGCAAAGGCTGAAAAGAGAAAGGCAACCTCATTCGAACCACAAGGACGTGGTCATGAAACGAACCAACACAGGCATGTCGTTGGCGGAGCTGCTTATCGTTGTATGCCTGCTCTGCATCGCGAGCAGCATTGCACTGCCCGCCTTCTCCCACTTTCTTCAACGCAACACGCTCGAAGCCCTCACCGAGCAGTTGCAGGGCCAGCTCGCCCATGCCCGGGCCTTGAGCGTGGCGACTCATCGCGACGTGGAGCTCTGCGGCACCGTCGATGGCAGCACTTGCACCAGCTCCTGGGAAAGAGGCTGGATACTCCGCTCGCCCGCGACCGGGCTCGTCATCAGTCACCATGCGATCGATGTTCCGCGGCAGCTGCGCTGGGCAGGCGCGTCGAAGAAGATCAGCTTCTATCCCAATGGTACGACAAAGATGGGCAATGGCCGATTCTACCTCTGCGATCGGCAGGGCGAGGTCGCCTGGCAGCTCGTCCTCAACAAACAGGGCCGGATCAAGCGCATCCGGGGCCTGGAAAAGAATCAGCAGGTCAGCAAACCTTGCGGTTGAGCACACAACCGACAGCCCGGTTACCGGTCATCGCCACTCAGCCTCCAGTCATCTGGCACTCTAGAGACAAAGACATGGCGCTTGCGCATCATCGCCTCCAGCTAATCTCAGGAGTACCGCATGGACAGCACGAGGAAACCCCAGGGTTTCACTCTGATCGAACTGATGGTCGTCATCGCCGTGCTCGGCGTATTCGCTGCGATCGCAGTTCCCAGCTTCACCCAGTTCGTCAAGAACAATCAGACCCAGTCCGCCAGCAACGAAACCCAGTCGCTGCTGCAACTCGCCCGTGCGACCGCGGTGACCAACCGGGAAATGCTGAGCGTGTGCATCGACGATCAGGTGTGGAGCCTCAAGAAGGACTGCGGCGACAACATCGCAAACGCCTTGCGCGTGGTCGAGCCCCCTAAAAATGTCCTGCTCAGTGCCGACCGAACCTCCATCGCCTTCAACGTGAACGGTACCGCCCCGGCAACCAACATCACCGTTTGCCAGGACGATGACGCGAGCAACGGTTACACCATCAGCATCAAGAGCAGCGGCCACATTCGCCAGTTCGCCCGAGGGAAGGCCAACGCCGAAGGAAACGCCATGAGTACCTGCACGCCATGAACACATCCATGAAATCGCACCTGGGCTTCAGCATGATCGAGGTCCTGATCACCCTTCTGCTGGTCTGTATCGGCGTGCTGGGCATGGTGGCCCTGCAGGGTAAGACCATTGCCTATACGCAGGACTCGGTTCAACGCAACGTGGCGGCGACGCTCGCCAACGACCTGATCGAACTGATGCGGGCCAAGCCGGACGGGCTTCCGGCCAGCTCGGGCTTCTACAAGGCCAGGACGGCCGCCTTCCCCACCACGCCGGCGGCCTGCACACCTCTTCCGGATGAGCAAAGCGCTCAGTTGGCCTGCTGGGCAGAGCGAGCCAAAGCGGCCCTGCCAGGCGCCGCGGAGCTGCTCCAGAGCGAATTCTACGTATGCCGCTCGCTGAGCTCGGGCAATTGCACCAGCAATGGATCGGCAGTGGAAATACAGCTGGCCTGGCGGGTCAAGGCGGGCGAATGCATGGACGCCAACGCCACCGGCGACAACACGATCTGCCGCTACCGGCTGCGCAGCCAGCTCTAGGGAAACGATATGACTTTCAGCAAGCACCAATCCGGGTTGTCCCTGGTCGAGCTGATGATCGCGCTGCTGATCAGCAGCTTCCTGATCCTCGGCGTAACCCAGATCTACATCGACAACAAGCGCAGCTACCTTTTCCAGCAGAACCAGGCCGAGAATATCGAGGCCAGCCGCTACACCCTGCTGGTTTTGCAACAGGAAGTCGGCAAGGCAGGCTATCGCCGCCGCCCCGACGAAACCATTGAGGCCGCATTCCCGGCGTTCAACGCGGCCGACTGCAGCTTCATCGCCGGCGAAGTCACCAAGGCGACCAACTCGCCCGCCGCGTCCCTCTGCATTCGCTACCAGCCCATGGACCCCACCGACAGGGATTGCCTCGGCAACCTGCCGGTAAGGACCTCCGAGATCAACGATCCTTACACCAGTGCCGTAGAGATCGTCGTCGAGCGCATCTACCTGGACCCGGCCGACAAGAGCCTGAAGTGCACCGTCGCCAATACCGACAAGACAGGTTCCACCCTGCGTGCGGCGCAGACCGCCGAGCTGGTTACCGGTGTGGCCGGTCTTCGGCTGGAGTCGGGAATCCCCAACGCCACCGACCCCCGGGCCATCGCTCAGTACACGACCGATCCCTCCACTCAACAGGTCCTGGCCCTGCGCTACACCGCGCTGATGCAGAGCAGTAACCCCAACATGCGCGACGCCGTCGACGTCGACACCGCTCTGGCCAACTGGAAGCAGTTCACCAATGCCTCCGATGACGAAACCAACGCGATAAAGGCCGCCGACAAGGGCGAGCTCTATCAGGTCATGCAAAGCACCATCATGCTCAGGAATCTACTGCCATGAAATCGATGCCAAGGCGCCAGGATGGAGCCACCCTGTTCATTGCACTGATCATCCTGCTGGTCGTGACGCTGCTGGCGGTATCGAGCGTTCGCGAAGTCACCCTCGAATCGCGAATGACCGGCAACTTCGTCGAGCAGCAACGTCTGCTCAACGCCTCCGAGGCAGGCCTGCGCGAAGGCGAAAGCCGTCTGACCGCGCCGATCAAACCGCTGGAGGTTGGCTGCTCCGCGGGCTACTGCCTGCGTGACATCGACCCCACGTACGAGCAGACCTTCAACACCAGCCTGGCCTACAGCCCGGCCGACGGCACGCAGAGCAACTCAGGAACCGCCGTCAGGTGGTATGCCCTGCCCGCCCCCTCGGGCAGCGCCGAAGGCGCCGCGGAAAACCCGGAATACGGAAACATGATGCAAGGCATAGGGGTGTTCCGCTACGAGGTGAACGCCGAAGCGACCAACACCAGTTCGGAGCGTACCACCAACCTGCGCACCACCACCGCCAAAGTATTCAACTGAGCATCCCATCCGCGCGTCCCGCACGCCCGGCGTTCCGGAAGAAACGAATATGGCTTACAAGGAGAACGGCAGCGCCGCGATGACCGACACGTCATTGGTGCGAGCTTGCGGCGTTGGAGGACGCTGTGGAGCAAGCCCGACTCTGAGCATGGTCCGGGAATCGTCGGCGACAGTGGTGAGCACAGCGATGTGCATCCCGTTTGAGAGATCGAGTCGAAATCGACGCTTCCCTTGGCGCTGCCGTTCTTGGACGAGAATGGAGCAGATCATGGCGATGCGCAAGCAAACAGACACGGTGTTTCCGAACGCGGCAGGGATCGATGTGGGTGCTTCGAGCCACTGGGTGGCGGTGCCGCCCGAAGCAGTAGAGGAGTCGGTGCGCGAGTTCGGCGTGATGACGGACGATCTGCACGGCTTGGCCGACTGGTTGCTGGCGTGCGAGGTGGAGATCGTCGCTTTGGAGTCGACCGGCGTGTACTGGATCCCGCTGTTCGAGATTCTGGAGCAGCGCGGACTGCAGGTCTGGCTGGTCGATGCGCGACAGATGAAGTACGTGCCCGGCCGCAAGAGTGATGTGCAGGATTGTCAGTGGCTGCAGCGTTTGATGAGCTACGGGCTGCTGCGTGCGGCATGGCGACCTGCCGGAGAGGTCTGTGAGCTACGGGCGATCGCCCGGCTGCGCGAGACCTTGCTCGCCGAGCAGGCCAGTTGGGTGCAGCGCATGCAAAAAGCCTTGGTGCAGATGAACATTCAACTCACCGAGGTGCTCAGCGACGTGATGGGGATGAGCGGTCAGGCGATCATCCGTGACATCGTCGCCGGCGAGCGCAACCCTGAAGTGCTGGCGCGTCACCGTCACCGGCGGGTCAAGGCCAGCACCGAGGAGGTCATCCGTGCGCTGACCGGGAACTGGCGCCAGGAGCATCTGTTCGTGCTGAGTCAGGCGCTGTCGATGTACGACGACATCGCCCGTCACTTGCGCGAATGCGATGCCCAGATGCAGGTGCTACTCGGGCAGCGGGCGCAGTGCACGATCAACGTAGGCGCAGTGCCTCGGGCCGGCAGCAAGGCGCGCGCTGCCTTCGATGTCCGCCAGATGCTCGCCAATTGGGCAGGGGTCGATCTGACGCGGATCAACGGGCTTGAGGTGAGCTCGGTGATGAAGATCCTGACCGAGATCGGCCCCGACCTCTCCCGCTTTGCCAACGTGAAGCACTTCTGCTCGTGGCTGGGACTGTGCCCGGGGACCAAGGTCAGCGGTGGCAAGGTGCTCTCGGCCGGTACCAAGCGTTCGGCCAACCGCGTGCGCCAGGCCCTGAAGATGGCCGCGATGACGCTATCGCACAGCAACTCCGCCCTCGGAGCGTTCTATCGGCGCCTTTGCAGCCGGATGGACAAACCCAAGGCGAACACCGCAACGGCGCATAAGCTCGCGCGCATGGTGTATTTCATGCTCACCCGCGGCGAGGCCTTCGTCGACCAGGGGCAGCAGCGATACGAAGAACTGCAACGCGAGCGCAGCATCGCTGCACTCAAACGCCGAGCCACCGCGCTCGGGTTCCAGATCAACCCCGTCGGGGCAGCCGCATGAAAACCACCTCGGCTAGTTTTGTTTCTTGAGAGACTCTGAAATGGAAATCAAGACGCGCATTAATCATGCGAAGGCCTTTGCGAGCCTGCTGACCTTCAGCCTGTTGTTTGGCGGCATCCAATCGGCCCATGCAACCCTGCTGGATATCAGCCAGAGGCCGCTTGTGCTGTCCGACAGCGTAGCGCCCAACCTGATCCTGACCCTGGACGACTCGGGCAGTATGCGCTTCGGGTTCGTTCCGGACCTTATCGGTCAAGAGTCCCAGGGACATCGGAATTATCGTCGTACCAAGTCGGCTGTATTCAACAGCATGTACTACGACCCCACTATCACCTACCAGCTTCCATTGAAGATAAACAATGACGGCTCGCAGGCCACGGTGGGGTATGGCACGAGTTTCACTGCTGCCTGGAACAATGGCTTTGATACAGGCAGAGGCTCCGTAAACCTGACCAACAACTATAGGGTATCTTGGGACGTCCCTATCACCGCCGCCCCGTCAGCCTACACCTACTCCAACTCCAGCAACTATTCTGGCAGCGGAACCATCTTCAGGCTGGCTGAGAACCCTGCGTCAGACTTCGCTATAACTACAACCTCGACCTCGGCTACAACTTTTGGCGGCATCGTTTTCTCCATCAGCCGGACCAATTCTGGCTGCACTGCCACAGCAAGTTATGCAAACGTCTTTAGCAATCTAACCGCCGACTGCACAAGAAGCGGCAGCAACTACTCTGTCTCATTGAGGCAAAGATCTGTACCAGCGTACTACTACACGCTAAAACCAAACTGCACGAACACGCTCAACGACGACTGTTACCAGCTGCGGTTCGTAGCTGGTGATGCAGAGCGTCAGAACTTCGCAATCTGGTATTCCTTTTACCGCAACCGTGCACTGGCAACGCTCAGCGCTGCAAATCTGTCGTTCAACCAGCTACCTAACTCGGTTCGCCTGACTTGGCAGACGCTCAACGGCTGCAAGACCTTGAACTCAGCCAATTGCGGCGTCAATTATTTCAGAGCCTTTTCCAATCAGCATCGTGGAAACTTCTTCTCTTGGCTGAGTGGAGTCCCCTTCGACGGGGGCACCCCGCTGCGCGAGGCACTGGGTCGTGCCGGTGAGTTCCTCAGAACCGATGACGCCTGGGCGCATACGCCCAACCCTTTCACCGCCAATGGCGGAAGAGGCACGACAAACCATAGCCTGGACAAGTACAGCTGCCGACCCAGCTACCACATCCTCATGACCGATGGCATGTGGAACGGGAACAATGCGAGCCCCTCACAACTAAAACCCGACCATACCAATACGACGCTGCCGGACGGCAAAACCTACAGCCGACAAAACCCGTTCCAGGACGCCACAACCAATACATTGGCCGACCTTGCCTTCCATTATTGGGCGACCGACCTGTCGACCCTCGCCAACGATGTAAGGCCCTTTACACCTTTTGCCGCCAGCAGCAGCAGCCTGACCAACGCCGAGTACTGGGATCCACGCAACAACCCGGCCAACTGGCAGCACATGGTCAACTTCATGGTGGGGTTAGGCCTGACCTCTTCGCTTCAACAAAGGGGCTTGGAATGGAATGACCAGCTGGGCACTTATGGCGGCACGGGTTACGAGAACCTCAAGAATAACGGGGGCTGGCCTCGCGCTGAAGCCGATAGCAGCAATAACGTCTACGACCTCTGGCACGCGGCGATCAACTCGCGCGGGGAATTCTTCAGCGTTGACGACCCGGACAGCATGGTGGGTGCATTCGACAAGATCATCGCCCGAATCGGTGACCACACCACGTCGGCAAGCCGTCCTGCCGTGACTGCCTCGCAAGTCAACGGTGCCACCTCCCGTGAAGTCTATGAAACCGAGTTTTCCAGCGAAGACTGGAGCGGCGACCTGAAAAAATATGCAATCGACACGGTGGGCGTTCGCACCCAGGCCTGGAGTGCCAAGAGCAGGCTGAACGGTGAGCGCTCGGTAAAGATGGCCGCGGCGAATGGCAGGCAGCTCCAGGAGTTCAGCTGGACCAACCTCACCACCGAACAACGCGCCTATTTCAATGTGGATCCTGACAACATCACCGGCAGGACCGATAACAAGGGCGAAGCCCGGGTGAACTACATCCGCGGTAACCGTAGTAACGAAGGAACGGCGGACGGCACCTTCCGCCTTCGCGGCAGCGTACTGGGCGATATCGTCAACTCGGCCCCGGTAGTCGTGAAGGACGCGCAATATTTGGCGTATCTCGCCGACCGTATCGATGGCTCGCCAGGCGACTACTACCAGTTCCAACAGCGAGTCGCCAACCGCAAGGAAATGATCTACGTCGGCGCAAACGACGGCATGCTGCATGGCTTCAATGCCGCCACCGGTGCCGAGGAGCTGGCATTCGTGCCTAACGCCGTGCTGCCCAACCTGTACCGGCTGACCGGACAAAGCTATCAGTCCGGCGGGCACCGCTACTATGTCGACGGCACCCCCGTGGTATCGGACGTGTACTTCAACAATGCCTGGCACACGGTGCTGATCGGTTCGCTGCGAGGCGGCGGCCGCTCCCTCTTTGCTCTTGATGTTACCGACCCCAACAATATCCGGCCGCTGTGGGAGTTCACCCATGAAAATATGGGCCATACCTTCCCGCAACCTGTCGTAGCCCGGCTGCACACGGGCAAGTGGGCGGTGGTCACCGGTAATGGCTACGGCAACCAGGAGGGCAGCATCGCCGACAAGGCTGTACTCTTCGTGATCGATGTCGAAACCGGTGAACTGGTGCGCGAAGTCGTCGTCGAGGGTGATACCACCAAGGCCAACGGCCTGTCGTCCGTGCGGCTGGCGGACAACGACAGCGACGGCATCGCCGACTATGCCTATGCAGGCGACCTGCAGGGCAACCTCTGGCGCTTCGATCTGTTCCGCGCCAGGAATAGCACCACACCGCCCGGCAACCCCTTCGCGTCCTCGGTCATCGGCACCGCTCAAGCAGAAGATATCGTGGCGTCGTATGGCGGCAAGCCCCTGTTCAAGGCCACCGATGGTACGACCGGTGCGGTTCAACCCATCACGGCGGCACCCTCCCTGGTTCGTCATCCCTCGCAATTGGGCTATCTGGTGATCTTCGGGACCGGCAAGTACTTCGAGGACAGCGACGGTAACGTCAACACCAGCCTGGGCCACAGCGTCTACGCCATCTGGGACCGCAAGACGAAGGCCGAGACCACCGCGACTCCGCCAACCATCACGCGCAACAGCCTGCTGTCCCAGACGATCCTTAGGGAGCTCAGCACGGACATCAACGGTGTCACCAGTGAAAGCCGCCTGGTCAGCCAGAACGTGCCGCAGTGGTACAAAGACAACGCCACGGGCCTCACCGATAGCGATGTCAATCACTGGGGTTGGCGCCTCGACCTGCAGGTGGACGCAACAAGGTCCGGCGAGATGATGATCAACCCGATGGCGGCCCGCGGTCAGGCGCTGATCTTCAGCACCCTCACCCCCAACGACGACCCGTGCAAAGACGGTGTGGAAGCCTGGCTCTACGGTATCAACCCGTCCTCCGGTGGTCGCACTACCTTCAGCGTGTTCGATATGGACGGCAGTGGCGACGTCAATAGCAGTGACACTTATAACAACGAGGTGGTGTCCAGCCGTAAGCTGGATTCGGCCAGCGGATTCAACCTGAACGGCGACACGCTGTTCAGCACCGACGAAAGCATTGTGGTCGATTACGGCCCAACCTCCAGCGGACGCCAGAGCTGGCAGGTCATACCCAAGAGGAACGATTAATGTCCATGCGTAAACAAGGCGGCTTTACCCTGATCGAGTTGATGGTCGTGGTCGCCATCATCGGGATCCTGTCTGCCATCGCCATCCCCAGCTATCAGGATTACGTGTTGCGCGGCAATCGGACCGAAGGCATGGCGCTGCTCAACGATGCAGCGGCCCGCCAGGAGCGCTATCAGGCGCAGAATAATACCTATGCCGACACCCCAGCCAAGCTGGGGCTTCAGGAGAGTTCGAACAACAACCTCTATACCTTGAGCATCAGCAACACCAGCAGCACTGCCTACACCCTGACGGCAACACCCAAGGGCAGCCAGACCAGGGACACCAAATGCGGAACCCTGGGTCTGAACCAGGCGGGCACGAAAACCAAGACAGGAACCGCAGCGCTGAGCGATTGCTGGAAGTAACCTGAGCGACAGCAAAAAGGCCAGGAGCCGCAGGCTCCTGGCCTTTTTTATGGTTCCCACTGTTTTTAAGGTTGCTGATGGAGTGTCGGTCAACGGCCTTGTCGCTTCAGCGGCTCTGGCCCCCGCCAACCCCTTCGCCCGGTGGCCGGCCCGATCGATCACCCAGCGTTTCAGCCCTTTCAGCAGACGAAGGGCAACGGGTCGACTATACGGCCTTAACCCGCAACTCCTTCGGCATCGAGAACGTAACGTTCTCCGGCCGCCCTTCCAGCTCGTCCATCCCAGTGGCTCCCCACTCTTTTAATTGCTCGATCACCCCACGCACCAGCACTTCAGGGGCCGATGCTCCCGCGGTGATGCCAATGCGTTCGATGTTCTCGAACCACTCACGCTTGAGATCCTCGGCCCCATCAATGAGATAGGCCGGTGTGCTCATACGCTCTGCCAGTTCGCGCAGGCGGTTGGAGTTGGAACTGTTCGGGCTGCCTACGACCAGCACCACATCGCACTCGTCAGCGAGCTGCTTGACCGCATCCTGACGGTTTTGGGTGGCGTAGCAGATGTCGTCCTTGCGTGGACCACCGATGCTCGGGAACTTGCTGCGCAATGCGTCTATGACACGGCTGGTGTCATCCATCGACAGCGTGGTCTGGGTGACGAAGGCCAGCGCCTCGGGGTTGCGTACCTGCAACTGGGCGACGTCTTCTTCGTCCTCCACCAGATAAATCGCGCCCCCGTTGCGTGGGTCGTACTGACCCATGGTGCCCTCGACCTCAGGGTGCCCCTGGTGGCCGATGAGGATGCACTCGCGCCCTTCACGACTGTACTTGGCCACCTCCAGATGCACCTTGGTTACCAGCGGACAGGTGGCGTCGAATACCTTCAGGCCGCGTTTTTCGGCTTCCTGTCGAACGGCCTGCGAAACGCCATGGGCGCTGAAGATGACGATGACGTTGTCCGGCACCTGATCCAGCTCCTCGACGAAGACCGCACCGCGGGCACGCAGGTCTTCCACGACGAACTTGTTGTGCACGACCTCATGTCGCACATAGATCGGAGGACCGAAGACTTCCAAGGCGCGGTTGACGATTTCGATGGCGCGATCTACACCCGCGCAGAAGCCGCGAGGGTTGGCGAGTTTGATTTGCATGATGGGTCTCGGCACGCGAAGGCTTGATGA
This sequence comes from Stutzerimonas sp. Brlt_14, assembly GCF_051948915.1. Lineage (NCBI taxonomy): Bacteria > Pseudomonadati > Pseudomonadota > Gammaproteobacteria > Pseudomonadales > Pseudomonadaceae > Stutzerimonas > Stutzerimonas sp. Brlt_14. The sequence goes on from NZ_JAYJLM010000007.1 coordinate 245,327, forward strand.
CGGGGGAGTGTAACGCGATACGTGCGGGCTTTCTCGGGTGCCCTTCGTCAGCCAGCGGACGCGAACGCCTCCGCCGACTGCGAGCCGGTTACACCGGTTTGACGTTGATGATTTCGACTTCGAACGTCAGGGTCTTGCCAGCCAGAGGATGGTTGAAGTCGACAGTGACCTGATTGTCATCGAAGGCCTTCACCACCCCTGGCAGCTCGGTGCGGGCCGCGTCCTGAAAGCTCACCATCAAGCCTTCGGAGAGCTCCATCCCGGCGAACTGGCTGCGCGGCATGACCTGGACGTTCTGCGGGTTGACCTGGCCGAAGCCCTGCTCCGGAGCAATCTGCAGAGTGCGCTTGTCACCAGCCTTCAGCCCATAGAGCTGCTGCTCGAAACCCGGCAGCAAGTTGCCATCGCCCACCTTGAAAGTGGCCGGTTTCTTGTCGAACGTGCTGTCGACCAGCTCGCCCGTCTCCAGGCCGAGCGCAAAATGCAGGGTGACTTCCTTGTCCGGCCCAATGCGCTGTTCAGTCATGTGCGGATTCTCCGGTCTTGTTGCCCTTGAACATATCCAGCGCCAGCATCACGGCGCCTACGGTAATGGCGCTATCGGCGATGTTGAACGCCGGGAAGTACCAGCGGTTCTGCCAATGCACCAAGATGAAGTCGACCACGTGACCAAGCACCACGCGGTCATAGAGGTTGCCCAAAGCGCCTCCCAATACCAACGCCAACGCAACGGCGAGCCAGGTTTCGCTGGCCTTCAGGCGCTTGAGCCAGACCACCAGCACGACGCTCACGCCAATGGCGATCGCCGCGAACAGCCAGCGCTGCCAACCGCTGTGGTCGGCCAGAAAGCTGAACGCCGCACCGGTGTTGTAAGCGAGGGTCCAGGCGAAGTAGTCGGGGATGACCTCGACCTTCTGGTACAGGCTGAAATTGGCCTCGAACCAGTGCTTGGTGGCCTGATCGAGGGCGATGACCAATACGCTCAGCCAGAGCCAGGCAAGCTTGCCGAAACGCGCCGTCATGCAGCGGCCTCCGCTGAAACACGGCGCGGCACGGAGCGCGCCATTCCAGCAGCAGTGAAGGCCGCATCGTGATGGCGAGCTGCAGCCCAGCCTACGATCGGATGCACGGACTCACGCATAGTGACGGACCTCACCGGCGCCTTCGATGTTTTCCACGCAGCGTCCACAGATTTCCGGGTGTTCGGCATGGCTGCCCACGTCGGGCAAATGGTGCCAGCAGCGGCCGCACTTGCTGTGCTCGGTCTTGCGGACCAGCAATTTGAGACCAGCCAACTCGCTGTCCACGGCCTCGGCGGGCGCCTGCGCCAATGGTGCGATGTCTACCGCCGAAGTGATCAGAACGAAGCGCAGTTCACTACCAAGACGAGCCAGCTCGCCGGCCAGCGACTCCTCGGCATACAGGGTGACTTCGGCCTGCAGGTTACCGCCGATGGCCTTGGCGTTGCGCTGGTTTTCCAGCTCCTTGTTCACCGCCGCCTTGACCGCCATGACCTTGTCCCAGAACGGGCGGCCCAGCTCGAAGCCTTCCGGCAGTTCGGCAAGCCCTTCGTACCAGGTATTGAGCATCACTGACTCGTTGCGCTCGCCCGGCAGGTACTGCCAGATCTCTTCGGCGGTGAATGCCAGGATCGGCGCGATCCAGCGCACCAGTGCCTCAGCGATGTGGTACAGCGCAGTCTGGCAGGAACGCCGCGGTAGACTGTCGGCGCCCGTGGTGTACTGACGGTCCTTGATGATATCCAGATAGAAGCCGCCCAGCTCCTGCACGCAGAAGTTGTGCACTTTCTGATAGACATTCCAGAACTTGTAGGTCGTGTAGGCCTCTTCGATCTCGCGCTGCAGCAACAGCGCACGGTCGATGGCCCAGCGGTCCAGCGCGATCAGCTGATCGTTCGGCGCCATGTGCTGCGCCGGGTCGAAGCCGTCGAGATTCGAGAGCAGGAAGCGCGCGGTGTTGCGGATACGCCGGTAGGCATCGGCGCTGCGCTGCAGGATCTGCTTGGAAACCGCCATCTCGCCGGAATAGTCGGTGGCCGAAACCCACAGACGCAGGATATCGGCGCCCATACTGTCGGTGATTTCCTGTGGAGCGATCACGTTGCCGAGGGACTTGGACATCTTGCGGCCGTTCTCATCCACGGTGAAGCCATGGGTGAGCAAGCCGCGGTACGGCGCGTGGCCATCGATGGCGGCGCCGGTCAGCAGCGAGGAATGGAACCAGCCGCGATGCTGGTCGGAGCCTTCCAGATAGAGATCGGCACGCGGCCCCTGCTCGTGGCCCATGGGATGCGAGCCGCGCATCACGTGCCAGTGGGTGGTACCGGAGTCGAACCAGACATCGAGGGTGTCGTTGGTCTTCTCGTATTGCGCCGCCTCGTCGCCAAGCAGATCGACCGGGTCGAGTTTGAACCAGGCTTCGATGCCCTCGCGCTCGACGCGCTGGGCGACCTGTTCCATGAGCTCGACGGTGCGTGGGTGCAGCTCGCCGCTTTCCTTGTGCAGAAAGAACGGGATCGGCACGCCCCAGTTGCGCTGGCGCGAGATGCACCAGTCAGGACGCCCAGCGATCATGCCGTGCAAACGCGCCTGCCCCCAGGCCGGGACGAACTCGGTCTGCTCGATGGCGTCCAGTGCACGACGACGCAGCGAACTGCCGTCATGGGCAACCTTGTCCATGCCGACGAACCACTGTGCCGTGGCGCGGTAGATCAGCGGTGTCTTGTGCCGCCAGCAATGCATGTAGCTGTGCTGGATCGACTCGTGCTTGAGCAGCGCACCCACCTCGGCGAGCTTTTCGACGATCGCCGGATTAGCCTTCCAGATGAACTGGCCGCCAAAGAACGGCAGATCCGAGACATAGACGCCGTTGCTCTGCACCGGGCCGAGAATGTCGTCATTCTCCATCCCGTAGTGCTTGCAGGAGCGGAAGTCGTCCTCGCCGTATGCGGGCGCCGAATGGACGATACCGGTGCCAGCGCCGGTTTCCACATAGTCGGCCAGGTAGACCGGGGCAAAGCGCTCGTAGAACGGATGGCGGAAGCGGATCAGCTCCAGCGCCTTGCCCTCGCAACGGGCAATGATTTCACCGGCCAGGCCATAGCGCTGCAGACAGGACTCGACCAGTTCTTCGGCCAGCACCAGCAGACGCTCGCCGGTGTCGACCAGCGCATAGACGAACTCGGGATGCACGTTCAGCGCCTGGTTGGCCGGAATGGTCCAGGGCGTGGTGGTCCAGATCACGATGCTGGCAGGCTTGGCCAAATTGGGCAGACCGAACGCAGCAGCCAGCCTGTCGGCATCCTCGACCGCGAACGCGACGTCGATGGCATCGGATTTCTTGTCCTGATACTCGACTTCCGCTTCGGCCAGCGCCGAACCGCAGTCGAAGCACCAGTTCACCGGCTTCAGGCCCTTGAAGACGAAGCCGCCTTCGACCAGCTTGGCCAAGGCGCGGATCTCGCCGGCTTCGTTGGCGAAGTCCATGGTCTTGTACGGGTTGTCCCAGTCACCCAGCACGCCGAGACGGATAAAGTCGGCCTTCTGCCCTTCGATCTGTTCGGCGGCATAGGCACGGCAGCGCTCGCGGGTCAGATCGGCCGGCTGGTTCTTGCCGAAGGTGGTCTCGACCTTGTGCTCGATCGGCAGACCGTGGCAATCCCAACCCGGCACATAAGGCGCGTCGAAGCCGGCCAGGGTGCGCGAGCGGACGATCATGTCCTTGATCACCTTGTTTACCGCGTGACCAATGTGAATATTGCCGTTGGCATACGGCGGGCCATCGTGCAGGACGAACTTCGGGCGACCTTCGCCGATCTGCCGCAGCTTCCGGTACAGGTCAATGCTGTTCCAGCGCTGCAGAATCTCCGGCTCGCGCTGTGGCAGACCGGCCTTCATCGGAAATGCCGTGGACGGCAGATTGAGGGTCGCTTTGTAATCGGTCATTTCAGTCCTGACTCGTCATAAGGGGTGAAGCCCGCCAGTAATCACGGGCAGCGGCGATGTCGGCATCAATCGCCGTCTTGAGCGCCTCCAGCGAGGCAAAGCGCTGCTCGTCGCGCAGCTTGCGATGAAAGGTCACCTGCACCAGACGGCCGTACAGGTCGCCCTGATAATCGAGCAGATGCACTTCCAGATGTGGTTTACCGTCACTCTCGACCGTGGGCCGCATGCCGATGTTGGCGACACCGGCAAGCGATTTTCCATCCAATTCGAGACTGACCAGGAACACGCCACTTAGCGGCGTATTGCGACGCTTGAGCTGCACATTGGCAGTCGGTGCGCCGAGCTGGCGACCTAGCTTTTGCCCATGCATGACCCGACCGGTGATACCGAACGGCCTGCCGAGCAGCGCCTCGGCGCAGGCCAGATCACCCTCTGCCAGCACCTGGCGCAGCCGCGTACTGCTGACCCGCTCGCCATCCACCTCAATGGTGGTCGCGGCCTCAACCGAGAAGCCTTCGGCCGCGCCGGCCTTGAGCAGGAAATCGAAATCGCCGGCGCGGTCGCAACCGAAACGGAAATCGTCACCCACCTCCAGGTGCTGCACTCCCAGCCCTTCCACCAGCGTGGCATGGACGAACTCGGCGGCACTCAGCTCACGCAGGCGGCGATTGAACGCCAGACACAGCACCAGATCGACCCCCTGCTCGCTCAGGAGCTGCAGCTTTTCACGCAACCGGGTGAGCCGTGCCGGCGCCTTGTCCGGCGAAAAGAACTCACGCGGTTGCGGCTCGAAGATCACCACACAACTGGGCAGCCCCAATTCGGCCGCACGCTCGCGCAGCCGCGCCAGGATGGCCTGATGCCCCCGGTGCACGCCGTCGAAATTGCCGATGGTGGCGACGCAACCCCGATGCCGGGGTCGCAGATTGTGAAGGCCTCGAACCAGCTGCATACCGCACTTCTTGCTTGAAAAGTGGCCGATTATACGCATGTGCCGAGCATCCCGGACAGGTTTGCGCCGCCCGTGAATCGTCGATCAATGCCGCAAATGCCGCGGCCGCAGTCCCGTCAGCAGCAGCCCACCGGCAAATGCCGCCAACCCTGCGCAAACGAGAATCCCCAACCGCAGCGCTCGCTGCTGCCAACCCCAGGCAAACCACTCTTGTGCCGGCACATTGAGCCACCAGACCACCGCCACCATTGCCGCGCAGGCAGCCGCCAGGCGCAATCCGAACTGCCACCAGCCAGGCGCCGGGCGATAGACCCCGACCTTGTACAAGCCCCAGAACAACAGCACCGCGTTGAGCATCGAGGATAACGATGTAGCCAATGCTAATCCCACGTGCTGCAACGGCCAGATCAGAATCAGGTTCATCACCATATTTGCGACCATGCAAATGACCGCGACGCGCACCGGAGTCTTGAGGTCCTGACGCGCGAAGAAGCCCGGCGCCAGCACCTTGATCAGCATGAACGCCAGCACGCCCAGCGAGTAAGCCTGCAGGGCCCGTGCCGACTGAACCACTGCTTCCTCACTCATGGCGCCGTAGTAAAACAGGCTGGCAATCATAGGCTCGGCGAGGATACCCAGCGCCAGCGCAGCAGGAACACCGACCAGCAGCACCATGCGCAACCCCCAATCAACCGTCGCCGAGAACGCCTTCGGGTCTTCGCCGGCGTGCTGACGCGACAGGCTCGGCAGGATCACCGTACCAATCGCGATACCGAACGCCCCCAACGGCAACTCGGACAGGCGGTCGGCGTAGTACAACCAGGAGACGCTGCCGGTTTGCAGGAAGGACGCGAGCACCGTATCGAGCAGCAGATTGATCTGACTGACAGAAACCCCAAACAACGCTGGCACCATGAGCAGCATGATACGACGCACCCCCTCATCACCCCATTTGACCCTTGGCCGGGGCAACAGGCCGAGCTTGGCAACGTACGGTAGCTGGAAGGCCAACTGGGCGAAGCCCGCGATGAACACCCCCCAGGCCAGCGCCATGATTGGCTGATCGAAATAGGGCGTAAGAAACACCGCCGAAGCGATCATGCAGACATTGAGCAGCACTGGCGTGAAGCCGGGCACCGCAAAATGCCCATAGCTGTTGAGCACGCCGGAGGTGAATGCCGTCAGCGAGATCAACATCAGGTAGGGAAAGGTGATGCGCAGCAACTCGCCGGCAAGCTGCATCTTCGCCGGATCGTCGTGAAAGCCTGGCGCGAAGACCATCACCACATAGGGCGCGAACAGCACGCCCAGCGCGGTCAGACCGGCAAGGATAAGTCCGAGCATGCCGGCGGTGCGATCCACCAACTGCTTGACGTCGGCCAGCGTGCGCTTGGTGCGATATTCCGACAGCACCGGCACGAAGGCCTGGGCAAAAGCCCCCTCGGCAAACAGCCGGCGTAAGAAGTTGGGAATCTTGAACGCAATGAAGAAGGCGTCAGCGGCAGCTCCAGAACCAAAGTAGCTGGCGACGACCATATCGCGTACCATACCCAGCACGCGCGACAGCAGGGTCATGACACTGACCACAGCGCTGGAACGCAACAATCCGCCCTTGCCGGTTTTTTCGGACATTTGTCTTCCTAGAATTGCAGCGAGATTGATCGACCGAGCGCCTGGCGCCGGCCGGATCGATGGCCAGTTACGACACGAAAAGAGGCGGCGAGTTTAGCCGCACCCCTTCTGTCCGACCAGCTTCTCAAGCCATTCGACCAGGCTTGACAAGCGACCTTCGCGTCGGCATGATTCGCGGCCTTATTTGCTTTGCAATCCCCCAAGTTTTCGAGGAGTTCGACGGTGGCCAACAGCCCTTCCGCCAAAAAACGCGCAATTCAGGCTGAGAAGCGTCGCAGCCACAATGCCAGCTTGCGCTCCATGGTTCGTACCTACATCAAGAATGTGGTCAAGGCCATTGACGCCAAAGACCTGGACAAGGCTCGCACAGCCTACACTGCTGCTGTGCCGGTCATTGACCGCATGGCTGACAAAGGCATCATCCACAAGAACAAAGCCGCTCGTCACAAGAGCCGCCTGAACGGCCACATCAAGGCCCTCGGCGAAGCTGCTGCAGCCTAACTGCAGGTTCTTGAAAAAAACCGGCCTAGCGCCGGTTTTTTTATGCCCCGCTTTTACCCGTCACCACGATGACGGGAAAGACTCAGGTTATGGCGCTATTGGCCAGGGCAGAATCGGAATGGCCGTAACCGCATTTTGCGGGCTACCTTCGATGACACGATCGCTGTAGACGAGATAGACAAGAGTATTGCGCGACTCATCGAAGAAGCGCACAACCTGCATCGTCTTGAAGACCAGCGAAGTGCGCTCCTTGAAGACCACATCACCATCCTTGAGCTTAGCGTTAATGCGAATAGGCCCAACCTGCCGACAGGCGATGGACGCCTCAGCCCGATCTTCTGCGAGACCCAAACCACCCTTTATGCCGCCGGTCTTTCCACGAGAGAGATAGCATGTCACGCCATCAACCAAGGGATCATCGAATGCCTCGACGACTATCCGATGATTCGGCCCAAGCCACTTGAATACGGTATCCACCTCGCCGATCCGCTCGGCAAGCGCGAACTGCGGAATCGTGAGCCCAAGGGCCAATGTCAGAACGGCAAGACGCATCATCACCTCAGACCAAAATCATGTTGTCGCGATGGATAAGCTCCGGCTCATCGACATAACCGAGCAGCTTCTCGATCTCGTCTGATGGCCGCCCGAGAATGCGCTGCGCCTCGGCCGCACTGTAGTTCACCAGACCGCGCGCAACCTCCAAACCTTGCGGCCCCACACAGACAACCATCTCACCACGACGGAATGCCCCCTGCACTGCGCGCACACCAACAGGTAGCAGACTGCGATTGCCCTGGCGCAAGGCATGCACCGCACCGTCATCCAGCGTCAGCGTTCCACGAGTCTGCAGGTGCCCAGCAAGCCACTGCTTGCGCGCCGCATGTCGACTGCACTCCGGCGCCAGCAGCGTCCCCAGACGCTCACCCACCTTGAGGCGCGCCAGCACCCGCTCGATGCGCCCACCGACGATCACCGTATGCGCACCAGAACGCGCCGCCAGACGAGCCGCGCGCAACTTGGTCTGCATACCGCCACGCCCAAGCGCCCCTCCCGTGCCGCCAGCCACTGCATCCAACGCAGGATCGTCGGCGCGCGCCTCACTGATGAGATTGGCTTGAGGATTGAAACGAGGATCGGCGTCGAACATGCCGTCCCGGTCGGTCAGGATGACCAGCAGATCGGCCTCGACCAGGTTGGCGACCAGTGCAGCAAGCGTGTCGTTGTCGCCAAAGCGGATTTCGTCAGTGACCACCGTGTCGTTCTCGTTGATGACCGGCACCACACCGAGATCGATGAGCGTACGCAGCGTGCTGCGCGCATTGAGATAGCGCTTGCGGTCCGAGAGATCGTCGTGGGTGACGAGAATTTGCGCCGTCTGCTGATCGCAGCGAGCGAAGCTGGATTCCCAGGCGCGAATCAAGCCCATCTGTCCGACAGCGGCGGCCGCCTGCAACTCATGCACAGCCTTCGGTCGAGAGCTCCAACCAAGACGACTCATGCCCGCAGCAACCGCACCCGACGACACCAGCACAAGCTCCACACCTGCCTCGCGCAAGGCCACCATCTGATCGACCCAGACCGCCATCGCAGCCTGATCGAGCCCGCGGCCGTCGGCGGTCAGCAGCGCACTGCCGATCTTGACCACCCAGCGCCGCGCACCGCTCACCTTGTCCCGCATCGTTCCCGCCTTCTATACGGCCAAAACACTTCCGGATCGGACTGCGCACGAGGCAGCCCACCGACCACTCGCCTGACCAGGCCGCGCAGCGGCCCGGGGCTCGACTTAGCGCACGTAGATGATCTCGGCACCACCCTCGTCGTCATCGTCGTCGAAGTCGTCATCATCCGCCTCCTCGACCGACTTGACGCCAGCACGACGCAGCGCCCGCTGATCATCGAGCTCCTGCAGCCGAGCCCGCGCCTCGTCCTCGATCTGCCGATCCAGCTCGGCAAGCGCCTCGGCATACTCTGGCTCCTCGGCGATACGCACGGCGCGCTCGTCCAGGTAACGCATGATCGCCTGACTGAGCGCCTCGGTACCCTCGCTCTCCAGCGCGGAGATGACGAACACCGGTCCTTTCCAGTCCAGCCGCTCGACCACGTGCCGGACGCGCTCTTCGCGCTCCTCTTCAAGCAGCTGATCGGCCTTGTTCAGCACCAGCCAGCGATCACGCTGCGTCAGCGCCGGACTGAACTTCTCCAGCTCGTGCAGGATCACCTCAGCGGCATCGGCAGGGTCACTGCCGTCCAGCGGAGCCATATCGACCAGATGCAGCAGCAGACGAGTACGCGCCAAGTGCTTGAGGAAGCGAATGCCGAGCCCGGCACCTTCCGAGGCACCCTCGATCAGCCCCGGGATATCGGCGATCACGAAGCTCTTGTAGCGCCCAACGCTGACCACGCCCAGATTCGGCACCAGCGTAGTAAACGGATAATCGGCAACCTTCGGCTTGGCCGCCGACACCGAACGAATAAAGGTACTCTTGCCGGCATTCGGCAGGCCCAGCAGACCAACATCAGCGAGGACCTTCAATTCCAGCTTGAGGTCACGAGCATCACCCGGCTTGCCCGGCGTGGTCTGCCTTGGTGCCCGATTGGTGCTGGACTTGAAGCGCGTATTGCCCAGCCCATGCCAGCCGCCTTGAGCCACCAGCAGGCGCTGCCCCGGCTTGGTGAGATCGCCCATGATCTCCTGGGTAGCCGCATCGATGATGGTGGTACCAACCGGCACCGGCAGGATAAGGTCTTCGCCTTTGGCGCCAGTGCAATCGGTGCTGCCGCCCTTCTGCCCGTTCTGCGCTTGGAAGCGCCGGGTATAGCGATAGTCCACCAGCGTATTGAGGTTCTCGTCAGCCTCGAGATACACCGAGCCGCCGTCACCACCATCACCGCCGTTGGGGCCACCCTTTTCGATGAACTTCTCGCGACGGAAGCTCATCATGCCGTTACCGCCGTCGCCGGCCTTTACAAAAATCGATACTTCATCGACGAATTTCATGGGAACGCCTCCCGTCGCAGGACGGGCTTAAGAAACAAGAACGTAAGGACCTTGCGAAAAACCGGACGATCGCCAAGCGGTTCTCGGCAAGAGCCTCACAGGATACAGAAACAAAAAAGCCCCGTCGCATGACAGGGCTTTTCCAGCAACGCCGCAGTTAGGCTGCGACGACGCTCACGTAGCGACGGCCAAAAGCGCCCTTCACTTCGAACTTGACCACGCCTTCGACCTTGGCGAAGAGGGTGTGGTCCTTGCCCATGCCAACGCCATAACCTGCGTGGAACTGGGTGCCGCGCTGACGCACGATGATGTTGCCGGCCTTGATGGCCTGGCCGCCGTACATCTTCACGCCAAGTCGTTTGGCTTCTGAGTCGCGACCGTTGCGGGTAGAACCGCCAGCTTTTTTGTGTGCCATGAGTTCAATACTCCTATATGGGGATTCAGGCCCGATTAGCCCTGAATACCGGTGATTTTGACCTCAGTGAACCACTGACGGTGGCCCTGACGCTTCATGTGGTGCTTACGACGGCGGAACTTGATGATGGTCACTTTGTCGTGGCGGCCCTGGGCAACCACTTCAGCGGTGACTTTGGCACCATCGACCACCGGAGCGCCGATCTTCACATCGTCGCCGTTGCCGATCAGCAGAACGCGGTCAAAGGTGACAGCTTCGCCAGTCGGAACTTCGAGTTTTTCAATCTTGAGGTATTCGCCTTCGGCAACCTTGTATTGCTTGCCGCCGGTTACGATAACTGCGTACATCTTGTATCTCCGTTGATCCTGCTCACCCAGCGCTTTGAAAGAATGATTAGTGGCTGGCATGGCTGCATGGGGCCGGAAGGTGACGCCCGTGCAATTGCGTAAGGCAGGGAAATGCCCAGGGGGAAGTTCAGGGTCCGCGATTGTACGCATGCGCCACACCCCGCGCAATAGCCAAAGGGCGTTGCCTTGACAGTGCCAGACCCGCCCCCTAGCATGCCGCGCAATCTGCGAGGAGTCCCCGATGCAACCCCAGCCTTTCTATCAAGTTGTGGCGGACGATTTTGCCGCTGTCGACGGCATCATCCGCAAGCAGCTGACTTCGCGCGTTCCTCTGGTGGAAAAGATCGGGGATTACATCACTTCGGCCGGCGGCAAACGCTTGCGCCCGCTGCTGGTGCTGCTGAGCGGCAGCGCGCTGGGCCATCAGGGCGAGCAATTGCGCCTGCTCGCCGCCATCATCGAATTCCTCCACACCTCCACGCTGCTGCATGACGACGTCGTCGATATGTCCGGCATGCGTCGTGGCCGCTCCACCGCCAATGCGCTATGGGGCAACGCGCCCAGCGTGCTGGTTGGCGACTTTCTATATGCGCGCTCGTTCGAGATGATGGTCGAGCTGGATTCGATGCCCGTCATGCGCATCATTTCCCAAGCGACCCGGGTCATCGCCGAAGGCGAAGTGCTGCAGTTGTCGAAGGTTCGCGACGCCAGCACCACCGAAGAGATCTACATGGAAGTCATCCGTGGCAAGACCGCGATGCTCTTCGAGGCCTCGACGCACAGTGCCGCCACCCTGGCCGGCGCCAGCGAGCAGCAGCGCGAGGCGCTGCGTACCTTCGGCGACCACCTCGGCATCGCGTTCCAGCTGGTGGATGATCTGCTCGACTACCAGGGCGATGCCGAAACCCTCGGCAAGAACGTTGGCGATGACCTCGCCGAAGGCAAACCCACGCTACCGCTGATCTACACGATGCGCGAAGGCTCCGCCGAACAGGCTGCCCTGGTGCGCAAGGCCATCCAGAAAGGCGGACTGGAAGATCTGGAGAGCATCCGCAGCGCAGTCGAGGCGTCCGGCGCCCTGGACTACACCGCCAAGCTCGCCCGCGACTATGCCGAACGCGCCATCGCCTGCCTCGAAGTCATTCCGGCCAATCAGTATCGCGACGCACTGGTCCAGCTTTGCCGCTTCGCGGTAGCCCGCACGCACTGATCACCCTTCTTGACGCTGCGCCAAGCGCGCAGCTCGCCCTCCTATCAAGCCCCTCCCTCCGCTCGCATGAGCGGTGAATAATTGCGCTTGCATATTTGCAAATAACAATTATTCTCATTAACAAACTGAATGGGAGGTGCCGCATGACCTATCTGATCGATGCCTGGCTGGACCGGCCGCAACCCTACCTGCGGATACTCGACCGCAACACCGGCGCGGTGTGCGTTTCACTGGAAGGAGAGGCGCTGGAGGAGCTGCGCGAGCAGGGCGATCTCGACCTGCAGGAGCTCAGCACGAACGAGCCCTGCGTGCTCAAGGAGCAGATCCGCAATCTGTTTCTGTTCAGCTATGCCCTGGCGTTGCGCCCCTGAGCCGATCGAGGCCTGAACGCACGCACCGAGGTGGGAACACGTGCGTCCCGTGGCCAGCGCCGCCGCGCATTGCGCGACAGCTGCCGAGAGACCGTCGAGCGCAACCGCGTCAGAGCACGTCCAGCAGTTCGACGTCGAACACCAGCGTACTGTGCGGCGGGATGCTACCGACGCCCTGCGCACCATAGGCCAGTTCGCTCGGCACATAGAGGCGCCATTTGCTACCGGCATTCATCAGCTGCAGCGCCTCGGTCCAGCCGGCGATGACGCCTCCGACCGGGAACTCGGCCGGCTGGCCGCGCTGGTAGGAGCTGTCAAACACGCTACCGTCGATCAGGGTGCCGTGGTAGTGGGTCCGCACGCTGTCTTCGCGGGTCGGCTTGGCCCCGTCGCCTGCGGACAGCACTTCATACTGCAGACCGGATTCCAGCACCACCACGCCGTCGCGCTTGGCGTTCTCGGCGAGGAAGGCACGGCCTTCGGCAGCGGCGGCCTCGGCCTTCTGCTGAGCTTCGACCTGCATGCGCTGGCGGATCACCGCGAAACTGGCATTCAGCGCCTCGGGGCTGACCTGGCTGGCAGCACCGGCGAACGCGTCGCGAATACCGGCGATCACCGCGTCGAGGCTGACACCCGGCGGCGGGTTGTCACGCAGCTGATCACCCAACTGACGGCCAATGCCGTAGCTGACGCGGGTTTCGTCGGTGGAGAGATTGAGTTCGGTCATGCCGGGCTCCGGTCAGGTAAAAAAGGTCGGCCAGACTAGCACAGCCGAACAGCCGGAGTCGTCGCAGCGTGGCTCACCTGCCCCGGCAGCGCTGCGAGCAGTAACGCACTTCATCCCAGCAGCGCGCCCACTTCCTGCGCCAGGTGAACGGCAGGCCGCAGCGGGCACAAACCTTCGATGGCAGGTCGGCCTTCCTTCTCACAAGGAATCCCCAGCATCCAGCCGTGCCAGCAGCGCCTCGCCACGCTGCCAGAGCGCTTGCTGCCTGGCCTCGTCCATGCGGGTCAAGTTGCGATAGACCATGGTCATTCGTGGATTGCCCTGCAGCGGCTCACGGTGGCGCATCAGGAAATGCCAGTACAGCGCGTTGAACGGACAGGCATTCTCCGTCGTGCTCTCGGCCACGCTGTATGAGCAACCCTGGCAGTAATCGGACATCCGCTTGATGTACTGGCCGCTCGCGCAGTAAGGCTTGGACCCCAGGTAACCACCGTCGGCGTGCAGCACCATGCCCAGCACGTTGGGCAGCTCCACCCACTCGAAGGCATCCATGTACACGGCCAGGTACCAGTCGCACAGCGCCGGCGGCGCGATACCCGCGAGCAGGGCGAAGTTGCCCGTCACCATCAGCCGCTGAATATGATGCGCATAAGCGAGTTCGAGCGTCTGCCCGATTACCTGGCGCATGCAGTTCATCCGCGTGCGGCCGGTCCAGTAGAACTCCGGCAGTGGCCGGTCGTTGCCGAAAGCGTTGCGCCGCGCATAGTCGGGCATCTGCAGCCAGTAGATGCCGCGCACGTACTCGCGCCAGCCGATCAGCTGACGAATGAAGCCCTCGGCCGCGTTCAGCGCCACGTGCCCCTTTCGATAGGCCGCCTCGACATCGGCGCACAGTCGCCGCAGGTCGAGCAGTCCGACGTTGAGCGCGCCGATGCGGGCATGAAAGAGGAAAGGCTCTCCGCTGGCCATGGCGTCCTGATAGTCGCCGAAGGCCGCCAGCCCGAAATCGAGGAAATTCAACCAGAGCCGCTCGGCCTCGGCGTGGGTCACCGGGTAATCGAAGCCATCCAGGCCGCCGTAGTGATGGGCGAAGCGTGAGCTCACCAGTGTCAGCACTTCACGGGTAATGTCATCGGCCGTAAAGGACAGCCTGATCGGGCCATGTAACCCGCGCGGCAGCGCCTTGCGATTGTCGGCGTCGAGATTCCAGACACCACCCTCCGGTGAGCCATCCGGATTCAGCAGCAAGCCGGTTCGACGCCGCATCTCGCGGTAGAAGAACTCCATGCGCAACTGCGATTTGCCCTGAGCCCAACGCGCGAACTCGCTGCGCGAGCAGATGAAACGCCGATCGGCATGCCAGGTGATTGGCAGGCCGCAACCGTTGAGCGTCTGCTCGACGCGCCAGTCGCCGGCCTCGGTGACATGAATCGATCGCGGCCGATGCAGCGTCGCGAAACGGAGCAGCTCGCCGGCCAGCGAGCCACTGTTGGCCGGATCGTCGAGCCGTACATAGTCCACCGCCACGCCGCGCAGGCGCAGTGCCTCGGCAAAGTGGCGCATGGCGCTGAATATGAAGGCGATCTTCTGCGGATGATGCGGAACGTGACCTGCCTCCTCCGCCACTTCCGCGAGCAGCACCCGGTCACGCGCCACATCAAGACCTTCGAGGGCGGACAGCTCGAAGCTCAGCTGGTCCCCCAGCACCAGCCGCAGCGCCGCTACGCTCACAGCGAAGCGCCTTCAGCACACGCCCTGGCGAGCCTCACCACTGCGAACGCATGCCGATGGGTACGCGCAGCGGCCCGCGAACGCCATCCGCCAGGCCGCACATCTCGTCATAAGGGGACTGCTGCACCAGATGGAACGGCAGCTCGGGAACGTCGCGCAACAGGTCGCGCGCGTGCTCGACCGAGCGCAGATGGCAAACGCTGCCGCGCTCGTCGACCAGCGCGTGTCGCTGGCCTTGCAGATAGATGTCGAGGATATAGATGCCGCCCTCAAGGGAAATCAGCTCGAGGGCATCGATACGCCCCGCATTGGCATGCCGGGCGAGGTCGCTCAGGTTCATGGCAAGTACTCAGGAAATAACGATACAGAATATTGAACAAAACAATAATTCTGTACAGCTTTTCCGATGACTGCCACAGGTGAGGTGTCAGTGCTTGGTGATCTTGTCCATGTAACCCATGGCAAAGGCCGACACCACGAAGGTGAGGTGGATGATCACGTACCACATCAGCTTTTCGCTATCGATCTGCTGTACGTCCATGAACATACGCAGCAGGTGGATAGAGGAAATCGCCACGATGGAGGCGGCGACCTTGAGCTTCAGCGAGCTGGAATCCATCTTGCCGAGCCAGTCGAGCTTTTCCTTGCCCTCGTCCACGTCCAGTTGCGAAACGAAATTCTCGTAGCCGGAGATCATCACCATCACCAGCAGCCCACCGACCAGCGCCATGTCGATCAGCGACAGCAGGGTCAGCACCAGATCCGCCTCGCTGATGGAGAGGATCATCGGCAGGATATGGAAGATCTCCTGAAAGAACTTGATCGCCAAGGCCAGCAGCGCAAATGCCAGACCGAAATAGATGGGCGCCAGCAGCCAGCGAGCGGCATACATGGCGTTCTCGAGAATGCGTTCCATGAGGTCTCACAGCGGTAATTGAACGAGGCGCGAGTATACGCAGCAGGGTCGAGCGGACCAAGGCGGGCAAAGGGTCATCGTGACGCCAGGACAGAACCGGGCCGTCACCGGCAGGTCAGCGCCAGAAGGCCGCACATCGATGACGCTGTGACGATCATTCCCAGCCGCTGAGGAAGCGCCCCTGGTTGGCGTTGACCCGCCGCAGCTCGGCCTGCATGTGCAGCTGCCAGATGGAGGGATCGTCCGATTCTCGGTAGCCCTGCCCGACGAGATTGTCGGCGATGGCCTGCAGCACCGACTCAGCCATGGCCGGCCCGTGGAAGGGCCCCTGAACCTTGATCGCGGTGGGCTGACCATCGGCCAGCCCAGCGGCGCAGAGCAGCGTCCATAGGCCATTGCCGCCAGCGAGGGGGCGGATAACGCATTCGATACGGGTAACCAGGCCCAGGCACTGGCGGTTGAGACAAAGGTTGTGCGGCATGACGGCAATCCTCGCGTCGGGCTGACGCGGGAACATCCTGCACGGATGTAGCGCGAGAGCCTGTTTATCCCCTGAAGCTGTGGATAATCCTGTGAATGAAGGGTGCATGCCCTTCTCCACTGCAGACCCGCCGCGCGCCCTATCGTTCCGTTCAAAAACCGCACAATGGCGACGTTCAGCTGCTCCCTTCGGATTTGGCAGCCTCTTGCTCCTGCGCCACCGCCGTCTCGCCCTTGCCTTCCTCTTCCAGTTCGATCTCGGCGATGTCGCGCAGCCGTTCGACTACCCTGGCGTTCACGCTGCCCTTGGGAAAGTGGCCCTGCTCATTGGCCGCGCCCACATCCTCGCCCACCAGCAGCGACAACGCCTCATCCACCTGTCTTACAGCATAGACGTGGAAGCGTTGCTGGCGTACGGCCTCCAGCACGCGCTCATCGAGCATGAGGGTGGTGACGTTGGCGAACGGGATGATCACCCCCTGCTCGCCGGTCAGGCCGCGTGCCTCGCAGAGGCGGAAGAAGCCTTCGATCTTCTCGTTGACCCCGCCGACCGCCTGCACTTCACCGAACTGGTTGATCGAGCCGGTGATGGCGAAGCACTGCTTGAGCGGTGTGCGCGACAGCGCCGAGATCAGCGCACAGCACTCGCCCAGCGAGGCGCTGTCGCCGTCGACGTAACCGTAGGACTGTTCCAGCGCGATGCTCGCGGAAATCTCCAGGGGAAACTCCTGGGCGTAGCGGCTGCCCAGGTAGCCAGTGAGGATCATCACTCCCTTGGAGTGGATCGGCTGGCCGAGGTTGACCTCACGTTCGATGTCGACGATGCCTGAACCACCCGGATAGACGGTGGCGGAGATGCGTGCCGGCATACCGAATGCCGAATCACCGACTTCCAGCACGGTCAGGCCGTTGCACTTGCCGATCGCCGCACCCTCACTGTCGATCAGGATCACGCCGGCGAGGATGTCCTCGAGAATCCGCGCCGAAACGCGGCCCGTGCGCGTGGCCTTGGCCTTCAGTGCACGCTCGATATGGCCGACGTCCGTCACCTCGTCCTTGGCCAGCTGGCGAATGAAGTCGGCCTCGCTGACCAGCTGGAACAGGTCGCCAATGCGCGCCGACAACCGCCCCTGATGCTCGGCCAGACGTGCGCTGTAGGTTGCCAGGCGCGCCACCGCTGCCGAAGTGAGAGGGGCCATGCCCTCTTCCGATGTGCGGGTTTTCATCAGCTGGGCGAACTGCTCGAGGCTGTCCTCGGCCAGCGGGATGTCCTCGTCGAAGTCCACCAGCACGCGGAACATCTCCTGGAAGTCCGGATCCAGGTCCTGCAGCGTGTAATAGAGCTGGCGCGAGCCGATGATGATCACCTTGACGTTCAGCGGGATGACCTGTGGCGTCAGCGTCACCGTGGCCAGGCGACCCAGCTCGGCCAACGGCGACTCCATCTTCAGCTTGCGCGATTGCAGGGCGCGCTTGAGCGCCTCCCAGACGAAGGGCTCGCTGAGCAGCTTCTCGGCCTCCAGCATGAGAAAGCCGCCATTGGCGCGATGCAGGGCGCCGGGGCGCAGCTGGCGGTAGCTGGTATAAAGCGCGCCCTGGTCGGTGCCGTATTCGATACGGCCGAACAGGTTGTCGAAGGTCGGGTGCGGCTCGAACACCACCGGCGCGCCGCCATCGACCGGGTGGCCGACCACCAGGCTCGGGCTGTACTGCTCCTCGAGCAGCACGCGGTTCTGTGCCTCCGGGCGGTTCTCGTCGACCAGCTGCTCGACCACGGTCTTCAGCAGGTTGACCTGCACCGCCTGCAGATAAGCCTCGATGCCGGCGTTCTCGGCATACTTTTCCGAAAGGGGCGCCAGCAGCGGCTGCAGTGCCTGACTGATGGTCTCGTCATTGAGCTGGCGCAACTGGTTGGTGGACTCGCGCTTCCACTGCGGGAGGCTGGCCAGCTCTTCGTTCAGCCGCACTTCCAGCGCGGAAATATCTTCGTGGTAACGCTCGCGCTCGGCTTCCGGCAGCTGAGCGAATTCGGTCTCGTCCAGCGCCTTGCCGTCCTTCATCGGAGTGAAGGCGATATTGGTGCTGTCGCGGTAGAGGGCGATTTCCTTCTCGAGCGCAAGCTTCTCGATGACGTCCAGCGCCTTGTCGTAGCGCTGGTTGAAGGCGCGGTCGATGGCGCTCTTCTTCTGCTGGAAACTCGGATGCTCGAACACCGCCGGAAAGGTCGCCAGCAGGTTGTCGATCAGCTGGTTGATGTCGGCGATGAACCCCGCCGCGCCACCATGGGGCAACTCGAGCACCCGCGGCTCACGGGGCTCGTCGAAGTTGTTGACGTAGACCCAGTCCGACGGCGTCTGCAGTCGCTTGCCTTCGGCCTTCAGGTAACGCCGTACGAAAGAGAAACGCCCGGTGCCCGGCTCGCCCATCACATAGACGTTGTAACCGGGTCGCGGCATGGCAACGCCGAATTGCAGCGCCTCGACGGCGCGCTCCTGACCGAGCACGCCGAGAAAGGGCTCAAGCTCGGCGGTAGTCTTGAAGTTGAATTGGCTGGGCTCGAAGGGACGGGTCAGCGCATCGGGTGCCAGGCGCAAGCCGGCAGCGACAGTTTCAGGCATCGGGAATCCTTGCTGGAGTGGCGCATGCGGCCACGATTGATGGCGTCATTCTGGCGTTGCCTCGGGCGCGCCGCAAGGCTGGCAGCCGGCCCGGGCATCCAGCGGGCGACGGTCCGGTTTCGGCGATAAAACCCGAGCGGCGGCTGTAATGGATACATTTGGCCGCAGCGGACACCGCCCCAGGGCTTGATGCAGATCAAACGGTCGCTTGACGGAAAAGCGCTTCCTAAAGCCAGCCAACACAAAAAGGAGCTTCCGTGATGCGCCCTTCTCTTCCCCTTTTGCTTAGCAGCCTATTGGTCACCGGCGCCGCGAGCGCTGACGATCTTCGCGAACGCGCCAATGCCATCTTCAAGCCGATTCCGGACAAGGTCACCGAGGTGCGTGGCCAGAAGGTCAGCGAAGATCAGGCCATGCTCGGGCACAAGCTGTGGTTCGACCCGCGCCTGTCCAGCAGCCATGTGATCAGCTGCAACACCTGTCACAACCTGAGCATCGGCGGCAGCGACAACGTGCCGACGTCCATCGGCCATGGCTGGCAGAAAGGCCCGCGCAACTCGCCCACCGTGCTGAATGCCGTGTTCAACGCCGCCCAGTTCTGGGATGGCCGCGCCAAGGATCTCCAGGAACAGGCCAAGGGCCCGGTCCAGGCGAGCGTGGAAATGAACAGCACGCCCGAACGCGTCGTCGCCACGCTCAAGAGCATTCCGGAGTACGCCGCCGAGTTCAAGAAGGCCTTCCCGAAAGACAAGGACCCGGTCAGCTTCGACAACATGGCCTATGCGCTGGAAGCCTTCGAAGTCAGCCTCACCACGCCGAACTCACCGTTCGACCGCTTCCTCAAGGGCGAGGACAAGGCCCTGGATGACAAGCAGAAGCAAGGCCTCGCGCTGTTCATGGACGCGGGCTGTTCCGCCTGCCACAACGGCGTGAACCTCGGCGGCCAGGGCTACTTCCCGTTCGGCGTCGTCAAGAAGCCGGGTGCCGAAGTGCTGCCGGCCGGCGACAAGGGCCGCTTCACGGTGACCAATACCGCCAGCGACGAATACGTCTTCCGCGCCGCGCCGCTGCGCAACGTCGCCCTGACGCCGCCGTACTTCCACAGCGGCGAGGTCTGGGAACTGGAGCAGGCGGTGGCCATCATGGGCGACAGCCAGCTGGGCCGTCAGCTCAATCAGGACGAGGTCAGCGCCATCACCGCCTTCCTGCGCAGCGTGACCGGCGATCAGCCTCAGGTAGCCTACCCGGTTCTTCCGGCGAGCACCGCCGACACACCGAAACCGCAGTAACCGAAAACCGCTCCCGACGCCTGCGCCGGGAGCGGACCTCGGCGGCGCTCAACCGCGCCGCTGCTCCTTGAGCAGGTCCCGAATCTCGCTCAGCAAGAGTTCTTCCTTGCTGGGAGCCGGCGGTGCGGATGGCGCTTCGGCCTCCTTGCGCTTGAGGTGATTGATGGCCTTGATCGCCATGAAGATGGCAAAGGCGATGATCAGAAAATCCACCACCGTCTGAATGAACGCGCCGTAGCGCAGCAGCACGGCCGGTGCATCCCCTGCCGCCTCCTTGAGCACGATCGCCAGATCGGAGAAATCCACACCTCCGATCAGCAACCCCAGCGGCGGCATCACGACGCCATCCACGAACGACGACACGATCTTGCCGAACGCGGCGCCGATGATGATCCCCACCGCCATGTCGACGACGTTACCGCGCACGGCGAACGCTTTGAATTCGCTGATCAGACTCATAATTCGCTTCATCCTTCTGGTAGTGGCGGGCTGGCCTGCAACGGTGCGCTACCTCGCGGAGCACCGTCGTAGAGCATAGGCGGGCCGGCCACGACTGACCACACCGATGCGCCTTTCATCGACCGAGGATTGCCAGTGAGGTTCGCTTGATCGCCGTCAACCGGTTCTGCCGGACGGGCGAATAAGGTAGAGCCCTTCCTGACACCCGGAGCGATTTCCATGCACGTCGAACACCATCCCCTGATCAAGGATTTCCCTGAAAAGCGCGAAGAACTGCAGCGGTTGCGCCAGGAAGACCCGCTCTTCGCCCGCAAGGCCGAGGAGTACGAAGCGCTGGACAAGCGCATCTGCCGCATCGAGGACGGCGTCGAAACCCTCGACGACGCCGCGCTCACCGCCCTCAAGCAGGAACGCGTGACCCTCAAGGACGACATCGCCCGCGACCTCCGGCGCGCCTCCGGCAGCTGCTGCGGCGGTTGCTGCGGCTAAGCTCCAGCGAAACGGAAAAAGCCCGCCATTCGGCGGGCTTTCTATTTTCACCTTCGGCTAGAACAGGCCGCCGAAACGAAAGCCCGAGCCGACCCAGACGAACGCCACCGCGGTCAGCGTGATCAGCACGATGTGCAGGCCCAGCTGCGGCAGGCGTTGCCCGTCCAGCTTCGGAATCAACGCCAGCCGCGCATGGGCGCCGAGCAGCGCGGTCAAACCGAGCAGCACCAGCTTGGCCTGCACCAGCCGAGCGATCGGTGTGGTATCGAACCACTGCCCGTGGGGTAGCCAGAGGCTCGCCAGCCAGAAGCCGGTGATGATCTGGATCAGCAGCGCCGGAATGCCGATGCGTTCGTAAAGCTGCTCGAACTGGCGTACCGGCTGCGGATCGCGCTGGCGCATGGCCCTGGGCAGCACGCCCAGCAATAGCACCAGATGGCCGCCAACCCAGACGGTCGCACCCAGCAGATGCAGAAACAACAGATGTCGCATGGCACGCACTCCTGCTCGATTTGTTTACAGTCTGGCTGCTCCGCTTCCGCTTGTGGCTGATGCCAATCAAGTCAGCCGTTATCATGCGACACCCCTTTTCCGACCCGGAGTTTCCCATGGCCAAGGCCAAGCGCATGTATGGCTGCACCGAATGCGGCTCGACCTTCCCCAAGTGGGCCGGCCAGTGCGGCGATTGCGGCGCGTGGAATACGCTGGTGGAAACCGTCGTCGAGGCCACCCCAGCCGCCTCGGGACGCGCCGGCTGGGCCGGTGACCAGGCCAACATCAAGACCCTGGCCGAAGTCAGCGTCGAGGAAGTGCCGCGCTTCTCCACCGCCTCCGGCGAGCTGGACCGCGTGCTCGGCGGTGGCCTGGTGGACGGCTCGGTGGTGCTGATCGGCGGCGACCCGGGCATCGGCAAGTCCACGATCCTCCTGCAGACGCTCTGCGCCATCGCTCAGCGCTTCCCGGCGCTGTATGTCACCGGAGAGGAATCGCAGCAACAGGTCGCCATGCGCGCCCGCCGCCTGGACCTGCCGCAGGACCGGCTCAAGGTGATGACCGAGACCTGCATCGAATCGATCATCGCCACCGCCCGCGCCGAGAAGCCCAAGGTCATGGTCATCGACTCGATCCAGACCATCTTTACCGAGCAGCTGCAGTCGGCACCTGGCGGCGTGGCCCAGGTCCGCGAGAGCGCGGCGCTGCTGGTGCGCTTTGCCAAGCAGAGCGGCACGGCGATCTTCCTCGTCGGCCACGTCACCAAGGAAGGTGCCTTGGCCGGGCCGCGCGTGCTCGAGCATATGGTCGACACGGTGCTCTATTTCGAGGGCGAGTCCGATGGCCGTCTGCGCCTGCTGCGGGCGGTGAAGAACCGCTTCGGCGCGGTCAACGAGCTGGGCGTATTCGGCATGACCGACAAGGGCCTCAAGGAGGTCACCAACCCCTCGGCGATCTTTCTCACCCGTGCTCAGGAGGCGGTGCCCGGTAGCGTGGTGATGGCCACCTGGGAAGGCACCCGGCCGATGCTGGTGGAAGTGCAGGCGTTGGTCGATACCAGCCACCTGGCCAACCCGCGGCGCGTCACCCTGGGCCTGGACCAGAACCGCCTGGCCATGCTGCTGGCCGTGCTGCATCGCCATGGCAGCATCCCGACCTATGACCAGGACGTGTTCATCAACGTGGTAGGCGGCGTGAAAGTGCTGGAAACCGCGGCGGATCTGGCGCTGATGGCTGCGGTGATCTCCAGCCTGCGCAACCGGCCCCTGGATACCGACCTTCTGGTGTTCGGCGAAGTGGGACTGTCCGGAGAGATCCGCCCGGTACCGAGCGGTCAGGAGCGCCTGAAGGAGGCCGCCAAGCATGGCTTCAAGCGCGCCATCGTGCCCAAGGGCAACGCGCCGAAAGAGGCGCCGGCGGGCCTGCAGATCATCGCGGTGACGCGTTTGGAACAGGCGCTCGACGCGCTCTTCGAATAGCCGTCAGGCCTCGCCGAGCGCGGCCAGTTCGCGCTCCAGCAGCGCTTCGTCGCCGAGATTGAGCTCCACCAGACGGCGCAAGTGGGCAATGGAGTCGAGGTCGATGTGCTGGCAGGCGAAACCGATCAGCTCGCCCTCCTCGTGGCTCATCGTCACCTCCATGCGCACCTCGGCATCGTCGGACAGCCGAACCCGCGCCTCGAACGGCTGCCCGGCGTCGGCGCTCCAGCCCGCCGGACGGCGGACCAGCAGACCTTTGAGCGACAGGTCATGCAGTTCGACCGGCCAGCGGCGCTCGCCCTGAACCAGCTCGGTGGCAGCGTCGAACTCGATGCGCTGAAAGCGCCGGCGCTCACTGGACGAATCACTCATGGCATTACTCCGCTAGGTCTGGGTTCACTATAGGACAGCGCCAGCTGAAGTCGTCGTCACAACCAGCGGCGGACGCGCGTGCAGTAGGCCCGATAGTCATCGCCGAACAGCTGCCCTAGCAATCGCTCTTCGTGCACGATCACCCCGCGCTGCATGGTCAGGATCACCAGGGGCAGCAGCAGCCATGGCCACAGCGAGCCCCAGAGCAAGGCGATGCCGCCGTAGATCAGGCTGTCGGCCAGGTAGATGGGATTGCGCGAAAAGCGGAACGGCCCCTCCTCCAGCAATTTCGCGGGCTTGCCGTAGGGATTGACCGTGGTCTTGCGCCAGAGCATCAACAACCCGGCCCAGAGCATCAACAGCACGCCGGCATCGATCAATCCCCAACCGATGTAGCGCGTCCAGAGCGTCTGCGGCATCGCGATGGGCAGCATCGCGTCGAGCAACCAGGCGGCAGCCAGGAACAACAGGTAGATAAGCGGTGGCGGGAGGATCACGCCAGTGGCGTTTTTGAACATGCCAGAACTCCGATGAGCGGTAAGCGGAGTCTAGCGCGGCACAAGCCCGCAGCGACGACCGGGATCAAGCCATCAGCAGTTGCTGGCGCCAGAAAGCAGAAAGCCCGCTTGCGCGGGCTTTCCGTTTGCATCTGGACGAGCTTAGTTGCCGTACACCGGGAACTTGGCGCAGACCGCCTCGACCTTGCCGCGGACCGCGTCGATCACCGACTCGTCGCCCATGTTATCGAGGATGTCGCAGATCCAGCCGGCCAGCTCGCGGCACTCGGTCTCGCCGAAACCGCGGGTGGTGACGGCCGGCGTACCGATACGCAGACCGGAAGTGACGAACGGCGAACGCGGATCGTTCGGCACGCTGTTCTTGTTCACGGTGATGTGGGCGCGACCCAGGGCGGCGTCCGCGTCCTTGCCAGTGATGTCCTGCTTGATCAGCGAGAGCAGGAACAGGTGGTTCTGGGTGCCGCCGGAAACCACGTCGAAACCGCGCTGGATGAATACTTCGGCCATGGCTTGGGCGTTTTTCACTACCTGCTGCTGGTAAGCCTTGAACTCGGGCTGCAGGGCTTCCTTGAAGCACACCGCCTTGGCCGCGATCACGTGCTCCAGCGGGCCGCCCTGGGCGCCCGGGAAGACTGCGGAGTTGAGCTTCTTCTCGATCTCCTCGTTCTTCTTGGCCAGGATCAGGCCGCCGCGCGGGCCGCGCAGGGTCTTGTGGGTAGTGGTGGTGACCACGTCGGCGAAGGGCACCGGGTTCGGGTAGACGCCGGCGGCGACCAGACCGGCCACGTGAGCCATGTCGACGAAGAGATAGGCACCGACCTTGTCGGCGATCTCGCGGAAGCGGGCAAAGTCCAGCTTCTGGGAATAGGCCGAGAAACCGGCGACGATCATCTTCGGCTTGTGCTCGACGGCCAGGCGCTCGACCTCGTCGTAGTCGATCAGGCCTTGATCATTGATGCCGTACTGCACGGCGTTGTACAGCTTGCCGGAGGAGGACACGCTGGCACCGTGGGTCAGGTGACCACCGTGGGCCAGGCTCATGCCGAGGATGGTGTCGCCCGCACTGAGCAGGGCCAGGTAGACCGCGGCGTTGGCCTGGGAGCCGGCGTGCGGCTGGACGTTGGCGTAGTCGGCGCCGAACAGCTGCTTGGCGCGATCGATGGCCAGCTGCTCGACCACGTCGACGTACTCGCAACCGCCGTAGTAGCGCTTGCCCGGGTAGCCTTCGGCGTACTTGTTGGTCAGCACCGAACCCTGGGCTTCCATCACCGCCGGGCTGGTGTAGTTCTCCGAGGCGATCAGCTCGATGTGGTCTTCCTGACGCTTGGCTTCCTGCTGCATGGCAGCGAAGAGATCGGCGTCGAAACGGGCGAGGGTCAAATCACGGCTGAACATGGCAGTCCTCTGAGATCAGCTGGCGGTATAAAAAGAGAGGCGCGGATTCTACCTCATCCGGCCGGCGGCGGGTATGAGCGATAGTCATGTACAAGATGAGCAGCAGGCGCCCCGGAGCCGCAGCCGCGGCGCTGCGGCGGTTTGCCCTGACCGGTGCATTCGGGTAGCTTTGCGCCCTTTACATGCCTCCCTTTTTCCTGGCCCTCGCGGGCTCCGGGGCGGCATCCATCACCACTGTCACGGGCATCTGTTTCCATGGCTCAATACGTCTACACCATGCACCGGCTGAGCAAGGTCGTTCCGCCGAAGCGTGAGATCCTCAAGAACATTTCCCTGTCGTTCTTCCCTGGCGCCAAGATCGGCGTGCTCGGCCTGAACGGCGCCGGTAAGTCCACCCTGCTGCGCATCATGGCCGGCGTCGACACCGAGTTCGACGGCGAAGCCCGCGCCATGCCGGGGATCAATGTCGGCTACCTGCCACAGGAGCCGCAGCTCGACCCGAGCAAGACCGTTCGCGATGTGGTGGAAGAAGCCGTCAGCCAGATCAAGGACGCCCAGGCGCGCCTGGATCAGGTGTACGCCGCCTACGCCGAGCCGGACGCCGATTTCGATGCCCTGGCTGCCGAGCAGGCCAAGCTGGAGGCCATCCTGCAAGCGTCCGACGGTCACAACCTGGAGCGCCAGCTGGAAGTCGCCGCCGATGCCCTGCGCCTGCCGCCGTGGGACGCCAAGGTCGAGCACCTCTCCGGCGGAGAGAAGCGTCGCGTGGCGCTGTGTCGTCTGCTGCTGTCGGCTCCCGACATGCTGCTGCTGGACGAACCGACCAACCACCTGGACGCCGACTCGGTCGCCTGGCTGGAGCGGTTCCTCCATGACTTCCCGGGCACCGTAGTGGCCATCACCCACGACCGCTACTTCCTCGACAACGTCGCCGGCTGGATTCTCGAGCTCGACCGCGGCGCCGGCATCCCGTACGAGGGTAACTACTCCGGCTGGCTGGAAGCCAAGTCCGAGCGTCTGGCCCAGGAGTCCAAGCAGCAGTCGGCCCACGAAAAAGCCATGAAGGAAGAGCTGGAGTGGGTGCGCAAGGGCGCCAAGGCCCGCCAGGCCAAGTCCAAGGCCCGCCTGCAGCGCTTCGAGGAGATGCAGTCGCAGGAATTCCAAAAGCGCGCCGAGACCAACGAAATCTACATCCCGGCCGGCCCGCGCCTGGGCGACAAGGTCATCGAGTTCAAGAACGTGACCAAGGGCTACGGCGACCGCGTGCTGATCGACGACTTGAGCTTCAGCATGCCCAAGGGCGCCATCGTCGGCGTGATCGGTGGTAACGGCGCCGGTAAGTCGACCCTGTTCCGGATGATCATGGGCAAGGAAACCCCGGATTCGGGCAGCATCGAGATCGGCGATACCGTGCAGCTGGCCTGCGTGGATCAGAGCCGCGACGACCTGGACGGCAGCAAGACCGTGTGGGAAGCGGTGTCCGACGGACTCGACATGATCAAGATCGGCAACTACGAGGTGCCGTCGCGCGGCTACGTCGGCCGCTTCAACTTCAAGGGCGGCGACCAGCAGAAGTTCGTCAAGGATCTGTCCGGTGGTGAGCGTGGCCGCCTGCACCTGGCGCTGACCCTCAAGCAGGGTGCCAACGTGCTGCTGCTCGACGAACCGTCCAACGACCTCGACGTGGAAACCCTGCGCTCGCTGGAAGAGGCACTGCTGGACTTCCCCGGCGCCGCCATCGTGATCTCCCACGACCGCTGGTTCCTCGATCGGGTCGCCACTCATATCCTCTCCTACGAGGACGATGGCAGTGTGGTGTTCTTCGAGGGCAACTACACCGAATACGAGGCCGATCGCAAGAAGCGCCTCGGCGATGCCGCGTCCCAGCCCCACCGCGTCAAGTACAAGAAACTGGCGCAGTAAGTCGGTATGCACACAGGAACGGAGCCAATCGGCTCCGTTCCTGCGTCAGAAACACGACAATCGACTAGTAGCAAAACGCCTTATGCCGGATAATTGCCGCCCACTCTGACCCACGGCCGGCAATCGTCTACCGCGCCACGACTTCGTGACAGGAAGGAATTTCGCATGGCAGCCCTGGGATTGCGCGGCAAATCACTGCTGGCCTTGTTGCTTACCTGCCTGCTGGCCTTCGTGTTCGCAGGCTTCATCGGCCGCGAGGCGCTGCTCGGCGTGCAGAACCGCTTCGGCGAAGCCTATGCACGCAACGTGGTGCAACTCAACCGCGAACGCCTGTTCGCGCCGGTGTCTCGCGAGCTCGCACTCGCCCAGCGCCTCGCCGCGTCGCAATTGACCCTTGCCTGGCTCAACGATGAGCGTAATCCGACCAAGCGCGAGACCTTTTTCAAGGAAGCTGCCGGTTACCAGCAAGCCCTGGGCGATCACGCCTACTTTGCCGCGTCGGCACGCAGCAACAGCTACTATTCCAACGGGCCCGACCAGGCGCCCAGCGAGACGCCGCGCTATGAAATGAGCCCGGACAATCCCCGCGACGAGTGGTTTTTTCAGACGCTCCAGGCCAATGCCCCCTACGCACTCAACGTCGACCGCTCGGTGGTCACCGGCGAACTCAAGGTCTGGTTCAACGTGCAGGTACGAGATGGCGATCGGCGCCTCGGGCTGGTCGGCTCGGGCATCGGTCTGCAGGCTTTCCTCGACGACTTCATCGAGTCCAACAAGGTCGGTGTCGAGTCGATGGTGCTCGACGCCTTCGGCTCCATCCTGGTCCACCCCAACCAGAACCTCGTCACCCTGAATGCCGAGACGGCACGGGGGCGCTCGCTGTCCACCAATATCCTCGGCCTGCTTGACGACCTCAGCGCAGCGTCGGCGGTACGCCAGGCCATGGCCGAAAGCCGCGACAGTCCCGGCAGCGTAGCGACCGTTCGGGTCACGCTGGATGGCGCCCCGCGGTTGCTGGCGCTGAGCTGGATTCCGGAACTGCAGTGGTTCGTCGCCAGCGCCGTCGACCTGAGCACCGCGCAGGTGGTCGAGGTGCGTCCGCTGCTGCCGGCCATCGGACTGTTCCTCGTGCTGTTCCTGCTGCTGATCGGCGGTGGCGCCTGGCTGGTGGAGAAGCGCGTGCTCAAGCCGCTGCGCCAGCTACGCCGCAGCGCCCAGGCGCTGGCGGCCGGGCAGTACGACGCGCCGCTGCCGCTGCATCGCCAGGATGAGATCGGCGAGCTCAGTGCAGCCTTCGGCGCCATGGCACAGAAGGTGCGCAGCCACACCAGCGAGCTGGAGAACCGCGTACGCGAGCGCACCCGCGACCTGGAACAGGCCAACCGGGACATGGCCGCGGCACACAAGAAGATCGACGACTCCATCGATTACGCCAGCCTCATCCAGCGCTCGATCCTGCCGAACCGGCAGCTGGTCAGCGCCATGGGCGATCGCCATGCGGTGCTGTGGCGGCCGCGCGATGTCGTTGGTGGTGACTTCTATGTCTATCGCGCCGACAACCACGGCTGTCTGTTTGGCGTGGTCGACTGCGCCGGCCATGGCGTACCCGGCGCCCTGATGACCATGCTGGCCCATGCCGCGATCGATCAGGCACTCGGCAGCACCGGCCTGGCCGATCCGGCCGCGGCGCTGGCGCGTACCGACGCCATCGTGCGCAGCATGCTCAAGGAAGAGGATGATGCCCACGCGCTGGCCACCAACATGGACATCGGCCTGGCCTATGTCGATCTCAAGCGGCGCAAGGTGCATTATTCCGGCGCGAAGATCGCTCTGTACTACTGTGACGGCGAGGACGTTCACGAGGTCAAGGCGGCACGCCGGGCGATCGGCGACAAGCGCGTCGGCGAGTACCACAACACCAGTATCGACCTGCGGTCAGGCCGGTCCTTCTACATGACCACCGACGGATTCCTCGACCAGGCCGGCGGCGACCAGGGCTACGGCTTCGGCAATAGCCGCTTCGCCAGCATGATCCGTGAGCATGCAAGGCGTCCACTGGCTGAACAGGGCGAAGCCTTCAGCCTCGCACTGGCGCGCTACCAGGGAGAATTTCCGCAGCGCGACGACATCACGATGTTATGTTTCCGTTTCGATTGAGACAGGGAGTTGGCCATGGCCCCCATTGATATGTTCGCGATGCGCGAATGCTACAACCAGCAACAGATCATGCTGTGCTTCAACGGCCCCATCTCACGCAGCCTGATCGAAGAAATCGGCAACGCGCTGCGCAACTACATGGCCGAAGAGCAGGCACATCCATCCTCGGCGATGGACGTGTTCGCCGTGTACATCGAAATGACGCAGAACATCCGCCACTACACCCGCGAGAAGAACTGGTCCGATCAGCAGGCCGGCGCCACCGTGGTGGTTTCCCGTGATGACCAGGGCCGCTATGTCGTCTCGGCAGGCAATCTCATCGAAACCGCCGACGGTCAGGTATTGCTCAACGCTGTCGCGGAACTGGCGAAGAAAGACAAAGCCGAACTGAAGGCTCTGTACAAGGAGCAACTGCGCAAGCCACGCGACGAACACGTGGCCACCGGCGCAGGGCTGGGCCTGATCGATATCGCCCGCAAGTCCAGCGAACCGCTCAAGGCTTCGCTGCAGCCGGTCTCCGGCGAACTTTCCTTCATCAGCCTGAGCGCCGTCATCTGAATCCCAAGAGCATCCCCATGAACGACTTTTCCATCCCCGGCAGCCAGTCCACTCCCGCTATCCAGTCCGACTGGGAAAAAGGCATCGTTTCGATGCAGGGCGATTCCTACCCGGAGAATTCCTACGAACTGTTCCATCAGGTCTACGAGTGGATCGAACGCTTCCTGGGCCAGGCCAGCCACCCGCTCAGCCTCGAACTGCGCCTGCTGTACCTCAATACCAGCAGCATCAAGGCGATGATGGACATCTTCGACCTGCTAGAGGCCGCCTTCCAGGATGGCCGCCAGGTGGCGGTCAACTGGTACTACGACGTCCGCAACGAGCGCGTGGTCGAGCTGGCCGAAGAGTTCAAGGAGGACTGCACCTTTCCGTTCTCCATCCTGAGTCACGACTGACAGAAGGTCGATATGCGCGGGCCATCACCGTTAGAGCAAGAAGTAGCCAGCCTTCTCGCCGATCCACAGTTCGAAGGGCATCCACTCAAGGAAGCCCTGAGCCAGCTGTGGAGCGCCCACCACGATCTGCTCGGGCGCATCGAGCGAATCGCCCGCGTCTCCGACGGCTACCAGAGCATTGCCCGCGAGCGTGAACTGAGCCTGGCGGCGCGCTTCGACAAGCAGCTGCGCCAGCTGGAGAAGGTTGCGCGCATCTCCGATCGCTACCAGGCGATGATGCAGGATCTCAACGCCTCGCTACGCGAAGCCTCGATGCTGGACTCGCTGACCGGCATCGCCAACCGCCGCCTGCTCACCGAACGCCTGCGCGAGGAAAGCGAGCGGGCCAAGCGCTACGGACGCCCGCTGGCGCTGGTCATGCTCGACATCGACCGCTTCAAGATCATCAACGATGACTACGGCCACGATGTCGGCGACCGGGTGCTGATCGAGGTGGTACGGGTGATGGAGTCGGAAATCCGCGAGCACGACCTGTGCGGCCGTTGGGGCGGCGAGGAGTTCCTGATCCTGATGCCAGAGTGCACCGCACAGATGGCGCAGACCGTCCTGGGCCGCCTGGGCGCGAGCATCGCGGCACTGGGCGTACGGGTGAACGAGGATCTGCTCGGGGTCACCGCCAGCATGGGCATCGCCGAACTGCGCCCCGAGGAAACCTATTCGAACACCATCAACCGTGCCGATCTCGCCCTGCTGCGGGCCAAGCGCAGCGGTCGCAACCGGTGCGAGCTGGCGGACTGACCGCTTCGCCCGCCACCCGCACAAAAACGATGCATTCGATGCGACATTTCGGCGCAAAGCAGGACAGCGGCAGGGAAATCTTTCTCGGACTTCCCTTGAAAGGCGCACCAGACAAGCGATACGCGCAAAGCATCACCATCCGCCGGCCGCACGCCGCGCACCGCATAAAGGCACCCTCTAGCCACATCGCACTTCCGCGGTGCAAATCAGGTTTGTTACAGTCGCCCGCCAAAAAAATTATCAATGACTGCCAACAAGCGGTCGCCGAGGGCCTACTGATGATCGAAACCGTTGATGCCTTTCTCGCCCGACTGAAGCAACGCGACCCCCACCAACCCGAATTCCACCAGGCGGTGGAAGAAGTGGTTCGCAGCCTCTGGCCATTCCTCGAAGCCCACCCGCACTACATGCAGGCCGGCATCATCGAACGCATGGTGGAGCCGGAGCGCGCCATCATCTTCCGCGTGCCGTGGGTCGACGATCAGGGTCGCGTCCAGGTCAACCGCGGTTTCCGCATCCAGATGAACAGCGCCATCGGCCCATACAAGGGCGGCCTGCGCTTCCACCCGTCGGTAAACATCGGCGTACTCAAGTTTCTCGCCTTCGAGCAGGTCTTCAAGAACTCCCTCACCTCGCTGCCCATGGGCGGCGGCAAGGGCGGCTCGGACTTCAACCCGAAGGGCAAGAGCGACAACGAAGTGATGCGCTTCTGCCAGTCCTTCATGAGCGAGCTGTACCGCCACATCGGCGCCGACCTCGACGTGCCAGCCGGTGACATCGGCGTTGGCGGCCGCGAGATCGGTTTCCTGTTCGGCCAGTACAAGCGCCTGTCCAACCAGTTCACCTCGGTACTGACCGGCAAGGGCCTGCCCTACGGCGGCAGCCTGATCCGCCCGGAAGCCACCGGCTACGGCTGCGTGTATTTCGCCGAGGAAATGCTCAAGAGCACCCACAGCAGCTTCGATGGCAAGCGCGTGGCGATCTCCGGCTCCGGCAACGTCGCGCAGTACGCCGCGCAGAAAGTCATGGAGCTGGGCGGCCGCGTCGTCTCGCTGTCGGACTCCGGCGGCACGCTGCACTTCCCGGATGGCCTGACCGCCGAGCAGTGGGCCTATCTGATGGATCTGAAGAACGTCCGTCGCGGTCGCCTGGAAGAGATGGGCACGCAGTTCGGCGTGACCTACATGGCCGACCAGCGTCCCTGGAGCCTGCCGTGCGATATCGCCCTGCCCTGCGCCACGCAGAACGAGCTGGACGGCGAAGACGCCCGCGCGCTGCTGAAGAACGGCTGCATCTGCGTGGCCGAGGGCGCCAACATGCCGTCGACCCTGGAAGCCGTGGACCTGTTCCTCGAGGCCGGCATCCTCTATGCCCCGGGCAAGGCCTCCAACGCCGGTGGTGTGGCCTGTAGCGGCCTGGAGATGAGCCAGAACGCCATGCGCCTGCACTGGACCGCTGGTGAGGTGGACACCAAGCTGCACGGCATCATGCAGTCGATCCACCACGCCTGCGTCGCCCACGGCGAGGAAAACGGCCGGATCAACTACGTCAAGGGCGCCAACATCGCCGGCTTCGTCAAGGTCGCCGACGCCATGCTGGCCCAGGGCGTCGTGTAACGGCTGCGCCGACCGGCAAGCCTCGGCCAGAAAGACAAAGCCCCCGTCGGATCGTCCGGCGGGGGCTTCTGCTTTGCGGGGCCTCCGCGGCAATCGACTACCAGTAGTTCTCCACTGCCACCTGACCGGGCCTGCGGGTCATCGCCAGGTTCAGATCACGGGCTTTCAGTACCGCACGGGTGTCCTCGATCATCTGCGGGTTGCCGCAGAGCATGATCCGCGAATGCTCAGGCGTCAGCTGCAGATCCGCGGCGCGCTCCAGTTCGCCGTTCTCGATCAGCGTGGTGATGCGCCCATGCAGCGCGCCGGGCACCCGTTCGCGCGTGACTACCGGCAGATACAGCAGCTTCTCGCCCAGACCTTCCAGGTAGTCGCGCTGAGGCAGTTCGGCGATCAGCTGCTGATAGGCCAGTTCGCGGGCTTCGCGCACGCTGTAGACGAGAATGATGCGCTCGAAGCGCTGCCAGGCCTCGAAGTCCTGCAGGATCGACAGAAACGGGGCGATCCCGGTGCCGGTGGCCAGCAGCCAGAGGTCACGACCATCGGGAAAGCGATCCAGCGTCAGGAAGCCGAAGGCCTGCTTGTCCACCAGCAACTCGTCGCCCACCTCGAGCCGGCTCAGCTCACTGGTGAATTCGCCGTCCGGCACCACGATGGAGAAGAAATCGAGAAACTCGTCGTGCGGCGCCGATACCATGGAGTAGGCACGCCAGACGATACAGCCGCTGGGCTTGCGCACGCCGAGGCGGGCGAACTGCCCGGCGGTGAAACGAAAGCCGGGGTCGCGGCTGGTGCGCAGGGTGAACAGGTTGGGCGTCAGCGTCTGCACCTCGAGCAGGCGCTGGCGGGTGAACTTCTCTTCGCTGGCGGTCATACTTCGCTCCCTCCGAGCATCAGTGGACACTTACGTGGCGCCCCGTGAACTCTTGATACTCCTTTCCGACGCCCACAAACACCGCCAGTTCTCATGCCTATTCTCGACACCCCGTACGCCAGCCTCGACCTGATCCGCCAGCCGGAGCAGCCCAACGAGCCGTTGCAGGCCTTCGACGCCGCCGACGAATACGTGCTCGCCACGTTGCATGAACAGCGTCTGCCGGCCGCCACGCGGGTGCTGATTCTCAATGACAGCTTCGGTGCGCTGGCCTGCGCGCTGGCCGCGCATGTCGAAGTGACCAGCAGCGGCGATTCGCATCTGGCCCATCTGGCCCTGCAGAAAAACCTGGCACGCAACGACCTGCCGGCCGAACGCGTGCGTTTCGTTCCCGCCAGCGAGGTCTCCGAGGGCCCGTTCGACCGGGTGCTGATTCGCGTACCGAAGACCCTAGCCCTGCTGGAAGAACAGCTGATCCGTCTGCACGACCAGCTGGCGCCCGGCGCGCAGGTGATCGCGGCGGCGATGATCAAGCACCTGCCGCGTGCCGCCGGCGATCTGCTGGAGCAGTACATCGGCCCGGTGCAGGCTTCGCTGGCGGTAAAGAAGGCCCGCCTGCTCAGCGCCACGCCAAGCGCGAAACCGGTACCGCGGTCGCCCTACCCGACCCGTTATCAGCTCGACCAGCCAAAACTGGAACTGCTAAACCACGCCAACCTGTTCTGTCGCGAAGGGCTGGACATCGGCACGCGTGCCTTTCTGCCGCATCTGCCCAAGGCGCTCGGCGCGCTACGTGTCGCCGACCTCGGCTGCGGCAACGGCGTGCTCGGCATCGTCTACGCGCTGGGTAACCCGCAGGCGGAGCTGACCCTGGTGGACGAGAGCTACATGGCGGTGCAGTCGGCGCGCGAGAACTGGCAGGCGATCCTCGGCGAGCGCCCGGCCGATATCCGCGCCGGCGACGGCCTGGCCGAACAGTCGCCCGGCTCGCTGGATCTGGTGCTGTGCAATCCGCCGTTCCACCAGCAGCAGGTGGTCGGCGATTTCCTCGCCTGGCGCATGTTCACCCAGGCCAAGGCGGCACTGACCAAGGGCGGCGAGCTGTGGATCGTCGGCAATCGCCACCTCGGCTATCACCTCAAGCTCAAGCGTCTGTTCGGCAATGCCGAGCAGGTCGCCGCCACGCCGAAATTCGTCGTTCTGCGGTCGATCAAGGCATGAACGAGGTGCCGGTCCGCCTGAGCATCCGGCAGTTCGCCGCGCGTACCGGGCTGTCCGCCGACACGCTGCGCTATTACGAGAAGATCGGCCTGCTGCGACAGGTCGCTCGGGATTCCAGCGGCTTTCGCGTCTATGGCCCACGCGACCTGGAGTGGATCGGCTTCATCCTGCGCCTGAAAGACACCGGAATGGCGCTGGACGACATCATCCGCTATGCCGATCTGCGCGAATGCGGCGATACCACGCTGGCGGCGCGCCAGGCGCTGCTCGAAGAACATGCGGCGCGGCTGCAGGAACGCATCCAGCGCGACCATGATCATCTCGACGCGTTGCGCGCGAAGATCGCCCTGTATCGCCAGCAAACTTCCGCTTGACCTGGAGCTGACTCCAACCCGCAGGCTTTCCTCTGACCTATTGAGAGGAACGCTCCATGTCTGCATCGACCCGCTACACAGACGGCCTGGCCAAGCTCGAAGAAATTGACGGCGAAGCCGGGCGCAAGGTCATCGACAGCCTGCAAGCCATCGCACCGGACCTGGCCCGCTACGTGATCGAGTTTCCCTTCGGCGACATCTATCAGCGCCCCGGCCTGGACCTCCCCCAGCGCGAGCTGGCGACCGTGGCGGCGCTCACCGCGCTCGGCCACTGCCAACCGCAGTTGGCGGTGCACGTTCACGGCGCGCTGAATGTCGGCTGCACGCCGGAGCAGATCGTCGAAGTGGTCATCCAGATGGCGGTTTATGCGGGCTTCCCGGCGGCACTCAATGGCATGCACACCGTCAAGACGGTGTTCGCCGAACGAGGTTTGCTGCCGACCGGCAACGCCAACGAATGACCAACCGCCGGGCTTGCCCTTGCTGCGGGCGCGGCTCAGTTCGGCGGCGCCTCGCTCAGCAATGCCTTGCTGATCGCCTGGCCGACCTGTTCGAACAGGCTGCCGGCTTCCTTGCCTTCGTCCAGGCCTTCGGCACAGGCCACCACGACGATCGCACGGCGCTCGTCCTGCGGCTCGATCACGCCCACATGGCAGGCGCGTTCCAGCTGCGTGCCGGTCTTCTGGATGAAGGGCACGTCCTCCGGCAGCCCGGCCTCGAGCCGGTAGTTGTCATAGGAATCGAGCTTCATGAAGCCGTACAGCAGATCGCGGCTCTCGGCCGACAGCAACTCCCCGCGCACCAGTTTTTCCAGCATCGTGCCGTAGGCCACCAGGCTGCTGGAGTTGAGCTGGCGGGCGTAGTAGCGCTCGTAGGCCTGCTCCATGCTTGCCGCCTTCAACTCGTCCTGCTGCAGATTGAGTACCCGCGCCAGCGCCTCATAACGCGGCTTGCTGAACGGCGCTGAGGCCAGCTCCACCAGCTGCATGTTGTCCAGCCGGGCGGCATCGGGATGTACCTCGCCGTATACGTCGCGCCGCACCTGGGTAAAGCTGGTGATGGCCTCGAAGTCACCGCCCATGCTCTTGCGGGTGCGCTGGTTGAGCGCATCCTCGCCGACCAGGCGGATCAGCATGTTGGCGGCCGTGTTGTCGCTTTCGATGAGCATTTCCTTGAGCAGATCGCGCAGCGAGTAATCGACGCCGTTGTCCTGCCAGACCAGATCGCCGGAGCCGTCCACCTTGTCCTCCGCCTCCAGCGTCAGCCGCTGATCGAGGCGAAACTCGTCATCGTCGACGCCCTGCAGCACGGCCAGAGCGATCGGCACCTTCACTGCCGAGCCGAGGTACCAGAAGCGCTCGGCGTCGTAGCGCAGCTCGGCGTCCTCGCCCAGATGCTTGATGTACACGCCGAGCTTGCCTGGCGACGCCTCGTCGACGCGGCGCAGCTCCTGCTCCAGCCCATCCTTCCAGGTCGCCTCGGCCTGTTCGGTGCAGGCCGTCAGGCCGGCCAGTGGCAACAGCAGTGCGCCCAACGCGATCAATCTGCTCATCTTCGAATCAACCCCGCTGCAGCGACGGCCTCGCCGGTGCCACGCAATGCCCGCTCGGCCTGGGTGGTGGAGGCCACCCCGCGCACGCAGGCGACAATGATCAGGCGCTGGGACGTCGAGTCCGCCGCGCCTGGCTGGTCCACCAGCCCGGCATCGCAGATGCGCGCGCGCTGGGTGCCGGTCTTGTGCGCGAAGCCGGTGCCGGACGGCAGGCCAGCCTTGATTCGCCGCCCGCCGGTCTCGACCCGGCGCATCACGCTCAGCAGGTACTCGGTGCTTGCCGGCCCCAGCGCGGTGCCGGCATCGAGTGCCGAGAGCAGATCGCCATAGGCCTTCAGCGTGCCGGAGTTGAACGGCGTGGCGTAGTAACGCTCGTAGGCCTCGCCGAGGCTAATGGGCACCAGCGCGCTGCGCTCCACGCCGATCAGCCGCGGCAGCAAGGCCAGGCGGCCGGCGTCGTTCGGCTGCCGCTTGAGGGCGAGAAAATCCTTACCGGACAGGGTGCGCGCCGCCGGATGCAGTTCGCCGTAGATCAGCCGTCGCACATCGGCCAGGGTGGTGATCGGCCCGAAGCCCTCGGGCACCAGCTCGCGGGTGACCGCATTGACCTGCTCGATGCCGACCAGCCTGATCAGCATGTCGCTGGCGGTGTTGTCGCTGTGGATCAGCATCTGGTCCAGCAGATAGCGCACGCTCAGCGCCTTGCCCGGCGCATGGCTGTTGGTCGGGCCGGCACCGTCGACATAGTCGCTGGCAAGCAGGGTCACCGGGCTGTCCAGCGTCAAATCGTCCTGCTCGACACGGCGCATCACCGCGATGGCAATCGGCACCTTGACCGTCGAGGCCAGGTACCAGGCGTCTTCGCCGTGGTAGGAGACCGAGATGCCGGTCTGCATGTCCTTGACGTAGACGCCCAGTTGCCCCGGTGTCTGCCTGTCCACCTGCGCCAGGCGGGCCAGGAACGGGCCGCTCCATTCGATGCTGTCCTGCGCCACGGCGCGCTGGGCGAGCGACAGCGTGATCAGCAGCAGACACAGAGCGGCGAACGGTGAACGAAGCTGGGCGGGCAACAACATGGGCCTCCGGATCGAATGGTGCATTCCCCACCTATCGACCACCGGCGCTGGCGGGCGTGCGCCGGGTCCCGATTACCGGTGCAGCGCAACCGCTGGCGTCGATGCGAGTCCGATGACTATCAACCGACGCAGGAGTGGAGCAGTGGCGCGCACCGAACATTTCATCGGACTGGAGTGGCTGCGCTTTCTGCTGGCCATCTATGTCGTGCTGTTCCATACCGTGCACGCCTACGTCGAGGACGAGCCGACCTGGCTCTCGGAGCTGGCCGGCGTCGGCTTCTTCGCCACCAGCAGCTTCTTCGTCCTCTCCGGCTTTCTGCTGGCGCACGTCTATTGTCGGCAGGGCGAACTGCGCGAGCCGGCGCGGCATTTCCTCGGCAAACGCCTGGCCAACCTCTACCCGCTGCACCTGTTCTCGCTGCTGCTGACGGCCATCGTGCTGACCATCATCGCCAAGCTAGGCATTCCGCCGGACGACGCCAAGGCGAGCCTGCGCTATGTGGTCTACGACACCAACGAGGAGCTCAGCGGCGAGGCCCGCGACGCCCTCGAGTACTTCATGAACAACCGCGAGCTGGCGTTCAACTTCATTCTGCAGCTGCTGATGCTGCATGCCTGGAACCCGCTGTACCTGACGTTCAACCCGCCGCTGTGGTCGATCTCCACGCTGTTCTTCTTCTACCTGTGCTTCCCGCTGCTGGCACCGCGCCTGATGCGCCTGCGCCACAAGGGCTGGTGGCTGCTGGCAATCGCCGCGCTCTACCTGCTGCCGCCGCTGTGGGCAATCCAGCAGGATGCCTACGGCATTCCCGTCACCGGCATGCTGCACCGCATGCCGCTGCTGCGGCTGCCGGAATTTCTAGCCGGCATTCTGCTCTGCGGGCTGTTCCGCGAATGGCGAGCGGCCGGCGGGCAACTCGGCATCGCAGCACGGCTGGCACTGGGGGCCTTCGTGCTGGCGAGCTTTCTGGCCACGGTGTGGCTGCTCAAGGGCGAACGCTACTGGTATTTCCTGTTGCACAACGGCCTGCTGCTTCCGGCGCAACTGGCGCTGGTCTGGCTCTGCGCGCTGATCGCCACGCCACGCAGTGCCGCAGTGGTCGGCTGGTCACAGCGCCTGGGCGCGGCCTCGTTGCCGCTGTTCGTGCTGCATGTGCCGGTGTTCATCCTCTTCTCGCGCTCGGAGAAGCTGCTCGGGGCGGTATCGGCCGAATGCTTCGAGGACTGGGCCGATTGCGTGGCTCAGGCGGGGGAACTGGCGCTGACGCCGGCCTTCTATCCGCTGTATCTGGGATTGTGCATCGTGGTGTGCGTGCTGGCGCAGGAGCGAGCGGTGGTGCCGGTGAGGCAGCTCCTGCTGAGGCGGGTATTGAAGGTTTGATCCCGGGGCGCGTGAAGTCGCATGGCCATGCGCGCCAGAAAAAGCGAAAGATCGCGACCGAAAACCTACAGGCCTACTCGGACCCCATTCCCCGTCAGGAGGCCGAGCGTAGGCGTTGCGTAGGGGGGCGCGAGGCAGGACGCCGAGCGAGGAGCGAAGGGACAGGGACGTCCCTTCGCGACGGCCCCCGGAGCAACGCCGGAGGGAGGGAAGTTTTGCGAAGCAAACCGGGGACGCCTAGTTCGGATGCCGGGTGGTCTTCTTTTTGGTTACTTTTTCTTGGCCAGACAAGAAAAAGTGACTCGCCCAGCAGGGCGAAAACCAAGCCGTCAGGCAACTCGTTATCCTCGTGACGACCCAGCAACCTTTTGCCGCAACGGCGGGCCGAAGCCCACCCAGCGCGCCGGCGACTACAGCAGTTTATCCAGGGTAATCGGCAGGTCCCTTACCCGCCTGCCGGTCGCGTTGTAGATCGCATTGGCCACCGCCGCCGCCACACCGACGATACCGATCTCCCCTACTCCCTTCGACCCGAGCTCGTTGACCACCTCGTCGTGTTCCTCGACGAAGATCACCTCGACCTCCGGAATGTCCGCGTTCACCGGGATGTGGTACTCGGCGAGGTTGTGGTTCATGTAGCGGCCGAGCCGGTGGTCGATCAGCGTCTCCTCGTGCAGCGCCTGGCCGATGCCCCAGACCACGCCGCCGACGATCTGGTTGCCGGCCGTCTTCGGGTTGACGATTCGTCCGGCGGCGATCGCACTGACCACGCGGCTGACCTTGATGGTGCCAAGGTCCTCGTCGACGCGCACCTCGACGAACACCGCCGAATGGGTCGCGGTCGCCCAGGCGTCGCGCTTCTCGTCGGGCTTGACGCTGGCTTCGGCGTCCAGCGCCCCGCTGACCTGGACGATGTCGCGCAGCGCCACGGCATGTTCGCCGGTTTTCAGCCGCAGCTGCCCATCGACGAACTCCACCGCGTCCAGACTCGCCCCGGTGAACGGCGAGGCCGGCGACTGCTGCACGGCGTCCAGCAGCTTCTGCCGCAGGCCGGCGCAGGCCCGCTGCACGGCGCTGCCCACCGATGACACGGTGGCCGAACCGCCTTCCAGCGGCGCCTGCGGCAGGCTGGAGTCGCCGAGACGGAATTCCACCTCGCTCATCGGCAGGCCCATCGCGTCGGCGGCGATCTGGGTCATCGCGGTGTAGGTGCCGGTGCCGATGTCGGCGGTGGCGCTGGTTACCAGCAGCCTTCCGTCCGCGTCGAGACAGGCGCGAGCGGAGGCAGGCATCTGCATCGCCTCCCAGACACCGGTGGCCATGCCCATGCCGACCAGCTGATGGCCGTCGCGCAGACTGCGTGGCTGCGTCGGGCGCCGCGACCAGCCGAAACGCTCGGCACCCTGCTGGTAGCAGGCACGCAGCTCCTTGCTGGAATAGCGCTTGCCCTCGTTACCGTTGGTCTCGGTGTAATTGCGCAAGCGCAGCTCCAGCGGATCGATACCGACTTCATACGCCAGCTCGTCCATCGCGCACTCCAGCGCATAGACGCCAATGGTCGCCCCCGGGGCGCGCATGTCCAGCGGGGTATAGACGTCCAGCGGCGCCAGACGGTAGCCGAGGCGCACGTTGTCGCAGGCGTAGAGCATGCCGGACCACTCCACCTCATGTTCGGTGAAGTCCTCGAAGCGCGAGGTCTGGCCGATGGCCCTGTGCTCGATGGCCTGCAACCGCCCTTCGCCATCGGCGGCGAGCTTGAGCTGCTGGACGGTCCGCGGGCGATAGCCGAAGGTGAACATCTGCTGGCGAGTCAGCTCGACGCGCACCGCGGCCTTGAGCTTGAGCGCGGCCATTACTGCCAGCGGCAGCTGGTACTGCGGGCGCAGGCCGGAGCCGAAGGCACCGCCGACGAAGGGTGACAGCACGCGGATCTTGCCCTCCATGTCGAACACCTGCTCCAGGTAGCGCTGGCAGTTCTGCACGCCCTGGGTCTTGTCGTAGATCAGCAGCTCCCCGCCCGGCAGGTACTGGACGATGGAAGCATGCGGCTCCATGGGGTTGTGGTGTTCCACCGGGGTCTCGTACTCACGGTCGATGCGATTTGCCGCCGCCGCGAACGCCGAGTCGAAATCACCACGCGGCTCGGGCAATTCCGCAGGTGCGTCATGGGCTTGCTCGCGTACCGCCTGCAGATCGGTCTGGTGCGTCTCGGCGTCGTACTCGACGCGCACCAGGCTCGCCGCATGGCGCGCCAGGGCCTGGGTCTCGGCCACCACCAGCGCCAGAGGCTGGCCGCTGTAGAGCACACGGTCGTTGTACAGCGGGCGGAACGGCGAGCCTTCGGCGGCATCGTCGTCCTCGTAGGGCTCGTCGTAGCTGGCCACCGGCGGTCGGTTCTGATGGGTCAGCACCAGGCGCACGCCGGGCAATGCCTCGGCCGCGGCGGCATCGATGCGCGTGACTCGGCCACGGGCGATACGGCTCGAGACCACCGCGCCGTAGAGCAGCCCCGGCACCTCGGCTTCGGCGGCATAGCAGGCCTTGCCGGTGACCTTGAGCGGGCCGTCGACGCGGTCCAGCGGCTTGCCGAGTGGAGAGTTGGCGCTGTTCATCGGACGGTTCCTCCGGCGGCTTCGGTGAGCGCGCGCACGATGGCGCGATGGGCCAGGTCGATCTTGAAGGCATTGTCGGCAAGCGGTTGCGCACCTTGCAGCAGGCGATCGGCCGCCGCAGCGAACCTCGCCGGCTCGGCGCGCTGACCACTGAGCAGGTCTTCGGCTTCCTCCAGGCGCCAGGGTTTGTGGGCCACGCCGCCCAGGGCGATGCGTGCGCGACGGATGACGTCGCCATCAACCTCCAGCGCGGCGGCAACGGAGACCAGCGCGAAAGCGTAGGACGCGCGGTCACGCACCTTGAGGTAGGCGCAGTGGCTGGCGAAGCCCTCCACCGGCAGTTCGACGGCGGTGATCAGCTCGCCTTCGGTGAGCACGTTGTCCAGCTGCGGCTGGTCGCCGGGCAGGCGGTGAAAGTCCACCAGGTCGACACGCCGCTGGCCATGCGGCCCTTCGATGTGCACCCGCGCGTCCAGCGCCGCCAGCGCGACGCACATGTCCGAGGGATGCACGGCGACGCACGCCTCGCTGGCACCGAGGATGGCGTGGATGCGGTTGCGCCCGTCGCGTGCGCCGCAGCCGGACCCCGGCTCGCGCTTGTTGCACGGGGTGGCGGTGTCATAGAAGTAGTAGCAGCGGGTGCGCTGCAGCAGATTACCGCCGGTGCTGGCCATGTTGCGCAGCTGGGGCGATGCCCCGGCAAGAATGGCCTTGCTCAGCAGCGGGTAGCGCTGCTCGATCTGCGGGTGCCAGGCCAGGTCGGCGTTGCTCACCAGAGCACCGATGCGCAGGCCACCCTCGGCTGTCTGTTCGATCTCACGCAGCGGCAGGCCGTTGATGTCGATCAGCTGGCCCGGATGCAGCACGTTTTCCTTCATCAGGTCGAGCAGGTTGGTGCCACCGGCGATATAGCGGCTGTCCGGCCCGTGCAGGGCGATGGCCTGGTCGATACGTTCGGGGCGCTGGTAGCTGAACGGCGTCATTGCGCACCCTCCTGGCCACGTAGCACCGGCAGTGCCTCCTCGATGGCGGCGAGGATGTTCGGATAGGCGCCGCAGCGGCAGAGGTTGCCGCTCATGTGTTCGCGGATCTCGTCGCGGCTGCTGGCGCGGTGCTCGGCCGCGAGCCCGGCCGCCGAGCAGATCTGCCCCGGCGTGCAATAACCACACTGGAAGGCATCGTGCTTGACGAAGGCGGCCTGCAGCGGGTGCAGCGCCTCGGTGCTGGCCAGGCCCTCGATGGTGGTCAGACGCGCGCCGTCGTGCATCACCGCCAGGGTCAGGCAACTGTTGATGCGCCGCCCGTCGAGCAGCACCGTGCAGGCGCCGCACTGGCCGTGATCGCAGCCTTTCTTGGTGCCGGTCAGGCCGAGCTGGTCGCGCAGCAGGTCGAGCAAGGTGGTCCAGGGTTGCACCTGGAGCTCACGGCGTTCGCCGTTCAGCTCCAGGCTGATGGTGCAGGTCTGGCCTGCAGCTGAAGAATGTTCGCTCATGGCAGCCTCACGGTTTGGGCATTGGTGTGCGCTGTCCGTGCGTCTTGGGGTACGACTGGCGTGGCGCCGAAATCGTTCAGCTCCCTGAGCAGGGGCCGGAGCATCGCCGTGCAGGCTTATCGGATCAGCACCGCCGGCGATCGTCCGGGTGGTCGATGTCCTGCAACACGCCGGGGTCGTCCACCTCCAGCTGCTGCACGGCATGCCGGGCGAACAGCGCCTGGGCACCGCGATCGCCATCGAGCTGCAGCAACCGTTCGCGATAAGCGCCACCAATCCCGCGCGGATGGCCGGGCTGCCCCTGATGGACAGGCACCACCAGATTGTCGTGGTCGATCGCCGCGACGATGGCCCGCAGGGTCGCTGGCTGGACATAGGGCATGTCGCCCAGCGCCACCAGCCAGCCGCGGGCCGCCGGTGCATGGGCGACCGCCTGGGCCAGGCTATGACCGAGGCCACGGGTCTCCACCAGCAGCCGCTCGCAGTCCTCGGCATGGGCGCGAAGCCAGTCGTGCAGCGGACCATTGTCGGCGCGGGTCACCACCAGCAGCCGCTCGGCGACGCCGCGCAGGTTCGCCAGCGTGGCGGCGAGCACCGGCGGCGCCGGCGCATCGCTGAGGCTCGGCGCCAGTAGCTTGTCCGCACCACCGGCCGCGCGGTAACGGCTGCCCTGCCCGGCGGCGAGCACGATGGCGCAGACACCGGCACCAGGCACCCTGCGCTCAGGCACAGCGCTGCTGCGCCGACAGGCTCGGCGCCAGGGCGCCATTCTTCAGCGCCACCACCTCGGCCATCAGCGACAGGGCGATTTCCGCCGGCGTGCGGCTGCCGATGGGCAGCCCGATGGGGCCGTGCAGGCGCTGCACCTGGCGCTCGCCAAGGCCCAGCGAGAGCAGGCGCGCCTTGCGCTTCTCGCTATTGACCCGCGAGCCCAGGGCGCCGACGTAGAAGGCTTCGGACTGCAGCGCGGTGAGCAGCGCCATGTCGTCCAGCCGCGGGTCGTGGGTCAGCGCGACGATGGCGGTGTGCGCATCCGGCTCGATGGCCAGCACGGCGTCGTCCGGCATGCCGGGCACGAAGCGCACGGCGGCCGGATTCCAGTCGTGGGCATAGCCTTCGCGTGGGTCACAGATCAGCACCTCGAAGCCGAGGCCGTGAGCCAGGTCGGCGACATAGCGCGACAGCTGCCCGGCGCCGATCATCAGCAGGCGCCAGGCGGGGCCAAATGGGGCGCGCAGGGTATGCCCGTCGAACTGCAGCACA
The DNA here is from genome assembly GCF_051948915.1 of Stutzerimonas sp. Brlt_14. NCBI lineage: Bacteria > Pseudomonadati > Pseudomonadota > Gammaproteobacteria > Pseudomonadales > Pseudomonadaceae > Stutzerimonas > Stutzerimonas sp. Brlt_14. Next base: position 289,974 of record NZ_JAYJLM010000007.1, read on the forward strand.
GCCTCACGCCCGGCGGGCTGCAGGACGACCGCGCCGCTGGCCATGTCCAGCCGGCGCAGCAGCCGCTCGTGTGCGGCACAGCGCGACAGCAGCTCGTCGATCCAGCCGGCATCGCGCAATGGCTCCTGCAGCAGGCGCAGGGTGCCACCGCAGGGCAGGCCGAAACGCGCGGATTCTTCCTTGCTCACGCCATAGGTGATCAGCTGGCAGGTCGACGGTGGCTCATCGGCCATGACCCGGGCGAGCAGGTCGTCCTCGACGCAGCCACCGGACACCGAGCCCTCGACACGGCCGTCGCCGCGCAGCGCCAGCAGCGAGCCCACCGGGCGCGGCGCGCTGCCCCAGGTTTCGATCACCGTGTAGAGCACCACCGCGTGACCGTCACGCAACCAGTCGCGGGCACGCCGCAGCACTGCCAGATCGACACTGTCCATCGTTCTCCTCGAATTCACTGTTTGCACCGGCTGGCCGGCATGCAAGCAGTGACCGATGGGCTGCGTGGTTAGTTCGTCGCCGGCACCAGCATGGCGTCGGCCACCTCGCGCCGCTTGCCCCGTCCGGCCAGGCGCTCCACCAGGGTCAGGGCGAATTCCAGGGCGGTCGCTGGGCCCTGGCTGGTGATGCAGTTGCCGTCCACCACCACCGGCTGGTCGAGGAAATGCGTGCCGGTGAGGTTGTCGCTCATGCCCGGGTAGCAGGTCACCTGGCGGCCCTTGAGCACGCCGTAGGGGTGCAGCGCCACCGCCGGCGCGGCGCAGATCGCCGCGTAGTCCAGTCCGGCGCGGGCCTGCTGGCGTACGCGCTCGGCCAGTGGCTCCAGCTCGCCGAGGGTCTTCGCGCCGGGCATGCCGCCGGGCAGCACGATGAGGTCGAAGTCCTGCGCCAGCACGTCGAGCAGCATGGTGTCGGCAGTGATCCGGGTGCCGCGCGCACAGGTCAGCATGCGCCGTTCCTCGACGCTGGCCACCACCACGTCGAACTCGGCACGGCGCAGCACGTCGATCAGGGTGACGGCCTCCAGGTCTTCGGAACCGTCGGCGATCGGAATCAGGACACGTTTGCTCATGGCGTTCACCTGCTCAATGGAAATTCAACCGCGCTGCCGGCCGGTGTAAGATGCCCGGCTTTTGCGACGACAGGCCAGCCGCCCGCCAGAGGCGACGGCCCCACACTTAACCGGCACAAGAGGATCGACCATGCTGGAAAAGCTGTTTCAACTCAAGGCGCACAACACCACGCTGCGCACCGAGATCCTGGCCGGCATCACCACCTTCCTGACGATGGCCTACATCCTCTTCGTCAACCCGAGCATCCTCGCCGAGACCGGCATGGACCACGGCGCGGTGTTCGTCGCCACCTGCCTGGCGGCAGCCATCGGCTCGGCGATCATGGGTCTGGTCGCCAACTACCCGATCGCGCTGGCACCGGGCATGGGCCTGAACGCATTCTTCACCTACACCGTGGTGCTGACCATGGGTTACACCTGGCAGACCGCGCTGGGTGCGGTGTTCCTCTCCGGCCTGATCTTCTTCGGGCTGTCGATCTTCAAGATCCGTGAATGGATCATCCACAGCATTCCGCTCGCCCTGCGCGCCGGCATTGCCGCCGGTATCGGCCTGTTCCTGGCGATCATCGCCCTGAAGAACGCCGGCATCGTGGTGGACAACCCGGCCACCCTGGTCGGCCTCGGCGACCTCAGCGCCGGCGGCCCGCTGCTGGCGTGCCTGGGCTTCTTTCTGATCGCCGCGCTGGCCTACCGCAAGGTCACCGGTGCGGTGATGATCGGCATCCTGGTGGTCACCGGCCTGTCGATCCTGCTCGGCCTGTCGCAGCTCAACGGCGTGGTGTCGATGCCGCCGTCGCTGGCGCCGACCTTCATGCAGCTGGACATCATGGGCGCGCTGGATATCGGCCTGATCAGCGTGATCTTCGCCTTCCTCTTCGTCGACCTGTTCGACACTTCCGGCACCCTGATCGGCGTGGCGCAGAAAGCCGAGCTGCTGGACAAAGACGGCAAGATGCCGCGCCTGGGCCGCGCCCTGCTCGCCGACAGCACCGCCACCATGGCCGGCGCGGCGCTGGGCACCTCGACCACCACCAGCTACATCGAATCCGCCGCCGGTACCGCTGCCGGTGGCCGCACCGGCCTGACCGCCTGCGTGGTCGCCCTGCTGTTCCTGCTCAGCCTGTTCTTCGCCCCGCTGGCCGGCGCCGTGCCGGCCTATGCCACCGCCCCGGCGCTGCTGTTTGTCGCCGTGCTGATGATGAGCAGCCTGGCCGGGATCGACTGGGACGACCTCACCGTCGCCGCGCCGGTGGCCATCGCCGCGCTGGCCATGCCGCTGACCTTCTCCATCGCCAACGGCATTGCGTTCGGCTTCATCGCCTGGACCGCCATCAAGCTGCTGGCCGGCCGCTGGCGCGAGCTGAGCCCGGCGATGTGGGTGCTCTCGGCACTGTTCGTGGTCAAGCTGGGCTGGTTTACCGGCTGATCAGACCGTACACGTTCGCGGCCGCTCCCCCACTGTCCGCCCGGAAGTGGGCTTGGCCGCGAAGCTCCTGAAACCTCTGCACGAAGCCCTGCCATGCCGCTGCCCCAGCTCGACCCCGCCCAATACGACGCCCAACTCGCCGAAAAAGCCGCCCGGCTGGAGGAGCTGCTGGCACCGTTCGATGCACCGGCAGCGGAAGTCTTCGATTCGCCGCGCGAGCATTACCGCCTGCGTGCCGAGTTCCGCCTGTGGCGCGAAGACGGCCAGCGCCATTACGCGATGTTCGAGCAGGGCGACAAGCACAAGGCGATCCTGATTGACGACTTCCCTATCGCCAGCCGCCGCATCAACGAGCTGATGCCGCAACTGAAGGCCGCCTGGCAGGCCTCGGAAGTACTCAGCTTCAAACTGTTCCAGGTGGAATTTCTCACCACCCTGAGCGGCGATGCGCTGATCACCCTCGCCTACCACCGCCCATTGGACGAGGCCTGGCAGGCCGAAGCCGAGCAGCTCGCCGCAGGCCTCGGCGTCAGCCTGGTCGGCCGCTCCAAGGGCAAGCGCATCGTCATCGGGCGCGATTACGTGGAAGAACAGCTGGTGGTCGCCGGCCGCAGCTTCCGCTACCGCCAGCCGGAAGGCGCCTTCACCCAGCCCAACGGCGAGGTCTGCCAGAAGATGCTGAACTGGGCGTACGAGGCGCTCGGCGAACGCGATGACGACCTGCTGGAGCTGTACTGCGGCAACGGCAACTTCACCCTGCCGCTGGCCACCCGCGTGCGCCGCGTACTGGCCACCGAGATCAGCAAGACCTCGGTCAACGCTGCGCTGGCCAACATCGAAGACAACGGCCTCGATAACATCGAACTGGTGCGCCTCTCCGCCGAAGAACTGACCCAGGCGCTGAACGAGGTGCGCCCGTTCCGCCGCCTGGCCGGGATCGACCTGAAGAGCTACAGCTTCGGCAGCGTCTTCGTCGACCCGCCACGCGCCGGCATGGACCCGGACACCTGCGAACTGACCCGTCGCTTCGAGCGCATCCTCTACATCTCCTGCAATCCGGAGACCCTGGCGCAGAACATCGCCCAGCTCGCCGATACCCATCGCATCGAGCGCTGCGCGCTGTTCGACCAGTTCCCCTACACCCACCACATGGAAGCCGGGGTGCTGCTGGTTCGCCGCTGAGGCAGCAGCGCACTCGCCAGCCCCGGCACACCACTTGCTGCTCGGCGCTTCGCGGGCGCGGCCTGGCCGCGCGGGCGAGCGCTCGGCGCACTTGAGCCCTCAGCCCTCGCGGGGGCCGCGCTGGCCCTTCGGCGCAATCGGTGGTTCACCGTCGGCGGCAGCGCGCGCCAGCGTTTCTCCGGTTGCCGTCTCCTTCCGCTCACGATCGCCCGCGGTGTTGGCCAGCAGGCTGCCGGTGGCCACCTGCAGATAGGCCTGCAGCTGGCGCAGCATCGACGCCGCGTTGTCGGCATCCTCGATCCGCTGGGCGCTGGCATCGGCACCGAGGCGATACCGGTACAGGCGCGGCTCGAGGTCCTTGGGCTGTACCAGGATCTGCTCGCCGCGGATCATCGCCACGGTCTGGTCGCTGCCCGAGGGCTTGATGATGCCGAAGCCCGGGTCACGTTCATCCAGTGCCAGCAGGTCGCGACCCCAGCACTGATGGCGCACCTCGCCCCCGAGGCGGCCCATGATGGTCGGCACCACGTCGACCTGGGTACCCACCACTTCGCGCCGGCTGCCGAACTGCTCGGTAATGCCCGGAGCGATCAGCAGCAGCGGCACGTGGAAGCGGAACAGATCCATCTCGGTGAGCTGTTCCGGCGCGCCGAAGCCATGGTCGCCGACCACCACGAACAGGGTGTCCTTGTACCAGGGCTGGCGCTTGGCCTGCTCGAAGAAGCGGCCCAGCGCCCAGTCGGAATAGCGCATGGCGGTCAGGTGCGCATCCTGCGAGCCATGGCCGGTGACCGCCGGCACCGGCAGCGGGTCCGGCAGCGCATAGGGTGTGTGGTTGGACAGCGTCTGCAGCAGTGCATAGAAGGGCTCGCCCGGTGCCAGCGCGCCGAGCTCCTGCACGGCGCGGTCGAACATGTCCTGGTCGGAGACGCCCCAGGTCGGGTCGGCCACTACCGGGTCGACGTAGTCGTTGCGCCCGACGAAACGGGTCATGCCCTGGTTGCCGAAGAAGCCGGCCTGGTTGTCCCAGGCGAAATCGCCGTTGTAGACGTAGACGTCATTGAACGCCCGGGCGCTGAGCAGCTGCGGTAGCCCGGAGAAGCGGTTGCCGCCCTCCGGTGACTGCATCAGGTACTCGAACCCCGGCAGATTGGGAAAGCACGCCATGCTGGCGAACATGCCCTGGTGGGTGTGGGTGCCGTTGGCGAAGAAGCGCTCGAACAGCAGGCCCTCACCGGCCAGGCGGTCGAAGTGGGGTGTGATGCCGTCGCGGCTGCCCAGCGCGCCGACATAGCGCCCGGCGAAACTCTCCATCAGGATGACCACCACGTTACGCACCGGCAGGCGCCCGGCCTCCGGCGCCCGATAGTCGCGGCGCACAGCGGCCAGCTCCGGGTCGGCCAGCTGGTCGTTGCCGGTCAACAGCAGCTCGCGGGTAACCGCCAGGGCCTCGTCCTCGGGCAGCACGGCTTCCCAGGCGTTGTCGCGATGATCGGAATAGCGGTTCTTCGCCGCCTCGTAGAGGGTCAGCGCCGGGTTCAGGCCGAGCTGGTTGATGAACACCGAGTCGGTGGTGAAGGCATCGCCCCAGCGTAGCGGCGGGCCCTGACGCAGGGTGCCGCGAGCGGCGACCACGCTGATTAGGACCAGCACCAGCAGCGTGGCGCCACGCCAGTGCCAGGCCAGCGGCGGACGAGTTGGCGAGCGGCGCATTTGGCTGACGCCGCGCGGCCGGCAGCGACCGTCGAGCCAGCGGAGCAGCAGCGCCCAGACCAGCGTCAGCCCGCCCCAGACGCTCAACAACGTGACCACCGGAAAGCCGTGCCAGAGCATGCTCAACACCGTGGCCGGGTCCTCGCCGAGGTATTGGAAGACCAGCGCATTCAGCCGCTGATGAAACTCCTGATAGAAGTTCAGCTCGATCACGCCGAGCAGGATCGCCAGACTGGCGCAGGTGGTAAGCCAGATTCGCTGCAGCCCGCGCGCGGCCATTGCGTGTGGGCTAAGCACCGCCAACGACAGCGGCACGAAGATATAGACCAGCACGCGCAGGTCGAAACGCAGGCCGTTGCCGAAGCCTTCGAGCAGGATCGCCAGCGAGGCATCACCAAGCAGCTCGCGGTTGAACAGCAGCAGTGCCAGGCGCAGCAGGGCCAACAGCGTCAGCAGTGCGAGCGCACTGCCAGCCATGAACAGCAGGTGGTGGCGTAGTCCGGGCTGGACAGCCTGCGCGCGGGCGGTTGCGTCGGTCATGGGAAAGTCCTGGGTAAATGGAAGAAATTCAGAGGAGGATCACCGCCCAGATCAGCGCGATCAGCAGCATGGTCAGCATCTGCGCCGCGCTGCCCATGTCCTTGGCGCGCTTGGACAGCGGGTGCAGCTCCAGCGAAATGCGGTCGACGGTGGCCTCGATGGCCGAATTGAGCAGCTCGACGATGGGCGCCAACAGCACCACGGCGATCAGCACGGCGCGCTCGACCCGACTGACCTCGAGCAGGAATGCCAGCGGCATCAGCAGCAGGCAGAGCAGCACCACCTGGCGGAACGCCGCTTCACCGCGGTAGGCGGCCCGCAGGCCGGCCAGCGAATAGCCCCCGGCGAGCCACAGCCGCATCAGGCCGCTGCGCCCCTTGAGCGCCGCGCCATCGGCCACTGTGCTGCCGCTTTCGGATGAGCATTCAGGCGACATCGCAGCGCACCTCGCGATAGCCGGCATGGGCGGTCAGCAGCCGTTGCCAGTCCGGTTCGCTCATGGCCGCGCAATGACGCCTGAGCTGGCGCAGGTCATGCCGGGCGGCGGCGTGACGGCGCAGCCGACGCCGGCTCTTTTCCAGATCGAGCAGGCCCACCTCGACCTGCGCTCCATCGTCTTGGCCATGGACCCTGAGGAAAATGTGCTTGGGGTAACAGCAACCATGCTGCCAACGCGCGTGGTGGAGACGCCCGAGGGTGCGGCCGACCGCATCCAGCATGCGTGCCTGCACGACGCTGCCGTAGTAGCCCGGCATGCCCTCGTCGTACCAGTCCTCCAGGCTGACGAAGCCCTGCAGTTCGGCCGTTACCAGCAGGGCCTGCCACTGCCCTGCCTGCTGCCGCGTACCGCAGTAGATCAGCTCCGGCACGCGCACCCCGAGATCACGCAGGGCCTGCAGCGCGTGGCACTCGCGCAGCACCGTGGGCCGGCCGAACGGATGCAGCGGCGAGCGGTACAGATGGCCGATCTGGCGCTTGCAGTAGAGCAACGGCTGCTGCAGATCGCGCGGGCGAATCCGCTGCACGCCGCTTTCGCCGGCGCGTCGCCGGTTGGGCTCCTCGACCCACTCGCCACGCATGTCCCACCAGCGCTGAAAGGTGCTGGTCCGCGCCTCGCGGGCCGGCAGTACGAAGGCTCGGCTCATGCTCAACCCCGCTTGCGCAGTACGTAGACCCGCCACATGGCGTAGCCCGGGAGGAAATCGCTGCGGTCGAGGATGTCGAAACCGGCCTCGGCGAACTCCGCCTCGATCACCGAACGGGCGACCACGAAGCGGTTCTGGTTGTCCTTGGCCGGCCGCCGACGCTCCAGGCGCCTGCGCTTCCAGGCCTTGTAGTTGCCGTCCACCCACAGCGAGACGATCAGCGTGTCGCGCGTGACGCGGTGGAATTCGCGCAGCATCGCCAGGCGATGCGCCGGGTCGGCGATGTGATGCAGCAGGCGCATGCAGAAGATGCTGTCCACCGCGTTGTCGCCCATGTCGATGGCGAAGGCCGAGGTCTGGAAGGTCTCCACCCGCTTGACCACCTCCAGCGGCTGCGCGGCCTCGGCGATGGCCAGCATGTCGGCGGAATTGTCCGCGGCGAAGATCATCCGGCTCGGGTGCTCGGCCAAAAGGGGCCAGAAGCGCCCGGCCCCACAGGGCAGATCGAGGACCAGATCGGGCTCGCCGGCGATTTTCAGCGCGCGTCGCGCCATCTGCTCGTCACGCCAATGCGACAGCCGTCGGGCGAGGCCGTCCTGGTGCTTGTGCAGGTATTCGTAGGCGTGCTGGCGGTCGTACTTGCGCGAGAACTCAAGTTCGATGGGGCTCGATGTCGGCATGTCGGGCACTCCGGGGGAAGACGGAGCGCCAAACTAACCGGCCGGACATCAACGGGTTGTCAAAGAGATGTGAAAAAAACGTCAAGACGCCAGGCGGACGGCAAAGCAGCTGCCGCAGGGTTCGCGGCCATGCACTTCGACCGCCCAGCCCTGGTGCGCACAGATTCGCCGCACCAGCGACAGCCCCAGGCCGAGCCCTTCGCCGCGCCCCTCGGCACCCCGCACGAAGGGCTGGAACATGCGCTCCTGCTGATCTACCGGAATCCCCACGCCGGTGTCTTCGACGCGGAAGCCGCCGTGCTCGAGCACCAGCCGCACCTGCCCGTGCTCGGTGTAGTGCAAGGCGTTGCGCAGCAGGTTGGACATCACCGTGCCGAGCAGCGTGTGGTTATAGGTCTGCTGGTCATCGCCTTCGCGCACCACCTCGAACGCCAGTCCCTTTTCCCGCATCGGTGGCCCCCAGCGCTCGCTCTGCTCGCGGGCCACGTCAGCCAGGCCGGCGCTACCACCGAAGACCTCCTGCTGATCGGGTCTGGCCCGCGCCAGCAACAGGAAGGTGTCGACCAGCGCCTGCATCTCCTCGGCCGCGCGCTGGATGCGCTCGGCCTGGCGCCGCGAGCGCTCGGGCAGGTCGCCGGCGAGCAGCAGCTCGCAGGCGCCGAGCACCACCATCAGCGGCGTGCGCAGCTCGTGGCTGACGTCGGCGGTGAACAGCCGCTCGCGCTCCAGCGTCTGGCGCAGCTGGCCGAGGGTGCTGTCGAACGCAGCCGCCAGATGGCCCACCTCGTCATCCACATACTGCAGCGCCAGCGGCGGTGCCAGCGGATGCAGCTGGTCGCGGTGGCGTACCTGATTGGCCAGCCGGCTGACCGGGGCCATCACCTTGTGCGCCATCAGCCGGCCGAGCAGCCAGGCGCCCAGCACGCTCAGCAGGAAGCCGGCGAGCACTGTCTTGAACAGAGCGTTCTCGCGCTCCTCGAACTCGTTCTGGTCTTCCATCAGCACGTAGCGCTCGCCGTCCAGGTCGCGAACGTAGACGTAGTAGGCCTCGTCGCCGCGGACCACCTCGGTGAAGCCCTCGGGCAGCGTCGCGAAGCCTTCGGGCAGCGGATAGTCCGGCAGCGCGGTGCTGAAGAAGCGTGTCTGGGCGTCGAGGCGCGGTGGGCGTCCGCTGGGCAGGTCCTCGTGCAACACGATATCCAGCTCGCGACTCAGCTCCCCGGTCACCAGCTGTGACTCGACGAAGTAGACCACCGCGACGATCCCCAGCGAGAACACGCCGCTGACCACCAGGGTCATCAGCGTGAAGGCAATGACGATGCGTCGGGCGAAAGGCTGCTTAGCGAGCATCGCTCTGCTCCGCCAGGCGGAAGCCGACGCCATGCACCGTGTGCAGCAGCGGCCGCTCGAAGGGTTTGTCCAGCGCCTGGCGCAGCTGGTGGATGTGGCTGCGCAGGCTGTCGCTGTCGGGCACGTTGTCGCCCCATAGGGCTTCCTCGAGCGCCTCGCGCCGCACCACCGCCGGGCTGCGCTGCATGAGGATGGCGAGCAGCTTGTGGCCGATGGGGTTGAGCCGGATCGGCACACCGCCGCGGCTCACCGCCAGGGTGTCGAGGTCATAGACGAGGTCGCCGACCTGCAGCTGCCGGCGCCGGGAACCCTGACTGCGGCGCAGCACCGCTTCGATGCGGGCGACCAGCTCGGACAGGGCGAAGGGCTTGATCAGGTAGTCGTCGGCGCCAGCCTCGAGCCCTTTGATGCGATCGGGCAGCGCATCGCGGGCGGTGAGCATGATGATCGGCGTGTCGCGCCGCGCATCGTCGCGCAGGCGCTGGCACACCTGATAGCCATCGATGCCGGGCAGCATGATGTCCAGCACGATGAGGTCGTATTCCTGGGTCGCGGCCAGGTGCAGGCCACTCAGCCCGTCCTGCGCACAGTCCACCAGGTAGCCCTTGAGCTCGAGGTAGTCGAGCACGTTGGCCAGGATGTCACGGTTGTCTTCAATGACCAGGATGCGCATATCGATTCACGGCTATGACGTTTTTTTCACGGCTTCTTGACGAAGGGCTCACGGACTCGAACGCAGACTGCGCCGCGTTCGTCCTCAGCCGTGGATCATACGATGCCTTTTCTCCGTCATGCTCAGCTTCGCTATCTCGTCCTGCTCCTGGGCCTCTGGCTCGGGGTATTCCTGTTGACCCGCTCGGTGCTGCTGGCCGCACATTGGCAGGAAGCGACCGCCGGCCCCCTGGAGCTGCTCAGGATCTATCTCGAAGGCACAGTGTACGACCTGGCCTTCCTCGCATTCGCCGCCGTCCCGCTGGCCCTCTACATACTGCTCTGCCCTCGCCGCCTGTGGGGCAAGCGCTTCCATCGCCTCGGCCTGCACCTGCTGGTGGGGCTGAGCCTTTACCTCATGCTTTTCACGGCGCTGGCCGAATGGCTGTTCTGGGATGAGTTCGGGGTGCGCTTCAACTTTATCGCGGTGGATTACCTGGTCTACTCCGACGAGGTGCTGCACAACATCATGGAGTCCTACCCAGTCTACTTCCTGCTGAGCCTGATCGCCGTGCTGGCCCTGCTGATCGACCTGGCCCTGCAGCGCCCGGTGAGCCGGGCGCTCGATGCGCCGAGTCTGTCCTGGCGCGGTAGTGCCGTGGCGCTGGCCGGTATCGCCAGTCTGGCGCTGGTCAGCGCCATAGTCGTCGGCCAGGATTTCCCCCGTAGCAGCGGCGGCAATGCCTACCAGCGCGAGCTGGCGAGCAATGGCCCGTACCAGTTCTTCGCCGCCTTTCGCAACAACGAGCTGGACTACCCGCAGTTCTACGCAACCCTGCAGGACGACGAGATCGGCAGCCGCCTGCGCCGGGAAGTCGCCGAGCCAAATGCGCGCTTCCTTGGCAGCGACCCGCAGGACATTCGCCGGGCAATCGACAACCCCGGTCATCCACGTCGTCTAAATATCGTGCTGGTGACCATCGAGAGCCTCAGCGCCAAGTACCTGGGCAGCTTCGGCGACTCCCGCGGATTGACCCCCAACCTCGACGCACTGCGCAAGCAGAGCCTGTTCTTCACCAACTTCTACGCCACCGGCACCCGCACGGACCGCGGCCTGGAAGCGATCACTCTGTCAGTTCCGCCGACCCCGGGCCGCTCGATCGTCAAGCGCATTGGCCGCGAAAGCGGCTTCGCCAGCCTCGGTCAGCAGCTCGGCGCACAGGGTTACGACAGCGTGTTCCTATACGGTGGGCGCGGCTATTTCGACAACATGAGCGCCTTCTTCGGCGGCAACGGCTACCGGGTGATGGACCAGAGCAGCGTCAAGGAAGCCGACATCCGCTTCAAGAACGCCTGGGGCATGGCCGACGAAGACCTCTACACGCTGGCCCTGCGCGAAGCCGATGCCGACCACGCCGCGGGGACGCCCTTCCTGCTGCAGCTGATGACCACCTCCAACCACCGTCCCTACACCTACCCGGACGGCCGCATTGACATTCCCTCGGGCGAAGGCCGCGAAGGCGCAGTGAAGTACACCGACTTCGCCATCGGCCAGTTTCTCGAACAGGCTCGGCGCAAGCCCTGGTTCGCCAGCACCCTGTTCGTCTTTGTCGCCGACCACACGGCCGGCAGCGCCGGCTCGCAGGACCTGCCGGTGGCCAACTACCACATCCCGCTGTTCGTCTACGCACCGGGGCTGGTCGAGCCGGGCGAGTTTTCCGGCGTGGCCAGCCAGATCGATATCGCGCCGACCCTACTCGGCCTGCTCAACATGGACTACGTCTCGACCTTCTTCGGCCGCAACCTTCTGCGTGAGGACGCCGCGCCGGGCCGCGCGCTGATCGGCAACTACCAGCACCTGGGCCTGTTCGACGGCCGCGACCTGGCGATCTTAAGCCCGCGCCTGCGGGTACGCCGCCACGACGAGGCGCTTCGTTCGAGCCGCGAGTCCGAGGCACCGCTGAGCGATCCGCTGGTGCAGCGCGACATTGCCTACTACCAGGGCGCAAGCCATGACTACCACCAGGGCCTGCTGAGCTGGCAAGCACTGACGCCGCACCACGGCCAACTCAGCCAACGCTAGCCCGCATGGCCACTGGAGAGTCCCGATGTCTGCTCTATCCGACCACTACGGCAGTAGCCGGCCGTTCAATTTCGTTCTGGGCTTCGCTGCCCCCGCCGCCCTGATGCTGGCGCTGCTGATCGGCGACCCCAGCCAGCTCGACTTCGCCTTCTCGCGACTGTTCTACCAGCCGGGCGTCGGCTTCGTCGGCCGGCACAGCTGGCTGCTGGAAGATATGCTGCATGATCGCGTCAAGCAGGCGGTGATCTTCCTTGGCGTGCTGGCCCTGGCCAGCTTCCTGGTCAGCCTGTTGACGACGCGTCTGGCTCGCTGGCGCCGCCCACTGGGTTATCTGGTTCTCGCGCTGGGTATCTCCACCAGCATCGTCACCCCGCTGAAGGCGTTGACCGGCGTGCACTGCCCCTGGAGCCTGAGCGAGTTCGGCGGCCGCGAGACCTTCACGCCCCTGCTATCCGAGCGAGCGCCGACGCTCAAGCCCGGTCGCTGCTGGCCCGGCGGCCATGCCTCGGCCGGCTTCTCACTGCTGGCGCTGTTCTTCGTGTTGCGGGACCGTCGCCCGCGACTGGCGCGCTACGCGCTGGGAATGGCCCTCGCGCTCGGCGTGGCGATGTCGCTCGGGCGGGTGATGCAGGGTGCGCACTTTCTCTCGCACAACCTCTGGACGCTGCTGTTCGATTGGACCATCTGCCTGGCCTGCTATCGGCTACTGCTCTACCGCCCGGCACCCGAACCGGTCGCCTTGGCCGACCCGGCGATCTAGCGCTGCCAAGGCCGCTCCCACCAGGTTGAATCGCGTCCGCGGCGCCCCGAGGGAGCGGTCTCAACCGCGAACGGACACGGCAGCGCAGCTCAGCGACGCAGGGCCTGGGCCCTGGCCTGGTCGATATGACGGCGCCATTCGCGGTCGCGCTCACGCTCCAGGGCCGTGCTGCGCCAGCTATCCAGCCCACCACTGCCGGCCTGCATCGCCTGGCATTGCCGATAGCCGTCGTTCCAGCCCTCGGCATACAGCGGCTGGCTCATGTACCGCGGCACGTCCTTGCGAAACTGCGCCAGCGCACCGGCCGCCTGGCGCCCGCTGGCGCAGCCTGCGCGAAAGCCCTCGGCATACTCGGGCGGATAGTCGTCACCGGTCGACAGGTCTGGCGCGCTCTGGCAGCCATTCAGGGAAAAGGCGGCAAGCAGCGCGGCGAGCAACGCCCCGCGTTGACGTGAGGATGCACGGCGCCGGCCGGCGCGAGGATACGGTCGAGAGGACATCGAAGCACCTGACGCATGGGAAATGGAATCACCGGCGTGGCGAGGCCGCCACGCTGACAGTTGCAGTCTGCGTCGACGGTTGTCAGGGATTCGTCAAACCCGCGTGAATGATTCGTGAAGACGGGCCGGCAGTCTTCCCGCCTGTCGCGCCGACATCGTTGCGGCCTGCCTAGCCCTCCTCGCGGCGGAAGCTGTAGAACAGGTTCGGCTCGCTGACCACGTACAGCGTGCCGTCATTGTCCAGGGTCACGCCTTCAGGCTGCGGTGCCGAGCGGCCGAGGTCGCTGAACAAGCCGTTGAGGCTGCGGTAGCTGAGCATGCGGCCGTCGGCGCCGAGCTCCATCACCAGCCGCGACTCGTCGCTGAGCAGAATCAGGTGGCCGGTCTCGGCATCGAAGTGGATGTCGGAGAGGTCGGTGGCAAACACCTGACTGGCGATCCAGTCACTGCGATCGTGAACGGCCAGTTGCAGCTGACCGTCGAGGCTGGCGGCGACGCCCCGGACCTCGTAGAGCTGGCGCGGGTCGCGCTCCTTGACGATGAACAGGCGGTCGCCCACGGCATCGTAGGTCACCCCCTCGAAGCCCTTGTTGCCGTTGAGGCCGATGCCCAGGGAGAAGAACCTGGCCTCGGACACATTGATGCTGCGCGCCAGTGTCGGCAGCTGGAAGATGCTGATCCGCTGGTCACGCTCGTCGGACACCGCAACCCGGCCGCCACCCATATAGGTCAGCCCCTCGATATCGCCGAAGCCTTCCAGCGGGTAGCGCTCGAGCAGCTCGCCGCGCTTGCTCAACGCGACGATTTCCGTCGGCCCGCCATTGATCACGCCAAGCAGCCGGTCGAGATCGCTGTCGTAGGTGATCGCCGAGAGGTTGCGGCTGATGCCCTCGATCGGTCGGGCGTCGATGGCTACCCGATAGCCCGGCAGCCAACGCAGCGCCGGATCGTGCGCGCTGACGTTCCACTGATGGGTCAGGTGGAAATACAGCCGCTCGTTCCAATGCAGCGCGATGCTCGCGCCCAGGCCGATCAGCAGCAATGCGAGCAGGCCGAACAGCCGGTAATGGCGGCCCGAGCCTGTGGCCGGGCGTGGCGCGGGGTATGGATGAATCTGCATCTGCTGGCCTTCCTCTTAGCGGCTCGCTCTGCTTGCGATAGCTGCTTCGGTGGTCGGCCGGCCAGCGTTCGATGGGCCTCTGACGCAGCTGGAGCACCGGTGGCTCGACCCCGAGCGCCGCGACCATAGCCCAGCGAATGTGAAGAAAATGTCAGCGTTCTGACGGCTTCGGCGACTTAAGACTGCCTTAAGTTTGCCCACCAACAATCGGCCCAGGCTTCTAACCGAGGTTCCCCAATGGAACTGCCCTGGGTTGATCACACCGACATACTGGCCCGCATCGGCCGCGAGCCCTCGCTCTGCCTGCAACTGACACAGGCCGGCGAGGACCCGCGGCGCGTGGCCCTTGAAGACTTCATTCGCCAGCGCTTCGCCGAGCATTACAGCGCGCGGGTGCGTCACTTCATGCCCTGCCTGCTCGGCCTGCATGGCGACAACGGCCAGGTGCAGGGCGCGGTCGGCCTGCGCAGCGCGCAGCGTCGCCCGCTGTTTCTCGAACGGTACCTGGACGAACCCATCGAGCTGGCCGTTGCCCGCCGCAGCGGCCGCCCGGTGCCGCGCGAGGAGATCGTCGAGGTCGGCAACCTGGCGGCCTTCGGCAGCGCCTCAGCGCGGCTCCTGATCGTCGCGCTGACCGATCTGCTGGTCGCCCAGGGCTTTCGCTGGGTGGTGTTCACCGGCACGCCGGCCCTGCTCAACAGCTTCCAGCGCCTGGCCCTGGAGCCACTGGCGCTGGCCCCGGCCGACCCGGCGCGCATGGGCGAGGAGCTGGCCGACTGGGGCAGCTACTATGCCAGCCGCCCGCAGCTGATGGCCGGCGAGATCCTGCCCGGCCACCAGCGCCTGCTGCAGCTGGGCATCTACGCCCGACTTGGCTACCAACCGTTGTTCGACGCCTCGGAGGTGCCGCATGCAGCCTGCAGCTGAACGCTTCTGGACAGTCCTGGAACAGCACAGCGGCATCGCCCTGGGCGAAGGGCCGCGCCAACTGAGCTACGCAGAATTGCGCCACGAGGTGGCCGCACGCGCCAGTCAGCTGCAACAGCTCGGCGTGCAGCGCGTCGCCCTGGCGCTGGACAACGGCCTGGAGTGGGCGCTGTGGGATCTCGCCCTGCTGCGCGCCGGGCTGATCTGCGTGCCGCTGCCGGGCTTTTTTTCCCCGGCACAGCAGGAGCATGTGCTGAATCACGCCGGCATTGACTGCCTGATCGGCACGCCAGGCGCGCTCGCCGAGCGCTGCGACTTCCAATCCGCTGAAGCCGGCCTGCTGCTGCTCCAGCCGCAGACAGTCGCGCCGGTGCCGGCCGGCACCAGCAAGATCACCTACACCTCCGGCACCACCGGCCAGCCCAAGGGCGTCTGCCTGGATGCCGAGGCGCAGCTGGCGGTGGCCGGGAGCCTGTGGCAGGTCAGCCTGCCGTGTGATGTCCGGCAGCACCTGTGCGTGCTGCCGCTGGCCACCCTGCTGGAAAACATCGCCGGGCTCTATGCGCCGCTGCTGGCCGGTGCCCGGATCGAGTTGCGGCCGCTGACGCAGATCGGCTTCTCCGGCAGTGCCGGCTTCGACCTGCCGCGCTTTCTCGCCACGCTGAACGAAAGCCGGCCGCAAAGCCTGATCCTGCTGCCGCAGCTGTTGCTGGCGCTGGTCAGCGCCGCGGAACAGGGCGTACCGCTGCCCGCGTCGCTGCGCTTTATCGCCGTGGGTGGCGGCCGCGTGGCGCCGCAACTGCTTGAACGCGCCGAGCGACTCGGCCTGCCGGTGTTCGAAGGCTACGGGCTGTCCGAATGCGCCTCGGTGGTCTGTCTGAACACACCCGAAGCGCGGCGCATCGGCACGGTCGGCCGGGCGCTGCCGCATGTCGAACTGCGCCTGGCCGACGACGGCGAGGTTCTGGTCCGGGGCCCGCACATGCTCGGCTACGTCGGCGAGCCGCCGCCGGCCCGCGAGTGGCTAGCCACCGGCGACCTCGGCCATTTCGAGGACGGTTTTCTGGTCCTGCACGGGCGCAAGAAGCACCAGTTCGTCACCGCCTACGGGCGCAACGTCAACCCGGAATGGGTGGAGGCCGAGCTGGTCCAGCAGGCGCCGATCGCCCAGGCCTGGCTGCATGGCGAGGCGCTGGCGCAGAACGTCGCGGTGCTGGTGCCGCGGTATCCCGAGCTCAGCGATGCCGGACTGCAGGCGGCAATCGACCGGGTCAACGCCGGCCTGCCGGACTACGCCCGCGTACACCGCTGGCTGCGTGCCGACGCGCCGTTCGGCGCCAGCAACGGCCTGGCCACTGCCAACGGCCGGCTGCGCCGCAATGCGCTGTTCAACCATTACCAATCGGCGATCAACGCCATTCAGCCCTGACTTTCGAGGTTCACCATGGAATTCTTCGACCAGCTGCAACAGCAGACCAGCGCCGAGCGCGACTACCTGTTGGCCGCGCCGATCATCCATTCGGCGCTCGCCGGCACCGCGACCCGCGCGCAATACATCGCCTTCCTTACCCAGGCCTACCACCACGTCAAACACACCGTGCCGCTGCTGATGGCCTGCGGTGCGCGCCTGCCGGAGCGGCTGGAATGGCTGCGCGAGGCCATCGCCGAATACATCGAGGAAGAGATCGGCCACCAGGAATGGATCCTCAACGACATCCGCGCTTGCGGCGGCGATGCCGAGGCGGTGCGCCATGGCCAGCCGGCGCTGCCCACCGAGCTGATGGTCGCCTACGTCTACGACCGCATCGCCCGGCACAACCCGGCGAGCTTTTTCGGCATGGTCAACGTGCTCGAAGGTACCAGCATCGCCCTGGCCACCCAGGCCGCCGGCGTGCTGCAGGACAAGCTCGACCTGCCGGCCAAGGCGTTCAGCTACCTGACCTCCCACGGCAGCCTGGACCTGGAGCACATCGAGTTCTTCAAGCGCCTGATGAACCGCCTCGATAACGAGGACGACAAGGCCGCCGTGGTGCACACCGCGCGGGTGGTCTACCGCCTCTATGGCGACATTTTCCGCAGCCTTCCCGCGGCGGAGCACGACCATGCACTTGCCTGACGCGCGCCTCCTGCTCACCGGTGCCAGCGGCGGTATCGGCCAGCTGCTGGTGGAACGGCTCTGCGCCGGCGGTGCCCGGCTGCTGCTGGTGGGGCGCGACAGCATTGCGCTGGAAAGCCTGGCCCGCCGTTACCCTGGGCAGATCAGTCTGGTTGTGGCAGACCTCACCCAACGCAGCGGGCGACAGCTGGTGCTGGAGGCCGCGCGCCGCTTTGGCGGGCTCAACGGTGTGATCAACGCCGCCGGGGTCAATCAGTTCAGCCTGCTCGAACAGCAGGACGAGGACGCCATCGCCCGGCTGATCGGCGTCAACGTCACCGCCACCCTGCAGTTGACCCACCTGCTGCTGCCCTTGCTGCGCCAGCAGCCGCGAGCGCTGCTGGTCAATCTCGGCTCGACTTTCGGCTCCATCGGCTACCCCGGCTTCACCGCCTACTGCGCCAGCAAGTTCGCCTTGCGCGGCTTCTCCGAGGCGCTGCGCCGCGAGCTGGCCGACAGCCAGATCAAGGTGCTCTATATCGCGCCGCGCGCCACCCGTACGGCGATGAACAGCGCCGACGTGGTAGCGATGAACGACGAGCTGAAGGTGGAGATGGATGATCCGCAAGAGGTCGCCCGGCAGATCGTCCATGCCATCAGCGCCGAGCGAGAGGAGTTCTATCTCGGCTGGCCGGAAAAACTCTTCGTGCGCCTCAACGGCGTGCTGCCGCGGCTGGTCGACCAGGCGCTGCGCAAGCAATTGCCGGTGATCAAGCGCTTTGCCCGTGCCGAACAGCCACCCGCACCGCAACCCACCTCTCCCGGAGAACACCCATGAAGCCTCTGTTAGGCCTTTGCGCCCTGATGCTGGCCCTGGCCAGCCAGCCCTCCTTCGCTCTCAGCCCGGCCGGCGAGTCGTCGTTGCGTCAGATCCAGACGCGCTGGGCCGAGATCAACTACCAGACGCCCGAGACCCAGCGCGAAACCGCCTTCGCCAGGCTCGCCTCGGAGGCCGAAAGCGCGGTGATCGGCGAACCGCAGGCCGCCGAACTGCATATCTGGCATGGCATCGTGCTCAGCACCTGGGCCGGCGCCAAGGGCGGGCTCGGCGCGCTGGGGCTGGTCAAGCAGGCCAAGGCCGAACTGGAAAAGGCCATCGAACTCGACCCCGCGGCACTCGACGGTTCGGCCTACACCAGCCTCGCCAGTCTCTACTACCAGGTGCCCGGCTGGCCGATCGGCTTCGGCGACGAAGACAAGGCCGAGGCGCTGTTCAAACAGGCGCTGGCGCTGAACCCGGACGGCATCGACCCCAACTACTTCCACGGTGACTTTCTGCTGCGCCAGAAGCGCTATGGCGAGGCGCAGGCCGCGCTGCAGAAGGCCCTCGCCGCACCCGATCGCCCCGGCCGTGAAGTGGCCGATGCCGGCCGCCGCGAGGAAGCCCGCGCGCTGCTGGCCAGGGTCCAGGAAAAGCTGGAATAAACCGAGACGGCGGCGTTGAATGCACAGCAACGCCCAGCGGCGGAGAACGACAGGAACGACATGCGCATTCTGCTGGTGGAAGACGATCGCGCCCTTGGCGAGGGCATCCGCACCGCGCTCAAGCCGGAGGGTTATACGGTGGACTGGCTGCAGGACGGCGCCAGTGCGCTGCATGCGCTGAACCATGAAAGCTTCGAGCTGGTCATCCTCGACCTCGGCCTGCCGCGCCTGGACGGGCTGGAGCTGCTCAAGCGCCTGCGCGCTGCCGGCAAGCCGGTGCCGGTGCTGGTGCTCACCGCGCGCGATGCCACCAGCGACCG
The DNA here is from genome assembly GCF_051948915.1 of Stutzerimonas sp. Brlt_14. Classification (NCBI taxonomy): domain Bacteria; kingdom Pseudomonadati; phylum Pseudomonadota; class Gammaproteobacteria; order Pseudomonadales; family Pseudomonadaceae; genus Stutzerimonas; species Stutzerimonas sp. Brlt_14. The sequence goes on from NZ_JAYJLM010000007.1 coordinate 309,017, forward strand.
CATCGCCGGGCTGGACGCCGGCGCCGACGACTACCTGGTCAAGCCGTTCGACGTCGCCGAACTCAAGGCCCGCCTGCGTGCCCTGCTCCGGCGCAGCTTCAATCGACCGGAACCGGTGCTGGAATACCGCGGCATCCTGCTCGACCCGGTCAACCAGCAGGTCAGTTACCAGGGCACGCCGATCAACCTGCCGCGCAAGGAGTTCGTCCTGCTCCACGAGCTGCTCGCCCAGCCCGGTCGCGTGCTGACCCGCGATCGCCTGCAGCAGGTGCTCTACGGCTGGGACGAGGACGTCGAGAGCAATGCGCTGGAGGTGCACATCCACCACCTGCGCAAGAAGTTCTTTCCCGAGCTGATCCGCACCGTGCGCGGGGTCGGCTATCTGGTGGACAAATGCTGAAGCGCTCGATCCGCCAGCGCACCCTGGCGCTGCTGCTCGGCACCCTGCTGGTCTCGCTGAGCCTGATCTCCTGGCGCAGCTACCGCGACGCGCGCCACGAGATCGAGGAACTGTTCGACGCCCAGCTGGCGCAAAGCGCGCGGCTGGTGCAGGGCCTGGTGATGCGCGAGATGGAGCCGCAGGCCCGTCAGGCCCTGCAAACCGCGCTGGATGCGGCGGTGAACGCTCGCCGCGATCAGGGCGTGCCGGGGCACGACTACGAGACCAAGCTGGGTTTTCAGGTCTACGCCGAGGACGGCAGCGGCGTGCTGCAGTCGGCCGGCGCACCGAACGGCGCCCTGCAGCAGCTGGCCGCGGGTTCGGCGTCGCCGTTCAGCCACCTGGCCGGCGGCTATCACGAGGTGCTGCTCGACGGCCATGCCTGGCGCCTGTTCCTGCTGCACGACCGCGAGGACGCGCTGTGGATTCTGGTCAGCGAGCGCGGCGATGTGCGGGGCGAGCTGGTGGGCAAGATCGCCCGGCGCAGCCTGTTGCCCGACCTCGTCGGCCTGCCACTGCTGGCGTTGCTGATCTGGCTGGCGGTGGGCTGGGGCCTGCGCCCGCTGGCACGCATGGCTCAGTTGCTCAAGAGCCGCGACCCGGACAACCTCGCGCCGCTGTTGCTCGCACCGCTGCCGCAGGAGCTGGAACCGGTGGCGGCCTCGCTCAATCGCCTGCTGCAACAGGTCAATCAGCTGATCGAACGGGAGAAGCGCTTCATCGCCGACGCCGCCCACGAACTGCGCACACCGCTGGCGGTGCTGCGCATCCACGCCCAGAACGCGCTGCAGGCCGCCAGCGAGGAGGAGCGCGAACGGGCTCTCGAACAGCTGATCGCCGGCGTCGACCGCACCACCCGAGTGGTCACCCAGCTGCTGACCCTGGCGCGCCTGGAACCGAGTGCCCAGCGCCTGGGCCTGACCGACCTCGATCTGCTGCCGCTGTGTCGTGAAACCCTCGCCGAGCTGACACCCCTGGCGCTGGCCCGCGGCCAGGAGCTGACGCTGGATGTCGACGAGCTGGCCGATTTCCACCTCAGCGGCGATGCGGCGAGCCTCGCCACGCTGCTGCAGAACCTGGTCGGCAACGCCCTGCAGTACACCCCCGACGGCGGCCAGATCCAGGTCGGCCTGCAGGCCACCGCTGCCGCGATCACGCTACAGGTGGACGACAGCGGCCCCGGGGTGCCGGCGACGCAACGGGACAAGCTGTTCGAGCGCTTCTATCGACAGGGTGACGGCCAGGGTGCGGGCCTCGGCCTGGCCATCGTCGCGCGCATTGCCGAGCTGCACGGCGCCAGCATCGAGCTGGCCGACTCGCCGCTCGGCGGGCTGCAGGTCGCCGTGCACCTGCCCCGCCAGCCTCTCAGCACGACCACCGGCGCGCAGCCGCGACCGCACGCCACAGGCGCAACGGGCATTCGCTAAGGTTCGCTTAAGCCTGGCGCCCTAGACTGCCGCCATTCCCCTACACGGAGTGCGTGAAATGTCTGTGACCACCCCCCTGCCGCGTTACGGCCGGCTGAGCATCGCCCTGCACTGGCTGATGCTGCTGCTGATTGCCGCCGTCTACGCCACCATCGAACTCAAGGGCAACTTCGCCAAGGGCAGCGAGCCACGCGAGCTGCTCAAGCACTGGCATTTCATGCTCGGCATGACGGTGTTCGCGCTGGTCTGGCTGCGGCTGATCGCCCGCTGGTTGCACCCGGCGCCGCGCTCGCTTGCCGGCGCGGGATGGGAACAGGCGCTGGCCAAGCTGATGCACCTGGCGCTGTACGCGCTGATGATCGGTCTGCCGCTGCTCGGCTGGCTGACCCTGAGCGCGGCGGGCAAGCCGATCCCCTTCTTCGGCCTCGAGCTGCCGGCGCTGATCGGCGCGGACAAGGCGCTGGCCGGCGATTTCAAGGAGCTGCATGAAACGCTGGCGGTGGCCGGCTACTGGCTGATCGGCCTGCATGCCGCAGCCGCGCTGTTCCACCAGTATGTGCGCCGCGACGGCACCCTGTTGCGCATGCTGCCGCAGCGCCACCAGGCCTGAGGCGCAGACGCGACAACGCCCGGCCGATTCGCATCGACCGGGCGTTGTGGCGTTTCAGCCGAGCAGTTCGCTGAACGGCAGGTACTGCACCAGCTCGCCTTCGGCGAGGGTGCGCTGGCACTCGACGATGGCCAGGCCATCCGCCCAGGTCGCCGAGGTCAGCATGGCCGAGCCCTGGCGCGGGAACAGACGCACCTCGAGCCGGCCATCGACCGCTTCGAGCCGCGCGCGCAGGAACTGCTGGCGCACGTTGGCCTTGCGCCAGGCGAAGCCGGCAGGCAGGCGCAGCGGCGTGACCTGCACCTGCGTGCAGCCCTGGGCGCGCAGCAGGAACGGCCGAGCCACCACCAGCGAGGTGACCAGTGCCGCCGCCGGGTTGCCGGGCAGGCCGATCCACGGCGTGCCGTTGACTTCGCCGAAGGCCAGCGGCTTGCCCGGCTGGATCGCCAGACGCCACAGGTGCAGCTCGCCCAATTCGCGAATCGCCTGCTTGAGGTGATCCTCCTCACCCACCGAAACACCGCCCGAGGTGATGATCAGGTCGAAGCGGCTCGCCGCATCGGCCAGCGCGTCACGGCTGGCGCCCAGATCGTCGATCAGGATCGGGTAGTCGTGCACTTCGCAGCCGAGGCTCTGCAACACGCCGAGCAGGCTGTAGCGGTTGGAGTTGTAGATCTGCCCGGCGTCCAGCGGCTCGCCCGGCTCGCGCAGTTCGTTGCCGCTGGACAGCAGCGCCACGCGCAGACGCCGGTACACCTTCACCCGCGCCACGCCGAAGGTCGCCAGCAGGCCGAGCTCCTGCGGGCGCAGACGCTTGCCGGCGTCGATCAGACGCTCGCCAGCCGCGGTTTCCTCACCCAGGCAGCGCACGTTGTCACCGGCGTTCACCGCCGGCAGCCAGATGCGATCGCCTTCGATACGGCAGTTTTCCTGCGCCACCACGGCGTCCGCGCCCGGCGGCAACGGCGCGCCGGTGAAAATGCGCACCGCATGCCCGGCCGGCAGCTGCTGACTGGCGGCGTCGCCGGCGGCGATGCGTCCGGCCAGTGGCAGCGCACCGCCTTCGGCCGGCAGATCGGCGGCGCGCAGGGCGTAGCCGTCCATCGCGCTGTTGTCCCAGGGGGGCACCGGAAAGCTGGCATCCAGCGGCTCGGCGAGCACGCGACCGAGGGCATCGCGCAGCGTGACCTCTTCCACCGCGGGCGGCGCCGGCACCCGCGCCAGCAGCTCGGCGATGGCCTCGTCGACCGGCTTCAGCCCGCCGGTATCGCAGCCGCAAGCGCTCATGAGCGTGGCCCGCAGTTGTCCACCGCGGCCGCCTTCAGGTGCGGGACGAAGTTGCAGGGTTTGGTACGGCTATCCAACTGCTCGACGAGGATCTTGTTCCAGGCGGTGCGGCAGGCGTTGGTCGAACCCGGCAGGCAGCAGACCAGCGTGCCGTTGCTCATCCCGGCCAGCGCGCGGGACTGCACGGTGGAGGTGCCGATCTCGCCCAGCGATACATGGCGGAACAGTTCGCCGAAGCCGTCGACGTCCTTGTCCAGCAGCGGCTGTACGGCCTGCGGGGTGTTGTCGCGGGCGGTGAAACCGGTGCCGCCGGTGATCAGCACCACCTGCACGTTTTCGCTGGCGATCCAGCTGCACACCCGGGCGCGGATCTGCCAGATGTCGTCCTTGACGATGGCCCGTTCGGCCAGCGTATGGCCTGCGCTCTGCAGGCCGTCGATCAGCGCCTGGCCGGAGGTATCGGTGTCCAGGTTGCGGGTATCGCTCACCGTGAGCACGGCGATGTTCAGAGGCTGGAATTCGGTGTTGGACAGGTGAGCCATGGCTCGAAACTCCCTTGAAGATGTGTGCGCAGGCTGCACCGGCGCCGCGGGCCAGCCCATTCCTCGTTGGAGGTAGGCGCGCGGCAGGCGGTGCCGGCAGGTCGACCAACGCGCATGGCGTTGGTCAGCGAGCGTTGCGACAAGCCCGACTGCAACGCAGCGGGGCATGGGTCAGACCGGCAGTGCCGGCCGATGGTAGCGAATAAAACGGTCGGCCCGCAGCCCGTTCGGCGCGGGCAGTCAACCGCCGCTGGCGTTCATGAAGCGCAATACCTGGACCTCGCCGCCGCTGGAGAATTCGTGGCGCAGCGGTTTGCGTTGCAGCGCGGCGTGAATGGCGTCGATCACCGGCTGGTCGCTGGTCGGGTGGCGGCGCAGCAGTGCACGCAGGTCGATGGAATGCTCGTGGCCCAGGCACAGCAGCAGGCGACCTTCCACGGTCAGCCGCACGCGGTTGCAGGTGGCGCAGAAGTTGTGCGAATGCGGCGAGATGAAGCCGATGCGCGTCTGCGGGTGCTCCGGCAGGCGCACATAGCGCGCCGGGCCGCCGCTCTGCTCGGCCGAATCGATCAGCGCGTGACGCTCGGCGATCAGCGCCTTGACCTCGTCGCTGGAGCAGAAGCTCTCGCCGCGCGAACGGCCGACATCGCCCAGCGGCATTTCCTCGATGAAGCTCAAGTCCAGCCCGCCGGCGATGGCGAAGTCCACCAGGTCGGCGACTTCCTCTGCGTTGCGGCCCTTCATCACCACGGCATTGAGCTTGATCCGCTCGAAGCCGGCGGCGCGCGCCGCATCGATGCCGTCGAGCACCTGCTGCAGCTGGCCGGTGCGGGTAATGGCGTGGAATTTCTCGGCGTCCAGGCTATCCAGACTGATGTTCAGCCGCTTGACCCCGGCCCGTGCCAGCGGTGCGGCGAGCCTGACCAGCTGCGAGCCGTTGGTGGTCATCACCAGTTCACGCAGACCGGGCAAGGCCGCGATGCGCTCGCAGAGACCGACGATGCCCTGGCGTACCAGCGGCTCGCCGCCGGTGAGGCGGATCTTCTTCACGCCCAGCCCGACGAAGATGCGCGCGATGCGCTCCAGCTCCTCCAGACCTAGCACCTGCTGGCGCGGCAGGAAGGTCATGTCCTCGGCCATGCAGTAGACGCAGCGGAAGCCGCAGCGGTCGGTGACCGACATGCGCAGGTAGTCGATCTGACGGTTGTGGGCATCGCGTAGTTGAGTCATCGATAACACCTCTGAAGCCTCGTAGGGTGGATGACGCTTATTCATCCACCGTGGGCCCCGCGCGGTGGGTGGTGAAGCATCATCCACCCGACGCAGGGCCAAGCCGCCGTCATTGCATCAGTGGCGCTTCCGCGCCCTGCAGGTGGATTCCCTCGATGTTCGCCGCCCCCACCAGATTCTGCAGGTACTGGCTGACGCCGATCTGCCAGACACGCTGGTTGAGTTCGGCGCGAATCGTTCCGGCGACGATCTCATAGGGCAATTGCTCGCCCTCGATACGCTGGTCGACGAACACCAGATGGTAGCCATAGCGGCTTTCCAGCGGCTGCTGGCAGAGGCCGACCGGCAGACGGAACAGCTGGCGCTCGAACTCCGGCACGGTCTGGCCCTTGCTGATCTGCCCAAGCGCCCCGCCCTGCTCCTTGGACGGACAGGCCGAATGCTGCAACGCGAGTTCGGCGAAGCGTTGCGGCGCCGCCTGCAGTTGCCGCAACAGGCCCAGCGCCTGTTCCCGCGCCAGGCTGCGCGCTTCGGCGTCATCCGCCGGACAGGCCAGCAGGATGTGCCGCGCGGCCAGCAGCGGCGCGCTGAAGAAGCGCTGACGGTTGCCGTTGTAGTACTGCTGACAGGCCGCCTCGTCGGCCAGCGGCAGCGGCACTTCCTGTTCGATCAGCGTGCGGGTGGCCGCTTCTTCCTCGCTTTCACCGGATTCAGCACGCACCACCAGGCCGAGTTCGGCGATGCGCTGCTGCAACAGCTCGCGCACCACCAGTGCCTGGGTCGCCAGAAAGACCGCCTCGTCGCGGCTCTCGGCGGGGTGATACTGCAATTCCTGGGCGATGGCCTGGGGCGCGATCGCCACCCCGTTGACCCGCACCCGCGGCCACTCCTGCTCGCTGCTGGCGATCAGCAGCGGCTCGCCGGAGGCCTGCTCCTCGGCGGGCTGGTGTTCTTCTTCATGCGGTAGCTCCTCGAACAGAGGGGCCTCGGCCGGCACTTCGATTTCCGGGCGGGCGCCGCCACCGCAGCCGCCACCACCCGTGCTTCCACCACATCCACAACCCATGATGATTACCTCGATAAGACGCTTGAAGCTTCGATCCGATCGACCAGACCGGCTGACGCGTGGGGCGTCAGCCGGCAAGGGTCATACCGGGCTCTTGCTCTTTGCCGTGGCAGGCACGGCGGACGGCACGGCGGTTTCGCGTACCGGTGCTTCATAGGTGCGCGGGCGCTGCGGACGCGGCATGGCCGGCTTGACGCCCTTCTGCCGGACGATCTGGTAGCGCCGGCCCAGGTACCACACCGGCGCACTGACGATGTGCACCAGACGGGTGAAGGGGAACAGCACGAACAGGGTCACGCCGAGGAACACGTGCAGCTTGTAGATCACGCTGACCGACTCGATGGCGCCTGCGGCCTTGACCGGCTGCAGGGTGACCAGACTCTGCGCCCAGGTGCCCAGCAGCACCATCACCGAACCGTCCAGGTGGCCGGTGGAGGCGACGATGGTCAGCAGCCCCAGCACCAGCTGCGCCAGCAGCACGAACAGGATCATCACGTCGCTGGTGTTGGAGGTGGCCCGCACGCGCGCGTCGGTCAGCCGGCGATGGATCAGCATCACCAAGCCGATCAGGCAGAGGATGCCGAAGAAGCCACCGGACACCATCGCCACGATCTGCTTCTGACCGCTGGTGATGAAGTGGTGATACAGCGCCTCGGGCATCAGCAGGCCGACGAAGTGACCGGCCAGGATGAAGATGATGCCGACGTGGAACAGGTTGCTCGCCAGGCGCATGCGGTTGTTCGACAGCATCTGGCTCGAGCCGGCCTTCCAGCTGTATTGCGACAGGTCGAAGCGCGCCCAGCTGCCGATCAGGCAGATGGCCAGGGCGATGTAGGGGTAGACCCCGAACAGCAGGAAATTGAAGTTAGACATTGCGCACCTCCTGGGCGAGCGCGGCGGCCTGCCCGTCATGCTTGAAATCGGTCCAGTGCAGCGGCACCGGGCTTTCCTCGCGAGCCTTACCCGGCCCGCTCGGCATGGATGGGCAGCGATCCTGCTGCTCGGCCTGGAGGAAGTTGACCTGCTCCTCCTCCCAGATCTTGTCCAGCGCCTCCAGCGAGTCGTCGCGCTCTTCGGCGGCGACCTGCTCCTGCAGGCTGGCCAGGGTTTCCTGCACCGGCTCGCCGGCGATCTGCAGCAGTGCGGTGAAGCACGCGGCATGCGGGCTCTCGCGTTCCTGCAGACGCGCTGCCAGCAGAGCCAGCAGGTGCGACACGTCGGCCAGACCCTCGCGGGCCTCGAGGTCTTCGCGGGTGGCGAGGTACTCGAGGTACAGCGGGATGTAGTCCGGCAGCTCGCGTACGCCGATTTCGAAACCGGCCTCGGTGTACTGCGCCATCAGGTCGACCATGGCCTGGCCGCGATCGCGGGACTCGCCATGCACGTGCTCGAACAGCAGCAGCGACAGTGAACGGCCGCGGTCGAACAGGTCGGTGTAGCGCTCCTGCACGTCCATCAGGTCGTCTTCGGTCAGCTCGTCGAGCAGGCGGCGCAGCGCGATGCGCTGCTCCGGGCTGATCTCGCGGGCCGAACCGATGGCCTGGGCCAGTTCGGCATGGCCGTCGCGCAGGTGCTGGTCGGGATAGTCCAGCAGCAGGGAAATCACTTTAAGGATGCGCATGGCTCAGTCCTCCCACAGCTGGACGGTCTTGATGATGTCGCGGCGGTTGGCCTTCCTGGCGCCGAACATGTTGGTGTCCGAGGCGCCCGAGCAGCCGCTGCCGAAGCTGAAGCCGCAACCGGAGCGCTCGGCGAAGGCATCGCTCATGGCCTCTTCGCGGTGCGCGGTCGGGATCACGTAGCGGTCCTCGTAGTTGGCGATGGCCAGGTAGCGGTACATGTCCTCCACCTGGGCCACCGACAGGCCGACGCTCTCCAGCACCTTGAGGTCCTGCACACCATCGACCTGCTCGGCGCGCTTGTAGGCACGCATGGCGAGCATGCGCTTGAGCGCCAGCTTGACCGGCTCCTCGTCACCTGCGGTGAGCAGGTTGGCCAGATAGCGCAGCGGGATGCGCAGGCTGTCGACGTCCGGCAGCACGCCGTCCATGCTGACGTGACCGGCGCTGGCGGCGTTCTGGATCGGCGACAGCGGCGGCACGTACCACACCATCGGCAGCGTGCGGTATTCCGGGTGCAGCGGCAGGGCCAGCTTCCAGTCCACCGCCATCTTGTAGACCGGCGACTTCTGCGCGGCTTCGATCACCGACATCGGAACGCCGTCGTTGAGCGCCTGCTCGATGACCTTCGGGTCGAACGGATCGAGGAAGATCTCCAGCTGCTTGGCGTACAGGTCCTGCTCGTTGACGGTGCTGGCCACTTCATGGATGCGGTCGGCGTCGTACAGCAGCACGCCGAGGTAGCGGATGCGGCCCACGCAGGTCTCGGCACAGACGGTCGGCATGCCGGCCTCGATGCGCGGGAAGCAGAAGATGCACTTCTCGGATTTGCCGCTCTTCCAGTTGAAGTAGATCTTCTTGTACGGGCAGCCGCTGATGCACATCCGCCAGCCGCGGCACTTCTCCTGGTCGATGAGGACGATGCCATCCTCCTCGCGCTTGTAGATCGCACCGCTCGGGCAGGACGCGGCGCAGGCCGGGTTCAGGCAGTGCTCGCACAGGCGCGGCAGGTACATCATGAAGGTGTTTTCGTACTGGCCGTAGATATCGGCCTGCACCTTGTCGAAGTTCTTGTCCTTGCGCCGCTTGGCGAACTCGGTACCGAGAATCTCCTCCCAGTTCGGGCCCCACTCGATCTTTTCCATGCGCTGACCGGAGATCAGCGAGCGCGGACGCGCCACCGGCTGATGCTCGGAGATCGGCGCGGTGTGCAGGTTCTGGTAGTCGAAGTCGAACGGCTCGTAGTAGTCGTCGATCGTCGGCAGGTCCGGGTTGGCGAAGATGTTCGCCAGCACGCGGAACTTGCCGCCGATCTTCGGGTTGATGGTGCCGTCGCCGTTGCGCACCCAGCCGCCCTTCCACTTGTCCTGGTTTTCCCACTCCTTCGGGTAGCCGATGCCGGGCTTGGTCTCGACGTTGTTGAACCAGGCGTATTCCATGCCTTCGCGGCTGGTCCAGACGTTCTTGCAGGTGATCGAGCAGGTGTGGCAGCCGATGCACTTGTCCAGGTTCAGGACCATGCCTACTTGTGAACGAATCTTCATGGCCTTATTCCTCAGATGTCTTGCGGCAGGGGTTGCGGCAGGTCGTTGCCGTTCGGGCCGTCGAGCCAGTCGACCTTGGCCATCTTGCGCACCACGACGAACTCGTCACGGTTGCAACCCACGGTGCCGTAGTAGTTGAAGCCGTACGCCTGCTGGGCGTAGCCGCCGATCATGTGGGTGGGCTTGAGCACCACGCGGGTCACCGAGTTGTGGTGGCCGCCGCGGGTCTTGGTGCTCTCGGCGCCCGGCACGTTCACGATGCGTTCCTGGGCGTGGTACATCATCACCATGCCTTCCATCACGCGCTGGCTGACCACCGCGCGGGCGGTCAGAGCGCCATTGGCGTTGAAGCACTCGATCCAGTCGTTGTCCTCGATGCCGGCCTTCTTGGCGTCGACTTCGGACATCCACACGATCGGGCCGCCACGGCTGAGGGTGAGCATGATCAGGTTGTCCGAGTAGGTGCTGTGGATGCCCCACTTCTGGTGCGGGGTGATCCAGTTCAGGACGATCTCGGGGTTGCCGTTGCTCTTCTTGCCCTTCACGTAATCGATGGTGCGGGTGTTGATCGGCGGCCGGTAGCTCATCAGCTGCTCACCGAAGGCCTGCATCCAGGGGTGATCCTGGAAGAACTGCTGGCGACCGGTGATGGTGCGCCACGGGATGTACTCGTGGACGTTGGTGTAGCCGGCGTTGTACGACACATGCTCGTCTTCCAGGCCTGACCAGGTCGGGCTGGAGATGATCTTGCGCGGCTGCGCCTGGATGTCACGGAAGCGGATCGCCTCGTGCTCCTTGGGCAGCGCCAGGTGGCTGTGGTCGCGGCCGGTGAATTCCGACAGCGCGGCCCAGGCCTTCACGGCAACGTGACCGTTGGTTTCCGGTGCCAGGCTGAGGATGACCTCGGCAGCATCGATGGCCGATTCGATCTGCGGACGCCCTTGGCTGACGCCCTCGTCGCGCACCTTGTAGTTCAGCTCGCCGAGGAAATCGACTTCATCCTGGGTGTTCCAGTTGATGCCCTTGCCGCCGTTGCCGAGCTTGTCGAGCAGCGGGCCGAGGGAGGTGAACTTCTTGTAGGTGGCCGGGTAGTCGCGCTCGACCACGGCCATGTTCGGGCAGTTCTTGCCCGGCTGCGGATCGACGCCAGCGGTCTTCCAGTCGGTACCGCCGAACGGCTGCGCCAGTTCGCCGGGGCTGTCGTGCAGGAGCGGCACGGTGACCAGGTCCTTCTCCACGCCCAGCTGACCTTCGGCCATCTTCGAGAAGGCCTTGGCGATGCCCTTGTAGATCTCCCAATCGGACTTGGCTTCCCAGGCCGGGTCGATCGCCGCCGACAGCGGGTGGATGAAGGGGTGCATGTCCGAGGTGTTCATGTCGTCCTTCTCGTACCAGGTCGCGGTCGGCAGAACGATGTCGGAGTACACGCAGGTCGAGGACATGCGGAAGTCGAGGGTGGTGACCAGATCGAGCTTGCCGATGGCGCCCTCGTCCTGCCATTCGGCCTCGGTCGGCTTGAAGCCGTCGGCGCGCTTGCCCAGGTCTTCGTTCATCACGCCGTTCTTGGTGCCCAGGAGGTACTTGAGCATGTACTCGTGGCCCTTGCCCGAACTGCCCAGGAGGTTGGAGCGCCAGACGAACATGTTGCGCGGGAAGTTATCCGGATTGTCCGGCTGTTCGCAGGCGAACTTCAGCGATCCGTCCTTCAGCGACTGGGTGACGTAGTCCACCGGCGACATGCCGGCCGCTTCGGCATCACGGCAGATCTGCAGCGGGTTGCGGTTGAGCTGCGGTGCGCTCGGCAGCCAGCCGGCGCGTTCGGCGCGGATGTTGTAGTCGAGCATGTGCTCGGGGAACTGCGACTTGTCGGCCAGCGGCGAGAGCACTTCGTGGATGCTCATCTTCTCGTGGCGCCACTGCGAGCTGTGGTTGTAGAAGAAGCTGGTGCCGTTCATCTGGCGCGGCGGACGGCTCCAGTCGAGGCCGAAGGCAAGCGGCAGCCAGCCACACTGCGGACGCAGCTTTTCCTGACCCACGTAGTGCGCCCAGCCACCACCGGTCTGACCGACGCAACCGCACAACATCAGCATGTTGATCAGGCCGCGGTAGTTCATGTCCATGTGGTACCAGTGGTTCATCGCCGCACCGACGATGATCATGGACCGGCCATGGGTCTTGTCGGCGTTGTCGGCGAATTCACGGGCGATCTGGATGGCCTTCTCGCGGGAGACGCCAGTGATGACTTCCTGCCAGGCCGGGGTGCCGGGCACGCTGGCGTCGTCGTAGCTGGAAGCGACGTTGCCGCCACCCAGACCACGGTCGATACCCAGGTTGGCAGCCATCAGGTCGAACACGGTGGCGACCTTGGTGGTGCTGCCGTCGGCCAGGGTGATGGTGCGGACCGGCACGCGGCGCAGCTGGATGCTTTCGCCTTCGGCGTGCTGGAAGTGCTCGTGGAGGATGCCGCCGAAGTACGGGAAGGCGACCTCGGCCGTCTCGCCGCCCTCGATCTGGGTCAGGGAGAGGTCGACATCACGACCGTCCTTGCCTTCGCGGGCCTCGATGTTCCATTTGCCCTTCTCGCCCCAGCGGTAACCGATCGAACCCAGCGGCGAAACCAGCTCGCCGGTGCTGCCGTCGACGGCGATGGTCTTCCACTCGGGGTTGTTTTCCTGGCCGAGGTTGTCGGCCAGGTCGGAGGCGCGCAGGAAGCGGTCGGCGATGTAGCTGCCGTCCTTCTCGTTCAGGCGCACCAGCACCGGCAGGTCGGTGTAGCGCTTGGCGTAGTCGCGGAAGTACTCGCTCGGCTTCTCCAGGTGGAATTCCTTGAAGATGACGTGGGCGAAGGCCTGGGCCAGCGCGGCGTCGGTGCCCTGCTTCGGATTGAGCCAGAGGTCGGTGAGCTTGGCGACTTCGGCGTAGTCCGGGGTGATGGCGACAGTCTTGGTGCCCTTGTAGCGGACCTCGGTGAAGAAGTGAGCGTCCGGTGTACGGGTCTGCGGGACGTTGGAGCCCCAGGCGATGATGTAGTTGGAGTTGTACCAGTCGGCCGATTCCGGCACGTCGGTCTGCTCGCCCCAGATCTGCGGCGAGGCCGGCGGCAGGTCGCAGTACCAGTCGTAGAACGACAGGCACACGCCGCCGATCAGCGACAGGTAACGGCTACCGGCCGCGTAGGAAACCATGGACATGGCCGGGATCGGCGAGAAGCCGATGACGCGGTCCGGACCGTACTGCTTGACGGTGTAGACGTTGGCCGCGGCGATGATCTCGTTGACTTCGTCCCAGCTGGAGCGGATGAAGCCGCCCATGCCGCGCTTGCTCTTGTAGGACTCGGCCTTGGCCTTGTCCTCGACGATGCTGGCCCAGGCGTCCACCGGGGTCATGTTGCGCCGTGCTTCACGCCACAGCTTGAGCAGCGGCTTGCGCACCTTGGGGTACTTCAGGCGGTTGGCGCTGTAGATGTACCAGCTGTAGCTGGCACCGCGCGGGCAGCCGCGTGGCTCGTGGTTGGGCAGGTCGTTGCGGGTGCGCGGGTAGTCGGTCTGCTGGGTTTCCCAAGTGATCAGGCCGTTCTTGACGTAGATCTTCCAGGAGCAGGAACCGGTGCAGTTCACGCCGTGGGTCGAGCGCACGATCTTGTCGTACTGCCAGCGCGAGCGGTAGACGTTCTCCCAGTCGCGGGATTCGATGCGGGTTTCGCCATGACCATCGGCGAACTCGCCTTGCTTCCTGTTGAAGAAGCGCAGTTGATCGAGCAAGTGGCTCATCGTTTTCTCTCCTCACTCCGGTTGCGAACCACTGGCCCGACCGGTCGGCTTATCAATCTCGGCTTGCGCCAGCCGGCGTGGCTGGCGCATTCGTTCGGTGAAATCTCAGGACGCGAGCTTCTGGCGGGCCTCCAGCTCACGGTCGACGCTGGATACGTAGTACTCGTCGGAGAACGCGCCCTCGGGCTCCTTCAGCCAGAGCAGGCAGAGCCCGAAGCTGACGAAGGCACCGGCGGCGATCACCATGAAGAACTGCGATGGGGTCACGAAGGTGAACAGAGTCAGGTAGCAGACGGCACCGACGTTGCCGTAGGCCCCGGCCATGCCGGAGATCTGCCCGGTGACGCGGCGCTTGATCGACGGGATGATCCCGAAGGTCGCGCCCTCGGCGCCCTGGACGAACACCGAGCAGAGCACGGTGATCGCCACGGCCACGATCAGCGGCCACTTGGAGTTCATCAGGCCCATCAGCAGGAAGCCGACGGCGATGCCCAGCATGTACGCCAGCATGACGAAGCGACGGTTACCGAAGCGGTCGGAGACCAGGCCGCCCATGGGCCGCGCCACCAGGTTCACGAACGCGAAGGAGGCGGCGATGATGCCGGCGGTGGTCGGCGTCAGCCCCCAGGTCTGCTCGAAGAACATCGGCAGCATCGACACCACGGCCAGCTCGGCACCGAAGTTGGCGAAGTAGGTGGAGTTCAGCGCAGCCACGGTGTTGAAGGGGTACTTGTCGTCTTCCGGCACGCCCTTTTTCAGGATCGGTACGTTGACCCGCAGGATCTGCACGATCTGGAAGATCACCACCAGGGCGATCACCGCGTAGCAGATCATGGCGCCGGTGGAGCCCAGGTAACCCAGACCCTCGATACGCCAGACCAGGATGCCGAGCACGCCGACCATGGGGATCGTCCAGATGATCAGCTTGACCATGTCCGCCCAGGTGCTGACTTCCAGCGCGCTGGCCTTGTGCGGCTTGCGGTGCACGGTGCCGGCCGGGCCGTCGGTAAGGGCGAACCAGTAGTACACGCCGTAGACGGCCATGATGATCGCCGAACTGGCGATCGCCCAGCGCCAGCCTTCCGGACCACCGAAGGCATGGATGGCGATGGCCGGCAGGCTCATGGCGGCGGCGGCGGAACCGAAGTTGCCCCAGCCGGCATAGAAGCCTTCGGCGAAACCGATGTCCTTGGGCTTGAACCACATGGCGGTCATGTGGATGCCGACCACGAAGCTGGCGCCGATGGAGCTGAGGATCAGGCGCGAGACCAGCAGCTGGGTGCGGCTGTCACCGAAGGCGAAGAACAGGGCCGGGACCGCCATGACCACCAGCAGCACCGAGAACACCCGACGCGGCCCCCAGTGGTCGAGCGCCATGCCGACCAGGATGCGCGCCGGGATGGTCAGCGCCACGTTGGCGATGGCGAACAGCTTGAGGTCTTCGGGCGTCAGCCAGTTCACGCTTTTCAGCATGCTCGAGGCCAGCGGCGCCATGCCGAACCAGACGAAGAAACAAATGTAGAAGGCGATCCAGGTCAGGTGCAGAGCCCGGATCTCGGGGCGCTTCCATTCGAACAGCGTAGAAACTCTCATGATGAGCTCCTCACTCAGGGGCAGGCTTGAATCAGGACCGGGCAAGGCGCCCGGCGGGCCAGGAAGGCGCTGACGCTGCCGAAGGTCATGTAGTCGAGCTCGTCGACCAGCAGATTCAGCGAGCGGGAAATGAAGCCGCCGTCCGGTTCGTTTGAATGTCGCGCGATGACCAGCAGGTCCGGCTTCTTGTGCTCGGCAGCCTTGAGGATCATCTTGCGGGCGTCGCCTTCGGCGAGGATCACGTCGACGTCCAGGCCGAAGGCGCTGACCTTGGCCGCCGCCTCCTGCAGGAAGGCCTGGAATTCGCGACGCTCACGCTCGTACAGCTCGACCGCCGAATCGCTGGTGTCACGGGTCTCTTCCACCACGCCGATCAGCATGATCAGCGGCTTCAGCGGACCGAACATCTCGAGGGTGGCGTCCAACGCTTTGCGGGCGTTACGCGAGTTGTCGTAGGCAATCATGATGTTCATGGCAGCTCTCCAGACTCAGGGGTTCTTCACGTAGGCGTTGGGGCGCAGGTAGAACCACCAGTTGAGGATCAGGCACAGCGCGTAGAACACCGCGAAGCCGTACATCGCCACTTCGGGGGTACCGGCCTTGACCTGCTCGCCGATCACGATGGGGGCGACGAAGGAGCCGTAGGCGGCGACGGCGGAGGTCCAGCCGAGGACCGGGCCGGCCTTCTCGCGGTCGTAGATCACGCCGATGGTGCGGAAGGTGGAGCCGTTGCCGATGCCGCTGGCAGCGAACAGCACCAGGAACAGCACCAGGAAGAGGAAGAAGTACTCCTCGGGCTGGGCCGAGCCGTAGGCCTGGTGCATCACGTAGCCGGCGGCGACCGAGGCGATGACCATCACCACCGAGATCACCTGGGTGACGATGGAGCCGCCGACCTTGTCGGAGATCCAGCCGCCCAGCGGACGGATCAGGGCGCCGATGAAGGGGCCGATCCAGGCGTAGGTCAGGGCGCTCGGTGCGTTGGGGTTGGCGACGCGGGTGATGGTGCCGTCGGCGGCCACTTCGTTCATGAAGCCGAAGATCACCGTGATCGACAGCGGCAGCGCCATGGAGAAGCCGATGAACGAGCCGAAGGTCAGGATGTAGAGGATGCTCATCGACCAGGTGTGCTTGTCGCTGAAGATGGTGAACTGGCGCTTGATGTTCGGCTTGATGCTGCCCGGCAGCATGCGCAGCATGCCGAGGGTCAGGCCGATGGTGAGCAGCATCACGCCCCACATGTTCAGCACGCCGAGGCCGGTCGGTGCAGGCAGGTAGAGGTACAGACCGAGGGCGGCGGCGACGAAGGCCACGGCGTAGAGGCCGAGAATCTTGCCGAAGGCGTTCAGCGGGTAACCCGGTGTTGGCGAGATCACCAGCAGGTTGTTCATGCCGAACCAGCCGGCGAAGGCCAGCGGGACGAGGAACAGCAGCCAGACCCAGCCGGCGTTCTGAATCCAGGTTTCGGTACCGGCAGAGATCTTGCCGATCAGCGTGCCGCTGTCCTTGATCAGCTCCATCGGCGCACCGGCCATCGCGCCGAACACACCGGCGGTCATCACCAGCGGGATGAGGATCTGCATGGTGGTCACACCGAAGTTACCGAGGCCGGCATTCAGGCCCAGGGCCAGGCCCTGCTGGTTCTTCGGGAAGAAGGTGCTGATGTTGCTCATCGAGCAGGCGAAGTTGCCGCCACCGATGCCGGAGAGGAAGGCCAGCAGCTGGAACACCCACAGCGGGGTGTCCTGGCTCTGCAGCGCGATGCCGGCGCCGGCGGCCGGGATCATCAGCAGGGCGGTGGTCAGGAATATGGTGTTGCGCCCGCCGGCGATGCGGATCATGAACGACGCCGGGATACGCAGCGTGGCGCCGGTGAGACCGGCGATGGCGGTCAGGGTGAACAGTTCGGCCGGCTCGAAGGGAAAGCCCAGATTGAGCATCTGCACCGTGACGATGCCCCACATCAGCCAGATGGCGAAGCCCATCAGCAGACTCGGGATGGAGATCCAGAGGTTGCGATTGGCGACCCGCTTGCCGGTGGTGTCCCAGAATGTCTGGTCCTCCACGTCCCACTTTTCGATATTGCTCATGGTCGATCCTCTTGGCGCCAAGGCCCTGCTGACAAACGCAGCGGGGTCAGGAATGGCTCGCACGCTAAGCGGAGGGGACCGTCCCGAATTTGACTCAGGTCAATACACGACAGCCGGCAATTTGCTTTGGGGTACCTTTCTACCTCTTTCGGGATATTCCGATTTTCACGATAAAAATCATTACTTATCAATAAGTTAAGAATCCATCAAACAACCGGTTGTGGCACCAGGCATAACCCCGAAAGCATTGGGAGTACACCCCTCACCATGGCAAGCGAATGCCACAAGGCGCAGAATGCGTCATCGCCGCCCGACGAGCCGACCATGCCCCAATCCGAACGAGACCAGCTCTCCACGCGCCACTCGATCGTGTTCAACACGCTGGTGGCGTTCGTGGTGATCATCGGTTTTTCCCTGGTCAGCATGCTGGCCAGCCTGTACCTGGCCGACGCCCTGGAAGGTGATGCCGAAGCCATCAACCAGGCCGGCAGCCTGCGCATGCAGGCCTACCGCCTGGCCTTCACCGCCGAGCATGGTCCGCAGGCGCTGCTCGAGGAGCGCATCGACATTCTGGAGCGCACGCTGCGCTCGGCGTCGCTGCGCTCTGCCCTGCACCGCCATGGCGACACGCCTCTGCCGGGCCTGCATGGCGGCGTGCTGCAGCACTGGCAGGAGCGCATGCGCCCGCTGCTCGATGCCCAGCCGCCGCGGCTGGACGATTACCGTCGCGAGGCCCCGGAATTCGTCAGTGAGCTGGACGTGTTCGTGCGCACCCTGCAGGAAGCCTCGGAAGGCAAGCTCGGGGTGATCCGTGCGCTGCAGGCCGGCACCCTGTTCATCATCGTGCTGATCGCCTTCGTGCTGATCTACGGGCTGCACAACAACCTGGCCACCCCGCTGCGCAGCCTGACCAAGATGGCCCGCGACATCGGCAAGGGGGATTTCAGCGGCCGCGTGGAAATCCCCGGCGACACCGAACTGAGCCTGCTGGCGCGCACGCTCAACCAGATGAGCCAGGAACTCGCCGGCCTCTATGCCGAGATGGAGCAGAAGGTCGACGACAAGACCGCCGCGCTGACCCGCAGCAACGCCACCTTGCAGCTGCTGTTCAACAGTGCCCGGATGCTCTACAGCCAGCCGGACGACCCCTCGCTGATGATGGGTTCGCTGCTCACCAAGGTGCAGGAAGTCCTCGATACCGGGCCGATCTCGCTGTGCCTGAACCGCTCCGCGGAGGCCGGCAGCCACACGGCGATGACCTCCAGCGACCTGCAGCCGCCGGATTACTGCAAGCTGCCCCAGTGCGAGGTGTGCCCGGTCAACCAGAGCGGGCGACTGCCCAGCGGAGAGGAACTGGTCACCTTCGAGCTGCGCTCCGGACAGGACGATCTCGGCTCGCTGCGCGTCGCCCATCCTGCCGGCGAGCCGCTGGAGTCCTGGCAGACCCTGCTGCTGACGACATTGGCCGATCTGTTCGCCGCTTCCCTGAGCCTGGCGCAGCTGGGGCAGAAACAGGCCCGACTGGCGCTGATGGAAGAACGCGCGGTGATCGCCCGCGAGCTGCACGATTCGCTGGCCCAGGCGCTGTCCGCGCAGAAGCTGCAACTGGCGCGTCTGAAGCGGCTGATGCAGAAGGAAAGCGGTCAGGCGCAGCTGGATGACAGCGTGCAGCAGATCGACCGCGGACTGAATTCTGCCTACCGCCAGCTGCGCGAGCTGCTCACCACCTTCCGCATCAAGGTCAACGAACCGGGGCTCAAGCCTGCACTGCAGGCCACCATCGAGGAGTTCGGCGCCAACTCCGGGCTGCACATCGAGAGCGACTTCCAGCTGGACCACTGCCCACTGACGCCCAACGAGGAAGTGCACTGCCTGCAGATCATCCGCGAGGCGCTGAGCAACGTGGTCAAGCACGCCGAGGCCGAGCATTGCTGGCTGCGCCTGACCCAGGACGGCATCGGCACCATCAACGTCTAGATCGAAGACGACGGCATCGGCATCAGGCCCGAGGAGCAGCGCACCGGCCACTATGGCCTGATCATCCTGCGCGAGCGCGCCAACAGCCTGAATGGCAGCATCAGCATCGGGCTGCGCCCCGGCGGCGGCACCCGGGTACACCTGCGCTTCCCGCCCGCCTATCGCCACATTCCCCTGATACAGGAGCCTGTCACGCATGAACGAAGGGACAACCACACGAATCCTGCTGGTCGACGACCATCCCATGATGCGTCGGGGTCTGCGTGACCTGCTGGAGCTGGAAGACGACCTGGAGATGGTCGGCGAGGCCGGCAACGGTGAGGACGCCATCCGCCTGGCGCAGCAGATCGAGCCCGACCTGATTCTGATGGACCTCAACATGCCGGGCATCGACGGCCTTGAGACCACCCGACGCATGCGCGATGCCGATATCGACGCGCGCATCATCATGTTCACCGTCTCCGACGAACAGAGCCACGTGCTCGAAGCGCTGCGCAACGGCGCCGACGGCTACCTGCTCAAGGACATGGACGCCGAGGAGCTGATCGAGCAGATCCGCATCGCCGCCACCGGACGCATGGCCCTGAGCCCGGAGCTGACCCAGGTGCTCGCCGAAGCCATCCGGGTGCGCCCCAAGCCCACCGGGCAGGTGCAGTTCTCCAGCCTGACCAAGCGCGAGAAGGAAGTGCTGCGGCAGATCGCCAAGGGCCAGAGCAACAAGATGATCGCCCGCAAGCTCGGCATCACCGAGGGCACGGTGAAGGTCCATGTGAAGAACCTGCTGCACAAGCTGGGCCTGCGCTCACGGGTCGAGGCCGCGGTCTGGGTGCTGGAGAACGAGGCGAAAGGTTGAGCCACCGCCAATCGCTCGCATTCTGTGCGTGAGCGCGCAAGGCGCGATGCCGTGGCCGCCCCCTTGACGATCATCAATGTCATCCACGTGAAGCGCTCTATCGTCTCGTCCTCGTCGAACTGACCGGCTGGTCAGCATCGCGCCCGCCCGGACGTAAGGAGCGCCCATGTTCAAGATCCTGCTACCCACCTCCCTGCTGCTCGGCCTGCTCGCCGGCAGCCTTTCCTGCCAGGCTGCCATCAGCGACGCCGAAGCGGTCAACCGCGCCGGCATGCAGCGCATGCTCAGCCAGCGCATTGCCAAGAATTACCTGATGATCGGCACCGATACCCGCGTCGACCTCGCCGCCAGCCAGCTCGACAGCAGCATCGCCAGCCTCGAGGAAAACGCCCAGCTGCTGGGCGACTATGCGCCCAGCGACGGCATCCGCAAGGCCCTCGACGAGACTACCCAGACCTGGCACCAGTACCGCCAGCTGGCGTTGAGCCGTCCGGACCGCGAGCAGTCGGCCGAGCTGCTGCGCCTGGCCGAGCGCTTCCTCGCTCAGAGCGAGGCTCTGGTTCAGGAAATCGAGCGCCACAGCGGCAACCACGCGGCGCGCCTGGTCAACCGCAGCGGACGCCAGCGCATGCTCAGTCAACGCATCGCCATGCTCTACCTGGCCATGAGCTGGAAACTGCCGGAGCAACGTCTGCGGGAGGACTTCGATGCCGCGGTCGCGGAGTTCGAGCGAGGCCTGGAGGAGCTGAACAAGGCGCCGCAGAACACCGAGGCAATCAACCGC
Source organism: Stutzerimonas sp. Brlt_14 (assembly GCF_051948915.1). Taxonomy (NCBI): domain Bacteria; kingdom Pseudomonadati; phylum Pseudomonadota; class Gammaproteobacteria; order Pseudomonadales; family Pseudomonadaceae; genus Stutzerimonas; species Stutzerimonas sp. Brlt_14. The sequence goes on from NZ_JAYJLM010000007.1 coordinate 329,848, forward strand.
CAGCTCGAACAGATCGCCGCACAGTGGCGCTTCGCCCGGGCCGGCTTCAGCCTCGCGGACGACTCCCGCTTCGTCCCTACGGTGATCGTCACCACCAGCGATTCGCTGCTGCGCAAGATCGAGCAGCTGACCCTGGACTACGAGCGCCTCGCCGGCAGCAGCCGCTGAGCGCGACTACCTCCTTTGCCCATAAAGAGGTATGGCTTAGGGGAAATGGGATAGCGGCACCGTGCAACCTAGCATGCCCCCATCAAAAGGAGGGGGATGGCCATGCTGACAGGCTCCGCAGTGCTCAATACGTTGCGCCGTCATCATCTGTTCCGCGGGCTGTCGGAAACGGCCCTGCAGAACATCGCCACGCACACCACGGCCAGGCATCTGCCGGCCGGTTGCACGTTGTTCCATCAGGGGGATGCGGCCGAGCATTTCCATGTGCTGATCAACGGCCAGGTCAAGCTGCACCGCGTCACCTGCGATGGCCAGGAGAAGGTCATCGAGGTGATCCGTCCGGGCGAGGCCTTCGCCGAGGGGATGCTCTTCAACAAGCTCGCCGAACATCCGCTGAGCGCTACCACGCTCAAGGAGAGCCTGGTACTCAACGTGCAGAACAGCCACTACCTGCGTCTGCTGGAGACCCAGCCGCAGCTGTGCATGCAGCTGCTCAGCAGCCTGAGCGCGCGGCTCAACCAGCGCCTGCACCAGATCGACAACCTGACCTCGTCCAACGTCTGCCAGCGCGTCGTGCGCTACCTGTTTCAGGAGCGGCAGACGGCGCGCAGCGACGTCATCGACCTGGACCTGCCCAAGCGCCTGATCGCCTCGCAACTGGGCATCCAGCCGGAGACGCTGTCACGCATCCTGCACCGGCTGACCGATGCCGGGCTGATCGCCGTGCAGCGGCGACGCATCGAGATTCTCGACCAGCACAGCCTCTCCGCCTATCTCGAGGCGGCTGCCTGAGACTCACTCGGATGGATCGCCACGACGAAACGGCTGCGCAGCCGGCTCGGCCGGGGCCGGCTCGAGCGTCGGCGGCACTTCGCCGAGCTGGAAGGGTTTCGGCGGCTCGCTGACGCGCCTGCGCGCAGCCGGCTCGATGCGCTCGGGCTCCGGCTCCGGACGCTCACGAATGACGTACCAGGCGACCGCCGCCAGGGCGGCAGCGAAGATCCGGTAGACCAGCGAGGCCAGATCGAAGCCGACCAGCTCGCCGCCATCCAGCCAGAGCGACACCAGTCGCCCGAGCACCAGTGCCGTCATGGTGATCATCAGCATCATCAGGGCCGGCCGCGCCCGCTCCGGCGCCCGCGCAGCCCAGATCAGGAACAGCGCCAGGCCCAGCTGCAGGCCGCCGTAGTAGACCCGCATATGGCTGACGGACGCGCCTTCCATCAACAGCATGCCGTTCAGATTGGCCATCTCGTAGGGGCGAAACCAGTAGGCCAGGCTGAGACTGGCCATCACCAGTGCCTGCGCGAGCAGAACGAAACGGGCAAAACGCATCGAAAACTCTCCTGATGTGCGACTCGCTATCCCGGTTGGCATGGGACTGTGCTGCGCCCGTTTTGTTTCGCGACCGCGATGTCGACCGACCGTCCGAAAGCGTCTTACGGCGTGACAATTGCGCGCGGGGTGCGGCTTGGGAATGGCGTCGCCCCAGCGTATTCTGGGCCTCTCGCTCGTTGGAGATTCCCATGCGCCGTCTTCTGCTCGCCCCCCTCCTGTTCGCCGGTTTCGCCCAGGCGGCCGACCCCATCGCCATCGACGTCTACCGTGACCCCAACTGTGGCTGCTGCAAGGCATGGATCGAGCATCTGGAAGACAACGGCTTCGCCGTGGCCGATCACGTGGTCAACGACATGACCTCGGTGAAGATGGAGCATGGAGTACCGCACCGCCTCGGCTCCTGCCACACCGGTGTGATCGACGGCAAGTTCGTCGAAGGCCACGTGCCGGCGGCGGACATTCTCAAGCTGCGCGCACAGCCTGACCTGATCGGCGCCGCGGTGCCGGGCATGCCGGTCGGCTCACCCGGCATGGAAATGGGTGAGCGCAAGGACGCCTTCCAGGTGATCGGCGTCAGCAAGCAGGGCAAGGAGAGCGTGATTTCCGAGTACCCCGGCAACTGATCGGTACCCGACAGCCAACATCCGCTGCAGCGTTTTGCCCGGTGCACGGGTCTGAGAGGAAAGCGCTGGCCGCTTCGCTGCGGCCGGCGCTCCCATCCATCCACCCGAGGGGCAACTCATGCGCTGGAATCGAGCCCGACGCAGCGACAACGTAGTGGACGCCAGAGGCCGCAGCGGCATGCGGCTGGGCGGCGGCCTCGGTCTGGGCGGCATCGCCATCGTGGTGGTGATCGGTCTGCTCTCGGGCCAGGATCCGCTGCAGATTCTCGGCCAGCTGGCCAACCAGGGCGGGCCCGCAGTCTCTCAACAAAGCCAGCGCCCGGCTGGCGACGATCCGCAGGTGGAATTCGTCCGCGCCGTGCTTGGCGACACCGAAGACACCTGGCGCGCCCTGTTCCAGCAGAACGGCGTGCAGTACCGCGACCCGACCCTGGTGCTGTTTCGCGGCGGCGTGAACTCGGCCTGCGGCTTCGCCAGTTCGGCAGTCGGCCCGTTCTATTGCCCCGGCGATCAGCAGGTCTACCTCGACCTGCAGTTCTTCGACGAGATGGCCCGGCGCTTTTCCGCCGCCGGTGACTTTGCCCAGGCCTACGTAATCGCCCATGAGGTCGGTCATCACGTGCAGACGCTGCTCGGCGTTTCGCAGCAGATGCAGGCGGCCCGCCAGCGTGGCGCGCGGATGGAAGGTGACAACGGTCTGCTGGTGCGCCAGGAACTTCAGGCCGACTGCTATGCCGGCGTCTGGGCCTATCACGCCCAGCAACGCCACGACTGGCTGGAGGAAGGCGACCTGGAAGAAGCGCTGAACGCCGCCAATGCCATCGGCGACGACAACCTGCAGAAGCGCAGCCAGGGCCGCGTGGTCCCGGATGCCTTCACCCACGGCACCTCGGCGCAGCGGGTGCGCTGGTTCCGAGATGGCTTCGAACACGGTGATCCGGCGCGCTGCGACACCTTCAAGGCGGCGCGGCTGTAGGTGCTTCCGGGCGTGCCCCCACCCTGAGGGGCGGGCACGCCTGCGAGGGCCGTTGCAATGACTGGTGGGCTTGAGCCCACCTCCAGGCGCCGATGTCCGCTCTCAGCCCAGCATGCCGTGCAGCGCACGACAATCAGGCACGTACAGGTCGGCCAGCTCCGGCCATTCATTGTGCGGCACGTTGACCAGCACCCCGCGCGCGCCAGCGGCCCTGGCGCATTCCAGGTCGAAGCGGTAGTCCCCCACCATCAGCATCGACGCCGGCGCCACGCCCCAGCGCTCCGCCAAATGCAGCAGCCCGCCCGGATGCGGCTTGGGCGGTGCCTCGTCGCGACCGAGGATGTCCTCGGACAGAAAACAGTCGCCCATGCCCACCGCCTGCAGGGTCACCAGCGCCAGTTCGTGGGCATTGCGGGTCAGCACGCCGAGGCGGCAGCCGCGCTCGCGCAGCGCATGCAGCAGCTCGCGGGCGCCTACGGCCGGGCGTGCGGCGTAGGCGAGTTCGCGTTCGTGCTCCAGCAGCCAGGCGCGCTTGGCCGCCGCTTCGTCGGCCGGCAGCGCAGCCAGGTGATGGAGGATGTCGTCCTCCTCGGGAATCTCCAGGGCGCGGCGGATCGCGGCGAAATCGTGCACGGCGATGGTCAGGGTGCCGTCCATGTCGAACACCCAGTGCCGCACCTCGGCGATATTCACATCCAGTCCTCGCGCACGCGGATCAGGCCTTCCTGGGCCACCGAGGCAACCAGCTCGCCCTGGCGGTTGAAGATGCTGCCACGGGCGAAGCCGCGGGCATTGCCGGCCCAGGGGCTGTCGATGGAGTACAGCAGCCAGTCGTCCATCTTCACTTCGCGGTGGAACCAGATGGCGTGATCGAGGCTGGCCAGCTGGATGAACTTGCTCCACGAGCTGACGCCGTGGGGCTGCAACGCGGTGCCGATAAAGCTGAAATCCGAGGCGTAGGCAAGCAGGTACTTGTGCAGCGCCGGGCTGTCGGGCAGCGAGCCGTCGGCGCGGAACCACAGGTGGCGGACCGGTTCGATCGGCTGCGGGTTGGCCGGATCGACCAGGGTGACCGGGCGAATCTCGATGGGCTTGGGCCGGCGCAGCTTCTCCATCACACGTTCCGGCACCATCGGCGAAAGCTTGTGCAGCAGCTCCCACTCGTTGGGCAGGTCGTCCGGCCCGATCACATCCGGCATCGGCAACTGGTGCTCGTAGCCCGTTTCCTCGGCCTGGAACGAGGCGATGCCGGTGAAGATGGTCTGGCCCTTCTGGATCGCGCTGACCCGTCGCGTGGTGAAGCTGCCTCCATCGCGCACGCGATCGACGTCGTACACCACCGGCTGGTGCGAGTCACCGGGACGCAGGAAATAGCCGTGCAGCGAATGCACATGGCGCTCCGGCGTCACCGTCTGGCTGGCTGCGGAGATCACCTGGCCGAGCACCTGCCCGCCGAACAGCTGGGGAAAGCCGAGGTCCTGGCTGGCGCCACGGAACAGGTTTTCCTCGATGCGTTCCAGGGTCAGCAGATTGACCAGGGCGTCGAGTATCTGGGTCATTTCGGCATCCTTGATAAGGGGGGCGGACAGGCGCGCCATGTTACGGATTTCGCCGGCAACGCTCCAGCAACAGGGCTTATTGTCGCCAATCGCCCCGCTGCAGTCGGTAGAGCAGCTGCTCGTGCAACGGGTGCCCCGCCGCCAGCTCCGGGTGGGCAAAGGACGCAGCCTGATCGGCGCGCATGCCCAGCTCCGCCACCAGCTGCTTGGCCGGCTCGTTGATCTGCGCCATGCAGGCGACCACCTCGGGCAATTGCAGGGTGACGAAGGCATGCTGCAGAACCGCCCGTGCCGCCTCGAGCACCAGGCCCTGGCCCCATTGTTCACAGGCCACGCCCCAGCGCAGCTCCACCGCCGAGCCCGGCACCGACGACGGCGCCCAGACCAGCCCGCAGTAGCCGATAAAGGCACCACTGTCCTTGCGTTCCAGCGCCCACAGGCCGAAGCCGTGCCGCAGCAGATGAAGGCGACTGCGCACCATCAGCGCGGCGCACTCATCCCGCGACAGCAGGGCCGGGTCGTAGCGCATGACTTCCGGGTCGGCGCACAGCTGCGCCAATGGCTCGAGGTCGTCGTCATGCCAGCTGCGCAGCCGCAGACGCGAGGTTTCGAGGGCGATTCGATCGACCATCCTTGCTCCTTGAGCGCGTCGACGGCCAGCCTGCATACTGCGGCGCACATCTGTCGAACACGCGTGGTTCATGTCCCTCCCCCTGGTCTATCACGACGATTACAGCCCGCCGCTGCCGCCGGGCCATCGATTTCCCATGGAGAAGTTTCGTCTGCTGCGTGACCATCTGGTCACTCTCGGTATGACCACGGACGCAGCGCTATTGCGCCCGTCACTTTGCAGACGCGACATCCTGACTCTGGCCCATGACGCCGATTATGTCGCGCGCTACTGCAGCGGCGAGATGGGCCGCGACGAGCTGCGCCGGCTCGGCCTGCCCTGGAGCCCGGAGCTGGCGCAGCGCACCGTGCGGGCGGTAGGCGGCTCGCTGCTGGCGGCGGAGCAGGCGCTGCAGCACGGTCTGGCCTGCCATCTGGCTGGCGGCACGCACCATGCGCATCGCGATCACGCCTCAGGCTTCTGCATCTTCAACGACCTGGCGGTGATCGCGCTGTACCTGCTGGAAAGCGGACTTGTCGGGCGCGTGCTGATCTTCGACTGCGACGTGCACCAGGGTGACGGCACCGCGCGCATCCTGGAGAACGTGCCGGATGCGGTGACCGTCTCGCTGCACTGCGAGAAGAACTTCCCCACCCGCAAGGCCCATAGCGACTGGGACATCCCGCTGCCGCCGGGCATGGGCGACGAGGCCTACCTCCAGGTCGTGCACGACACGCTGAACTACCTGCTGCCGATCTATCAGCCGGACCTGGTGCTCTATGACGCCGGCGTCGACGTCCACCGCGACGACGCCCTGGGCCTGCTCTCGCTGACCGACGCCGGGCTCGCCGCGCGCGACAGCGCGGTGCTCGATCACTGCCTGGGTCGAGACATTCCCGTGGTAGGGCTGATCGGCGGCGGCTACGACAAGGACCGCGCCCTGCTCGCCCGTCGTCATGCGACCTTGCATGTCAGCGCCCACTCGGCCTGGCAGCGCCACGGGCTCGGCTGAGCAACCGTCAGCAGCTACAATGCCCGCCCCGCTCGCCTGCCCGGTTGCCACCATGCCCCAGCCCTCCTCTTTTCGCGTCGCCATCATCGGTGGTGGTCCGGCCGGCCTGATGGCCGCCGAGGTGCTCGGCCAGGCAGGCGTGAATGTCGACCTGTATGACGCCATGCCCTCGGTGGGGCGCAAGTTCCTGCTGGCCGGCGTCGGCGGCATGAACATCACCCATGCCGAGGACTACGCCGCGTTCGTCAGCCGCTACGGCGAGCGCGCCGGCGACCTGCGACCGCTGCTCGATGCCTTCTCCCCGGATTCACTGCGCGAATGGATTCACGGACTGGGCATCGACACCTTCGTCGGCAGCTCCGGCAGGGTGTTTCCTAGCGACATGAAGGCCGCGCCCCTGCTGCGCGCCTGGCTCAAGCGCCTGCGTGAAAGCGGCGTGCAGCTGCATACCCGCCAGCGCTGGCTGGGCTGGGACGAGCATGGCGCGCTGCGTATCGCCGGGCCGCAAGGCGAAACCCAGGTCGAGGCGGACGCCACCCTGCTCGCCCTCGGCGGCGGCAGTTGGGCCAGACTGGGTTCGGATGGCGCCTGGGTGCCCTCGCTGCAGAACCGCGGGATCGCCATCGCGCCGCTGCAGCCGGCCAACTGTGGCTTCGAGGTAGCCGGCTGGAGCGAGCACCTGCGGGAGAAATTCGCCGGCGCGCCGCTGAAGACCGTCAGCCTGGCGTTGCCCGGCGAAGCACCACGCAAGGGCGAGTTCGTGCTCACCGCCACGGGCATCGAGGGCAGCCTGGTCTACGCGCTCTCGGCGCCGATCCGCAACACGATCAACCGTGACGGCGCTGCCACGGTACTGCTCGACCTGCTGCCGGATCGCACCCTGACACAGATCGCCAGCGCCCTGGCCAGACCGCGGGGCTCGCAGTCCATGGCCAAGCACCTGCACCGCCAGCTGAAGCTCGATGGCGTCAAGGCGGCGCTGTTGCGCGAGCTGACCGATGCCACGACCTTCCAGGCCCCGCAGGCCCTGGCCGCCGCGATCAAGGCGCTGCCCATCCGCCTGGTCCGCCCGCGTCCGCTGGACGAGGCGATCAGCAGCGCCGGCGGCGTGCCCTTCGAGGAACTGGACGAGGATCTGATGCTGCGCCGGCTACCCGGCGTGTTCTGTGCTGGCGAAATGCTCGACTGGGAAGCGCCGACCGGTGGCTATCTGCTGACCGCCTGCTTTGCCAGCGGACGCGCCGCAGCCGAAGGCATGCTGCGCTGGCTGCGTGCCAACGTGCCGGCAAACGCGCCGCGCTGAACGGTGCGCTGCCGGCCGCACGGCCTGCTACATCTTCATCACGATACGGCCTTCGATGCGCCCGGCGCGCATGTCGTCGAAGATCTGGTTGATGTTGTCCAGGCTGTCGGTGTGGATGGTCGCCTTGACCAGGCCCTCGCCGGCGAAATCCAGCGCCTCCTGCAGATCGGCGCGGGTGCCGACGATCGAGCCGGTGATGCTGATGGCCTTGAGCACGACGTCGAAGATCGGCGTCGGGAAGTCTCCCGGCGGCAGCCCGACCAGCGCCACGGTGCCATGCCGCCGCGCCATGCCGATGGCCTGGCCGAAGGCGCTGTTGGACACCGCGGTGACCAGCACGCCGTGGGCGCCGCCGATATCGCGCTGGACCACCTCCACGGGATTCTCCGTGCGTGCGTTGATGGTCAGCTTGGCACCCAGACGCTTGGCCAGCTCCAGCTTGGCGTCATCCACATCCACCGCCACCACGTGCAGCCCCATCGCCTTGGCGTACTGCACCGCGACATGACCGAGGCCGCCGATGCCGGAGATCACCACCCACTGGCCGGGGCGTGCACCGGTGACCTTGAGGCCCTTGTAGACAGTGACACCGGCGCAGAGAATCGGCGCGATCTCGTCGAACTCGACGTTCTTCGGCAGGATGCCAACGTAGTTCGGGTCGGCCAGCACGTATTCGGCGTAGCCGCCATTGACCGAGTAGCCGGTGTTCTGCTGGCCTTCGCAGAGGGTTTCCCAGCCAGTCAGGCAGTGCTCGCAGCAGCCGCAGGCGGTGTACAGCCAGGGCACGCCGACGCGATCGCCCTCCTTCACCCGGGTCACGCCGGCACCCACCGCCGCGACGTGGCCAACGCCTTCATGGCCGGGAATGAACGGCAGGGACGGTTTCACCGGCCAGTCGCCCTCGGCAGCGTGCAGGTCGGTGTGGCAGACGCCGGAGGCGGCGATCTTCACCAGGATCTGACCGGGGCCGGGCATCGGCACCTTGACTTCCTCGAGGCGCAGCGGCTCGCCGAAGGCGTGAACCACTGCCGCTTTCATGGTCTGGGTCATGGGCTTGCTCCTTGATTCGGGACGTTCGAGTCTGCGCCAGGCAGACGGCAGCAAGCCTAGACCCAGATCAATCATCGGGCAGAGTGGCCGACCATCCGTCGAGCACCGCTGCACGAATGTTCCAGACGATGGCCCGCCCGGCAGACGATACTCAACCCGAGCAACGCGCGCCGAAGCGTCACCGGAGTCACCGCCATGGGCAACAATGACTGGATCGAGCTGAACAGGGATGCCGAAACCGGCATCGAGACGATCCGCGCCCATTTCGAAGGCCACGCCTACGATCCGCACTTCCACGACAGCTACCTGATCGGCTTCACCGAACAGGGCGTGCAACAGTTTCATTGCCGCAAGGCACTGCACAGCAGCACCCCGGGCCAGGTCTTTCTGCTCGAACCCGGCGAGCTGCACGATGGCCACGCCCCGGCCCGGGGCGGCTTCACCTACTCGATGCTCTACCTCGACCCGCACTGGCTCGAGCGCGAGCTGCGCGGGCTGTTCGAGGACGCGCCAGGCGATTGCCAGCCGGCATTCGCCAAGACGCTGGCCAGCGAGCCCGAGTTGCTGGCGGTGATTGCCGAAGCCTTCCAGGCACTGCAGAGCCGCGATCTGCGCATCGTCCGCCAGGCCGCGCTGGATGCGTTGCTGGCCAAGCTGGCGCGACATCTGGCCTGGCGCCCGCGGCTCGACAGCGATCCGCGCATGCCGCTGGTGGCACTGCGGGCACGGGATTATCTGCACGAGCACATGGAGCAGGACCTGGGCCTGGACGAGCTGGCCTGGGCAAGCGGTGTCGATCGCTTCCGCCTGTCGCGGGCGTTCAAGGCCGCGTTCGGCATCGCGCCGCATGCCTATCTGGTCCAGCTGCGCCTGGCCAGGGCACGACAGCTGCTGGCCAGCGGGCAGCCACCGGCGCGGGTGGCGATGACACTGGGTTTCGCCGACCAGAGTCATATGGGCCGCTGGTTTCGCCGCGCCTACGGCCTGACCCCGGCGCATTACCGCAGGCGCTGCTCGAATCTTCCAGACCGCTGAACCGGCAGGCGCGATCATTCGGCCATCCGCAACCCGACGGAGCCGATCGCCATGTCGCCCAGCCCCCGCCCTGACCGCTCCCACGAAACGAGGCCGCCACGATGAGCCAGTGGCTGCCTTTCGTGCTGTTTGCCTTCGTCGCCTCCATCACCCCGGGCCCGACCAACATCCTGGTGCTGAGCAACAGCTCGCGCTTCGGCCTGCTGGCGGCGCTTCCCATCATCTTTGGCGCCTGCGCGGCCGCGGCGCTGATCGTGCTGCTGGTGGGCCTTGGCGCCGGCGAATGGCTGCTGCGCCATCCGCCATTGCAGCAGGCGATGGCCTGGCTCGGGGTCGGCTGGCTGCTCTACCTGGCCTGGCAGATCGCCCGCAGCCCGACCGAAGCGATCGAAGACGACGCCGCCAGCCGTCGACTCGGCGCCCTGGGCGCCGCCGGGCTGCAGGTGATCAACCCGAAGGTATGGATGATGGCGCTGGCGGTGGTCGGCGTGTTCAGCGGCGCCAACGCCGATGCCGGGCGCTACGCCATCCACGCGCTGCTGTTCTTCCTGATCGCCCTGCCCTGCCTGGCGGCCTGGGCCCTGCTCGGCGCCGGTGCGGCCCGGCTGCTGCGCTCGGCGACGCATCTACGCCGCTTCAACCAGGCGATGGCGTTGCTGCTGGTGGTGTCGGCGCTGGCGAGCCTGTAGGCCCGCGAGCGTTACGGCGACCGTGGACAGAATTGCCGTTTGCACGACCGGCACAGCTGCATGGCGAAAGCGGATTACAACTTGCTCGGCTCTGGCTCGCGCACCATACGGATTTCAACCAAACGGCCATCGATGAAGCGAAGATGATGTTCCGCGCCGTTTCGCGGACCGTAGACCCGGCGGTCGACCCTGACAGCTCCCGGCTGTACGACACCATCGCTACGCAGCGACGGCGCTTCGACGCTTTGGCGATCGGCAGGGCCGCACTTGGCCTCGACCTGCTCATCTGTGTCGCCCAGACCAACCAGGCGGGTGCCACACCTCATGGACGCCTCTGCCGATACGCTGAACAGCACGCCGACCAGCAGGATCACCGACGTCGTTTTGCTACCCATGCTCAGGTTTCCTCGCATCATACGTTCCGGCCTGACCCGAAGAGCTAGTGTTCTAAGACTCTCAGCGCTTCTTAGCCGGTTTGCCGCCGCCCAGGCTCGGCACCTTGCGAATCGGCCGGGCGTTGGGCTTTTCGTTCTCCTCGAACCAGTTGCCGAGATGGATCTTGCCCTTGCCGGCAGCTTCCTTGGGCTTCTTGGGTTTCTTCGGTTTCTTGATGATCTGCCCGCCCAGCGCCGTGGCCGGCACGCGGTGATCCGGTACGAAGCCCGGCTCGTCATGCCGCGGCAGCACCTGGTTGATCAGGGTCTCGATGGCGGCCAGCTGGTCCACCTCGTCGGCGGCGACCAGGGAGATCGCCTCGCCACTGGCTCCGGCACGGCCGGTACGACCGATGCGATGCACGTAATCCTCGGCGACGGTGGGCAGGTCGAAGTTGACCACCTGCGGCAGGTCGTGAATGTCCAGTCCGCGCGCCGCCACGTCGGTCGCCACCAGCACCTGCACCTCGCCAGCCTTGAAGCGCTCCAGCGCGCGCAGACGCGAGGCCTGCGGCTTGTCGCCGTGGATCGCGTCGCTGGCGATGCCCTGCGCCTGCAGCTCGTCCACCAGCTGATCGACGCCCTTGCGCGTCTTGACGAACACCAGCACCTGACCCCAGCGCCGCTCCGCCAGCAGATGCAGGAACAGCTCGCTCTTGCGCTTCTTGTCCACCGGCACCAGCCACTGCTTGACCGTCTTCGCCGCCGCATTGCGCGGGCTGACCTCGACCGACAACGGGTCGCGCAGCAGCTCGCGGGCCATCTGCCGGATCGGCTCGGAGAAGGTCGCGGAAAACAGCAGGGTCTGGCGCTTTTTCGGCAAAGCGGAGAACAGCGCATCCAGTTCTTCAGCGAAACCGAGGTCGAGCATGCGGTCCGCCTCGTCGAGCACCAGCGCCTGCAACTGGGCGAAACCGACGGCGTTCTGCCGGTAGAGGTCGAGCAGGCGCCCCGGGGTGGCCACCAGCACATCGATGCCCTTGCGCAGCGCCATCATCTGCGGATTGATGCTCACGCCGCCGTACACCGCGTAGGTGCGCAGCGGCAGGTTCTGCCCGTACACGCGAAAGCTCTCGTGAACCTGCTCGGCCAGTTCACGGGTCGGCACCAGTACCAGCGCGCGCACCGAATTGCTCGCCACCTTGGCGCCTTCCATGGTCAGGCGCTGCAGCAATGGCAGGGCGAAACCGGCGGTCTTGCCGGTACCGGTCTGCGCCGCTGCCATCAGGTCGCGGCCTTTGAGCACGGCGGGAATGGCCTCGGCCTGCACCGGCGTCGGCTTGCGATAGTCGAGGGTTTCCAGGGTCCGCAGCAGCGGATCGATCAGGCCCAGGGAGGCGAAGGTCATGGCAGGCTCGCGGCGCCGATTCGGCGCGGTGAAAAAGGGCCGATTCTAGCAGCAGCCCGCCCTGCTCGGCGCCACCGGCCCAACAGGGCACGGCGGTTTTTCCCATCGCGATGGTGGCATGCAGCGACGCGCTGTCGCAGGATAAGGCGGTCCCGCTGCCCGATGCCCCCACGGAGCCCACATGGAAGCGCTGCTCGCCCATGGCCCTTTCGCCGAATTCGCCCTGCTGCTGATCATCTCGGCAGTGGTCGGCGCCATCGCCGTGAGCCTGCGCCAGCCGCTGCTGATCTCCTACATCGTGGTCGGCATCCTGCTCGGGCCGGCGGTGTTCGGGCCGGTCAACGCCGCTGACCAGATCCATCTGCTGGCCGAGATCGGCGTCGCCGTGCTGCTGTTCGTGGTCGGTCTCAAGCTCGATCTCGCGCATATCCGCAATATCGGCCCGGTGGCGCTGGCCACGGGGCTGGGGCAGCTGACCTTCACCATCATCTTCGGCTTCGCGCTCACCCTGCTGATGGGCAAGAGCGCCATGGAGGCGATCTACATCGCCGTGGCGCTGACCTTCTCCAGCACCATCATCATCGTCAAGCTGCTCTCGGACAAACAGGAGCTGGACTCGCTGCACGGGCGCATCGCAGTGGGCTTCCTGATTGTCCAGGACCTGGCCGTGGTGCTGGCGATGATGACCATGAGCGCCTTGCGCGGTGCTGGCGATGCCGGCTGGGCGGAGGTGTCCGGCTCGCTGCTGCTGCGCCTGGGCGGTGCGGCGGTGCTGCTCTACCTGCTGATGCGCTACGTGCTGCCGGATCTGGTCAGCCGCATGGCGCGCTCGCAGGAGCTGCTGCTGATCTTCGCCATCGCCTGGGGCACCGGGCTGGCCGCGCTCGGCGACTATGTCGGCTTCAGCAAGGAGGCCGGCGCCTTCGTCGCCGGCTTCTCGCTGGCCTCCACGGCGTACCGCGAAGCAATGAACGCCCGGCTGACCGGCATTCGCGATTTCATGCTGCTGTTCTTCTTCATCGACCTGGGCGGCAAGCTGGACTTCTCCACCCTCGGCAACGAGCTGCTGCCAGCCCTCGTGCTGGCGCTGTTCGTGCTGATCGGCAACCCGCTGATCGTCATGGCGATCATGGGCTACATGGGCTATCGCAAGCGCACCGGCTTTCTCGCCGGGCTGACGGTGGCGCAGATCAGCGAGTTCTCCATCGTCTTCGTCGCCATGGGCATCAGTCTCGGCCATGTCGGGCCGCAGGCGCTGGGCCTGACTACGCTGGTGGGCCTGGTGACCATCATGCTCTCGACCTACATGATTCTGTTCTCGCAACCGCTCTACGAACGGCTGGCGCCGTGGCTGGGGCTGTTCGAGCGCAAGCGTCCCTACCGTGAGCTGGAGGTGGAAGCGCAGGGCCGTCCGCAGGGGCAGCCGCGCATCATCATCTTCGGCCTGGGCCGCTATGGCTCGCGCCTGCTGCAACAGCTGGCCGCCGAGCGCATGCCGGTGCTGGGCGTGGACTTCGATCCGGAAGCAGTGCGCGCGCTGCGCCGTGCCAGGCTGCCGGTACGCTTCGGCGATGGCGAGGACCCGAGCTTTCTCGAGTCGCTGCCCTTGCAGCATGCCGAATGGGTGGTCACCAGCTTTCCGCAATGGGAATCCAATCGCGCCTTCCTCCACGCGCTCAAGCATGCCGGCTTCACCGGCAAGATCGCCGGCGTGGTGCGCGACGACCAGCACGGCAAGGCGCTGGACGCGGCCGGCGTCGCGCGGGTGCTCAATCCATTCACCGATGCGGCAGACTACGCCGCACGCAGCCTGCTCGAAGAGCTGGGCGGCGAACGGACCGGCGGACTGCAGTGATCGCCGATGCGGCCGTTAACCTGACCGTCAGCCCGCCACCGAGTGTCTTCATGAATCCAGGAAACACCGCTCACAACCCCGCGCCAGATGCCTACCCGTGCCATGGTGCCACCGAGCACGGCGCCTGCCCCAGCTGCGCCAGTGGCGAGCGACTGGGCTTCGGCTTCAGCTACGCCTTTCAGCCCATTGTCGACCTGCGCAGCCGGCAGATCTTCGCTCACGAAGCGCTGGTGCGTGGCACAGCAGGCGAGCCGGCGCCCACGGTGCTGGCCCAGGTGAACGAGGACAACCGCTTTCGCTTCGATCAGGCCGGCCGGGTCAAGGCCATCAAGACCGCTGCAAGACTGGGCATGCAGAGCAGGCTGTCGATCAACTTCATGCCCAACGCCATTTACCGCCCCGAGCTGTGCATCCGCTCGACGCTGGAGGCGGCCCGTGCCCATGATTTCCCGGTGGAGCGGATCATTTTCGAGACCGTTGAAGGCGAGCGCATCAGCGACGGCAAATGGCTCACCGAGGTGTTTCGCGAGTATCAGCGCATCGGCTTTCTCACCGCCATCGACGACTTCGGTGCGGGCTTTGCCGGGCTCAACCTGCTGGCCGACTTCCAGCCGGACATCATCAAGCTGGACATGGACCTGATCCGCGGCATCGATCAGAGCCGCCCACGCCAGGCCATCGTCCGCGGCACCGTTGCGATGTGCGAGGAACTGGGCATCCAGGTCATCGGCGAAGGCGTCGAGACCGCCGACGAATGCAGCGCCCTGCATGATCTGGGCATCCATCTGATGCAGGGCTACCTGTTCAGCCGGCCGCTGTTCGAAAGTTGCGGCCAGGCGGAACGGCTCGCCTGGCCGCGCTGACGTCTAACCCGCGCGCAGCAGCTTGAGCAGCTCCTGCGCCGCCGCTTCCGACGAGGCCGGGTTCTGCCCGGTCACCAGCCGCCCGTCGACCTGCACATAGGGCGTCCAGTCCGCACCCTTGCTGTACTGGCCGCCGCGTTCGCGCAGCCGGTCCTCGAGCAGGAACGGCACCACCTCGGTGAGTTCCACTGCCGCTTCCTCGCCATTGGTAAAGCCGGTGACGCGCTTGCCCTTGACCAGATACTCGCCATCCTTGCCGCGCACCTCGGTCAACGCCGCCGGCGCATGGCAGACCGCCCCTACCGGCTTGTCGGCCTTGACGAAGGACTCGATCAGCGCGATGGAGGTCGGGTTGTTCACCAGGTCCCATAGCGGGCCATGGCCACCGGGGTAGAACACCGCGTCGAAATCCTCGGCTGAGACCTGATCCAGCCGGTAGGTGTTGGCCAGCAACGTCTGCGCCTCGCCGTCGCCGTTGAAGCGCTCGGTGGCCTCGGTCTGGGCGTCAGGCTGGTCGCTTTTCGGATCGAGGGGCGGCTCGCCGCCTTTGGGCGAAGCCAGTACCACCTCGGCGCCGGCATCCTTGAACGTGTAGTAGGGGGCGGCGAACTCCTCCAGCCAGAAGCCGGTCTGTTCGCCGGTGTCACCCAGCTGGTCGTGGGACGTGAGCACGATGAGAATTTTCATGGAAGCCTCCTGATGGATGCGCGGCGGGATAAGTTCAGACTGCCATTAGCGGCACATTGCTCCGCGGCCCGCCCGCCGCCATGAAAAAAGGGCGCCGGAGCGCCCTCACGACCACCGTTCCGGTTAGATGCGGAAGCTGTCCACCAGCTGCTTCAGCCGGCGCGCCTGCTGGTCCAGGTCGCCACAGGCGCGCAGTGTCGACTGCAGGTTCTCCACGCCTTGCTGGTTCAGCGTGTTGATCTCGGTGATATCCATGTTCAGCGACTCGATCACCGCGGTCTGCTCCTCGGTGGCGGTGGCCACCGACTGGTTCATGCCGTCGATCTCGCCGATGCGTTGGGTCACCTCGCCGAGGCGCTCGCCGGCGCGGTCGGCGATGGAGACGCTCGACTCGCTCTGGCGCTGGCTTTCGGTCATGGTCTGCACCGAAGCGCCGGCGCCGACCTGCAGCTGCTCGATCATCTGCTGGATTTCCTGCGCCGAACTCTGGGTACGATGCGCCAGGTTGCGCACCTCGTCGGCGACCACGGCGAAACCGCGACCTGCCTCGCCGGCCCGCGCGGCTTCGATGGCAGCGTTCAGGGCGAGCAGGTTGGTCTGCTCGGAAATGCCCTTGATCACCTCGAGGATCTGGCCGATGTCCACCGTCTTGGCGTTGAGCGCCTCGATCTGCGAACAGGAGGCGCTGATCTTCGCCGACAGCTCGCGCATCGCGCGGATATTCTGCTCCACCACCTGACGGCCGTCCTCGGCCTGATGCCGGGCGCCGCTGGCCTGCTGCGAGGCATCCGCCGCGTTGCGGGCGATCTCCTGGGCCGCCGCCCCTAGCTCGTTGATCGCCGCCGCCACGCTGTTGGTGCGGCTGGCCTGCTCGTCGGAATTGGCCATGGAAGAGTTGGATGCCGCCAGCACACGTGCCGCAACCTCGTTGACCTGCTGCGTTGCCGAGGACACCTCGCGGATGGAGGTGTGGATACGCTCGACGAAACGGTTGAAAGCCGAGGCCAGCTCGCCGAACTCGTCGTGGCTCTGCACCGTCAGGCGGCGGGTCAGATCGCCCTCTCCTTCGGCAATGTTGGCCATGGCGCGGCCCATGTCGGTCAGCGGCCGCATCAGCACACGCATCAGCATGCCGAGCAGCAGCAGGATCACGCCCACGGCGATCAGCGCGGCAACCACCGCCGAGGTGCGGAAGCTGTCCAGCGCGGCATAGGCCTTGGCCTTGTCCAGGGAGATACCGACGTACCAGGTCACCGATGGCAGGCCCGCGACGCGGCTGAAGCTGAGGATGCGCGTCTGCCCGTCCAGTTCGACTTCGCTGTAGTTGGCATCCAGCGACGGCGCATGTCCGGGGAACAGCTCGCCAAGGGATTTCATCACCTTGCTGCCATCCGGATGCACCAGGATCTTGCCGTCGCCACTGACCAGAAACGCATGGCCCATGCCGTTGAAGTCCAGGGCGTTGATGATGTCCACCAGCACCTTCAGGCTGAGGTCGCCACCCACCACACCGAGAGCCTGTGCCGGGGTGGCGGCGGTGATGATCAGTTCGTTGGTGGCGGCGTCCTGATAGGGCTCGGTCAGGGTGGTGCGGCCGGCGGCCACGGCATCCTTGTACCAGGGACGCTGGCGCGGGTCGTAGCCGGCCGGCAGTTCGAAGCGCGGGTACACGATGAACTCGCCATCGGCGCGGCCCAGGTAGCTGAAGGCGAAGGTCGAGCTCAGCGCCGGCTGCTTGACCAGCGCCTCGACCTGGTCGGTGGCGCTGTCGCGGGCAATGGTCTGTGCCACGCTTTCCAGCAGAACCAGACGGCCTGACAGCCAGTTCTGGATGTTGTGCGCGGTGACGTCACCCATCTCGTTCAGGTAGCTGTCGAGGTTGTCCCGAATGGCGTTGCGCTGCAGGTAGTCGTTGAACAGGGTGAACAACGAAAAGGTCGCGATCACGATCAGCGATGCGGCCAGGAGAATCTTGTGGCTGAACTTCAGGTGTTTGGGCATGGCAGCATGGTCCGCGACGGTTCGGGCAATCGAGCGTCCCTGTTCCGTGCGCCATATCCCTGGCTGTCACCCAGAAATGTCGGCCACGCCCAGCTGAACTTTACGTGCGGATGACGCAGATCAACGGATGGACCAGCCCCGCCGACGAGCGGTCGGCGCGGCGCCGGTGGAGGCGCCGCGCCAAGCCTCAGCGCCCGGCCAGCGCCGGCATCACCCGCGGGCGCAACATCTCACCCAGCACCGCCAGCGCACCGATCGCTCCGGCGATCCAGTACCAGCGCTGCAGCGGGTCGAAGCCCAGCCAGCCAAGGGCATGGAGGAAGACCATGAGGATCAGCACCGGGCAGACGTAGCGCACCATGAACAGCCACAGCGCGTAGCCCAGCGGCGGCAGGTTCAGCTCGTCGCGCATGATCTCGCTGCGCAGCGCGTAGCCGGCCAGCAGCACGATGAAGATTCCGCCCAGCGGCATCATCCAGCGCGAGGTCAGATAATCCAGCCAGTCGAAGAAGTTCTTGCCCATCGGCGTCCAGCCCGACAGCAGGTTGAACGAGAGCATCGCCAGCATGCTGATCACCAGCAGCACCGCGCCGGAACCGATGGCCGCCTTCATCCGCGAGATGCCGTGCTTCTCGTTGAGGTAGGCGACGGTGGCCTCGATCATGGAGATCGCCGAAGTCAGCGCGGCGATCGAGACCATGGCGAAGAACAGCACGCCGAAGGCGGTACCGAACGGCATCTGCTGGAAGGCCAGCGGCAGGCTCATGAAAATCAGGCCAGGGCCGGCGGTCGGGTCCATGCCGTTGGCGAAGATGATCGGGAAGATCGCCAGGCCCGCCAGCAGCGCCACACAGGTATCGGCGATGGCGACCATGAAGGTGGTGCGGGCGATGGACTGGTCATCCGGAATATACGAGCCGTAGGTGAGGATCGCGCCGGACGCCAGGCTGAGGGTGAAGAACGCGTGGCCGAGCGCGGCCAGCAGCGCCTCGCCGGTGATCTTCGAGGTATCGAAGCTGAACAGGAAAGCGAAGCCCTGATCGAATCCGCCGCTGGTCACTGCGTAGCCCACGAGGATCAGCAGCAGCACGGCCAGGCCCGGCATCATCCAGCGCACGGCGTTCTCGATACCCTTCTGCACGCCCTTGGCGACGATCCACAGGGTCAGCAGCGCAACCAGCAGGCTCCAGCCACCGAGTTCCCAGGGGTTGGCATTGTGCGCCTCGAACACCCCACCGAGCGCCTCGACGCTGGTGGCGGCCAACGAGCCGTCGAGCATCTTCACCGTGTAGGCGAAGGCCCAGCCGGCGACCACGACGTAGAAGCAGAGGATCAGGAAGCCGGCCGTCATGGCCATGCCACCCACTGCCTTCCACAACAGATTGCCGTTGTTCTCGCGGACCACCCGGCCGATGGCGTCGATCGGGCTGCCACGGCCGCGGCGGCCAATGGCGATCTCGCACATCATCACCGGCACGCCGATGGCGAGGATGCACAGCAGGTACATCAATACGAAGGCACCACCGCCGAATTCACCGGTGATGTAGGGGAATTTCCAGATGTTGCCCAGGCCCACGGCCGAGCCGGTTGCCGCGAGGATGAAACCCCAGCGCGAGAGCCAGAGGTTCTTCGGTTTTTCACGAGTCATACGTCACCTGTTTGTTGTTATCTGTGACGGGATCGGGACCGTCGCGCAGGGCGCGGCGGCGTGCAAGGCGGATTCAGTCTTTCATTGAGCGTCGGGCTGCACCTCCGGCGCGGCCTGCTGGAAGGCCGGAAGCGTCTCGCAGCGTGCGACGATCTCGAGAATGCGTGGATACGCCGCGAGGTCACAGGCAAAACGGCGCGCATTGTATACCTGCGGAACCAGGCACGCCTCCAGGTAACCTGGCCGGTTGGTCAGTGAAAGCTTGTCACCAAAGGTTTCCAGGCCCTCTTCCACCGCCGCCAGCCCCTGGCTGACCCAGTGCCGATACCAGGCATTCTTCGCCTCGTCGTCGACCCCCAGTTCGGCACTGAGGTACTGCAGCACGCGCAGGTTGTTCAGCGGATGGATCTCGCAGGCGATGTGCATGGCCAGCGAGCGCACCTGGGCGCGCTCGACCGGATCGGCCGGCAACAGGGCCGGCACCGGAAACACCTCGTCGAGGTACTCCAGGATCGCCAGCGACTGGCTGATGCGCGCGCCACCGTTGGCTTCATCGACCAGCAACGGCACCAGCTGCTGCGGGTTGAGGGCGCGGTAATCGGCCGCACGCTGCTGGCCGCCATCCTTGACCAGATGCACCGGCACCTGCCGATAGGCCAAGCCCTTCAGATTCAGCGCGATGCGCACCCGGTAGGCGGCACTGGAGCGCCAGTAGCCGTAGAGCGTCAGCTCAGTGCTCATAGCGCTCGACCTGCTGATCGATGGCGCCGAAGATGCTCTGCCCGGCGGCGTCGAACATCTCGATGCGCACCCGGTCGCCGAACTTGAGGAACGGCGTCTTCGCCTCGCCGTGCTCGATGACCTCGAGCATGCGCTTCTCGGCCAGGCAGGACGAGCCGGCACTGCGATCGTAGTTCGACACCGTGCCCGAGCCGATGATGGTCCCGGCGCACAGCGGACGGGTGCGCGCGGCGTGGGCGACCAGGGTCGGGAAGTTGAAGGTCATGTCGGTGCCAGCATCCGGCTGGCCGAACAGCTCACCGTTGATATGCGAGACCAGAGGCCGATGCACCTTGCCGTCGCGCCAGGTTTCGCCCAGCTCGTCCGGCGTCACCGCCACCGGCGAGAAGCTCGACGACGGCTTGCTCTGGTAGAAGCCGAAGCCCTTGGCCAGCTCGCCGGGGATCAGGTTGCGCAGCGACACGTCGTTGACCAGCATCAGCAGCTGGATGTGCGCGGCCGCCTCGGCCGGCGTCGCACCCATGGGCACGTCGTCGGTGATCACCGCCAGCTCGCCTTCCAGATCGATGCCCCAGGCCTCGTCGGCCAGGCGGATCGGGCTGTGCGGCGGGATAAAGGCATCGGCACCGCCCTGATACATCAGCGGATCGTGCCAGAAGGACTCCGGCATCTCGGCGCCACGCGCCTTTCGCACCAGCTCGACGTGATTGACGTAGGCGCTGCCGTCCGCCCAGTGATAGGCACGCGGCAGCGGGCTGTGGCAGGCGGTCTGGTCGAAGGCGAATGCGCCCTCCTCCAGCCCGTCGTTGAGGCGCTGGTAGACCGCTTCCAGCTTCGGCTTGCAGTAGTTCCAGTCATCCAGCGCGGCCTGCAGCGTGGCGGCGATCTGCGGCACTTTCACCGCCTGGGCGAGATCACGGGAGACCACGACGAGCACGCCGTCGCGGCCCTGGTTGAGGGTTGCGAGTTTCATCAGGATTCCTTGCCCGGCGCACGCCAGGAGTTGACGTATTCGGGGACATCGACGGCGGCGGCAGCCTCGCCGACTTCCAGCGCGCGGCGGGTGTCGATCATCACCGCCACCTCGTCGGCAAAGGTCGCCGGGTCGGTGCTGGCCTTCTTCAGTGCCTTCGGGTGCGGCCCGTGGGGGAAGCCGCAGGGGTGGAAGGTCACCATGCCCTGCTCGATGTTGTCGCGGCTGAAGAAGTTGCCGCGGTGGTAGAACAGCACTTCGTCGTAGTCGTCGTTGTTGTGGAAGAACGGCACCTTCAGCGCACCCGGATCGGATTCCACCGGCCGCGGCGTGAAGGTGCAGACCACGAAACCGTTGGCGACGAAGGTGGTGTGCGCCGACGGCGGCAGGTGGTAGCGATGGCTCATCAGCGGGCGGATGTCACGCCAGTTGAGCCGTACCACGGTGTTGTCGCCGTGCCAGCCGACCACGTCCAGCGGGTTGTACGGGTAGGTCACGGTGGTGATCTGATCGCGCCGCTTGATGCGGATCTGCCAGGGATTCTCGTCCTGCTGCGCGCGGAAGGCGTCGTCCAGCCGCGGATGGTCGAGCACCGCGGCGTCGAAGATGGCATGCGGGCCGACCAGGCCTTTTTCCGGCAGCTGGTAGGCGCCGTCGGTGTTCTCGATCAGCAGCATGAACACCGGCTGCGTCGCCTCGATGCGCCAGGCGGTGCCGCGCGGGATCATCAGGTAGTCGCCGTCGCGGAATTCCAGGTGGCCGAAGTCGCAGTAGAAATGCCCGGCGCCCTCGTGGATGAACAGCAGTTCGTCACCGTCACCGTTGCGCACCAGGTGGCGCATGGCGCCGTTGGTCTTCCACAGGCGCAGCTTGACGTCGGCATTGTGCAGCGCCAGCGGCGCCTGCAGCGGGCAGTCGCCTTCGCTGGGGATGTGATTGAAGTTGAAGGCGTGCGGGCGCAGCGGGCCTTCCCAGTCGATCCAGCCGGTCGGCGGATGCTTGTGATGCAGGTGCGAAGCCGGGCCGAAGAAGCCTTCGCGGCCCATTTCGCGCTCGTAGGTGCCCAGCGGAAAATCGCAGTGCGCCTGACGCGAACTCTCACCCTCGCGGATGGGGAAACTGATCCATTTGCGGCTCATGTGCCTCTCCTTCGTGATACCGCGTGATCTGAATGGCGCTGCGGTGGTTGCCGATGCGTAGGGTGGATGTCGCGAAGCACATCCACGCGTTGGTCGGCCCGACACGGACGCGTGGAAGATGCTCCGCAGTCTTCCACCCTACGGTCCTGACGCCGGACTTATTCGCCCGCCTTGATCACGCCACGACGCACCTGGTCTTCCTCGATGGATTCGAACAGCGCCTTGAAGTTGCCTTCGCCGAAGCCCTGGTTGCCCTTGCGCTGGATGATTTCGAAGAAGATCGGGCCGATCACCGTGTTGGTGAAGATCTGCAGGAGGATGCCGTCATCCCCCGGCGCGCCGTCGATCAGCAGGTTCAGCTCGCGCAGCTGGTCGAGCGGCTCGCCGTGGCCGGCGACGCGGGTGTCGACCTTCTCGTAGTAGGTGTCCGGGGTGGTCATGAAGTCCACGCCGTTGGCGCGCAGGCGGCGCACGGTCTCGTAGATGTCGTCGGTGGACAGCGCGATGTGCTGGATGCCCTCGCCGTGGTACTCGCGGATGAATTCCTCGATCTGCGACTTGTCGTCGGCCGACTCGTTGATCGGAATGCGGATCTTGCCGCAGGGCGCGGTCATGGCACGGGAGAACAGGCCGGTCAGCTTGCCCTCGATGTCGAAGTAGCGAATCTCGCGGAAATTGGCGATGCGCTCGTAGAAACCGGACCAGACGTCCATCTGCCCGCGACGCACGTTGTGGGTCAGGTGATCGATACACATCAGGCCGACGGCATTGTCGTTCGGCGTGCGCCCTTCGATGTACTCGAAGTCGACGTCGTAGATGCTCTTGTCGCCGTAGCGGTCGACGAGATAAAGCAGCGAGCCGCCGATGCCTTCGACGCAGGGGATGTTCAGCTCGCCGAAGTTGGCGTGGCTGCCGACCAGCTTGGCGCCCTGGGATTCGACGTAGGCAGCGGCCTGCGCGGCATTCTTCACCCGGAAGGCCATGGCGCAGGCGCTCGGGCCGTGCTTCTCGCCGAACTCGCGCACATGCCCGGTGGGGTTGCCGTTGAGCACGATGTTGATGTCGTGCTGCTGGAACAGCCAGACCTCCTTGGAGCGGTGCTTGGCGGTTTCGGTAAAGCCCATCTGGGTGAACAGCGTGCGCAGCTGCTCGATGCCCTCGGCATTCGGCGCGGTGAATTCGACGAACTCGAAGCCGTCGGTGCCGATGGGGTTGTGCTGTTCGATCTTGTTCACGGCGTTCATATCGCCTCCTGATTATTGTTGTGAGGACTGCCGTTGCCCGGCTTGGCTGGCCCCATCACACCCCAGGCCAAGGCGGCGAACAATGCTGTTTACGGGCACGGAAAGCGGCTGACGCCATCCCCGCTGTCAGGTTTTCCTTACAGCGCGTTTTTCGCTGAAAAGCCTGGCCCGGCGGCTTGCCAGGCGTAACGAAAAGCTGACAGCCTGGTGCGACAAGCTGCCGCACATGTCGTCTGGCGCAATGGCGTCGC
>NZ_JAYJLM010000008.1:0-153362 GCF_051948915.1 Stutzerimonas sp. Brlt_14
ACGCCAGCAAGGGCTGGCGTTTCGTGCAGACGGGTAACGCGCGATCAGCCGCGTGCGCGAGCGGCGTCACGCAGTGCCTTGACCTGATCATGGTTGCGTTGCACGCCCTGGTACTGGCGTTCCACAACGATCCGCACCTCGGCTGGCAGATCTTTTTCCAGCGCCTTGCGGTAGCTCTTCACCGCCACGTCCTCGCCACGTTCGCATTCGTTGAGAATCGCCTCGTCGTCCTTGCCGGTGATCATCGCCTTGAGGTTGACCCAGCGGCGGTGCATGTCGGCCGAGAGGCTGGTGCTGGTCTCCGGATCGCCACCCATCGAGCGCACCAGTTGCTGCAGTTCCGCTGCGGCGGTGGCGCAATCGCGCGAGCGCTGGTTCATGGTGCTCTTGAGCTGCGGGTCGCGCAGATCCTCGGCACATTCGAGAAAGCCCTTTTCCCCATCCTTGCAGGTCTCTATCAGATCGTTGAGCACGGAAATCGTCTCTTTCGTATCCATCTTGTACCTCCTGGCAAGTCGACTCGAAGGGCCAAAAGCAATGGCCCGTGTTAAAAATCGACTGCCCGCGCACCATAAAGGTTCAGCGAAACCGCCCGAAGGCGCAGGCACGCCGAGACAGTGCGGAACAGCCGCTCAGCCCGTTGCCACGCGAGCGCTGAGTGCGGACGGTCGGCCGAGCAGATAGCCCTGGGCCTTGTTCACTGCCAAACGCCGCAGCATCGCCAGCTCCTCCTGCGTCTCGACACCCTCGGCGACCACCTTGCAGCCAGTCTCCTCGGCGAAGCGGATCAGCGCCGCGGCCAGGGCGCGACAGCCGGTGTCGCTGTCGACGTTGCGGATCAGACTGGCGTCGAGCTTGATGACGTCCGGCTTGAGTTTGAGGATGTGGCGGAAGCTCGCGTAGCCGGCGCCGGCATCGTCCACGGCGAGCCGCAGGCCCTCGCGGCGCAGCGGTTCCAGTGCCTCGGCGAGCCGCTCGTAGTCCTGCACCAGGGCATGTTCGGTGACTTCCAGCATCAGCCGGTCCAGTGGCTGGCTGGCGAGCACCTCGCCGACCGCCCCGGCCAGGATGGTTTCGGGCGAGACATTGAGCGACAGGTAGCTGTCGGCCGGTAAACGGTCGAAGCCCTGCAGCGCGGCCTCGATCAGGGCGATCTCCAGTTCCTTCTGCAGCCCGACCTGACCCGCTTCATCGAACCATTTGTCCGGCGTGCGCTGCGGGTCGGCGCGGAAGCGCGCCAGCGCCTCGTGGCCGACGATGCGGTTCTCCACCAGATGCACGATGGGCTGGTAGACCACCCCATAGCTCCGCTCGGCCAGCACGCTCTCGATCCGGCTGCGCTTGCTGGCGCAGCTCTGCTGGCTTTTCGCCTGAGTCTCCAGCAGCCGCCCGGCGAAGGCGGCGAACAGCCGCAGCGTGTTGAGATCGCGCTCGTTCAGGCTGCCATCCGGCCGCGTGCTGAAGCAGCAGAAGGTGCCGTACACACCACCGTCGCTGAAACGGATCGGCACACTCAGGTGCGCACCGACCGGCAGTTCCCGGGTAACCGGCAGCTCCAGCGCCGCAGGCAGCTGGGTGGCGTCGTTGATCAATTCCGGCAGGCGGCCATCGACGACGCGCTGGCAGTAGCTCTCTTCCAGCGGATTGGAGTCGCCGACACACAGCACCAGGTGCTCGGTCCGCCCATCGACATGGCGGAACACCCGGGCCCCCTCGCTGAACTCGGCGATAAACGCAACTTCCATTCCGAGGTGGCTGCGCACCGCATGCAGCGCCTCGCACAGCATGGAGCCGATCGGCACATTGCCGGCTTCGAGCTTCGCCAGCACGGCAACCGGGTCGATCAGGTCCTCAACGGCCGCAACCGGCCTCAAATGTCCGAGCATCCATACCTCCGGGGTCTACGCCTGCAACATAACCCGCCGGCCCTGACGACCGGCCGGCCACAACCGCTGCGCGCCAGCCAGCGGCCGCGCAGCCTCACCTCCAGCGGTCACACGCACGTCGCGACCGCCTTGGCCATCAGTCCGCCTCGCGCGCCAGGCTGACCCAGGTCGGCGCATGGTCGCTGGCGTGCTCCTGACCACGCACCCAACGATCGACACCGGCCGTCTGCAGGCACGGCGCAAGATCGGGGCTGAGCAGCAGATGGTCGATGCGCAGCCCGGAATTCTTCTGCCAGTGCTGACGGAAATAGTCCCAGAAGGTATAGACCGGTTCGTCCGGAAACTGGGCGCGCAAGGCATCGGTCCAGCCCTGAGCCAGCAGGCGCTCGTAGCACGCGCGGCTTTCCGGCTGCAGCAGCGCATCCTTGCGCCAGGAGCGCGGGTTGTAGATGTCTTCGTCAGTGGGCACCACGTTGTAGTCGCCGGCGAGCACCACCGGATGCCCGCTGGCGAGCAAGCCTGCGGCGTGCTCGATCAGCCGCTCGAACCAGGCCAGCTTGTAGTCGAACTTCGGCCCGGGCTGGGGGTTGCCGTTGGGCAGATAGAGGCTGGCGACGATCACCCCGTGCACCGCGGCCTCCAGATAGCGGCTGTGGCTGTCGTCCGGGTCGCCGGGCAGGCCGCGGCGGATCTCCAGCGGCTCGCTGTCACGGGCGAGTATCGCTACGCCGTTCCAGGACTTTTGCCCGTGCCAGATGGCGCCATAGCCGGCGCCGCGGATGTCGTCGATGGGGAAGTCGGCATCCTGCGCCTTGAGTTCCTGCAGACAGACCACGTCGGGCTGCTCGCGCTCGAGCCATTCGAGCAGGTTGGGCAGGCGCGCCCGGATGCCGTTGATGTTGAAGGTGGCGATTTTCAGACGATCCACAAGCGCCTCTCTGCTCAGCTGGTGATATTCACCTTAGCTGTGACCTCACGGGCCGGCATCCGTCCTTGGGCGCCGTCAGTCGGGATCAGCCGGCAAGCACAGGGTGAAGCGGGTCGCGCTGGCGTCGCTGTGCACCTCCACCTCGCCGCCATGCAGCTGCGCGATCGAACGTACGATGGCCAGCCCCAGTCCACCGGAGTCGCCCGGCTCGGCGCGCGAAGGGTCGCAGCGGTAGAAGCGGTCGAACAGGCGTGGCAGATGCTCCGGGGCGATGGGCGAGCCCTGGTTGATCACGCTGACGCGCCGCCAGCCGTCCCCCGTAGCGCTGACGATGCGCACCGGGCTGTCGGCCGCGCCGTAGCGCAGCGCGTTGGCGACGAGATTGGCCAGCGCCCGGCGGATCAGTTCGGGGTCGCCGCACAGCTCGCCCTCGGTCTCGTCGAGCAGCTGGATGCCGCGCTCTTCGGCGACGCCTTCGAAGTAGTCGCACAGTTGCTCGACCAGTGCCGGCAGTGCAAAGCGCTGCCGCTCGATGGCCGCCGCCGGCTGCTCGGCACGCGCGATGAACAGCATGTTGTCGATCATCCGCGCCAGGCGCTCGTACTCCTCCTGATTGGAGACCAGCAGCGCCTGGTAATCCTCCACCGAGCGGGCACGGTGCAGCAGCTGCTGGGTCTGGCCCATGAGGTTGCCCAATGGCGTGCGCATCTCGTGGGCCAGGTCCTCGCTGAAGCGCGACAGGCGGGCGAAACCCTGCTCCAGCCGGGCCAGCATCTGGTTCAGCGCCGCACGCAGCGGTTCCAGCTCGCTCGGCACGGTCGAGTCGTCGAGGCGCAGGTGCAGGTGTTGCACGTCGATCGCCAGGGCCTGACGCGTCAGCCGGCGCACCGGGCGCAGCGCACGCCGGCTGATCAACCAGCCGAGCACGGATGCCAGCAGCGCGCCGACACTCAGCGCCCACCACAGCTTGGTGCGATAGGCACCCAGCATCTGTTCGCGCTCGCTCAGCAGGCGCCCGGCCACCAGCGTCAGCCCCGCCTCGCCGGGCAGCTGCCGCCAGGCCAGACGCGCCTCGCCGATATCCTGCAGCGCCACCGGATCGGCGGCCGGCAGTGGCGGAATCGCCAGACGGGTCGGGTTGATCTCGATCAGTGCACGCCCCTGGGCATCCAGCAGCCAGAGCAGGCTGTCGCGGTTGCCCAGCATGTTCTCGTACAGCTGCGGCCGCTGGCGCAGCGCGTCGACGCTGGCGCTGTCGTCCAGCAGCGCCTGCATGCGCTCCAGCCGGCCGAGCAGCGCCTGGTCGTCGCGCCAGACGATCTCGCGTTCCAGCGAGCGGTAAAGGTAGAGGCCGATGGCGCCGAGCAGCACCACCGCGACGAGGGCGAAGGCCAGTGCCAGGCGCAGGCTGAGTGAGCGTGGCAACAGACTCATGCCGAGATGTCCAGCACGTAGCCCATGCCGCGCACGGTGTGGATGAGCTTGAGCGGGTACGGATCGTCGACCTTGGCGCGCAGCCGGCGGATCGCCACGTCGACCACATTGGTGTCGCTGTCGAAGTTCATCTGCCAGACCTGCGAAGCGATCTGCGCACGGGAAAGCACCTCGCCCTGACGACTGAGCAGCAGGTGCAGCAAGGCGAACTCCTTGTTGGTCAGGTTGATGCGCTCGCCCTGACGGGTGACGCGGCGGCGCAGCAGGTCCAGCTCCAGGTCGGCGACGTGGAAATGCTCGACTTCCCGCGGCGGGCCGCGACGCAGCAGCGTGCGCACCCGCGCCAGCAGCTCGGCGTAGGAAAAGGGTTTGATGAGGTAGTCGTCGGCGCCCAGTTCCAGACCGCGCACCCGGTCTTCCACCGCATCGCGGGCGGTGAGGAACAGCACCGGCGTGTGCGCCGAACGCTGGCGCACCACCTGCACCAGCTGCCAGCCATCGAGCCCGGGCAGCATGACGTCGAGGATTACCAGATCGAACGTTTCCTCCTCGATCAGGTGTTTGCCGTCGACGCCGTTGCGCGCGACCTCCACCCGGTAGCCGGACTCCTCCAACCCACGCTTGAGGTAGTCGGCCGTCTTGGCCTCGTCCTCCACCACCAGAATTCGCATCGGATCACCTCATTGATGGCGCATAGGTTATGGGGCCGTCGGCTTCGCAGCCATTACAAAAGCGTAATGCGCAGGCAACGGTTCTGACGGTCGGCGGGCGGCAGCATGCGCCTCGAAATCCAGCCACCGGAGAAATCGATATGCGTATCGCCGCCACACTGTCACTGCTGGCCCTGGCAGTGCTTACCCCGGCCCTGAGCGCCAACGCCGCCACGCCGACACCGATCACCCAGCAGAACGTCTCGCTGGCGCTGGCCGACGGCCTGATCCAACAGACCCTGGATGCCTGCCACGCACAGAACCGCACCGCGGTAGTCGCCGTGGTCGATCGCGGCGGCAACCTGGTCGCCCTGCGCCGCGACGACAACGTCGGTCCGCACAACACCCTGGCCGCGCAGCGCAAGGCCTACACCGCGCTGTCGAGCAAGACGCCGACCCGGCTGTTCGCCGAACGCGCCGCCAGCACGCCGGATGCCGCCAACCTCAACAGCCTGGACGAACTGCTGCTGCTCGGCGGTGGCGTGCCGCTGAAGGTCGGCGACGAGGTGATCGGTGCCATCGGCGTGGCCGGTGCCGGCGGTGCCAAGAACGACGAGGCCTGCGCCGTGGCCGCCATCGAGAAACTGCTGCCCTCCTCCCACTGAAGAAAAGGAAAACACCATGAAAGCACTACGTTCAATCGCCGCCGGCTTGATGCTCAGTGGCCTGTCCGGTCTCACCCTCGCAGCTGGCAACCCGCTCAGCGTGCACGTGCTGAACCTGGAAAACGGTCTGCCCTCGCCGGATGTGCGCGTCACCCTGGAACAACGTCAGGGTGACACCTGGAAATCACTCAACAGCGGCGAGACCAACGCGCAGGGTCGGATCACCGCGCTCTACCCGGAAGGCAAGGCGCTGGAGAAAGGCACCTACCGCGTCACCTTCAAGACCGGCGACTGGTTCGCCACGCAGAAGACCAGCACCTTTTTCCCCGAAGTTCCGGTGATCTTCGAAGCCGATGGCAGCGTCGAGCACTACCACATCCCGCTGCTGCTGAGCCCCTACGGCTTCTCCACCTACCGCGGCAACTGAGCCGCTCAGCGCACTTCCCAGTAGCCCGGTGCGTTGTAGATGTCCTTCAGGTAGTCGATGAAGAAACGCACCTTGGCCGGCAGGTAGCGCTGCTGCGGGTAGACGGCCTGGATGTCGTAGGCCGGCAGCGCGTACTCGTCGAGTACCGTGACCAGCTCGCCGCGCTTGAGCTCGGCCTGGATCTCCCAGGTCGAGCGCCAGCCGATGCCCAGGCCCTGCTTGACCCAGTCGAACAGCAGCTCACCGTCATTGCAGTCCAGATTGCCAGCCACGCGGATGGCCACCTGCCGACCGTCGCGCAGAAAGGTCCAGCCGCGCTGCTGACCGCCCTGCAGGTTGAAAGCCAGGCAGTTGTGCTCGGTCAGTTCCTCCAGCGTCGTCGGCGTACCATGGCGGGCGAAGTACTCGGGCGAGCCGCAGACCACCCGCCTGTTGGGGAACAGCCGCACCGCCACATAGTTGGGGTCGGTCACCTCGCCGATGCGAATGCCCATGTCGTAACCGTGACGCACCAGGTCGACCACGCTGTCGGTGAAGTTGAACGACAGTTGCAGGTCCGGGTAGCGCGCCTGGAACGCCGGTGCGTGCGGGCCGATATGCCGCCGCCCGAATGCCGCCGGCGCCGACACCACCAGGTGGCCGCGTACCGAGGTGCGGTCGTGGCTGATGCTGGCATCCACCTCATCGAAGTCCTTGAGCAGCCCGCGGGCGCGCTCCAGATACTGCTCGCCCAGATCAGTCAGCGACAGGCCGCGGGTGGAGCGGTGCATCAGCTTGACGCCCAGATGCCGCTCCAGCGCATCCAGCCGCCGCCCCATCACCACCGGGGTGACGTTCTCCTTGTGCGCGGCGGCGGCGAAGCTGCCGCAGTCGGCCACCAGCACGAAGCTGCGCAGGGTCGTATAGCGATCCATTCGATACTCCTGATATCGACAGAAGTGAAGTCTCGGCCAATTCCGCCACGGAATCCAGGTCGGCATGCTTGCGCCACGTATAAAAACTATCGAGTTACCCAGGAGGAACGATCCATGGCCCGAATGAGAGCAATCGATGCCGCCGTCGCGGTGTTGCGCAAGGAAGGCATCGACACCGCCTTCGGCATCCCCGGAGCCGCGATCAATCCGCTGTATTCCGCCCTGCGGGCCGATGGCGGCATCCGTCATATCCTCGCCCGCCACGTCGAGGGTGCCTCGCACATGGCCGAGGGCTATACCCGTGCCAAGCCAGGCAACATCGGCGTGTGCATCGGCACCTCCGGCCCGGCCGGCACCGACATGATCACCGGCCTGTACTCGGCATCCGCCGACTCCATTCCGATCCTCTGCATCACCGGGCAAGCGCCGCGTGCCCGCCTGCACAAGGAAGATTTCCAGGCCGTGGACATCGAGTCCATCGCCAAGCCTGTCACCAAGTGGGCGGTCACGGTACTCGAGCCGGCTCTGGTCCCGCGCGTGTTCCAGCAGGCCTTCCACGTGATGCGCTCCGGCCGCCCCGGCCCGGTGCTGATCGACCTGCCGTTCGACGTGCAGATGGCCGAGATCGAGTTCGACGTCGACACCTACGAGCCGCTGCCGGTCTATAAGCCGGCGGCAACCCGCAAGCAGATCGAGAAAGCCATCGACATGCTCTGCGCCGCCGAGCGCCCGCTGATCGTCGCCGGTGGCGGCATCTACAACGCCGCGGCCGAGGCCTTGCTGGTGGAATTCGCCGAGACCGTGGGCGTGCCGGTGATCCCGACGCTGATGGGCTGGGGCTCGATCCCCGACGACCATCCGCTGATGGCCGGGATGTGCGGGCTGCAGACCAGCCACCGCTACGGCAACGCGACCCTGCTCGAATCCGACTTCGTGCTCGGCATCGGCAACCGCTGGGCCAACCGTCACACCGGCTCCGTGGAGACCTATACCAAGGGCCGCACCTTCGTCCACGTCGACATCGAGCCGACCCAGATCGGTCGGGTGTTCGCGCCGGACTACGGCATCGTCTCCGATGCCCGCGCCGCACTGGAGCTGTTCGTCGACGTGGCCAAGGCGCGCAAGGCCGAAGGGCGTCTGCCGGATCGCCGCGCCTGGGCCGCCGACTGCCTGGAACGCAAGCGCACGATGTTGCGCAAGACCAACTTCGACAGCGTGCCGATGAAGCCGCAGCGCGTGTACCAGTGCATGAACAACGCCTTCGGCAAGGACACCTGCTACGTCAGCACCATCGGCCTGTCGCAGATCGCCGCCGCGCAGTTCCTGCACGTCTACCAGCCACGCCACTGGATCAACTGCGGCCAGGCCGGTCCGCTCGGCTGGACAATTCCGGCGGCGCTCGGTGTGGTTGCCGCGGACCCGACCCGCAAGGTGGTGGCGCTGTCCGGCGACTACGACTTCCAGTTCATGATCGAGGAACTGGCCGTCGGCGCGCAGTTCAAGCTGCCCTACCTGCACATCCTGGTGAACAACGCCTACCTCGGGCTGATCCGCCAGGCGCAGCGCGGCTTCGACATGGATTACTGCGTGCAGCTGGGCTTCGAGAACATCAATGCCGACCAGAGCGGCATGGAAGGCTACGGCGTCGATCACGTCGCGGTGGTCGAGGGACTGGGCTGCAAGGCGCTGCGCGTGTTCAAGCAGGAAGACCTGCGCCCGGCCATCGAGCAGGCCCAGGCGTGGATGGCCGAACACCGCGTGCCGGTGGTGATCGAGGTGATCCTCGAGCGGGTGACCAACATCGCCATGGGCACCGAGATCGACGCGATCAACGAGTTCGAGGCGCTGGCCGCAGGTCGGGAAGATGCCCCGACCGCGGTCGGATTGCTGGACTGATTCAACCGTAACCAGACGCGTGGAAGACGCTTCGCGGTCTTCCATCCTACGAACACTTCGGACCGTAGGGTGGCTGTCGCGAAGCATATCCACCGCAAACGCAACACCCAGGGTGGCCACCACACCACCGCAATGCGAAACCGAATGCGATCCCTACAGATCAGGAGAAAACCATGCCCCGCTTTGCCGCCAACCTGTCGATGCTGTTCACCGAGCAGGACTTCATGGACCGCTTCGCCGCTGCCGCCCAGGCCGGCTTTTCCGGTGTCGAGTACCTGTTCCCCTATGACTTCCCTGCCGAGCAGATCAAGGCTCAGCTGGATGCCAGCAAGCTGACCCAGGTGCTGTTCAACCTGCCGGCCGGTGACTGGGCCGGCGGCGAACGTGGCATCGCCATCCTGCCGGAGCGGGTCGAGGAGTTCCGCGCCGGCGTGGACAAGGCCATCGCCTACGCCAAGGTGCTGGGCAACACCCAGGTCAACTGCCTGGCCGGCATCGCCCCGCGTGGCGCCGATCTCGGCCAGCTGGAAATCACCTTTATCGAAAACCTGCGCTACGCCGCGCAGAAGCTCGAGGAGGCCGGCATCCGCCTGGTGATGGAGATGATCAACACCCGCGACATTCCGCGCTTCTTCCTCAACAACACCTCCCAGGCGCAGGAGATCCGCGGCAAGGTCGGTCACGCCAACCTGTTCCTGCAGTACGACATCTACCACATGCAGATCATGGAGGGAGACCTGGCGCGCACCATCGAGAACAACCTGGCGGCGATCAACCATATCCAGCTGGCGGACAACCCCGGACGCAACGAGCCAGGCACCGGCGAGATCAACTATCGCTTCCTGTTCGAGCATCTGGATCGCATCGGCTACCAGGGCTGGGTCGGCTGCGAATACAAGCCGGCCACCACCACCGAAGCCGGCCTTGGCTGGCTGAAAAGCCACAACGCCATCTGATCAACAGCGCGCCGCCCAGGCAGCAACGCGGGCCGCACAGCGGCCTGCACCACAGAATCGAGGAGAACACTCATGGCTAAAATCGGATTCATCGGCACCGGCATCATGGGCAAGCCCATGGCAATCAACCTGCAGAAGGCCGGCCACCAGATCTTCCTGTCCCAGCACCACGACCAGGCACCGGCCGAACTGACCGAAGCCGGCGCCATCGGCCTGGCCAATCCGCAGGAAGTCGCCCAGGAAGCCGAGTTCATCATCGTCATGGTGCCGGACACCCCGCAGGTCGAAGACGTGCTGTTCCGTGCCGATGGCGTGGCCGCCGGCGTCGGCGCCGGCAAGGTGGTGATCGACATGAGTTCGATCTCCCCAACTGCCACCAAGCAGTTCGCCGAGAAGATCAAGGCCACCGGCGCTGACTACCTCGACGCCCCGGTATCCGGTGGTGAAGTCGGCGCCAAGGCGGCCACCTTGTCGATCATGGTCGGCGGTAGCGAAGCGGCCTTCGAACGCGCGCTGCCCCTGTTCCAGGCGATGGGCAAGAACATCACCCGTGTCGGCGAGAACGGCGATGGCCAGACTGCCAAGGTGGCCAACCAGATCATCGTCGCGCTGAACATCCAGGCGGTCGCCGAGGCACTGCTGTTCGCCGCACGCAACGGTGCCGACCCGGCCAAGGTGCGCGAGGCGCTGATGGGCGGTTTCGCCGGCTCGAAGATTCTCGAGGTACACGGCGAGCGCATGATCAAGGGCACCTTCGACCCGGGCTTCCGCATCAGCCTGCACCAGAAGGACCTCAACCTCGCCCTGGCCGGTGCCCGCGAGCTGGGCCTGAACCTGCCCAACACCGCCAATGCCCAGCAGGTGTTCAGCACCTGCGCGGCAATCGGCGGCAGCGGCTGGGACCATTCGGCGCTGATCAAGGGCCTGGAGCACATGGCCAACTTCTCGATCCGCAAGGAGTAAAGCCTTCGAGCACGCTGCAATGGGCCAGCGACCCCACCTTCAGGGACAGACAGACCGGGTGGTGGGTCATCGCAACGCCCGCGCAGCGCCGCTCAAAGGGCCGGGCCAGAGGTGCGTCAGGTCGGAATCATCGCGTCTCCCCACGACCAGCATGACCTGCGCATCTCAGCCC
The DNA here is from genome assembly GCF_051948915.1 of Stutzerimonas sp. Brlt_14. Taxonomy (NCBI): domain Bacteria; kingdom Pseudomonadati; phylum Pseudomonadota; class Gammaproteobacteria; order Pseudomonadales; family Pseudomonadaceae; genus Stutzerimonas; species Stutzerimonas sp. Brlt_14. The sequence continues at coordinate 10,892 of NZ_JAYJLM010000008.1, forward strand.
GACCGCCGTCACCAGACGGCACCTTTTCGATTCGCCCGGCACAAGGAGTCACGGCCCGACTGCCGGGCGGGTCGATTTCAATTGCAGACCTTAGCGCTTGCATTGGCGAGCCCTAAGGTCTGGAATCGGTTGCAGACCTCATACAAGGAGCTTCAGATGACCCTCGACCCGCAAGCCCTGCTGCGCCAGTTGTTCGATAGCGCCATCGAGGCCGCCCATCCACGCCATGTACTCGCCGACCATCTGCCCGAAGACCGCAGCGGCCGTGCCATCGTCATCGGCGCCGGCAAGGCGGCCGCGGCCATGGCCGAAGCCATCGAGAAGGTCTGGGAAGGTGAACTGTCCGGACTGGTGGTGACCCGCTACGAACACCACGCCGACTGCCGGCGTATCGAAGTGGTGGAAGCCGCACACCCGGTCCCGGACGACGCCGGCGAGCGCGTCGCCCGCCGTGTGCTGGAGCTGGTCAGCAACCTCGAGGAAAGCGATCGGGTGATCTTCCTGCTCTCCGGCGGCGGCTCGTCATTGCTGGCATTGCCGGCCGAAGGCATCTCGCTGGCGGACAAGCAGGCGATCAACAAGGCGCTGCTGCGCTCCGGCGCGCACATCGGCGAGATGAACTGCGTGCGCAAGCACCTCTCGGCGATCAAGGGCGGCCGCCTGGCCAGAGCCTGCTGGCCGGCCAGCGTGTACACCTACGCGATCTCCGACGTGCCCGGCGACGAGGCCACGGTGATCGCCTCCGGCCCTACCGTCGCCGACCCCACCACGTCGGCCGAGGCGCTGGCGATTCTCGAGCGTTACCACATCGAGGTGCCGGCCAATGTGCGCGCCTGGCTCGAGGATCCGCGCTCGGAAACCCTCAAGCCGGGCGACCCGATGCTCTCGCGCAGCCACTTCCAGCTGATCGCCACGCCGCAGCAGTCCCTCGATGCCGCGGCCCAGGCGGCCCGTGACGCCGGTATCACCCCACTGATCCTCGGTGATCTGGAAGGCGAAGCACGCGAAGTGGCCAAGGTGCATGCCGGCATCGCCCGCCAGGTGGTGCTGCACGGCCAGCCGATCGCCGCGCCCTGCGTGATCCTGTCCGGCGGCGAGACCACCGTCACCGTGCGCGGCAACGGACGCGGCGGGCGCAATGCGGAGTTCCTGCTCGCCCTGACCGAAGCGTTGCAAGGCCTGCCCGGCGTTTACGCCCTGGCCGGCGACACCGATGGCATCGACGGCTCGGAGGACAACGCCGGCGCGCTGATGACCCCGAACAGCTTTGCCCGCGCCGAGGCGCTGGGCCTGCGTGCCGCCGACTCGCTGGCCGACAACGACGGCTATGGCTACTTCGCCGCGCTGGACAGCCTGATCGTCACCGGCCCGACGCGCACCAACGTCAACGACTTTCGCGCCATCCTGATCCTGCCGTCGTCGGATTGACGGCCTCCACCTCGTACAGGCGCGCATCAGAACAACAACTGCCCCAGAGCACCGCCATGACACACGACAAGAAGGTCAAGATTCTCGCCACCCTCGGCCCGGCCACCCGCAGCGTCGACGACGTGCGCGCACTGGTCGAGGCCGGCGTGAACCTGTTCCGCCTGAACTTCAGCCACGGCGAGCACAGCGACCACGCCGAGCGCTTCGCCTGGATTCGCCAGGTCGAGCAGGAGCTGAACCAGCCGATCGGCATCCTCATGGACCTGCAGGGGCCCAAGCTCAGGGTCGGCCGTTTCGCCGCCGGCAAGGTCCGCCTTGAGCGTGACCAGGCCTTTCGTCTGGACCTGGACCCGACACCGGGCGACAGCCGGCGCGTGAACCTGCCGCACCCGGAGATCATCGCCGCGCTGGAACCGGGCATGCAGCTGCTGATCGACGATGGTCGCCTGCGCCTGACGGTCGTCGAGCGCCATGCCGACGCCATCGAGACCCGCGTGGTGGCCGGCGGCGAGCTGTCCGACCGCAAGGGCGTGAACGTGCCGGAGGCGGTGCTGGAGCTTTCGCCGCTGACGGCGAAGGACCGCCAGGACCTGACCTTCGGCCTCGAGCTGGGCGTGGACTGGGTGGCGCTGTCGTTCGTGCAACGCCCGCAGGACATCCAGGAGGCGCGCAAGCTGATCGGCGAGCGGGCCTTCCTCATGGCCAAGATCGAAAAGCCTTCCGCGGTGCAGCACCTGCGCGAGATCGCCAGGCTGTCGGACGCGATCATGGTGGCGCGTGGCGACCTGGGCGTGGAGGTACCGCCGGAAAACGTGCCGCGCATCCAGAAGAACATCGTGCGCATCTGCCGCCAGCTCGGCCGCCCGGTGGTGGTTGCGACGCAGATGCTCGAATCCATGCGCTTCGCCCCGGCCCCGACCCGTGCCGAAGTCACCGACGTGGCCAACGCCGTGGCCGAGGGTGCGGACGCGGTGATGCTGTCGGCTGAAACCGCCTCCGGCGATTACCCGCTGGAAGCGGTGAGCATGATGAGCAAGATCATCCGCCAGGTGGAAAGCGGCCCGGACTTCCAGGCGCAGCTCGACGTGCACCGGCCCAACGCCGAGGCGACCCTGCCGGATGCCATCAGCTGCGCAATCCGCCGCATCAGCGGCATCCTGCCGGTGGCGGTGCTGGTCAACTACACCGAATCCGGCCGTTCCAGCCTGCGCGCCTCGCGCGAGCGGCCGGCCACGCCGATCCTCAGCCTGACGCCCAGCACCGCCACCGCACGCAAGCTGACGGTGGCCTGGGGCGTGTACTCGGTAGTGGATGCGCCGATGCGCGACATGGAGCAGGTCAGCGGCCACGCCGTCGAGCTGGCACGGGCGCAGGGCATGGCCGAGAGCGGCGATACGGTGCTGATCACCGCCGGTGTGCCACTGGGCCAGCCGGGTACCACCAACTCGCTGCGCATCGAAGTCCTGCCCTGAATGGAGCCGGGCGCAAGCCCGGCCCACCTCCCCACGACAGCGGTCGTCGACCCCTTGCGGGTCGGCACCCTTGCGCTCGCCTGGATTTCGCCGATGCCCGACTCTTCGCACCTGCGCGCCGTGCTGCATGCCTTCGCCCAGATTTTTTTGCAGCGCCATGCCGGCTGCGGAGCGCTGGTCATGCTCGCGCTGGCCAGTGGCGCCCCGGCACTGCTCGTCGGCGCCTTGAGCGGCGTGCTGGTCGCTCACCTAGGCGCCACCTGGCTCGGCTATCCACCGGCTGATCGAGACGACGGTCTCTACGGTTACAACGCCGCGCTGCTCGGCGCGCTGCTGGTGACCCAGCTGGGCCTGTCAGGCGCCAGCCTGGTGCTGGTCGGCGTGGCGGCGCTGGCCAGCTGTCCGCTACAGGCCTGGCTGCTCGCTCGACTGCGCCACCACGGCGGCCTGCCGGGCTTCACCCTGCCCTTCGTGCTGATCGGCCTGCTCGCGCTGTTGTGCATCGCGCCGGTGTCGGTTTCATCGCCCGATGTCCCCGCACCCGACGCAACGACGCTGCGCGACGCCTGGCTGCTGGGTATCGGCCAGGTGGTCTTTCTCCACCAGCCGCTCGCGGCCGCCTGCCTACTGGCGGCCGTGGCCCTGGCCTCCTTGCGCGATGCCCTGTGGCTGCTGGCGGGCTCGGCGATGGGGTTGTTGGCTGCGGGCCTGTTTGGCGCACCCTGGGCGGACGGCCAGGCCGGTTTCAACCCGGCCCTCGCCGCGCTGGCCCTGGTGCAATGGCGTGGCGGTTGGCGCCTGCCGCTGCTGGGCATGATTGCCGCAGTGGCGATCTGGCGGGTGTGCATCGAACTGGGGCTGCCGGCCCTGACCCTGCCGTTCCTGCTGGCGACCTGGCTAGGCCTGGCGCTGCGCGCACCCCATCCCAGCCGGGTCGATTAGCCAGCACAAAGCCTCACCCTCCGGTTGTCAGCGGGTCCTGTTCCTGCGGGTAGCGGTGCTCTTCGGCGACGTCGCCACCCTCGGCGTGCACCTTGACTAGCGCCGTGCGCAACTTCATGTAATCCCGGGTTTCGTCGAGGATGTCCTGCCGGTTCGCCGCTTCGAGCAGGGCGCGCTGGTCGCCCTCTTCGCGCAGCACCCAACGATCGTCTTCATGGGTGATGTGATAGATCTCCATGCCTTTCTCCAGCTAATGAAATGTTCGGGCTCTCCCATAGGAAAGCCGGACGGCGACGAAGGTTCGGCACGCAAGCGGAGTGTACATTCCACCCTCATGGGTTCGGATGACCCGTGCAGATCAGGGTTAATTTCACCAGTAGCACCCCGAAAACCTTGATTCAAGTCAATTTCAGAGCTGGAACGATTGTTGAAAGCCCTCTGCATGACGTTCGCCACGGCGACGTCGGTTTTTCCCACCAGAGGAATATTCGATGCTTTGCGCTGAACAGATCGCCCTTATCAAAGCCACCGTGCCATTGCTGGAAAGCGGTGGCGAAGCCCTGACCAACCATTTCTACAAGCTGCTGCTGAGCGAGCATCCCGAGGTTCGCCCGCTGTTCAACCAGGCGCACCAGGCCAGCGGCGAGCAACCGCGCGCCCTGGCCAACGGCGTGCTGATGTATGCCCGGCATATCGACCGGCTGGACGCCCTCGGCCCGCTGGTGGCACAGATCATCAACAAGCACGTCGCCCTGCAGGTGCTACCCGAGCATTACCCGCTGGTCGGCAATTGCTTGCTGCGCGCCATCCGCGAGGTGCTTGGCGAGGCCATCGCCACCGATGCGGTGATCGAGGCCTGGGCGGCGGCCTATCAGCAGCTCGCCGACCTGCTCATCGGCCAGGAAGAACGCCTCTACCAGGCCAAGGCCGAAGCGCCGGGAGGCTGGCGTGGCGCGCGCCCGTTCCGCATTGCGCGCAAGGTCAAGGAGAGCGAGGAGATCACCTCGTTTCACCTGCAAGCGGAGGATGGCGGGCCGCTGATGGAGTTCCTGCCCGGCCAGTACATCGGTCTGAGGCTGGAGATCAATGGCAAGGAAGAGCGCCGCAACTACTCGTTGTCCGCTGCCGGCAACGGTCGCGAGTATCGCATCAGCGTCAAGCGCGAGCCTGGCGGCGTGGTCTCCAATGCGCTGCACGACATGCCGGAGGGCGCGATCGTCGAGCTGTTCGCGCCGGCAGGCGAGTTCACCCTTGCGCCCGGGAACAAGCCGTTGGTGCTGATCAGCGGCGGCGTGGGGATCACCCCGACCCTGGCGATGCTGGAGCAGGCGCTGGCGACGTCCCGGCCGGTGCACTTCATCCACTGCGCGCGCAATGCCGGGGTGCACGCCTTCCGCCGCGCCGTGGACGCACTCGCCGAGCGCCACACGCAGCTCCAGCGCTTCTACTGCTACGAGGAGCACGACGGCTCGGCTGACGCACCGGATGCCATCGGCCGGCTGACCGAACAGCAGTTGGCGGACTGGCTACCGCAGAGCCGCGATGTCGACGCCTACTTCCTCGGCCCGAAACCATTCATGGCGGCCGTGCGCCGGCAACTCAAGGCCATTGGCGTGCCGGAGCAGCAAACGCGCTACGAGTTCTTCGGTCCCGCATCAGCCCTCGATTGACCCATTCGAGGCTCGCGCCACGCGAGCCTCCTCCAGAGGAGATTCAGTCATGCCGTTCCAGCCCGGTTGCTTCCGAAACCTGTGGTTCATGGCCAACAGCTTCATGGTGGGTGGCGTGCTGCTGTTGCTGCTCGGCATCAGCGGTGCCTATCTGTTCGATCATCGGCTGGCGATGGGCAGTGTGGTCGCTGCTCACGCTCTGGTCATACTTGGCCCGACGGCGCTGAAGATCGGATACGTCATGCGCCTGCTCGCCGAGCGAAACGCGCGCTTCGCATAGCAGGCCAAGCTGACCGGCTGCAATTAACAGAACTCTTTTCTACGCCAATAAGCCCATTTACCGCTTCGCTTGTAATTTCATCACGCCATAGTCCTACTGCATATGAGGAAAACCATTCGTCTGCACTTTGAAACAGGGCGAAACTCCTGTGGCGATACCCCCTCTGAGACAGTGAAGGCTGATTGATCTCTCTCTTTCAGCCGTTTGTGAAAGTGTCTATCCAATCGAGGAGAAAAACACATGGCAAATAACAACCCTGGCAACTTCGCCAACGATCGAGAGAAAGCTTCCGAAGCCGGCCGCAAGGGCGGTCACAACAGTGGCGGCAACTTTGCCAATGACCGCGAGAAGGCCTCCGAGGCCGGCCGCAAGGGTGGCCAGAACAGCCACGGCGGTGGCCGCAGCAGCTAACTAACGCTACGGCAAAACAGAAAAGGCAGGCGCTTCGGCACCTGCCTTTTCTTATTTAACAAAGGCCGCTACCCGTCACCGACAGATATTATTATCTTTTACCGTATGCATTAAAAAATCTGCGCTAAGTTGCTATCGAATAGATATCAAATCGATACACTAAACAATGGCGATCGATATATATTTGCCAGCCCGTTAATATCAAAAACCCGCAACGAGCGCTACGTGACGATAATATTCCGACCAACTGCACGACCGCACATGTTCGCCTTTCGAATTCTTGATCGACAGCGCGAGTCGACCAATGGCAGCACCCGCTCGGCAACACGCCAAAGGCCTTCGGGCAGCGCCTTGCTCGCCATTTGCCGCTACCATCACCCGATGTCCAGAACGGAACGACCCGATGAGCAGCGCATTTTCGGACCGCATCATCCAGAGCCTGCTGGATACCGACTTCTACAAGCTCACCATGATGCAGGCGGTCCTGCATCACTACCCCAATGCGGAAGTGGAATGGGCCTTTCGCAGCCGCTCCGGCGAAGACCTGAGCCCTTACCTGAGCGAGATCCGCCACCAGATCGAAGCGCTGGCCGAGCTGCAGATGTCCGCCGAGGAATTGGCCTTCCTCGAGCGCGTCCCCTATATGCAGCCCGACTTCATCCGCTTTCTCGGGCTGTTCCGCTTCGACCTCCGCTACCTGCGGGTGGATGTCGAGGACGGTGAGCTGGTGATGTACCTGCGCGGGCCCTGGCTGCATGTGATCCTGTTCGAAGTACCGCTGCTGGCCATCGTCAGCGAGGTGCGCAACCGCGCGCGCTATGCGCAGGTGACGCTGGAACAGGCGGGCGCCAGGCTGGACGAAAAGTTCGCCTGGCTGCGCAGCCAGGCGACTGCCGAGGAGCTGGCCAGCTTCACCCTGGCTGACTTCGGCACCCGGCGACGATTCTCCTTCGCGGTTCAGGCCATGGTGGTCGAGCGCCTGCGCTGCGACTTTCCCGGCCGTTTCGTCGGCACCAGCAACGTGCATCTGGCCCGCACGCTGGACGTGAAACCCATGGGCACCATGGCCCACGAATGGATCATGGCGCACCAGCAGCTCGGCCCGCGCCTCATCGACAGTCAGGTCGCGGCGCTCGACTGCTGGGTTCGCGAATACCGTGGCGCACTGGGCATCGCGCTGACCGACTGCATCACCATGGATGCCTTCCTGCGCGACTTCGATCTGTACTTCGCCAAGCTGTTCGATGGCCTGCGCCACGACTCGGGCGATCCCTTGGAATGGGCGGAGAAAGCCATCGCACACTACCAGCGCCTCGGCATCGATCCGAAAAGCCGTCAGCTGATCTTTTCCGACGGTCTGGATTTCGCCAAGGCACTGCACATCCACCGCGCCCTGATCGACCGCAGCAGACCCAGCTTCGGCATAGGCACCGGGCTCACCTGCGACATTCCGGGAGTGGAGCCGACCAACATGGTGATCAAGATGACCGCCTGCAACGGCCAGCCGGTGGCAAAGATCTCCGACTCGCCGGGCAAGACCATGTGCCGCGACGAAGCCTTCGTCAGCTACCTGCGCCACGTGTTCGGCGTCGCTGCCGGCTGACCCGGACGCGCCGCACGCTACCCTGCGGCTAGCCGCTCAGCGCGAGCGACCCCTGCTGCAGCACCGCATCCGGCTCCATTGCGCAGAGCCGATTGCGCCCGCCGGTCTTGGCGTAGTACATGCGTTTGTCCGCCAGCTCCAGCAGATCCCGGTAGTCGTCCACCTGATCGCAACGCCGCTCCGCCAGGCCGATGCTGGCGGTCAGCGGTGCGCCGTCCGGGCGCAGGCCGAGGCCTTGCCCGACAATACGCTCGAGCGCCAGGTGCGCCTGCTGCATGTCGGTATCCGGCATGATCAACAGGAACTCCTCGCCGCCCCAGCGCAGCAGGCTGTCGGACGCGCGCAGGGTCGTCACCAGACGCCGCGCCGCGCAGCGCAGCACCTGGTCGCCGGCTTCATGCCCGTGGTTGTCGTTGATCGACTTGAAATGATCCAGGTCGATGAAGGCCAGCGCCAGCGCGCCATCCTTGCGCTGCGCGCTATCCCACTGCAGGCGCAGGATCTCCTCTCCGCTGCCACGGGAAAACACCCCCGTGAGCGGATCACGGATCGCCTGGCGCACCAGCGCGAACATGAATGCCAGCTGACTCATGCTGGCCAGGCTGGTGACACCGGCAATGAGGATCAGCAACCAGAACGCCCCTGCGAACGACGGCCAGTTGAGCGTGGCCCAGCTGAGATAGCCGGCGAACGCCTGGGCCAGCAGCAGCAGGCTGGCCAGCACCAGATTCTCCACCAGGGTCAACGGGAAGATGGTCAGCCCGGCCATCAGCACGAACGGCAGGAAGGCATAGCCCGCACCGACCACGGCCGAGAACTGCGCCAGCTGATAGCTGCCGAGCAGGGCATGTGACGCGATGTAGAAGATCGTAGGTATCGCGAAGAGGATGGCGATCGCGCGGTAGGCATCCAGCAGGTTGCCACTCGGCCGGTAGAACAAGAGCAGTCCGGTGAAGGCGAGGCAGGCCATCATGCGCAACCCGGCCAACGCCAGCCACAGCCGCGGCTCGAACACCATCAGGTCGATCAGACTCCACAGGGGCGTCAGCACCGCGAAGAGAAAAGCGAACAGGCGGACACGGTTGACGATCAGCGTCGCCCGGCGCTGGCAGAGCAGCAACGGATGGCGACCCGGCGTCAGCAGATGGCGCAGTTCATTGGGCTTGAGTTCGCTGGGCAGCAGCGTTGTCAGGCGGTTGAGCAGCAAATCGAGGGGCGATGGCATCTTATTGTTGTGCTCCCAACTGGGACGGTCTATTCGCAGCAGGCACGCCTCCGGCGACTCCCGAATACCGATGGCGGCTCTTCAATCCATTTCAAAGCGGCGACTACTCGGCAGGGCGAAAGCATCACCCCAGGCGCAAGCGGAGCCGATGGTAGCCAGTTGACCCCAGCATTCCCTTGAGCCAGGACAATGAATTGATTGCAAACAGCCATTACTTCCTTAGAGGTAGCGCCACTGAGGAACAATCGCCCTTTTGAGCGCTTATCGGCACGGACACCAGCCAGTAGCGTGACCGGGTCGCCCGCCCCGTCTGCGAGTCGACGTATCCACAAAAAGAACAATAAGGAGATACCCCCGTGCAAAGCGCTCTCAAGCCGCTTGCGGCAGCCGTTCTGCTCACCTGCGTGTCCAGCGTCGCTACTGCCGATAGCGGGCCGTTCAGCCAGTTCATCGTATTCGGCGACTCGCTGAGCGATGCGGGCAATTTTCCGGATCTGCAAAGCCCGACGCTCGGCGGCAACCCCACCGGGGGGTTGCGCTTCACCAACCGCACCGGCCCCACCTACGGACCGGGCGAATACATCGGCGAGGTCGGCACCCAACGACTGGCCGGCATGCTGGGTCTGCAGTCCCTGCCATCCACACCGCTGCTGCCGGCGCTGCTGACTGGCAACCCCGACGGGACCAACTATGCAGTGGGCGGTTACCGTACCGATCAAATACTCGACTCGATAAACGGCGACTCCATCGTCGAGGTAGGCGGCCTTAGCCGTACCCGACCCGGTTATCTGCGGGAAAATCCGCGAGTCGACAGCAATGCCCTGTATTACCTGAACGGTGGCGGCAACGACATCTTCCAGCTCAACACCAACCCGGTGACCATGGCCCAAGCCGCGAGCAATCTGGTGGCTGGCGTCGGCGCCCTGCAGGCAGCAGGAGCGCGCTACATCATCGTTTCCGATCTGCCCGACGTCGGTACCACGCCGTTGGGCGCCTTCACCGGGCAGGCTGCGACGTTCAACTTCCTGAGCGACCAGTTCAATGCCGAGCTGGCCAGCCAACTGCAAGCCCAGGGCGGCAACTACGTACTGGTGAACAATCGCCTGCTGCTCGCCGAGGTGCGCGCTGATCTGGCGGCGTTCGGCTTCGACCCCAACGTGGCGCAGACCGCAGTGTGTTTCGACGCGTCGGCCGGCAACTGCCAGGCTGATCCGGTTTACAGCCTCGGCGGCAGCGCGCCGGACCCAAGCCGCCTGCTGTTCAACGACGCCGTGCATCCCACCACCGCGGTTCACCAGATCAGCGCTGACTATCTCTACTCCATCATCTCAGCACCGTGGGAAGTGTCGTTACTGCCGGAGATGGGCCGCTCCGCATTGCGCGCCCACCTGCAGCAGCTGGATACCGAGCTGGCCGCTCTGCGTGGCGATTGGCAACCGGTCGGCGCGTGGCGCACCTTCGTTCAGGGCGGTTACAACCGACCTGAGTACGACGGTTACGGTGGTGGAGACGGACATGGTCTGAGCCTGTCGCTGGGTGTTACCCATCGACTGAGCGAAGCCTGGCTGGCCGGCGTCAGCCTCGGGCTGGCGGAAAACTCGCTGGAGCTGGGTCGAAACGACTCCGACTACGACATGCGCAGCTATCTGGCCACGGCGTTCGCCCGTTACGAGTATCAGCGCCTGTTCGCTGACTTCAGCCTCAGCGCAGGCTACCTGGACTACCACGACCTGAAGCGCACCTTCGCCCTCGGCATCACCGAGCGCACGGAAAAGGGCGACACCGAGGGAACCCTCTGGGGCGCCGCGGTGAAGACCGGCTTCAACCTGATGCAGCCGGGCGATCGCCTGCAGTTCGGGCCGTTCATCGGTGCCAGCTACCAGAAAGTGGACGTCGACGGATACAGCGAGAAAGGCGCCCGTTCTACCACCCTGAGCTATGACGATCAGGAACTGGACTCGCTACGCCTGTCGCTCGGCCTGTTCGGCGACTATGCCCTGACCGAACGCACGCGACTGTTCGGCGAGGTGGCACGGGAGGTGGAGCGCGAGGATGAGGACCGCCGCGACTTGCGCATGTCCTTGAACAGCGTGCCGGGCAACAGTTTCGAACTGCCCGGAGCGGTGCCGACCGGCGACCAGACACGTTTCAGCGTCGGCCTGACGCACCGCCTGACGCCCGGCCTGGCGCTGCGTGCCAATTACCATTACCGCGGAAACGACAACCGCGACCACGGGCTCGGACTGTCGCTGGCCTTGGATCTGTAGAGGGAGACGCTCAAAGGCCGCCGCCGCGAATGCGCGCGGCGGCCGAGCGAGGTGAACTCAGCGCCCGTCGATCTGCCCTTGCAGGTTGGCAATCTGCCCCTGCATGGCGTTGATGGTGCGAGTGACCTGGGCGCGGAAGGAATCGAATTCGGCGGTATTGGTATTGTTGACAGGCGCCGGACGGTTTTCCAGTTCGCTGCGCAGCACCAGGATGTCCTGCTCCAGACGGCTGATCGCCTGACTCTGGTTACCACCCTGCTTGAGCGCCGCCACGTCCTTGCTCAGGCTGTCGATCCGTCCGGCCAGCTTGGCCTGCTCGTCCAGCGCAGACTTCAGCGTGGCCTGCTCGCTACCGAGGGTCTTGACCGTCTCGGCCAGCGATGCGGTGGTGCTCTGCTGGCTCTGCACGTCGGACCCCAGCCGCTCCAGGCGCTTGCCCTGCTCTTCCATGCGCTGATCCTGATTGCCTTGCCGGCCGGCCAGGCTCTGCTGCTCGGTGGCAAAGGCCTGCTGTTGGCGAGCGAGGTCGATGGCCTGCTGCTCGAGTTGCTTGATCCGCAGTTTCACCGCCTCGCTCTCGGTGGTGACGTTGGACTCGGTCGCCACCACCTTGCCGGAAATGTCCTGCAGCCTTCCGGCGGCGTCCTCGCTGATCCGCGCGAAGCTTTCCTGTGTGGCGACCAGCTGCATCTCCAGCATCGCGATCTTCTGATAGCTCCACCAGCCCAGGGCGCCGAGGCTGATCAGCAGAGCCAGCACCACGACCCACAGCGGCGCCGTGCTCGCCTTGCCACCGCTGGCCGGGCGGCGCTTCTGCCGCGGACGGGTGTCGTCGGCGTAATCGCCCGAGCCCTTGCGAATCGGCTCCAGATCCGGCGCCGGGTAGGGCTCCACACGGTCACGGCCTGCGGTCAGGCTGGGGATGTTGTCCAGTTCGTCGTGAGCATCGTTGCGCATGGGTTACCTTCGATGGCGCGGTGCGAAAAACAGCGCGCAGTATAAACGGTTCGGGGCGCGGCCATCAGCGACTCGCGTCTGCCGCCCTGGATGCACCGCGGTAGAGCATCGCGACGGCGGTGACGCGCATCACGGTGCAGTGAAAGCCAGCACCGGATCGGCCGCCGACAGCTGCCGGGCCTGGTTCGGCGATGGCTCGACAGTCTGCACGCCTCGCCAGCCGGGCGTTTCGCTTGCCCGTCACATTCCTGATGAGACGCAGCCAGCAAATTGGTACGCCGCTTGCTCCATCACCCGTGCCAGCGGATAGACACTTCTGACAGGGATGTCGGGCCTTAGGGCAATCACGAGGAACACAGCATGGAGCTGAACAAGGCAGTGATCGACTGCATGCGCAGCCTGCGTCGCAGACTTCGCGACGAACAGCAACTGGACATCCACCTCAACCAGCCGGACGCCGTGACCGCCATGCTTGCCGGCTGCATGCGTTCGAACGATGAACTGACGCGCGAACTCGGGCGCCAGCTCGCCGCCTTCAGCGACCAGCTACCGCCCGCTCCGCCGCAGGTATCCCACGCGGCCAGCAGCGGCGGCAGCGTGCGCATCTATCGAGGCCAGCGAGTGCTCGCCTGAGCCAGAACCATCACTCGACCAGCAACCAGTCGCTGGCGCAGCGCACCAGATGCCGAGTCAGCTCGTCGAGCAGCTGTCCGCCGTTACGCCAGTGGTGCCAGTACAGCGGCACGTCGATCGGCGGCCCGGACAGCACATCGACCAGCTCACCACGCGCAAGTTCGCCACGCACCTGAAGCTCCGGCGCCAGGCCCCAGCCGAGCCCGCTTCGTAACAGGCGCACAAAGCCTTCCGACGATGGGCATAGGTGGTGAATGAGGATCTCCCCGCCGCCGACCGCCGCCATGTAGCGATGCTGCAGCTGGTCGTCCGGGCCGAACACCACGGCAGGAACACGTCCCAGGTCCGCAGCACCCGCACCCCGCTGGAAATGTCGCTCGATGAACGCCGGGCTGGCCAGGGCGCGATAACGCATCGCCCCGAGAAACTGGCTGCGCGCACCCGCCACCGGTCGCTCCGCAGCGCAGACGCAGGCCGCAACCTCCCCTGCGCGCATGCGCTTGAGCCCGACCGCCTGATCTTCCACCACGTGATCGAGCAGCACCCGGTTCTCGGCGCAGAACGGCGCCACTGCACCCGCCCACCAGGTCGCCAGGGTGTCGGCATTGAGGGCGATACGCAGGCGTTCCGGCAGGCGGTTTTCATCCAGCGCCGGGACCTGTCCCTGCAAGTCGCGTTCGAGCAGCCGTACCTGCTGCACATGGTTGAGCAGGCGCTGGCCCAGTTCGGTGGGCCTGGGCGGCGTGTCACGCAGCAATACCGGCTGACCGACGCGTGCCTCGAGCAGCTTGATCCGCTGCGATATCGCCGACTGCGACAGCCCCAATGCCTGGGCGGCGCGCTCGAAACCCGCCTGTTCCACGACCGCCGCCAGCGCAGCCAGCAATTTGTAATCGAACATCAGTTTTCCTAATGCCACCTGAGCATAATTGGTTTCTCTTATAGCTTGCCGATGCCCAGACTCGCCAGCAGAAAACGAACGAGGCGTGCGGCATGAATGCGATCTGGCAGAGCTATATCAACGGACTTCTGGTGGCAGCGGGGCTGATCATGGCGATCGGCGCCCAGAACGCCTTCGTGCTCGCCCAGAGCCTGCGCCGCGAACACCACCTGCCGGTCGCAGCGCTGTGCATCGTCTGCGATGTCCTGTTGGTCAGCCTCGGAGTGTTCGGGCTGGCCGCACTGCTGGCGAGCAGCCCGCTGTTGCTGGAGACCACCCGCTGGGGCGGCGTGGCCTTTCTGCTCTGGTACGGCACGCTGGCCCTATGCCGCGCGGCCAGACCGCAGAGCCTGCGCAGCGAAGATGCACAGCCTCGCCCCCTGCGCGCCGTGCTGTTGGCAGCGCTGGCGGTGACGCTGCTCAACCCACATGTCTACCTGGATACCGTGGTGCTGATCGGCACGCTCGGCGCGCAGCAACCGGAACCGGGCGCTTACACGCTCGGCGCGGCCAGCGCGTCGACCCTCTGGTTTCTCACGCTGGCCCTGGGCGGTGCCTGGCTGTCGCCTTGGCTTGCCCGCCCGCTGACCTGGCGCCTGATCGACCTCGGCGTGGCCGCCATGATGTTCGCCATCGCCGCGCAACTCGCATTCGCCGGCTGAACTGGCGGTACGCTGCGGCGCCAAGCCACGTCCATTTTTTGCACTGACCAAGGAACGCCATCGCCTGCCCTGCGGTCCACGCAAGGCACAGCCGATCGCCGCAACCGAGGCGCCGCGCCGCAACCGCTCTGGAACCAATAGTCCATACAGTTGCCGCGTGGTTTTGCCGCAGGTCGGGTGCTATGATCGCTGGCTCGCAGACATGGAGCGGAAGGCTTCAGTCTGTCTGTTCGGCCGACCGTGAACGGCCAGAGATTGCGCAAGCATGTAGCGAGCGAAGGGAACGACAGAGGCAAGAGCAGGACGCGATGCATCGCCTGCTCACCGGCAACGCCGGCAAACCCCGCACGTCCCTCCGAGCTGGCCGCATCAATCCTCGACACCTGAGTAGGAGATACATCATGGCTTTCGAATTGCCGCCGCTGCCTTACGAAAAGAACGCCCTCGAGCCACACATGTCCGCCGAGACGCTCGACTACCATCACGACAAGCACCACGCTGCCTACGTGACCAATCTGAACAACCTGATCCCGGGCACCGAGTTCGAAGGCAAGGATCTGGAATCCATCATCAAGACCTCTTCCGGTGGCATCTTCAACAACGCCGCCCAGGTCTGGAACCACACCTTCTTCTGGAACTGCCTCGCGCCGAACGCCGGTGGCCAGCCGACCGGCGCCCTGGCTGATGCCATCAACGCCTCCTTCGGCTCGTTCGACAAGTTCAAGGAAGAGTTCACCAAGACCGCCATCGGCACCTTCGGCTCCGGCTGGGCCTGGCTGGTCAAGAAGTCCGACGGCAGCCTGGGTCTGGCCAGCACCATCGGTGCCGGCAACCCGATGACCGCAGGCGACAAGCCGCTGCTGACCTGCGATGTCTGGGAGCACGCCTACTACATCGACTACCGCAACGCCCGTCCGAAGTTTGTCGAAGCGTTCTGGAACCTGGTGAACTGGGACTTCGTCGCGAAGAACTTCGCAGGCTAAGCCCAAGCCCCAGCAGTGAATCAAAATGCCCGCGCTCATGCGGGCATTTTCATTTAAGGCTCGGGCACGGCCTGCCGCTATAAAGATGCAGGGCAGGACGCCGTAGCGCTACTGCATGCGCGCCCGATGTGCAATGTTTCCTTCGGATGACGGGTCGCGCTTGCATCACGCAAGGCACTGCCTGCACAGTCGCCGCTGCTGACTTACCGGTGTAAATTGCCTCTTTGACGATTGCAGAATGACTATCAATACTTCCGCAACCGCGCGTCGGCACGGAAAAGGACCTTCATTTGAAGCTGGAAATGCGCAATAGCCTGTCACGGAAGCTCCTGCGTGTAGTCCTACTATCGGCGCTGGCGGTAGGGCTGGTGCTCAGCTGCGCGCAGATCATCTTCGGCGCCTACAAGACGCGCCAGCTGATCGAGGCCGATGCCCAGCGCATCCTGCGCATGACGCGCGATCCTTCCACCCAGGCCATCTACAGCCTGGATCGGGAAATGGGTGCGCAGGTGATGGAAGGCCTGTTCCAGCACGAATCGATTCGCATGGCCTCGATCGGCCACCCGGACGAAGGCATGCTGGCACTGAAGATCCGCCCGCCCATCAGCCTGCCGACCCGCTGGCTGACCGACCCGATCCTTCACCAGGATCGCCAGTTCTCCATTCCGCTGATCGGCAAGCCGCCCTACAACGAGTATTACGGCGAACTGCGGATCACCCTGGACACGGCCCAGTACGGCCAGGAATTCGTCAACGACTCCATCGTCATCTTCATCGTCGGTATTCTGCGCGCCCTCACCCTGGGGCTGGTGCTCTTCCTGATCTACCAGTGGCTGCTGACCCGCCCGCTGACCAAGCTCATCGAGCACCTGGCGCAGATCAATCCGGACCGCCCCGGCGAGCACAAACTGCCGATGATCCGAGGACATGAGCGCAACGAGCTGGGCCTCTGGGTGGAAACCGCCAACGGCCTGCTGGCCTCCATCGAGCACAACATGCACCTGCGCCAGGAAGCCGAGAGCAGCCTGCATCGCATGACCCAGTACGACTCCCTGACCGGCCTGCCTAACCGGCAACAGCTGCAAAGCCAGCTGGACCATATCCTCGACGAGGCGCGCCGCCTGCAACGACGGGTCGCCGTACTCTGCCTGGGGCTCGACGACTTCAAGGGCATCAATGAGCAGTACAGCTACCAGGCGGGCGACTGCCTGCTCAAGGGGTTGGCGGATCGCCTGCGCGAATCGGCGGGTCGCCTGGGTGCACTGGCGCGGCTGGGCGGTGACCAGTTCGTGCTGGTGCTCAGCGGCATCGAACAACCCTATGAGGCTGCCGAACTGGCCCAGGCCGTGCTCGACGACCTGGATAATCCGATCGACCTGGACGGCCACCCGATTCGTCTGCGCGCCACCATCGGCATCACGCTGTACCCCGAGGATGGCGACAATACCGAGAAGCTGCTGCAAAAGGCCGAGCAGACCATGACGCTGGCCAAGAGCCGCTCACGCAACCGCTATCAGTTCTACGTCGCCAGCATCGACAGCCAGATGCGCGCGCGGCGGGAGCTGGAGAAGGATCTCAGCGAAGCCCTCAAGCGCAACGAGTTCCACCTGGTCTACCAGCCACAGGTCGACTACCGGCAGAACCGCATCACCGGGGTCGAGGCGCTGATTCGCTGGAAGCATCCGCAGGGCAAGCTGGTACCGCCGGACCTGTTCATACCTCTGGCCGAGCAGAACGGCAGCATCATCGAAATCGGCAAGTGGGTGCTCGACCAGGCCTGCAGCCAGCTGCGCCAGTGGCACGCCGAGGGGCATACCGGGCTGCGTGTGGCGGTGAACCTGTCCACCGTGCAGCTGCGTCATCCGCAGCTGCCGGCCATGATCGGCGAGCTGCTGCAGGCCCATCAGTTGCCCGCCGAGACCCTCGAACTGGAGGTCACCGAGACCGGCCTGATGGAAGATATCGACGCGGCGGCGCACAACCTGCACAGCCTGCGACGCTCCGGCGCGCTGATCGCCATCGACGACTTCGGCACCGGCTATTCCTCGCTGAGCTATCTGAAAAGCCTGCCACTGGACAAGATCAAGATCGACAAGAGCTTCGTGCAGGACATCGGCCAAGACGAGGGCGCAACCATCGTCCGGGCGATCATCCAGCTGGGCAAGAGCCTCGGCATGACCGTGATCGCAGAAGGCGTCGAAACTCCTGAGCAGGAAGCCTACCTGATCGCCGAAGGCTGCCAGGAAGGCCAGGGCTACTACTACAGCAAGCCCCTGCCGGCGCGGGATCTCGACCTGCTGCTGCGCCAGTCGGCGCCCTTCGATCGAGCGGGCAACTCCGAGCTGCGCTAGTCGCGCGGCCACTTCGGCATGCTGCGCCCAAGCGCTGGCCAGCGCCAGCGACTTGCGCCACACTCGGCGCCCTTCTGGCCCATCGCGGCCGACGACGAGCCGCCCATGAAACGCTTCGTACTGCTGGATACCGCCGCCATTCCCGCCGGGGGCGCCTTGTGTCTGTTCGAATATGGCGACGATTTCGTCATCAAGATCCAGGGTGGCAACGGCAACCAGCTGATGAACACTCGCACGCACGGTTCGGAAGACGCGCTGGCAGAAATCCCCTGCAAACGGATCGCCAGCCGAGCGCAGGTTCGGGTATTGATCGGCGGGCTGGGGATGGGCTTTACCCTCGCCTCGGCCCTGCGCCAGCTGGGCGCGGACGCCGAGGTACTGGTCGCCGAGCTGGTGCCCGGGGTCATCGAATGGAACCGCGGCGCGCTCGGCGAGAAGTCCGGCCATCCGCTGCGCGATGCCCGCACCCGGGTACTGAACCAGGATGTTGCCGAGCTGCTCCGGGCTCAGCCAGAGGGCTTCGATGCGATCATGCTGGATGTCGACAACGGCCCCGAGGGCCTGACGCAGAAGCGCAACAGCTGGCTCTATTCGCTGGATGGCCTCGATGCCTGCGCCCGCGCCTTGCGACCGGGCGGCGTACTGGCGGTGTGGTCGGCCAGCGCTGACCGGGCCTTTTCCGAGAAGCTCGCCAGAGCCGGCTTCAAGGCCGAGGAGGTGCAGGTGTACGCCCATGGCAACCGCGGCACCCGACACACCATCTGGATTGCCGACAAGCGCAAGCGCTGAGCGGCCTACCAGGCCGTCACCCCCAGCTGCAACGCCAGCCACAGCGCACCTGCCAGACACATCAGCGCGCCGCCCGCCGCCTGCCAGTGGAAGCGTCGCGCCAGCACGTCCTCGCCATGGCTGGACAGCACGAAAGGCAATGCCTCCGCCGGCCGCGTAAGGTGATGCAACGCCGGCGCCGTGCTCTGCTGGCGATGCCGGTCTTCGGCCTCGAGCCGCGCCGCCAGGCGCACCCGGCTCCATTCCTGCTCGTCCAACTGGCCGTCGGCGTTGCTGTCGAAACGCTGCAGCAGACCGGCGAAATCACCCTTCCACTCGCGAATCACCTCGCGCTTGGCGGCGGGCAGATCCAGCCCGTGCCGACCGCCACCACGGGTGCGGAAATCGCCGATGGCGTAAAGCGGCTCGCCTTCGTGCAGCCGCTCTTCGGTATAGCGGTAGCGTTTGCCACTGCTGAACAGGCCCAGCCAGCCGCTCGGCGCAATGCCACGAGGGTGGCGCAGATCGCCGGTCCAGACCCGGCGAAAGGCTGGATGGACGTCCGCGCCGCGCGGATCGATCAGGCATTCGCCGGTGGCGTCGGCCAGACGCAGCCAGGCTTCGCTGGTGCCGCGCTCCACCACGTTCCAGCTGCTGCGCTTGCCATTGGAGCGGTACTCCTCGATACGGTAGCGCCACCACAGACAAGGCTCGCCGGTCAGCGGCGCCACCGGCTGTGGTACCGCCAGCTCGCGCAGCATTCCGACCAGCTCGACATAGCCTTGGGCCGCCGACCGAATGCGCGATGTCGGGGTGTCCAGCAGATGGCGCGCACGCGACCAGCGATCGATGCATATCCATGCGCCGCCGACGCAAAGGGCTGCCGCCAGGACGTAAGTGAACAGCTGACCGGGATCCATCTCAGCCAAACAGCGCCTTGAGGTTCACGTCGGCCTTCTCCGCCTCGCTGAACTGCAGCAGCGCCGCCTCCTTGAAACCGAATGCACGGGCAAGGACGACATCGGGAAATTGCTCGATGCGCACGTTGTTCAGGTTCACGGCCTCGTTGTACAGCTCGCGGCGATCGGCGATGCCGCTCTCCAGGCCGCTGATACGCTGCTGCAGATGCCGAAAGCTGTCGTTGGCCTTGAGCTCGGGATAGTTCTCGGCCAGCGCGAAGAGCCGCCCAAGCCCGGCCCGCAGTCCGGTCTCGGCCTGCCCCAGCGCGCCGACATCGCCCAGCTCGCGCGCACTGGAAACCGCGTTGCGGGCACTGATCACCTGCTCCAGCGTGTTGCGCTCGTGCTGCATGTACTGGCGGCAGGTCTCCACCAGTTTGGGCAGTTCTTCATGGCGCTGGCGCAACAGCACGTCGATGTTCGCCCAGGCCTTGCCGACGCCATGCTTCAGACGCACCAGACCGTTGTAGAGGATCACCCCATAGGCGGCGACGAGAAACAGCACCACCAGCACAACCACCATACTCAAGCTCATCCCTTTCTCCAGGCAGTTCCAGAATGCCAGCATTCTATCGGCAGCTGTGTAACGCGATAGAGAGCCGGCGCACGCATTGGCTTTGCACAAAATGAAAATCTTTCGCATTATTGACCGCTTCCGAGCAGTCCTCGGCTTCGTTCACTCGCACGCAAAGGAACCCGCACATGCTACGCACCCCCATCTGGGCAACCGCCAGCCTTCTCGCCGTGGCCATCTCCCTCGCCGGTTGCGGTGAAGACAAGACGCCCACGAACCAGACCGCGGCCCCGCAGAGCACGACCGAAAGCGTGCCGGCCGAGCAGGCGCAGAAGCCTGACGAGAAGGCCGCCAAGGCTGTGGTCAGCCACTATGCCGATCTGGCGCTGGCCGTGTTCAGCGATGCCCATGCCACCGCAGTGCAGCTCCAGCAGGCCATCGACGCCCTGCTCGCCAACCCCAGCGAAGAAACCCTGCAGGCCGCTCGCCAGGCCTGGCTGGCCGCCCGCGTGCCCTACATGCAGACCGAGGTGTTCCGCTTCGGCAACCCGGTGGTGGACGAGTGGGAGGGCCAGCTCAACGCCTGGCCGCTGGACGAAGGCCTGATCGATTACGTCGAAGGCGACTACCAGCATGCGCTGGGCAACCCGGGCGCCAATGCCAACATCATCGCCAACACCGAGCTGCAGGTCGGCGAAGACAAGATCGACACCAGCGAGATCACCGCGGAGCTGCTGACCAGCCTCAACGAGCTGGCCGGCTCCGAGGCCAACGTTGCCACCGGCTACCACGCCATCGAGTTCCTTCTCTGGGGCCAGGACCTCAACGGCACCGGTCCCGGTGCGGGCGAGCGGCCGTACACCGACTACGTCGAAGGCGAAGGCTGCACCGGCGGCAACTGTGACCGTCGTCGTACCTATCTGAAGGTGGCCACCGACCTGCTGGTCAGCGATCTGCAGGAGATGGTCGAGCAGTGGCAGCCGGGCGCCGAGAACTATCGCGCCAGCCTGGAAGCCGAATCGGCGGAGAACGGCCTGCGCAAGATGCTGTTCGGCATGGGCAGCCTGTCGCTCGGCGAACTGGCCGGCGAGCGCATGAAGGTCGCTCTGGAAGCCAATTCCACCGAAGACGAGCACGACTGCTTCAGCGACAACACCCACAACTCGCACTTCTACAATGCCCGCGGCATCCGCAACGTCTATCTGGGCGAGTACAAGCGCGTCGACGGCAGCACCCTGACCGGCCCGAGCCTGGCCTCGCTGGTCCAGGGCGTGAGCCCGGAGGTGGACAGCACGCTGAAGACCGACCTGGAAAGCACCGAAGCCAAGCTGCAGGTGCTGGTGGAAAGCGCCAACAACGGCGAAGCCTTCGACCAGCTGATCGCCGCCGACAATGCCGAAGGCCAGGAAAAGGTGCGCAACGCGATCGCCGCACTGGTCAAGCAGACCGCGTCCATCGAACAGGCCGCTGCTGCCCTCGGCATCAGCGACCTCAACCCGGACACCGCCGATCACGAATTCTGATCGGGAGCGGCACGGGCGCCGTGCACTGGCGCCCGTGTCTCCGTTCGGCGAACAGCCGGCGGCGGAGCCTGCAATCCGCCGCATCCTCAAATGCAAATCCCTCTTATTCCATTTCGATTAGGCTGCTAAGATTGCGCGGCTTAATCCAACGCTCCGCAGGTATCCCCGATGCGCCCGTCGTTTCGCCGCTTCTTCCCGCTGCTGGCCGTGTTTCTGGCTGCCTGCGGCAACGACGAAACCCCGCGCTTCGAGCAGCCCGAGTCCGGCGAAGCCCTCTCGGGCGGTAGCGCCACGGTGATGAAGTTCGACCAGAACGCGTTCTCCATGCCATCGGCCAACCTGGCACCGATGCGCCGACTCGACTTCAGCGTCGGCAACAGCTTCTTCCGCAATCCCTGGGTCATCGCCCCCGCGTCCACTACAGCACGCGACGGTCTCGGCCCGCTGTTCAACACCAACGCCTGCCAGAACTGTCACATCAAGGACGGGCGCGGGCATCCGCCGGCAGCCGATGCCGCCAGCGCCGTCTCGATGCTGGTACGTCTGTCCATTCCGGCCGGCCCGGAACACGCCGAAGTCGTCCGCGAGCGCGGCATCGCACCGGAGCCGAGCTATGGCGGCCAGCTGCAGGACATGGCGATTCCCGGCGTCGCGCCGGAGGGCAAGGTGCGCCTGCGTTACTCCACCGAGCGCGTGCGTTTCGCCGATGGCAGCGAAGTCGAGCTCCGTAGACCGGAGATCGAACTGAGCGAGCTGGGGTACGGCGACATGCACCCCGACACCCTGATGTCGCCGCGCATCGCACCGCCGATGATCGGCCTCGGGCTGCTGGAAGCCATCCCAGAGGAAGCGCTGCTGGCCAATGCCGACCCCGACGATCGCAATGGCGACGGCATTTCCGGCCGACCCAATCGGGTGTTCGACCAGACCAGCCGGCAGACCGTCATCGGCCGTTTCGGCTGGAAGGCCGGCCAGCCGAGCCTCAACCAGCAGAACGCCGACGCCTTCTTCAACGACATGGGACTGTCCACCAGCCTGTTCAGCGGCAGCAGCTGCACCGAGCGGCAGGTCGAATGCCGGGCGATGCCCGACGGCGGCGAGCCTGAGGTAAGCGACAACATCCTCGCCCAGGTGCTGTTCTACACGCGCAACCTCGGCGTACCGGCACGGCGCAACGTTGGTGATCCGCAGGTACTGGCCGGCAAGACACTGTTTCACCGCGCCGGCTGCCACGGCTGCCACGTACCACAGTTCACCACCGCCGCCGATGCCGCGGAGCCCGAGCTGGCCAATCAGGTGATCCGCCCCTATACCGACCTGCTGCTGCACGACATGGGCGAAGGCCTGGCCGACCACCGCCCCGAGTTCGAAGCCAGCGGCCGCGAGTGGCGCACCCCACCGCTGTGGGGCATCGGCCTGACCAAGACGGTCAGTGGACATACCCAGTTCCTGCATGACGGGCGCGCCCGCAACCTGCTCGAAGCCATTCTCTGGCACGGCGGCGAAGCGGAGCGATCGCGCCAGATCGTGCTGGGCTTCGATCAGGACGAACGCAACGCACTGCTGAGCTTCCTCGAGTCGCTCTGAGTGAACACATGTATCCATGCTTTCCCGGCGCGAGAGCGCTGCAAACCGGCAATGCCGACGAGGACACCATGATTCGTTCCAACACCCTGCGCATGGCCAGCGGCGGTCTGTTGACCGCCCTGCTGCTGAGCGCCTGCACGCCTGCCGATCCGCAGGTCGAAACCAGCAAGGCGCTGACCGATGGCGTCCTGCTGCCCGCCTACACCCACTGGGCCGAAACCGACCGTCGCCTGGCGGCCAGCGCCATCGCCTACTGCGCCGACAACCAGACCCTCGAAGAGGCGCGCGAAGCCTTCGTCCATGCGCAGACGGCCTGGGCCGGCCTGCAACCCTTGCTGATAGGCCCGATGGGCGAAGGCAACCTGGCCTGGCAGGTGCAGTTCTGGCCGGACAAGAAAAACCTGGTCGCGCGTCAGGTCACGGCCCTGCTCGGGGCCAAGCCCAACCTCACGCAGGCCGATCTGGACGGTGCCAGCGTCGTGGTACAGGGCCTCAGCGCCTACGAGTACGTTCTCTTCGACAAGACGATCGATCTCGGCGACAGCGCAACCAAGGCCCGCTACTGCCCGCTGCTGACATCCATCGGTGAACACCAGCAGCAGCTTGCCGCCAGCGTGCTGCAGCAGTGGGAAGACAAGGACGGCATGGCCGACCAGCTGCGCAGCTTCCCCAACGAGCGCTATGCCGAGCCAAGCGAGGCGATCGCCGAGCTGCTGCGAGTCCAGGTCACCGCCCTCGATGGCCTGAAGAAGAAGCTCGGCGCCCCGCTCGGTCGACAGACCAAGGGCCATCCGCAGCCTTACCAGGCCGAGGGCTGGCGCAGCGACACCACGCTGGCCAGCATCGCCGCAGCGGTCAAGGGTGCCGAAAGCCTCTGGCTAGGCGCGGACAACAACGGCCTGCGTTCGCTACTGCCTGCCGAGCAGGCGGACCTGGCCCAGCGCATCGACGCCGCTTACGCCCAGCTGCTGCAGCACCTGGGCGGGCTGACGCAACCATTCGGCGTGCAGCTGGCGGACAAACAGGGCCGCAGCGAACTGGATGCGCTCTACCAGGGCATCGATCGTCTGCATCGCCTGCACCAGCAGGAGCTGGCCCGCGCCCTCGGCGTGCAGATCGGCTTCAACGCTCACGACGGGGACTGAGATGAAACGTCGAACCCTGCTCGGTCTGGGTGGCGCCGTGCTCGCGGCAAGTGGTATCGCGGGCTGGAGCCTGAGCCGTCATGGCGGGCAGCCGGTGCTGCTCTCCGCACGCAACGATCAGGAGGGGCGACACTATGCCGTCGGCTATCGGCTCGACGGAAGCCAGGTGTTCGCCACCCCGGTCGCCGAGCGCTGCCATGACGTGTATCCGCATCCCTACCTGCCGCTGGCGGTGTTCGTCGGTCGGCGCCCTAGCCGCGAGAGTTACCTGATCGACTCGCGTGACGGACGCCTGCTGCAGGTGCTGGCGTCGCCACCCAACCGACACTTCTACGGCCACGGCGTGTTCCACCGCGATGGCGAATGGTTCTACACCACCGAGAACGACACCCGCGACGCCGGCCGTGGCGTGCTTGGTGTCTACCGCCTGCAAGGCCGAGAGCTGGTGCGCGTCGGCGAGCACGCAACCCATGGCATCGGCCCCCACCAGCTGCTGTGGATGCCGGATCACGAAACCCTGGTGATCGCCAACGGCGGCATCCGCACCGAGGCCGACAGCCGCGAGATGATGAATCTCGACGCCATGGAGCCGAGCCTGGTGCTGCTGCGCCGCGATGGCAGCCTGGTGAGCAAGGAACAGTTGCCCGAGCAGATGAACAGCGTGCGTCACCTCGCGGTTGCGGCGGACGGCACCATCGTCAGCGGCCAGCAGTACGAAGGCGACGCCATGGACCGCATCCCGCTGTTGGCGATCAAGCGTCCGGGTCAGCCGTTCCAGCATTTCCCACTCGGCGAGGCGCAGCGGCAGAGCATGAACCAGTACACCGCGAGCCTGGCCATTCACGATGAACTACGCCTGTTGGCCGTCACCGCACCGCGTGGCAACAAGGTGTTCTTCTGGGACCTGGACTCCGCAGAGCTGCGTCAGGAGACCCATCTGCCCGACTGCGCGGGTGTCGCTGCAGTTACCGAAGGCTTCGTCGTCAGCTCCGGACAGGGCCGCTGCCGCCTGTTCGACTGCCGCGGCGAGCGTTTCACCAGTACGCCGCTGCAGATGCCGGCAGGGCTCTGGGACAACCATCTGCGCATCGTCTAGCTCAAGAAAAACGTCACCCTGCCGATGATGCTGGGCAACGGGCAGGGATGCTCATTGACGTTTTCTCAACTAACGAGACTTGCCCATGCTCCAGAAATCCCTGCGCGCGCAGATCCTCGCGCTGATCGGCGGCAGCCTGCTGCTGACGCTGCTCATCGCCCTCGCCTGCATTCGCCTGCTCAGCAACAACATCGACCACTTCCAGGCGCTGCTCGACGGCCCGTTGGCCGCAGTGCAACTGATCGACGAGGCCAACCTCGAGTTCAAGGTGCAGGTCCAGGAATGGAAGAACGTACTGCTGCGCGGCAAGCAGCCCGAGCAGCGCAACCGCTACTGGAGCCAGTTCGAGGCCCAGGAAGCCAAGGTACAGAAGATTCTCGGCGACCTGCTGGTATTGAGCGCCGATGAGCCGGAGTTGGCAAAGCAGATCGAAAGTCTGCGCAACGAGCACCGCACTCTCGGCGCTGCCTATCGCAAGGGCCTGGATGCCTACATTGCCGCCGACAGCGACCCGCTCGCCGGGGACGCCGCGGTCGCCGGTATCGACCGGGCGACCAGCGCTCAGCTGAGCGAGCTGGTCGAACAGCTGGGAGATGCCGCCGCGCAGCGCTCGGAGACCATCCGTGCCGACGCACAGAGCACCGCATCCTTCGGCCCGAACATCATGATCCTCGCCAGCGTGGTGGTGGCGCTGTTCAGCCTGTGGCTGGTCAATCGCCGGATCATCGAACCGATTCGCAACCTGATCGAGCACATCGCGCGTCTCAGCCAGGGCAAGTTCGCCGAGCGGGTGGACGCCAGCCGCGCCGACGAGCTGGGCCGCCTGGCCGCTGCCGCCAACGTGCTGCGCGACTTCCTCGCCGATACTTTCACCCGCCTGCAGCAGAGCACCTCGAATCTGGACAGTGCCAGCGGCGAGCTGAACGCCATCGCCAGGCTGATGGCCGAAGGCGCCCGCGAGCAGTTCTCGCGCACCGATCAGGTCGCCACGGCGATGCACGAGATGTCCGCGACCGCTCAGGAAGTCTCGCGGCATGCCGCCGAAGCCGCGCAGGCTGCCGACGACGCTGACCATTCCGCCCAACAGGGTGAAGAGGTGATGCGCGGCACCATCGCCACGATCACCGATATGAGCAACGAGATCGCCAGCACGGCAGATGTCATCCGCCGCCTGGAGGGTGACAGCGGGCGCATCGGCAAGGTGCTGGAAGTGATCCGCGGCATCGCCGACCAGACCAACCTGCTCGCGCTCAATGCCGCCATCGAGGCCGCTCGCGCGGGCGACGCCGGCCGCGGCTTTGCCGTGGTCGCCGACGAGGTACGCACGCTGGCCCAGCGCACCGCGGAATCCACCGCCGAAATCCACCAGATCATCGACACCGTGCAGGCCGGCGCGAGCAACGCCGTGCGCGCCATCGAGAGCGGCCAGGCGCGCAGCGAACAGGGCGTCGGCCAGGTGACCGAAGCAGGCCAGATGCTTCAACGCATCACTGAAGCGGTAGAAGCGATCCGCGACATGAACCGTCAGATCGCCACCGCAGCCGAGGAGCAGACCGCCGTGGCCGAGGATATCTCGCGCAACCTCACCGAGATCACGTCCATCGCCACCACCAACCAGCAGAACGTCGAACGCACCGAAACCGCCAGTCAGAACCTGCACGGCCTGTCGGCGCAGCTTACCGAGGTTACCCGCCGCCTCGCAGGCTGACGATCAGCGGGGCGGCTCGACAGTCTGTCGCCCGCCCCGCATTTCAGCAGTCATGCGCCCTCTCTCCCCCTTTACTTGCCTCCGATTCGGGGCTAAGTTCCTCCCTCCCCGGTCTGGCTGCGCCAGTGCAGCCATCGTCCAAGCGACGCTGACCGGACGTTCGAACGGCTGCCTCGATCACGGCAGTAGACAGCCGGCTCACATCTCCAAGGAAATCGGAAAATGTTGCGCCGCATGCTGTTCATGCTGGGCGCGGTGGTCGTCGTCGTTGCGATCCTCGCCGCCTTCAAGTTCAACTCGATCTATCAACAGATTCAGCAGTTCCAGGCGCCCAAGCCGGCGATCAACGTCGAGGCGGAGGTCGCCCGGCGCATGGACTGGCAGAGCCGCCTGCCGGCGATCGGTACGCTCAAGGCATCGCAGGGCATCGACCTCAGCGTCGAGATCGCCGGCACCATCAGCGACGTGCAGTTCCAGTCCGGCGAGAAGGTCAGCAAGGGCCAGGCCATCGTGCTGCTGGACAGTGAAGTGGAGCAGGCCAGCCTGGCCAGCGCCGAGGCCGACCTGAACCTGTCCCGCCTGGAGTTCCAGCGCGCCCGCAGCCTGCTCGACCGCCAGGCCATTTCCCGCAGCGAGTACGACCGCCTCAACGCCCAGTCGCAGAAGGCCGAGGCCAGCGTCGCCCAGTTGCGCGCCAGCCTGGCGAAGAAGCGTGTGCTGGCGCCCTTCTCCGGCACCATCGGCATCCGCCAGGTGGATGTCGGCGACTACCTCGCTGCCGGTACGCCGATCGCCACGCTTCAGGACCTGTCCAAGCTGTACGTCGACTTCTTCCTGGCCGAACAGCATGTGCCGCTGCTGAAGCTCGGGCAGAAAGTGCAGCTGCGCGTGGCGGCCTACCCGGACGAGCGTTTCGAAGGCGTGATCAGCGCGCTGAACCCGAAGGTGGAAACCACAACGCGCAACGTGCAGGTGCGCGCCGAACTCGGCAATCCGGATGGGCGTCTGCTGCCCGGCATGTTTGCCGACCTGCAGGTGCTGCTGCCGACCGAGACCGCCCAGGTGGTGGTCCCGGAAACCGCCATCACCTACACCCTGTACGGCAACTCGGTGCTGCTGGTGACCGAGGGCACGCCGCCGGAAGGCGTCAGCAGTGACGAGCCGTACCTGGTGGTCGAGCGCCGCTTCGTCACCACCGGCGAGCGTCGCGACGGCCTGGTGGTGGTCCTCGACGGCCTGGAAGGCGGCGAACAGGTGATCACTGCCGGCCAGCTCAAGCTCGACAGCGGCACCCATGTCGCCATCGCCGAGAGCCGCACGCTCAAGCTGGACGGCGCCGAGCCGGCGTCCGAATAAGCGGCCTGCCGCTCCGGCGGCAGCGCCACATCGAACAGTTCCAGGGACTTGCCCATGGCCTTCACCGATCCCTTCATCCGCCGCCCGGTACTGGCGAGCGTCATCAGCCTGCTGATCGTGCTGCTCGGCATCCAGGCCTTCAACAGCCTGACCATTCGCCAGTATCCGCAGATGGAAAGCGCGCTGATCACGGTGACCACCGCCTACCCCGGCGCCAACGCCGAAACCATTCAGGGCTATATCACCCAGCCGTTGCAGCAGAGCCTTGCCAGCGCCGAAGGGGTGGACTACATGACCTCGGTCAGCCAGCAGAACGCCTCGGTGATCTCGGTCTACGCGCGCATCGGTGCCGACACCGATCGCCTCTACACCGAGCTGCTCAGCCAGGCCAACTCGGTGAAGAACCAGCTGCCGCAGGACGCCGAGGACCCGGTGCTGAACAAGCAGGCGGCCGACTCCACCGCGCTGATGTACATCAGCTTCTACAGCGACCAGCTGAGCAACCCGCAGATCACCGACTACCTGTCGCGGGTCATCCAGCCCAAGCTGGCGACGCTGCCGGGCATGGCCGAGGCGGAGATCCTCGGCAACCAGGTGTTCGCCATGCGCCTCTGGCTAGACCCGGTAAAGCTCGCGGCCTATGGGGTTTCCGCCAGCGACGTGAACGAGGCGGTGCGCAAGTACAACTTCCTCTCCGCGGCTGGCGAAGTGAAAGGCCAGTACGTGGTCACCAGCATCAACGCCGACACCGAGCTGAAGACGCCGGAAGCATTCGCCGCCATCCCGCTCAAGACCCAGGGCGACAGCCGCGTCCTGCTGGGCGACGTGGCACGGGTGGAGATGGGCGCCGAAAGCTACAACTCGATCAGCTCGTTCGACGGCATTCCGTCGGTCTATATCGGTATCAAGGGCACGCCCAGCGCCAACCCGCTGGACGTGATCAAGGAAGTGCGCGCGGTCATGCCGCAGATCGAGGCGCAGCTGCCGCCGGGCCTGAAAGCGACCATTGCCTACGACGCCACCGAGTTCATCCAGGCCTCCATCGACGAGGTGGTAAAGACCCTGGCCGAGGCCGCGGTGATCGTGATCGTCGTGGTCTTCCTGTTCCTCGGCTCGCTGCGCACGGTGCTGATTCCGGTGGTGACCATCCCGCTGTCGATGATCGGCGTGCTGTTCTTCATGCAGGCGATGGGCTACTCGATCAACCTGCTGACGCTGCTGGCCATGGTGCTGGCGATCGGCCTGGTGGTGGACGATGCCATCGTCGTGGTGGAGAACATCCACCGGCACATCGAGCAGGGCAAATCGCCGTTCCAGGCGGCGCTCGACGGCGCCCGGGAGATCGCCATGCCGGTGGTCTCGATGACCATCACCCTGGCCGCGGTCTATGCTCCCATCGGCTTCCTGCAGGGGCTGACCGGTGCGCTGTTCCAGGAGTTCGCCCTCACCCTGGCCGGCGCCGTGCTGATCTCCGGTGTGGTGGCACTGACGCTGTCGCCGATGATGTGCTCGAAGCTGCTGCGCCACGAAGAGAACCCCAGCGGATTCGCCCATCGCCTGGACGAGCTGTTCGAGCGCCTCAAGCAGCGCTATCAGCGCGCCCTGCACGGTACCCTGAACACCCGCCCGGTGGTCCTGGTGTTTGCCGTGCTCGTGCTCGCGCTGATTCCGGTGCTGCTGATGTTTACCGAAAGCGAGCTGGCGCCCGAGGAGGACCAGGGCATCGTCTTCATGATGGCCAGCGCACCGAAGACCGCCAACCTGGACTACCTGAACGCTTACACCGATCAGTTCCTGGAGATTTTCCAGAGCTTCCCGGAGTACTACTCCTGGTTCCAGATCAACGGCTTCGACGGCGTGCAGAGCGGCATCGGCGGCTTCCTGCTCAAGCCCTGGGACGAGCGCGAGCGCTCGCAGATGGAAATCCTCCCCGAGGTCCAGGCCAAGCTCGATCGCCTGCCCGGCCTGCAGATCTTCGGTTTCAACCTGCCTTCGCTGCCCGGCACCGGCGAAGGCCTGCCATTCCAGTTCGTGATCAACACCGCCAACGACTACGAGACGCTGCTGCAGGTGACCGAGCGCATCCGCAAACGCGCCGAGGAGTCCGGCAAGTTCGCCTTCCTCGACGTGGATCTCGCCTTCGACAAGCCGGAGATCGTGGTCGATATCGACCGCGAGAAAGCCGCGCAGATGGGTGTTTCCATGGAAGACCTGGGTCTGACCCTGAGCACCCTGCTCGGCGAAGGCGAGATCAACCGTTTCACCATCGAGGGCCGCAGCTACAAGGTCATCGCCCAGGTCGAGCGCGCCTACCGCGACAATCCCGGCTGGCTGAGCAACTACTACGTACGCAATCAGCAGGGCCAGATGCTGCCGCTGTCGACCTTGATCAAGGTACGCGACCGCGCCCGCCCGACTCAGCTCAAGCAGTTCCAGCAACTCAATGCCGCGATGATCCAGGGCTTCCCCATTGTCAGCATGGGCGAGGCGATCGAGACGCTGCAGGGGATCGCCCGCGAGGAAGCGCCGGAGGGCTTCAGCTTCGATTACGCAGGCGCTTCGCGCCAGTACATTCAGGAAGGCAACGCGCTGTACCTGACCTTTGCCCTTGCATTGGCGGTGATCTTCCTGGTGCTGGCCGCGCAGTTCGAGAGCTTCCGCGATCCGCTGGTGATCCTGGTCACCGTACCGCTTTCGGTGTGCGGGGCGCTGGTGCCACTGTTCCTCGGCCTGTCGAGCATGAACATCTATACCCAGGTGGGCCTGGTGACGCTGATCGGCCTGATCAGCAAGCACGGCATCATGATCGTCGAGTTCGCCAATCAGCTGCGCCGTGAGCGCGGCCTGAGCCGCCATGAAGCGGTGGAGGAAGCGGCAGCGATTCGCCTGCGACCGGTGCTGATGACCACCGCGGCGACGGTGTTCGGCATGGTGCCGCTGATCATCGCCAGTGGGGCCGGTGCGGTCAGCCGGTTCGACATCGGCCTGGTGATCGCCACCGGCATGTCGGTCGGCACGCTGTTCACCCTGTTCGTGCTGCCTGCCGTCTATGAACTGCTGGCCAGGCCGGACAAGGCACCGCAGCCGGCTAGCGCGCCCGGCGTCGCCTGACGCCAGAGGCGTTAGCGCATGCCTTGCGACAGGCCGTAGAGAAGCAAGAGCAGATCCTGATCGGGACGCACCGCCTCGAAGCGGGACTTGCCGCCTGGCGGCAACGGGCAGTAGCTGCGGCTTTCGCTGCTCTGCACCAGTGTCGCTCCGGGCTCATTCCATGCCGCTACGCAAAGCGTGGTCACTCCGAGCGCGCCGATGAGGAACAATCCTCGAGCGATTTCCAGCTTCATGGCGTAAACCCTTGATTAGGCGGTGGTTAACTGACCGTAGCTCAGCTAGTTAATTCCTGCGTTGTTTTTGACGAACGGTCGAGGATGCACTGAACGGCACGCAAAAAAAACCCCGCACGAGGCGGGGTTCTTTTTATGGTGCCAAGGGGCCGGTCGGCTTACATCATGCCGCCCATGCCACCCATGCCGCCCATGTCCGGCATAGCCGGGGCCGGCTTGTCTTCTACCACTTCGGCAACCATGGCTTCGGTGGTGACCATCAGACCGCCGATGGAGGCAGCAGCCTGCAGCGCGGAACGGGTGACCTTGGCCGGATCGAGGATACCCATCTCGATCATGTCGCCATAGGTGTCGGACGCAGCGTTGAAGCCGTAGTTGCCCGAACCCTGCTTGACCTTGTCGACCACCACGCTCGGCTCGCCACCGGCGTTGGAGACGATCTGGCGCAGCGGCGCTTCGACAGCGCGACGCAGCAGCGCGATACCGACGTTCTGGTCTTCGTTGTCGCCCTTGAGCTCGGAGATGGCCTGCAGAGCGCGCACCAGGGCAACGCCACCGCCAGGCACCACGCCTTCTTCGACGGCTGCACGGGTGGCGTGCAGGGCGTCTTCGACACGGGCCTTCTTCTCTTTCATCTCGACTTCGGTACCGGCACCGACCTTGATCACGGCAACACCGCCAGCCAGCTTGGCCAGACGCTCTTGCAGCTTTTCCTTGTCGTAGTCGGAGGTGGTGTCTTCGATCTGCTTGCGGATCTGCGCCACACGAGCTTCGATGTCGGCCTGGGCACCAGCGCCGTCGATGATGGTGGTGTTTTCCTTGTTCAGCACGACGCGCTTGGCGTTACCCAGGTGCTCCAGGGTAGCGGTTTCCAGGCTCAGGCCGACTTCTTCGGAAATCACGGTACCGCCGGTCAGGATGGCGATGTCCTGCAGCATGGCCTTGCGGCGATCGCCGAAGCCCGGTGCCTTGACCGCAGCGACCTTGACGATGCCGCGCATGTTGTTGACGACCAGGGTGGCCAGGGCTTCGCCTTCCACGTCTTCGGCAACGATCAGCAGCGGACGACCGGCCTTGGCGACGCCTTCCAGCACCGGCAGCAGTTCGCGGATGTTGGAGATCTTCTTGTCGACCAGCAGCAGCAGCGGGTTGTCCAGCTCGGCAACCATGGTGTCCGGCTTGTTGATGAAGTACGGCGACAGGTAGCCGCGGTCGAACTGCATGCCCTCGACGACGGACAGCTCGTTCTCGAAGCCCGAACCTTCCTCAACGGTGATCACGCCTTCCTTGCCCACGCGCTCCATGGCCTCGGCGATGATCTGGCCGATGGACTCGTCGGAGTTGGCGGAGATGGTGCCGACCTGGGCGATGGCCTTGGAGTCGGTGCACGGCTTGGCCAGCTGCTTCAGCTCGGCGACGATGGCGATGGTCGCCTTGTCGATGCCGCGCTTCAGGTCCATCGGGTTCATGCCGGCAGCGACAGCCTTCAGGCCTTCGTTGACGATGGCCTGGGCCAGGACGGTGGCGGTGGTGGTGCCGTCACCGGCCTCGTCGTTGGCCTTGGAGGCAACGTCCTTGACCAGCTGGGCGCCCATGTTCTCGAAGCGGTCCTTCAGCTCGATTTCCTTGGCGACGGAAACGCCGTCCTTGGTGATGGTCGGAGCACCGAAGCTCTTCTCCAGCACCACGTTGCGGCCTTTCGGGCCGAGGGTCGCTTTTACCGCATCAGCCAGGACGTTCACACCGACCAGCATCTTCTTGCGTGCGGAGTCGCCGAATTTGACTTCTTTAGCAGCCATGTTGATTGATCCTCAATTCGTGAATTATGTACGGAGATTCGCGGTAATCAGGCTTCGATGACGGCGAGGATTTCGTTCTCGCTCATCACCAGCAGGTCTTCGCCGTCGACCTTGACGGTGTTGCTGCCGGAGTACGGGCCGAACACCACCTTGTCGCCGACCTTAACGGCCGGAGCGCGCACTTCGCCGTTGTCCAGCACACGTCCGGTACCGACAGCAACGACTTCGCCACGGTTCGGTTTCTCGGCAGCGGAGCCCGGCAGGACGATGCCGCCTGCGGTCTTGGTTTCTTCTTCGCTGCGACGAATCACGACGCGGTCATGCAGAGGACGAAGCTTCATTGTCGATCTCTCCTAGTAGAGTGGTTCCATGCCGATGACCCTTCATCGGCGGGTTGGGCAAATCCGGCTGTGCCGGTTGCGGCCCGCAGTGCGAGCCGCAGAAGACGGACTGTCGAACACGACAGCGACCTTGCGGTGTCCGCTACATGCGGGCGTTCAAGAGCATTTCAAGGGGCGCGGATGAAATTTTCATGGCCGCAAATGAAAAACGGCATGCCTGCTGGCATGCCGGTTATCGCGCGAGCGGATCATTTGTCCTGGTCGCGTCGCTCCCATTCGCCCTCGATCACATTGGGCCGTTGCGGGTTGGCGCGGGCCTGCAAGTCGTCGGCGAAGGCGCGCTGACGGCGCATCTGCGCCTCCATGCGGCGGTTGATCTGGCGGAACAGGAAGTTGCGTGTCGGCGGGAAGAGTACGATCAGCGCCAGCACGTCACTGATGAACCCGGGCAGGAACAGCAAGCCGCCGCCGATTGCCATCATCAGCCCCTGCAGCATTTCACGCTCGGGCAACTCGCCCCGCGCCAGGCGCTCGCGGGCGCGCCAGGCTGTGGCGAAACCGGCCAGACGCAGCAGCAGAACACCGGCAATGCCGCTGAGCACCAGCAGCAGGATGGTGGCCAGCGCACCGATGGAGCTGCCGACCTTGATCAGTACGAACAGCTCGGCCAGCGGGAACAATAGAAACAGCACAAAGAAGATTCGCATCGATGGTCCTTGGCGGAAGATCAGCTTCCAGTCCTCTGTAGATGGCGGCATCCCGGGCCTAATTCAACCCGGGAGAGAAAAGGCCTGTAACCGGATTATGCGCAGCGCCGCTGAAGCCAAGCTGAACCGCGTCAGCGCCGCGCCATCGCCACCAGCGCCTGGCGCACCGCCCCCGGCGTCGAGCAGGGCTCGGGAAAGGCTATCCAGTGCAGTGCCTGGCCGACACGCAGGTGGAAGCCTTCACTGTCGATACCGGCCATTTGCGCTAGCGCACCCTGCGACAGCCCGGCCTGCTCGACATAGTGGGCGATGGCCGCTGCATGATCATCGTTCATGTGCTCGACCATGCCCCGCTCCACCTCGCCATTCTCGGCAGCGAAGGGATTGGCCAAGGCGACGTCGTCCAGCCAGTGAATTGCACCGAAACCACCGATGTAGCGCCAGCGCACCGGTTCCAGCACCCAGAAGTCGAAGTCATGGACGCGGTGGTAGTCCTGCGACTCGGGGAAGTAGCGGTAGTAGCGTTGCGCAGCCGCCTCGATCGCCGCCCCATCGTCGAGCTGGCGGGCCTCGGCCAACAGCGTGAGCCGGCCCGCTGCCTGGACGTCCTCGGCGGCGCGCTCACCGACCAGCAGCGAACAGCGCGCATCGGCCTTGAGATTGCGGGTGTGCTGGGCGATCCGACTGATCAGCAGCAGCGGCCAGCCACGCGCGTCCAGGCAATAGGGCACGACCGAGCCGAACGGAAAGCCGGGCATGGCCTGGGAATGCGTGGAGAGCATGCCGCGGTATTCCTTGAGCAGAAGTTGTCGGGCATGCTTGCGGGCTTCGGCGCTCACCTGTGGCTCCTCGATACGGTCCGGGACGACGGAGCGCCCAGCATAACGATTTCCCTGGCGGGCGTCGTTCCCGCTTAACAAGGACAACAAGGAGACGCGCATGCAACTGCAAGACAAGGTCATCATCGTCACCGGCGGCGGCCAGGGCCTCGGCCGTGCCATGGCCGAGCACCTGGCAGGCAGGGGCGCGCGACTGGCGCTGGTGGACCTCAACCAGGAGCGTCTGGACGAGGCCGTCGCCGCCTGCAAGGCCGCCGGCGGCGATGCACGCGCCTACCTGTGCAACGTCGCCAGCGAGGAGCAGGTCAGCGACATGGTCACGCGCGTGGCCGAAGACTTCGGCGGCCTGCATGGGCTGGTCAACAATGCCGGCATCCTGCGCGACGGCCTGCTGCTCAAGGTCAAGGACGGCGAGATCAGCAAGATGAGCCTGGCGCAGTGGCAGGCGGTGATCGACGTCAACCTCACCGGCGTGTTCCTCTGCACCCGCGAAGTTGCGGCGAAGATGATCGAATTGAAGAGCGAAGGCGCCATCATCAACATCTCGTCGATCTCCCGCGCCGGCAACATGGGCCAGACCAACTACTCCGCGGCCAAGGCCGGCGTGGCCTCGGCCACGGTGGTCTGGGCCAAGGAGCTGGCGCGTTACGGCATCCGCGTGGCGGGAATCGCACCGGGTTTCATCGAGACCGAAATGGTCGCCAGCATGAAACCCGAAGCGCTGGAGAAGATGACCGCCGGCATTCCGCTCAGGCGCATGGGCAAGCCGGAGGAGATCGCCCACTCGCTGGCCTATATCATCGAGAACGACTACTACACCGGACGCATCCTGGAGCTGGACGGCGGCCTGCGGCTGTAAAGCTCGATATGAGGTAGGTTGGGTTGAGCCAGCGAAGCCCAACGGGGATCGGCAGGAACGTGTTGGGCTTCGTCGCTTCGCTCCTCAACCCAACCTACGGCACTGCGGCGACAAGCTCCAAGCCATAAGAGGAGCCCGATCCGCCTCCTCTTGCAGCTTGAAGCTTGCGGCTTGCAGCTGCTTTTTACCAGCCCACCCCGAAGCCGATGCTGTAGCGGGTTTCGTCGAGGTCGCTTTCGGCGCCACTGATGATGTCCTTCTCGGCCTTCATGTTCAGCGAGGCCCAGTCGGTCACCTTGTAGCGCAGCCCGATTTCGGCATCCAGCGCATAATCCGCCACGCCCTCCAGCGGCTTGCCGACTTCGCCGGCGCTGAACAGCTCGAACGTCTTGCCGATCAGGTAACGGTTGTAGTCCCACTTCAGCGCAGCCAGGTAGAAATTGTCCTTGTCGCCATCGGCGTACTCGTAGTCGCTGCGGTTGATCAGCGAGGCCAGCGAGAACGCACCCAGCTCGTTGTCCCAGAACTGGTAGCCGGGACCGGTACCGATGGTCCGCTGCCGACGCACGTCCTCGATCTGGTCGCGCTTGTAGTTCAGGCGCCCCTGCCAGAACCAGTGCTGGTCGATGAAACGGTCGAGCGCGTACTCGACGTCCCAGTTGTCGGTGACCGTCGCGCCGTCGCGGTACTCGCGGTTGTAGTTGCCGGTGCCGTTGTGCCGCCAGAGCCCGTGGCGGGCCTTGGTATCGAAGGAGACGTCATAGTCGTCGGTATCGGTCTCGGCCCGCTTGTAGTCCATCGCCACGTCGACATTGCCCTTCCAGATGAAATCCTGGATCAACGGCTTGGGATGGATGATCTGCGAGATGCTCGCCAGCTCCACGGTGCGCGGCTCGGCACCGTTGGCGAGGACGACCTTGCCCTCCTCAGCCGCCTGCAGCGACTGGGCCAGCTCGCCGGTGACGTCGTCCTGCTTGATCAGCAGCTTCTGGTCGCTTTCCAGCGTCGCGATCTTGTTCCATTGCAGCGGGATCGAGCCGCCGTAGTCGGTCTCGATGAGCAGCTTGCCGCCGTCGAGCACGCTGATCTTGCCGGTCAGGCGGTCGCCGTTCTTCAGCCAGACGGTATCGGCGAGCGAAGGCAGGGCAACGGCGGAAAGGGTCGCGCAAAGCAGGGTTCTGGTGAGCATAAATGTGCTGGGATTATGGTCGAAGTCGGTTGAAAGGCTGGCATTATCCCTATGCATTCAGCTACAGCAAGCACAGACCGCCGAATGGATCACGAGTTCGGCGAGCCGACCTTCACCACCGACCGGAAGCTCTGCATGAATGACCACGCACCGCTGTTACCCCCCGGTGCCGATGCCGAAACGCGGCGCACCGCCGTTTACCTGGTGATGTCACAGATCCCGCCGGGCAAGGTGGTGAGCTACGGCGAGCTGGCCGCCATGGCCGGCCTCGGCCGCGCCGCGCGCTGGGTTGGCCGCCTGATGTCGCAGCTGCCGGATGACACCAGCCTGCCCTGGCACAGGGTGATCGCCGCCGGCGGCCGCCTCAGCCTGCCAGCCGGCACAGCGGCCGGGCACGAGCAACGCATGCGGCTGCGCGCCGAGGGGCTGACCATCGTCAACGACCGCGTGGACATGCGTCGGCACGGCTGGCATTCGACGGAGCTCAACGGTTAGAGTGCGCCCTTCGTCCCATCAGCACAGAACCTTGATGTATGTCCCGTGATACCTGGCGCGATGCGCTAGCCGCCTACGCCAGCCCCGCCTCGCTGGCCCTGTTGTTGCTGGGGTTCGCGGCCGGTCTCCCTGCCGTTCTGGTGTTCTCCACGCTGTCGGTGTGGCTGCGCGAAGCGGGCGTCTCGCGGGAAACCATCGGCTTCGCCAGCTGGATCAGCCTGGCCTACGCCTTCAAATGGGTCTGGTCGCCGATGCTCGACCAGTGGCGCCTGCCATGGATCGGCGCGCTCGGCCGCAGACGCTCCTGGCTGGTGCTGTCGCAGGCGCTGATCGCCATCGGCCTGGTGGGCATGGCGCTGTGCAATCCGCAGTACAACCTGACCATGCTCATCGCCCTGGCGGTGGTGGTGGCCTTCTCCTCGGCGACCCAGGACATCGCCATCGACGCCTACCGCCTGGAAATCGCCGAGGACAAGCTGCAGGCGACCCTGGCGGCAAGCTACATGACCGGCTATCGCGTCGCCATGCTGCTGGCCAGCGCCGGCGCACTGTTTCTCGCCGAATGGCTGGGCTCGAGCAGCCTCGACTACAACCAGGCGGCCTGGACCGCCACCTACCTGGTGTTCGCCCTGCTGATCCTGCCCGGCCTCATCACCAGCCTGGTGATCCGCGAGCCGGACGTCGCCGCGCCGCTACCCAACGAACCCTCGCGCTACACCTTCAATCATCAGCTGGCCGCGGTCGGGCTGCTGCTGGTGCTGCTGATCTCGGTGCCGGCGATGATCAACGCGCTGATCGCCCAGGCCTGGCCGCGCGCCACACTGTACGCACTGTTCATTCTCGGCAGCGTATCGCCGGTGGGCCGCGCGCTGTTCGTCCCGGTGCGCCACATTCTCGGTCAGGCCAAGGCGCGCCAGCGGCCGACACGCTTCGACTTCGCCCACCAGGCGGTATCGGTGATCGTGCTGATCATCCTGATGGTTTCCACCACCGGCATGTTCCAGTCCTACTGGGGCGGCTACTGGCCGCGCGGCACCATGTACCTGCTGATCTGCTGGGGCTGCCTGTCGGCGCCCGGGCGCATCCTGATGGGGCCGGTACTGACGCCGATCACCGACTTCATCGTGCGCTACCGCTGGCAGGCGCTGCTACTGCTCGGGCTGATTGCCACCTACCGGATGTCGGACACGGTGATGGGCGTGATGGCCAACGTCTTCTATATCGATCAGGGCTTCTCCAAGGACGAGATCGCCAGCGTCAGCAAGCTGTTCGGGCTGGTGATGACGCTGCTCGGCGCGGCCTTTGGCGGCCTGTTGATCGTGCGCTTCAGCATCCTGCCGATCCTGTTCATCGGCGGTGCGGCATCGGCCGCCACCAACCTGATGTTCATGCTGCTGGTGGAGATGGGCGCCAACCTGCAGATGCTGATCGTCACCATCTCCTGCGACAACTTCAGTGGCGGTCTGGCCTCCACCGCGTTCGTCGCCTACCTGTCGAGCCTGACCAACCTGAAGTTCTCGGCGACCCAGTACGCGCTGCTCAGCTCGCTGATGCTGCTGCTTCCGCGCCTGCTCGGTGGGTATTCCGGCGTCATGGTGGAGCACCTGGGTTACAGCAACTTCTTCCTGGTCACCGCCCTGCTCGGCATACCGACGCTGGTATTGATCGCCTGGCAATGGACCCGAACTCGCCAGCAGCCGCTTGACGGCGAGGGCGAAGGCGCCTCGGAGCGCAGCTGAAAACGACGAAGCCGGCAGATGCCGGCTTCGCTTCGTTTGCAAAGGGTGATCAATGCTGCACGAGGTGCACCACGCGC
Source organism: Stutzerimonas sp. Brlt_14 (assembly GCF_051948915.1). Lineage (NCBI taxonomy): Bacteria > Pseudomonadati > Pseudomonadota > Gammaproteobacteria > Pseudomonadales > Pseudomonadaceae > Stutzerimonas > Stutzerimonas sp. Brlt_14. The sequence goes on from NZ_JAYJLM010000008.1 coordinate 50,761, forward strand.
TGCGGGAATGGAATCCCGACGCCCGCGGCGGTCAGGCGCTCCTTGGCCTGCTCGGTAAAGCTGAAGGTCACCGGCCAGAAGTCAGCGGTCGCCACCCAGACGCGCAACGACAGGTTCACCGAACTGTCACCGAGCCCCGTCACGAATACCACCGGCTCGGGCTCGCGCAACACTCGCGGGTCCTCGGCGATTTCCAGCAGGATCTGGCGGGCCAGCTTGATGTCGCTGCTGTAATCGATGCCGATGTTGATATCGGCACGGCGGCGCGGCTCACGGGAAAAGTTGGTGATATGGCCATTGGAGAGCGCGCCGTTGGGCACCACCACGGTCTTGTTGTCTCCGGTCTTGAGCACCGTATGAAAGATCTGGATGGAGTTGACGGTGCCCGCGATACCTTGCGCCTCGATCCACTCGCCAACGCGAAACGGACGGAACAGCAGGATCAGCACGCCACCCGCGAAGTTCGCCAGGCTGCCCTGCAATGCCAGGCCGATGGCCAGACCCGCGGCGCCGATCACGGCGATGAACGAGGTGGTTTCGACGCCGATCATCGATGCCACGCTGACCAGCAGCAGCACCTTGAGCACCACGCTGGCCAGGCTGCCAATGAAGCCATGCAGGGTCGGGTCCACCTGACGGCGCTGCAGCAGACTGCTGACTTTGGCGGTGAGGGTGTTGATCAGCCACCAGCCGAACAGGAAGGTCAGCAGTGCCAGCGTGACCTGGGCGCCGTACTGCAGTGCGACCGGCAGCCAGGCTTCGGAAAGATCGACCAGATAGTCGACGGAGAGGTCCATGGAGATACTCCTTCGAAGGATCGGTGTCCGCGCAGCCGGGACACCGAGGAAAGCGGGGGGTTGATGCGTGCGCCGAAGCGCGGCGGGAATCAGTCGCGGAAGTTGTTGAACTGCAGCGGCATGCCGAACTCGTGGCCACGCAGCAGGGCGATGGCCTCCTGCAGATCGTCGCGCTTCTTGCCGGTCACGCGGACCTGTTCACCCTGAATCGCTGCCTGCACCTTGAGCTTGGCATCCTTGATATGGGCGACGATCTTTTTCGCCAGCTCCTTGTCGATCCCTTCGCGCAGCACCGCTTCCTGTTTCATGGTCTTGCCGGAAGCGTAGGCATCCTTGACTTCGAGGCACTGGATATCGATCTTGCGTTTGACCAGGCTCAACTTGAGGATCTCGAGCATCTGCTCCAATTGGAACTCGGCTTCTGCCGTCAGCTGCACGGTCAGGTCCTTCTGCTCGAAGCTGCCTTTGCCGCGCAGGTCGTAACGTCGATCCAGTTCCTTGATCGCGTTGTCGATCGCGTTGGTGACTTCGTGCTTGTCCAGTTCGGACACCACGTCGAACGAGGGCATGGGATTCCTCCACTATGTTGCGCGACGGGCCGCATGAGCCGAGCGCGCGTGTCTTGACGGGTAAGAAAGCGCGGTCATTATAGCGATTCGACGTGTCAGCGCCCGCCCCCGGAGTGACAGGACGTCCCCCTCCAACTCATTGAGCTCGCCATGCCCAACCCCCAGCTGAGCATCCTCGTCGTCGACGATGCCAAATTCTCCAGCGTCATGATCGGCCGCGCGCTGAGCAAAGCCGGCTATCAGGACGTACGCTTCGCCAGCAGCGCTGCCGATGCCCTCGCGCAGCACGCCCAGCGTCCCGCCCACGTTCTGCTGGCGGACTGGCTGATGCCGGAAATGGACGGCCTGGAGCTCACCGGCCAGATTCGTCAGCGCGACGCCAGCAGCGGCCACTACAGCTACATCATCCTGCTCACCGGTCGCGAGAGCGAAAATGCCCTCGGCGAGGCCTTCGACCACGGCGTGGACGACTTCATCAGCAAGTCGACGATGAACGAGCAGCTGCTGCCGCGCATCTACGCAGCCGACCGCCTGTGCGCCTCCCTGCAGCGCCTGAAGCAGGAAAATCACCAACTGGCGGAAAACGTCGCCAGCCTTGAACAGCAGAGCCTGTTGGACCCGCTGACCGGACTGGGCAATGCCCGCTATCTGCACCAGCAGTTGGCCGCCAGCCTGCGTCAGGTGGAAAGCCGCGGCACGGCACTGTGCTACCTGCAGATCGGCCTGCCCGACGCCGGAGTGCTGAACGAACGTTACGGCGAAGCCGGTTATGCCGAGATCCTGCGTGCCATCGCCGGGCGTTTGCAGCAGCTGGTCCGGCCGCTGGATGTGGTGTGCCGGATCGACGAAAAGCAGTTCGGGCTGCTGGCGCTGATCGACGATCTGAAAGGCTGCTCGCCGAGCAGCTTCAAGCGCCTGCACGAAGGGCTCAACCTGCGGGCGCTGAAGACCAGCGAAGGCTTCGTCTCGATCAAGGCCGGCATCAGCCTGGTCAGCCTCGACGCCGAAGCGCTGCCGGTGACGCCCCAGGCCATCATCGAACGTGCGGCAACCCTGCTGCCCAGCGCTTACAGCACCGGGCGTATCGTTCCGCTGCGCCTGAAGCAGCCGGCCTGAGGCGATGACCTGGCACGTTCTCGGCGCAGGCGCGCTCGGCAGCCTCTGGGCTACCCGTCTGGCCAGAGCGGGGCTGCCGGTACGTATCATCCTGCGTTCGGCCGAACGCCTCGCCGATTACCGGCAGGCCGGCGGCCTCACCCTCGAGGAGGCAGGCCAGACCAGCCGGCAGGCGATCACGGCGGAACTGCCGGACGCCCCCATGCCTATCCAACGCCTGCTGGTCGCCTGCAAGGCTTACGATGCGGAGCCCGCCATCGCGCAGCTGGAAGCCCGCCTGGCGCCCGGTTGCGAGATCCTCCTGCTGCAGAACGGCCTGGGCAGCCAGCAGGCCATTGCCGAGCGGTGGCCGTTGGTACGCTGCATATTCGTCTCCAGCACCGAAGGCGCCTACCGGGACGGACCGACGCGCGTCGTGTTCGCCGGCCGCGGACAGAACTGGCTGGGCGACCCCGATGGCGGCTGCGCCCCCGGATGGTTGGGTGAACTCGACCGGGCCGGCATCCCCAATGCCTGGAGCGACGACATCCTCGGCCGACTGTGGCGCAAGCTCGCGCTGAACTGCGCGATCAATCCGCTCACCGTCCTCCACGACTGCCGCAATGGCGAGTTGCGCCAGCACCGCGCTCTGCTCACCGCGCTCTGCAACGAACTCTCGCGGCTGCTCGCTGCCTGCGGCCAGCACGCGGCAGCCGAGGAGCTGGAAAGCGACGTGTGGCGAGTAGTCGAAGCGACCGCCGCCAACTACTCATCGATGCACCAGGATGTCCGGCTCGGCCGCCGCACCGAAATCGCCTACCTGCTTGGCCATGCCTGCACAACCGCCGATGCGCTGGGCGTCGCCGTTCCGAGGCTGCACGATCTGCATGACCGTCTGAGCGAGTACCTCGGCCTGCGCGGATTGCCCACGGACTGAGCGACGGCTACCCTGCTGAAACCCTCCGCCAAGCCGTGCCCGTTCCATGAAGCTGCGTCAGCGCCTCGAAAATCTCCCGGTCGGCCGCAAGCTGCTGCTCGCCCTGCTCGTCCTGCTCGCCGCCGTGCTGCTGGTATCCAACCTCACCTTCATCAGTGCCGCCTACTGGATCTCGCGGCAGAGCGTCGCTCCGCAAGCCATGCACACGCTTGGCGAACTTTTCGCCACCGAGGAGCTGAGCAGCCGCGCCCTGTCCTCGCCCGAGGCAGCCAGCGAGTTGCTCAGGCGCCTGGACGGCTATGCTCCGCTGCGCGCAGCAGTGATCTACGACCGCGACGGCAACAGCCTTGCGCAGCTGCAGCAGGGTGAGCGGCTGCGGCTGCCGGAGCGGATCGACAAGGTCGCCGACTGGCGTGCTGGCGAAATCCGCGCCAACCTGCTGGTCAGGCTACCGCAAGCGGACGGCAGCGCCGGGCATCTGCTGATGGTGGCCAGCAGCGAACTGCCAGGCGCGTTCTACACCGGCACGCTGACGGCGAGCCTGGCCATCCTGGTAGCCAGTCTGCTGCTCTGGATTCTGGTGGCGCGTCAGATCCGCCAGCTCATTACCCGGCCGATTCGCGATCTGGAGGCGCTGTCGCGCCAGGTCACCCGCGAGGAGGACTATTCCCTGCGCGCCAAGCCCGGCAACCAGGACGAGATCGGTCGCCTCGCCGATGCCTTCAACACCATGCTGTCGCGCATGGAAGCCCGTGAGCAGCAGCTCAAGCGCGCCCGCGACGATGCCCAGGAAGCCTTCGACCATGCCCAGGGTCTGGCCGAGGAAACGCGCCACTCCAACCGTAAACTGGAGCTGGAAGTGCAGGTGCGCAGCAAGATCGAACAGAAGCTCACCGGCTTCCAGAAATACCTCAATAGCATCATCGACTCGATGCCCTCGGCGCTGATCGCCCTCGACGAGCAGCTCTACGTCACCCAATGGAATCAGGAAGCCAGCGCCCTTTCCGGCACGCCGCTGGACGATGCGCTGAATCAGCCGGTATTCGTCGCCTTCGAGCCGCTCAAGCCCTTCCTCACGCAGATCCGCCGCAGCTCCGAGCAGCATGTGGTGGAAAAGATCGAGAAAGTGACCTGGCTGCGCAACGACGAGCCACACCACTACGCGCTCACCTGCTATCCACTGACCGGCGGCGGCGGTCGTGGCGTGGTGATCCGCATCGACGACATCACCCAGCGCATCAACATGGAAGAAATGATGGTGCAGTCGGAGAAGATGCTTTCGGTGGGCAGCCTGGCAGCCGGCATGGCTCACGAGATCAACAACCCCCTCGGCGCCATCCTGCACAACGCCCAGAACATACGTCGCCGGCTCTCCGCCGAGCTCGAGCGCAATCGCGAGGCGGCGGAAGAAACCGGGGTGCGCCTGGAAGCAGTCAACCAGTACCTGCAGCGCCGCGAGGTGCCGCAGCTGCTCGATGGTATCCAGCAGGCCGGCTCGAGGGCCGCGAAGATCGTCAGCCACATGCTCAGTTTCAGTCGCATGAGCAACCGCCAACTGGCCGACTGCCATTTGCCGGTGCTGATCGACCAGGCACTGGAGATCGCCGGAAACGACTTCGCCCTGATGGAAGGCTTCGACTTCAAGGCCATCGATATCGTCCGTGACTTCGACCCGCGCGTGGATCGGGTGCCCTGCATCGCCAACGAGCTGGAACAGGTCCTGCTCAATCTGCTGAAGAACGCCGCCCAGGCAATCCACCAGAACCAGGCTCAGGAGCGTGGACGCATCATCCTGCGCACTCGACTGAACCCGCCATGGGCGGAAATCCAGGTGGAGGACAACGGCGGCGGCATCCCCGAGAACGTGCGCAAGCGCATCTTCGAACCTTTCTTCACCACCAAGGAAGTCGGCCAGGGAACCGGACTGGGCCTTTCCGTTTCGTATTTCATCATCACCAACAATCACCAGGGTCAGATGGAGGTGCAGTGCCAACCCGGCCACGGCACCACCTTCACCCTGCGACTGCCGCTAAGCTCGCCCGTCGAGCCGACTGCGACCTGAACAAGGAAAAACCATGGGCAATCGACTATCCAAGATCTACACCCGCACCGGCGACAGCGGCGAAACCGGCCTGGGCGACGGCCGTCGGGTCGCCAAGGATCACCCCCGCGTCGAGGCCATGGGCGAGGTCGATACGCTCAACAGCCAGCTCGGCCTGCTGCTTGCCGAGCTGGCCGATGCGCAGGTGCAGTGGCCGGCGCTCGATGAGCTGATCAGCGTGTTCGGCCCGTGCCAACACCGCCTGTTCGATCTTGGCGGCGAGCTGGCGATGCCCGACTACCAGGCGCTGCAGGAAAGCGAGATCGAGCGCCTGGAGCAGGCCATCGACCGTTGGAACCAGGAGCTGGGCCCGCTCAAGGAGTTCATCCTGCCGGGCGGTTCGCGACTCATCGCCCTCGCCCACCTGTGCCGCAGCGTGACGCGCACTGCCGAGCGCCGCTGCCAGCAGCTCAATGCCAGCGAAACCGTGCGCCCGGTGCTGCTGGCCTATCTGAACCGGCTGTCCGATGCGCTGTTCGTCGCCGCCCGCCTGATTGCGCGGCGCCAGGGGTGTGGCGAGATCCTCTGGCAACCCGCCGCCGCGGCAGCCGGCGCGGATGACTGAGCACCGCGTGGATCAACAGGCGCGACGGCGCGACGGGCTGCATGCCGCCTGGGAAGCCTTCATCGTCCTGCTGGTCTGCGTGAACCTGGCGCTGATCCTGTTCGATAGCCTGTTCGCGCTGCAGCCGGTCAACACGGCCCTTGCCAGCCTGGTGCCGCAGCTCCACGAGCGTTATCAGCAAAGCATCCATGCCAACTTCCAGTACATCGATCTGGCCTTCGTCGCGGTCTTCCTTCTCGACGTGCTGCTCGGCTGGACGGTCGCGCTGTTCGAGCGCCGTTATGCGCGCTGGTACTACTACCCGTTCGCTCACTGGTATGACGTGCTCGGCTGCATTCCACTGGCGGGGTTACGCTGGCTGCGGGTACTGCGGGTTGGCAGCCTGCTCATTCGCCTGCAGCGTCTGGGCCTGATCGACATGCGCCGGTGGGCCGTCTATGGGCTGTTCAGCCGTTATTACTACCTGCTGATCGAAGAGCTTTCCGACCGGGTGATGGTGCGCCTGTTCGGCCGTCTGCAGCAGGAGATCGGCGCCAGCGACGACCTCTCGCGGCGTCTTCTGCAGGAGGTGGTGCGACCGCGCAAGCAGCGCGTGCTCAACGACCTGTCGCGGCGCCTGCAAGGCATGCTGGAAACCGGCTACCGCGACAATCGCGGCGCCATCGAAGGCTACGTCAGCCAGCTGATCCACCAGGCGCTGCAGGACAATCCGGAAATGCACAGCCTGCGCCGCCTGCCGCTGGGCAATCGCCTGGCCAGCACCCTCGACGATGCCCTCGGCGATATCGCCGCACGGCTGATGCAGGGCGCCGTGGAGGGCATGCGCGGCCCGCAGTTCCAGGCGTTGGCGGCCAATCTCGCCGACGAGTTCTTCGATGCCTGGGTCTATCAGGACGAGCACACCGATCTGGCATTGGAGGAGCTGCTGGTGGATGTGATCGAGGTGCTCAAGCAACAGGTTCTCGACCGCCGCTGGAGCCGCTTCGTCGGCCCGACACCGCCCGCCACGCCGCCGGGTTGAAGCGGACAACCGTCGCTCAGCCGCCCGCCTCGCCCTCTTCGACCGGCTTGAAGCCGATCGGTGACTTCTCGTCGAGGCGCGCGCCGACGATCATTTCGGTCGCCCAGTTCACCAGGATGGACGTATAGGCCTCCTGGCAGCGCTCACTGCTCAGCGCGTGGTCGGCGCCATCGATGATCCGATGGGTCAGTGAATGAGTGGAATGAAAGGCGGCGCGATAGCTCATGATCGTTTCGTGAGGCACGAAGGTATCGTGCTCGGACTCGACGATCAGCACGTCGCCGCGGAATGCCGCGCAGGCCGCCAGTGCACGGTTTTCCTCGGGCCGCACGCGGCGGCTGCGCAGCTGGTTGAGTACCTCGCGGTCCAGCTGGCGCTTGGGCACCTGCCATTCCTCGTCGCGGTACAGCGCAGGCACGCGCAGCGCCAGCCACTTCACTGGGCGCAAGGAGGTGAGGATTGCTGCCAGGTAACCGCCATAGCTGGTACCCACCACAGCGATCGCCGAAGGGTCGATATGCGGGTGCTGGGCGAGCAGGTCGTAAGCGGCCAGCAGATCGTCGAGGTTCTGCTCGCGGGTCACGGTTTCCTGCTGTGCCCGGGTCTGCGCATGGCCACGCAGGTCGAACGACAGGCAGACGCAACCGAGCCCGGCGATGCCCCGCGCGCGCGTCAGATCGCGCTGCTGACTACCGCCCCAGCCATGCACGAACAGTACGCCGGGCATCTTTTCCGGCGGTGACAGAAAGGTCCCGGCGATGTGCTCGTCGCCCACCAGGATGTTCACCATCTCGCTATGCGTCGCCATAGTCCTCCACCATTACGCATTTGGTGATGAAGCCCACTTCGGCGTCCTCGTCCCGATACAGCACCTGGGCACCGGCCGGCACCTGCTGCTGTTCACCATAGAGTTCGATCGAAGAGGCCTTTACCGCACGCACCCCACTGCCCCGCCTGAATGCTTCGAGCGCGGCGATCTCGGCGCTGCTGGCACCGCCGATGCGCCAGGACTGCTCGAGTACGCCGGAACGTGGTTGGCCACGCCCGTCGATGCCCTGGGCGATGTCGTAATTGCGCCGCGAGGCGAAAAAGTGCCGGTAGCAGCTCGAAGCTGCCTCGTCGTAGACCTGTGCCTGGCTGACTGCCAGGCGCGTGGTTTCCGGAAGGTCCAGTGCCAGCAGCGCCTCGAAATCACCATCGACGACCACGAGATCCGAGCCGCCATAGACCTCGTTGCCGGCATTGTCGCGGGTCAGTCGCTGGGTACCGTAGTAACTGGCCAGACGCCCGCCGACACGTACCTGACCAACGCTGAAGGTGGTGACGCGCTCCAGATGAGCTTCGAGCACGACGCCGTACTGACCCAGCTCCTTCTCGTCGAGGGCGAACAACGCCTGGTCGAGGGCATCGCTGTCGTCAACGCGCAGCTGGCCGCGCCCGCCCGTCGCGCGGACCGGTTTGATCCGCACCGCCCCCTCATGCAACAGCCGTCGCCCCGCGTCCCTGGCATCCTCCAGGCTGAACGCGCTGTAGCCGGCCAGCACGCTGCCTTTGACCTGGGTACCGAAATCGCGCGACCAGCCGACCGGCGCCACGGCGTCCGGACGCACCAGCGGATGGGTGATGGCCTTGGTCTCGACGAAGGGCTGCGGCACGACGCCGCCGAACAGGTCGCCCTCTTCGTTCAGCCCCAGCTCGTGGGCCTCGTGCAGACCGACAACGGTTCCCGACGGCACCAGGTAAGGATGGGCGTCGTAGCGGCGAGTCGGATCGTATTCGCCGCCGTAACTCAGGCCCAGCAACACGGCCAGGCGTTCGGCCAACGCGGCGTGGACAATCTTCTCGTGCTGCGGCTCGCGCGGGCGATTGGGATAGGTCAGCACGACCCTGCGAGACCCCTGCAGCGTTTGCGCATTCATCATCTTCGTGGACAGCTCCATGGACTGCTCGACATGCACGCCAGTGGCAAAGCCGTGGCGTTCGCTTCCACCTGAGCGGTAGCACGGTGTACCGGAGTAGACCGCAGCCAGCACGCAATGATCCTCAGCCGGGACGGGCACTCGCCCTGCCCCCTGTCACCCACGAAGAATCGCCCACGAAAAAGGGGAGCAACCTCAAGGTTGCTCCCCTTTTGTTTGCCGAGCCCCGATCAGGCCGGCGCGGAGGTGCGGATCAGGTGATCGAAGGCACTCAGCGAGGCCTTGGCGCCTTCGCCGACGGCGATCACGATCTGCTTGTACGGCACCGTGGTCACGTCACCGGCGGCGAACACACCGGGGATGCTGGTCTGGCCCTTGGCGTCGACGATGATCTCGCCGAAACGCGACAGCTCCAGGGTGCCCTTGAGCCATTCGCTGTTGGGCAGCAGGCCGATCTGCACGAAGATGCCTTCCAGCTCGACGTTGTGCACCTCGTCGTTGGTGCGGTCCTTGTAGACCAGGCCGGTGACCTTCTGGCCGTCGCCCTTGACCTCGGTGGTCTGCGCCATCTTCAGCACGCGGACGTTGGGCAGGCTGTTGAGCTTGCGCTGCAGCACGGCGTCGGCACGCAGGTCTTCGCCGAATTCCAGCAGGGTCACGTGGGCGACGATGCCGGCCAGGTCGATGGCCGCTTCCACGCCGGAGTTGCCACCGCCGATCACCGCCACGCGCTTGCCCTTGAACAGCGGGCCGTCGCAGTGCGGGCAGTAGGCGACGCCACGGCCGCGGTATTCCTGCTCGCCGGGCACGTTCATCTCGCGCCAGCGCGCGCCAGTGGCGAGGATCAGGGTCTTGGCCTTGAGCTCGCCGCCATTGTCGAACCGGACGCGATGCAAGCCGTCTTCGCCGGCCGGGATCAGCTGGCTGGCGCGCTGCAGGTTCATGATGTCGACCTCGTACTCGCGCACGTGCTCTTCCAGCGCGCGGGCCAGTTTCGGGCCTTCGGTTTCCTTCACCGAGATGAAGTTCTCGATGGCCATGGTGTCCAGCACCTGACCGCCGAAGCGCTCGGCCGCGACGCCGGTGCGGATGCCCTTGCGCGCGGCGTAGATGGCCGCTGCGGCGCCGGCCGGGCCGCCGCCGACCACCAGCACGTCGAAGGCGTCCTTGGCCTTGAGCTTCTCGGCATCACGGGCGCTGGAACCGGTGTCGAGCTTGGCGAGGATCTCTTCCTCGCTCATGCGGCCCTGGGTGAACAGCTCGCCGTTGAGGTAGATGCTCGGCACCGACATGATCTGCCGCGCTTCGACTTCGTCCTGGAACAACGCGCCGTCGATGGCCACGTGCTTGACGTTCGGGTTGAGCACGGCCATCAGGTTCAGCGCCTGGACCACGTCCGGGCAGTTCTGGCAGGACAGCGAGAAGTAGGTTTCGAAGCGGTAGTCGCCGTCGAGCGCCTTGATCTGCTCAATGACTTCCGGTGCGGTCTTCGACGGGTGGCCACCGACCTGCAGCAGGGCCAGCACCAGCGAGGTGAACTCGTGGCCCATGGGGATGCCGGCAAAACGCAGGCTGATGTTGCCGCCGATGCGGTTGAGCGAGAACGACGGCTTGCGCGCATCGTCGCCGTCGGTCTTCAAGGTGATCTTGTCGCTGAGGCCGGCGATGTCCTGCAGCAGGCTCAGCAGCTCCTGGGATTTCTCGCCGTCATCGAGGGACGCGACGATCTCGAAGGGCTGGGTGACCTTCTCCAGGTAGGCTTTCAACTGGGTCTTGAGATTGGTGTCCAACATGAGCAGCGGTACCCCGTACGGAATTCAGGAAATAAAACGCCCGGACGGTTCGCGTCCAGGCGTTGGGTTGCCAGAGGGCTTTGACCAGCCCCCCAGCACGCAGGGCAGATAGGCGAAGCCTTAGATCTTGCCGACCAGGTCCAGCGACGGAGCCAGGGTCTTCTCGCCTTCTTTCCACTTGGCCGGGCAGACTTCGCCCGGGTGAGCGGCGGTGTACTGAGCGGCTTTCAGCTTGCGCAGGGTCTCGGACACGTCACGAGCGATCTCGTTGGAGTGGATCTCGACGGTCTTGATCACGCCTTCCGGGTTGATCAGGAAGGTGCCGCGCAGAGCCAGGCCTTCTTCTTCGATGTGCACACCGAAAGCGCGGGTCAGCTGGTGAGTCGGGTCACCGATCAGCGGGAACTGCGCCTTGCCAACGGCAGGGGAAGTTTCGTGCCAGACCTTGTGCGAGAAGTGGGTATCGGTGGTGACGATGTACACCTCGGTACCGGCCTTCTGGAACTCGGCGTAGCTGTTGGCAGCGTCTTCGATCTCGGTCGGGCAGTTGAAGGTGAAGGCAGCCGGCATGAAGATCAGCACGGACCACTTGCCCTTGAGGGACTCTTCGGTGACTTCGATGAATTTGCCGTTGTGGAAGGCGTTGACTTTGAAAGGCTGGACCTGAGTGTTGATCAAGGACATCTACTAACTCCTTAGCGGGTTAAGAATTTGACGGGGCCTACGATAGCGCAACCAGACGCATAACGTTATTGATTAAGGGAATAGCACCGATTACATATATCTATCAGTGAAACATCCGATCGCGCGTGTATGCGGCGACAGCTACGCCAGTGACCAGCCACGCCGGCCATGGTTCAATCTGGCCAGAAGGATCGGATTGCAGCGACACCCTGAGCACCAACACGCACCGTGTGATCGAGGTCCGCTTCGCCCAGTCCCCCAAGCAGATAAACCGGCTGATTGAACCCTGCCAACAGCGCCGCGACACGCGTCCAACCTAAGGGTGAGCTATCCGGATGGCTGGCAGTGGCTTGCACCGGCGACAACGTGACGAAATCTACTCCCAATGCCGTGGCCAGTTCCAGCTCTCTTGCATCATGGCACGAGGCTGCAAGCCAGCGCTCACCCGCTACAGGGCGAGCAGCGCCATCGAACAGTCGGAGCTGCTCCGCCGTCAGGTGCCAACCGGCATCCGGAAAGTCGCTCGCCCAGTCCAGAGGTCCCTTGAGCATGACCCGCGCACGACCTGCGCATAGGGCAAGCACCCGCTCGGCGAGCGATCGATAGTCGAGCGATGAGAGCGAAGGTGCACGCAGCTGAATCAGCTCGAAACCTGCGTCGAGCGCCTGTGCTAGCCCGTCGAGCAGCCGCTCGGCGGACAGGCCATCCGGTGTGATCAGGTAACGCTGGGGCAGGCGGGCGGCAGCGACGATCGGCCGATTGGCCGCAGGAAAGCGATAAGCAGCGAGTTCATCGGCCGGCACCCACTTCAACGGCTGCCCTTCGACACCATGCGGCTCGCCGATGAATGCAGTAACCTCCCAGACGTCCAGGAGGACATGCTTGTCCGGGTAGTCATGACGCACCTGGATCAGCGGGCGAGCCGCCGTGACCTGAATCGCCAGCTCCTCCAGCAGCTCGCGCGCCAGCGCCGCCTCGACCTGCTCACCTGCCTCGACCTTGCCGCCCGGGAATTCCCAGAGGCCACCCTGATGCTTGTCGAGTGGTCGCTTGGCGATCAGCACCGCGCCTTCAACGCCGCGAATGACCGCTGCAGCGACATGAACTCGCTTCATTCCCGCATCTCCTGTCGGCTAGCTTGCGCCCTGGGCCGGGAGAGCCGGCCACACCTGGCTCATCCTGTCGTCGCACTTTGGCCAATCACCGGCCATCCGCTGCGAGACGCTCGCGCAACGGAGGCTACCAGTCGCCGTCAGGTGCGGTACTCGGCGTTGATCTTCACGTACTCGTGGGACAGGTCGGTGGTCCAGATGGTCTCGCTGCAGCTGCCGCGGCCCAGTTCGATACGGATGGTGATCTCTTCTCGCGCCATCACCGCGGCGCCCTGCTCTTCGGTATAGCTGGGCGAGCGTCCGCCTTGGCTGGCGATGCAGACCTCGCCGAGGAACACGTCGATCTTGCTCACATCCAGTTCCGGCACACCGGCGTAGCCGACGGCGGCGAGGATGCGACCCCAGTTCGGGTCGGAGGCGAACAGTGCGGTCTTGATCAGTGGCGAATGGGCCACGGCGTAGGCGACATCCAGGCATTCCTGATGATTGCCACCCCCGTTGACCTGCACGGTGACGAACTTGGTTGCGCCCTCACCGTCGCGGACGATGGCCTGGGCCACTTCCATGAACACTTCGAGCACCGCCTGCTTGAGCTTGCCGAACAGCTCGCCGGAGGCGGAGGCGATCTCCGGCAGCGCCGCCTGGCCGGTGGCAATCAGCATGCAGCAGTCGTTGGTGGACGTGTCGCCGTCGATGGTGATGCGGTTGAAGGACTTGTTCGCCGCATCGCGCACCAGATCCTGCAGCACGTTGCCGGCGACCTTGGCGTCGGTGGCGATGTAACCGAGCATGGTCGCCATGTTCGGCCGGATCATCCCGGCGCCCTTGCTGATACCGGTGATGGTGACAGTGACGCCGTCGTGCTGGAACTGTCGGCTGGCGCCCTTGGGCAGGGTGTCGGTGGTCATGATGCCGGTCGCGGCCTCGGCCCAATGATCGGGCGAGAGGTCGTCGAGCGCGGCCTGCAGTGCCGACTCGATTTTCTGCACCGGCAGCGGTTCGCCGATCACGCCGGTGGAAAACGGCAGCACGGCAGTCTCGTCGACACCGGTCATTGCCGCCAGCGCGGCGCAGGTGTGACGGGCATCGGCCAGGCCCTGCGGCCCGGTGCCGGCGTTGGCGTTACCGGTGTTGGTCAGCAGGTAGCGCACCGGACCGTGCATGCGTTCGCGGGTGATCAGTACCGGCGCGGCACAGAAGGCGTTGGTGGTGGTCACTCCAGCCACTCGCGAGCCTTCGGCACAGCGCATCACCACCACGTCCTTGCGGCCGGGGCGCTTGATGCCGGCGGAGGCGATGCCCAGCTCGAAGCCGGGAACCGGGTGCAGCGTAGGTAAAGGACCAAGACCGACAGCCATGGGACGCTCCTTCAGACAGTGGTGGCCAACAGGCCAGGTGACGGGGAGAAAAACGCCGCGAGCGGCACAGGCCGGTCGCGGCGCGGATCAACGGGACGAGGTCGCGCTTACTGGACCTGACCGTGGCAATGCTTGTACTTCTTGCCCGAGCCGCACGGGCAGGGCTCGTTGCGTCCGATCTTCGGCTCGGTACTTACCGGAACGGCAGCGACGTCGGGTTGCCCTTCGACTTCCGCGTCCTCCTCCGGCTGGTCCAGAGCCGACACCTCGGCGTGCTGGAACTGCATGCGCTTGGCCAGCTCCTCGGCCTCGCGGCGCAGACGGGCCTCTTCTTCGGCCGGGTCTTCGCGGCGAACCTGCACGTGGGAAAGCACGCGGATGCTGTCGCGCTTGATGGATTCCAGCAGGTCCTGGAACAGTGCGAAGGACTCGCGCTTGTATTCCTGCTTCGGGTTCTTCTGCGCATAGCCACGCAGGTGAATGCCGTGGCGCAGATGGTCCATGGTCGACAGATGTTCTTTCCACAGGTCGTCCAGCACGCGCAGCACGATCTGCTTCTCGAAGGTGCGCAGCGCCTCGGGGCCGGCCAGCTCTTCCTTCTCCTGGTAGTCCGCCAGCAGCGCCTGCATGATTTTCTCGCGCAGGGTCTCTTCGTAGAGCTTCTCGTCCTCGTCGAGCCACTGCTGGACCGGCAGGCGCGTACCGAAGTCGCTGTACAGCACCGCCTCCAGACCGGGGATGTCCCACTGCTCGGGCAGCGACTGCGGCGGGATATGCGCGCTGATGGAGGCGTCCAGCACCTCCTGGCGGAACTCGGCGATGGTCTGGCCGATTTCGTCTGCCGCCAGCAGGCTGTTGCGCATGTGGTAGATCACCTTGCGCTGCTCGTTGGCCACGTCGTCGTATTCGAGCAGCTGCTTGCGCATGTCGAAGTTGCGCCCTTCTACCTTGCGCTGCGCCTTCTCGATGGCATTGGTGACCATGCGGTGCTCGATGGCCTCGCCGGACTCCATACCCAGCGCCTTCATGAAGTTCTTCACCCGGTCGGAGGCGAAGATGCGCATCAGGCTGTCTTCCAGCGACAGGTAGAAACGGCTGGAGCCTGGGTCCCCCTGGCGACCGGCCCGGCCACGCAGCTGGTTGTCGATACGCCGCGACTCGTGACGCTCGGATGCGATCACGTGCAGACCGCCGGCCTCCAGCACCTGCTGGTGGCGCTTCTGCCAGTCGGCCTTGATCTGCGCGACCTGCTCTTCGGTCGGATTCTCCAGTGCCGCGACTTCCACTTCCCAGTTGCCACCGAGCAGGATGTCGGTACCACGACCCGCCATGTTGGTGGCGATGGTCACCGCACCCGGGCGACCGGCCTGGGCGATGATTTCGGCTTCCTTGTCATGGTGCTTGGCGTTGAGCACCTTGTGTTCGATGCCTTCCTTCTCCAGCAGACGCGACACGTACTCGGACGTCTCGATGGTCGCGGTGCCGACCAGCACGGGGCGGCCCTGTTCGCGGCATTCCTTGATATCGGCGATGATCGCGGCGAACTTCTCTTCCTGGGTCAGGTAGACCAAGTCATTGAAGTCCTTGCGCGCCAGCGGCTTGTTGGTCGGGATGACCACCACGGGCAGGTTGTAGATCTGCTGGAATTCGAAGGCTTCGGTATCGGCCGTGCCGGTCATGCCGGCGAGTTTCTTGTAAAGGCGGAAGTAGTTCTGGAAGGTGGTGGAAGCGAGGGTCTGGCTTTCCGGCTGAATCTGCAGCCCTTCCTTGGCTTCGATGGCCTGGTGCAGCCCTTCCGAGAGCCGGCGCCCTGGCATGGTCCGGCCGGTGTGCTCGTCGATCAGCAGCACCTGGTTGTTCTGCACGATGTATTCGACGTTGCGGTGGAACAGCTTGTGGGCACGTAGCCCGGCGTACACGTGGGTCAGCAGGCCGAGATTGTGCGCCGAGTAGAGGCTCTCGCCTTCGGCCAGCAGGCCGGCTGCGGTGAGCAGCTCTTCGATGTACTGATGGCCTTGCTCGTTCAGTTCGACCTGACGGGTCTTCTCGTCGATGCTGAAGTGCCCTTCCTGGGTAACGACGCCTTCTTCTTCCTCGATGTGCTGCTTGAGGCGAGGAATCAGCTGGTTGATCTGCTGATAGAGCTTGGAGCTGTCTTCGGCCTGGCCAGAGATGATCAGCGGGGTACGTGCTTCGTCGATCAGGATGGAGTCGACTTCGTCGATGACCGCGAAGTTGAGTTCGCGCTGGTTCTTTTCCTGGAGGCTGAACGCCATGTTGTCGCGCAGGTAGTCGAAGCCGAACTCGTTGTTGGTGCCGTAAGTGATATCGGCGGCATAGGCGGCGCGCTTTTCTTCCGGCGGCTGGAACGGCGTGACGATACCGACGGTGAGGCCGAGAAACTCATACAGCGGGCGCATCCAGTTGGCGTCGCGGCGGGCCAGGTAGTCGTTGACGGTGACCACGTGTACACCCTTGCCGGCCAGTGCGTTGAGGTACACCGCCAGGGTTGCCACCAGCGTCTTGCCTTCACCGGTGCGCATTTCGGCGATACGCCCTTCGTGCAGGGTCATGCCGCCGATCAGCTGCACGTCGAAGTGGCGCATGCCCATGACGCGCTTGCCGGCTTCACGGCAGACGGCGAATGCTTCGGGGAGGATCTGGTCGAGGGTTTCGCCTTTCTCGAGACGGGCCTTGAACTCTTCGGTCTTGCTGCGCAGTTGCTCGTCGGAGAGCGACAGCATCTGCTCTTCGAGTGCATTGACGGCTTGCACCGCCTTGAGCATGCGTTTGACTTCACGCTCATTCTTGCTTCCAAAGAGTTTCTTCAATAAAGGCGCAAACATATCGACAAAGACGTCCATGCTGGGGATGGAGGCACGTCCGTGAGGTCACGGCAACGTGCAAAGGGGCCATTCTACTCGGAAACGGCACTGAGGAAAGGTGCCTGACTGCGCAGCACGGCGACCCGCCAATGGCGCTGGCAGGCGACCGTTCGCCGCTCAACATGGGGCTCGTGACGCCTCATTTCAACCACACGCCTCCCGTACTGGCCGGCTTCGGCCGTGCGGCCTTCTGTTACCATGAATGCCGTCATCACGGATCTTCCGACCATCATGGCCTTTCGCCCATCACCGGCCCGCGCACCCGCCTCACTGTTGCGCGAAGCAAAGCCGCTCCGAGCCTTGTTTGGGGAGGCCCTGCGACTCGAGCGTCTGCAGCGGTTGCTGGAGAGCCAGCTGCAGCCTGCTGCGCGTGAGCATTGCCGCGTGGCCTCCTGGCGTGAGGGCTGTCTGTTGCTGATCGTCACCGATGGCCACTGGGCCACACGCTTGCGTTACCAGCAGCGCCGCCTGCAACGCCAGCTGGAAGCCATGGAAGAGTTCGCCGGACTGCTTCGTATCCAGTTCAAGGTACAGCCACCGCCGCCACCGAGGCACCAGCCTGCCGCTACACCGCCGCTGTCGAGCAACGCCGCTGACAGCATTCAGGCGGCCGCCCAGGGCATTCGTGATCCGGCGCTACGAGCCGCACTCGAGCGCCTGGCCAGCCGAGGCAAAACCAGCGACTGACATCCTGCTACAAATGCGCGCCCCATCGTTGCGCAGCCTCGCCCGGCACGGGTTAGCATGAGTCGGTCAATGCGGAGGTCTTCCATGTCGCTTAGCCGTTTGTCCGCAGGGGCGCGCTCATGCTGATCGGCGCCCTGCTCATCCTCACCTGGCTGGTACTGCTGGTCCGCTACCCGCTGAGAGCGGTGCCGATCTCGCTGGGGGCCGTGCTCGGTCTGGCACTTGTCGCCGGCTGGGTGCTCTGGCAGGAACATCGCGAGGAGCAGCTGCTGTCGCGCCTCGAGATCCGGCTAACCCACGATCCGCAGCGCTGCCCGGGCGCTCAGCCACTGCATGTGCAACTGGTCAACCACACGGACAGGAAGCTGCAGAGTCTGCAATGGGAGGTGGCCGCCTATTCCCCGGGCTCACGCACCAACCTTGCGCGCCGTGCCTATGACGCTCCCGCCTACCAAGGGCCCGGCGATCTGCAACCGGGCGTGCGCTGGGAGTCCTGCCTGCCGCTGCCGCTGCTGCGTAGCGGATATCGCGCCGCGACTCTGGAGTTTCACGCCGAGCGGCTGCAAGGGCATTTCGCTCACTGACGCAACGGCACGCTACCAATCTTCGCCGCGCCCGCTTATCCTGTACAAATAAACAGTATCAATCTGCCAATGACCGAGGTGGTAAATGGCCGTCGAAGTGGTGTACCGCAGCAGTCGGGACCTGGAGCGTTTGTTCATGGATAAAGCCGAAGCCGATCGTCACGACAAAATGCTTGAGCTGGCCGAGGCGCTAGCGGCCGTACTGCAACAGGCATCGCCCTCGTTGAGTGAGCAGCAGGCCGAAGATATCGGGATCTTCATGGCGCGGCACCGTGAGTTGTTCGCCAAGGCCTTCAAGAGCAGCCCGGAAGCGCTGGCCGAGCTGAGCAGCCAGGCGTAACGCCAAGGAGCATTGCGGCGTTTTGCAGCAGTCAGGACACGCTGCGCCCGGGAAACTTGTCATTGCCTTACCGGGTCCATTGCTGGCAACCCCCTATACAGGTACTTAGGCATGACGAGTCCATTCCAGAAGATCAGTGATGTGTTTCGTCCCCGCTACAACGTCAACTTCAGCATCGAGAAGCCGGACGGCAGCATCCTGCTGACCCTGACCGGCGCCGAAGGCGTCGCGGTGAAGCGCTTCATCAGTGCGGAGCAGTGGCGCGATCAGCAACAGCTGCAACGCCTGATCACCAGCCTGCAGGTCAGCCTCGCCATCGAACGCGGCGAGCAGATGCCGCCACGCGCACTTCACGGAAGTTTGCAGCCCGCCCCGCTGTAGCGGCTTCAGCCTGACTGCCTGCAGGTTGCCGCGTTTCCCCTGATCGTCCTCAAAACAACAACAAGAACTCTCTTCCCGCTGCCGATCAACGTATCCGCAGCGTATCGTTGCGCCTGGCGTCTGACCCAGGCGCAACGGTGTTCCCCGGCATCAGAGCCAGGCAAGCGCCTTGGCCTTGGCCACCGCCTGAGTCCTGCGCGCGACCCCCAGCTTGGTGTTGATCCGCCGCGCATGGGTCTTGACCGTATGCAGCGAGATGAATAACTGCTCAGCTATCTCCTGGTTCGAACAGCCCTGAGCGATCAGGCGCAAGACAGTGAGCTCGCGATTGCTGAGAACGGTTTCCTCCGTCGCGGCCTGAGTAGTCTCCGGTTCGCGCTCGTATCTCAACAGACGCTGCCGCAGCGATTCCCCCTTCACCGCAGGCAGCACCCGCGCCAGCCACTGAGGTTGGCGGTGCGCCAGTTCGTACAGCGGCTTGACCAGATGCTGCCGAGCCGCCTCTCCCAGCGCCAGACGCACCTCGGCCTCCGCTTCCACCGCCTGGCCATCGACGTGCAAGGCCTCAGCCAGGCTGAAACGGCACTCGCACGCAAGTCCGAGGCGCTGCGCAGCGAGGTTCTGCTCGATCTGTTCACGTAACGCGGCAATCGCTTTCGCCGGCTGCCCGTCCAGGATGTCGATCACAGCCAGATAGCGGCGCACCCTCGGCAGCAATTCGTAGAAGCCGGACGGCGACAGATAACCGCGACCTTCGTAGAGTTCCAACACCTGGCAGAGTGCACTGCGAGCCTTGCGCAATTCCCCCTGATGTAGCCAGGCCACTCCGTTTATCAGCGGCAGGATGCCGCGGAAACGTGCCTCAGGGACATGGCGCCACTGTGACAGCCGCTCGGCGTCGCGCAGCCAGTGATAAGCGCAGGCGAACTCCTGATTGCGCGCCGCCAGCTCGGCAAGCCCGACGTAGCCGAAGAAACAGTAGGAGTCGCCGCAGGTTTCGGTCTCGGCCTTGCCCAGCTGGTAGGCCTCCTGAGCAGGGTGGTCGAGCCCCTGATAGGCCAATAGGTGACCCTGCAACAGCTGCAGCCGCCCGATCAACGGGCTGTGTCGAACCGACTCGCGCAGGGCCTGCAGTGCCTCGTTCAGCACCCCGACCGCCCGCTCGAACTCGCCGGTCAGCTCCAGCAACTGGATTCGGTCGACGCTGAGCATTACCTCATAGAGCACACTGCCCTTGAGCCGTGCGAGCTTCATGCCCTCGCTGTTGTAGTGCTGGGCAAGCTCCAGCTCGCCTTCGGCCATGGCTTGCTG
The DNA here is from genome assembly GCF_051948915.1 of Stutzerimonas sp. Brlt_14. Taxonomy (NCBI): domain Bacteria; kingdom Pseudomonadati; phylum Pseudomonadota; class Gammaproteobacteria; order Pseudomonadales; family Pseudomonadaceae; genus Stutzerimonas; species Stutzerimonas sp. Brlt_14. The sequence goes on from NZ_JAYJLM010000008.1 coordinate 70,900, forward strand.
CGTCAGAACCTGCAAACAGAGGACGCGTTGCGCCCAGGCGTGGTCGGAGAGCACTTCCAGCGCCTGCAGGCAGTGCTGTCGCGCCTCGGGCTCGCCGCGCAGACGCGCCAGAAAGCCCCGCAGCGCCTGCCACTGCGCCAGCAGCTGCGCCTGCCGGCGCGCGTCGGGCTGAGGGAAGAACTTGGCGAGCTCGGCCAGGCAGTCATCCACCTCGTCGAGTCGTGCCGAGATGATCAACGCCCAGCCCTGTAACACGATCAATCGCGTAGTACTGGCGAACAGGTCTTGGGGTAGCTCGCTTCGCCATTTGAGGAAGCGCGACACGTTGTCGCCGATCAGCAACTGTTCCTGGCCGTACCGCTGTAGGTAATTGGCCGCCACTTCCGGCTGCCCGGCCCACAATGCATGCTCCACTGCTTCGCGCATCTCGCCGCGACTGGCGAACCACTGACAGGCACGCAGATGCGCCTGAGTCGGCGCCGCATTTTCCGCGGAGCGCTGCAGCATCAGGGCCAGGGGCTTCCACAACCTGAACCACTCTCCACAGTTGTCGATCTGCCTGATGAAGAGCTGGCGTGTCTTGAGAACATCGAGGATCTCGCGACCCACACCGTCGAGGACGTGATCGCACAGTTCTGCGGAGAAACGCGGCATGCGCGCCAGGGCCAACAGCGCGCGCCGCACCTCGTCGCTCAGCCCCGCCATCACTTCCCGCTGCACGTAATCCCTGAGCAGCGGCGTGCCGGCCAGCAGCCGCTCGCGCAGGGCCTGTTCGTCGGCATTCAGCAGCATCAGGCAGACGCCGGCTGGCCAGCCCTCCAGGACGCGTTGCAGCTGCTGGAAACTCTCTGGGGAAAGGGCCAAACGATGGACCTTGAGCACCTGTTCAAGCTCATCGGCCGTGAATGCCAGCGCTTCGGCCTCAAGTTCGAACAGGTGCCCCTGCAAGAGCAACCGGGGCAGCTTCCACGCCGGCTGACGCCGACTGGTGACCCACCAGCTGACCGTGGACGGCCCCATGTCCAGCAGAAGATCGAGGCAATCATCGAGTTCGGGACTGGAGTCCCGCGGGTAGTCGTCGAGCATGATCCAGACGGGCTGGCGGATACGACGCAGCAAAGCCAGCAAGTCGTTTTCAGAACCGCCGCCTGAGGGCTCCGCCAAGGCAGCACCGAGCTGCTCATGCAGCGCTTCCACCGTGCAGGCTCGTCCACCAAGGTCCAGCCAGACCAAGCGCGTGTCCGCCGGCACCTGCCGAGCGCACTCGCTCATCAGCACGGTCTTGCCGAATCCTGCCGGAGCGCAGATCAAGCGCAGCCGGCAGTCGCTGTCGAGCAGCGCCTGCGTCAATCGAGGCCGTCGGACGTGCAGAGGAGGCAGACGGGGAATGGACGGGAATTGCCCTGCGGGACTTGCCTCTGCACTGAGCGCATCAGGAATGAAGCGTACGGACATGGCAACGGTTCTCTTGTTCTGATCAATCCATTGAAACACAGCGCAGTGCGTGCCAGGCGTTACGCTCGGTTATCACGGCCGTCAGTCGAAACGCCATCCCTGTCATTGCATGCGGCCGCAACGTTGGCTAGCAGGTCCAGCCGGCGCGATAGCGTTCTGACACTGGAACTCTTTAATCGGAAATTATCATCCGCTGGTTGGAAGCAAAAAAAAGGCGGCCAATCCGGCCGCCTTATTCACAAGCCAAATATCAGACGATCAACGTACCCCGGCATTACGCAGGGCGGCCGGTGTGAAGTCACGGGCAGAGGCACGATAGCCATACTCGTGAGGCTTCTCCTCGTTGCTCATGCCGATCGCGATATAGCGGCCGGAAATGATGTCGTACAGCGCCTCGAATGCGTAGGCCGGAACCTTGTGCTGGTAGTACTGCAGCGAATGGGCTTCACCTACGCGCCAGAGCTGTCCACGGCCGTCGTAGAGCTCAGACTGAACGATGGTCCAGCTGTCCTCGTCGACGAAGAAGCGACGCTTGGCATAGATGTTCCGCTCGCCGCTCTTGAGAGTCGCCTCGATTTCCCAGACACGGTGAAGCTCGTAGCGCGCCAGATCCTGATTGACGTGACCGGCCTTGATGATGTCCTTGTACTTCAGGTCACTGGAGGCGATCTCGTAACTGTTGTAGGGGATGTACAGCTCCTTCTTGCCGATCAGCTTCCAGTCGTAGCGATCCGGTGCGCCACTGAACATGTCGAAGTTGTCGGTGGTGCGCATACCGTCGGATGCGGTACCCGGGCCGTCGTAAGCAACCTGCGGAGCGCGGCGAACCCGACGCTGCCCGGCGTTGTAGATCCAGGCCTGACGCGGCTCCTTCACCTGATCCAGCGAGTCGTGCACCAGCAGCACGTTACCAGCCAGTCGAGAAGGCGCTGTCACACGCTGCTTGAAGAACAGCAAGGCGTTCTTGGCGCGCTCCGGGTCCAGATCCGTCATGCCCAGTGGGAAAGCCACCTCGTCCTCGAAGTGAACCATTGTGTAGCTGCCGTTGGTTTGCGGAGTCGCCTGAACGATGTTGCGTCGCACATTGCCGCCGTGATAGCGGGTGATGTGGTTCCAAATCACCTCCAAGCCGTTCTTCGGAATCGGGAAGGCGTAATAGCGGCTGTCGGTGAAGTTGGCGAGGCCGTTGCCACCCTCGACGAGCTCGGTATTGACTGCGCTTTTCTTCGCGGCCTCGTAGATCTCATCCGGCACAGCGACGGTACGGTGCGTGGGGAACACGCGAATCTTGTAGGTTTCCGGGTAACGCTTGAACATGGCCAGCTGGCCGGCGGTCAGCTTGTCCTTGTGCTGCTCGGCGTTCTGCGCGGTGATCACGAACTTCGGTTGTTCGTCCTTGAACGGGTTGGTCAGGTGACCGTTCTTGAGCGGCGCGGCGTCGGTCTTCAGGCCGCCGGCCCACTCGGGGATGGTGCCGCCTGCGTTACCGGCCTTCTCCGCACCCAGCGGCGTGAGGGACGTTCCGAGTTTGGCCGCTTCTTCGGGGGAAACCGCGGCCATCACACTGCTGGCGAGCAGGGAGAAGGCCAAGACACTCAATAGCTTTCCTGTTTTTTTCATACGATTCCAGTTCCTCTTGATCTTGTTATAGGCCGGAGGCCCATGCCTGTCGCTGATGTCCGGCCGATCATCCTCATCGGCCGGACACTCGGCTGGTCTCCTTAGAAGTTCACGCCCACGCTGAACGCGAGGAAGTCGCGGTCAACCAGCGTGTTGTAGTCGCCGCCGAAGAAATCGGTGTAGGACAGGCTGGCGGTGTACATATTCTGGTACTCGGCATCCAGACCAATGCTGACCGCCTTGGAGCCTTCGTTGAACAGACCGTTGGGGCCGTAGCCGTCGACGTCGTGGGAGAAGGACAGGTTGGGCTTGAGGTTGATGCCGGCGAAGACGTTGTCGTAGTCCGCGATGCCACGCAGGCGGTAGCCCCAGGAGTTGGCGGTGACGAAACCGTGGCGGCCGTAGCGGGCCAAAGCGGCTGGATCATCCGGGGTGCCGTAGATAGGATCACGCCCATAGCGCAGTTCGCTGGTGCTCTCGAGACCGCCGACATGCGTGTAGCCGACCTCGCCCACCACGGTCACCCTACCAGCGCCCAGTACTTGATCGAAGAAGTGAGTGAATGTGGTCTGCAACTGGGTGATTTCCTTGCGGTTGTAGCCGCGATTTTCTGCACCGAAAGTACTTTCAATGGGAGAGGTTCCCGGCGCAAGGGGATTAAGCAAAGCCCGAGTGAGGTCTTGAGTATTCAGCTGAACCGGTGCATTGGGTCGATAGCTGATCTCACCAGACCACGCGGTGCCAGTGGGCAATGTCGTAGAGAAGCTAAGGCCGTAAAGCTGGATATCTTCGGGGTACTCAAGGTAATAGCGGCCGTTGCCAAGCATGACGCTCTGCGCCAAACCAGAGCCAGCACCAGGCACGAGCCCATTAGCTGTACCGATAATGCCAGGCAGCTGCGCTGCGGTAGCCAAGCCAGCAGATCGCGTACTGACGTTTGGCGTCCGACTGTGGTAATTCATGAAATACGCACCATACTCGGTGGCATCACCCAACCAGCGCAATGCAAGACCGAACTGCCCCGAATCACGTGCATCCCGGTCGCCAGCTCGCGGCAAAACCACACCCTCAGGAGTGACTTCGAACCCCTGCCCGAACGCAGCAGCGACGGGTTGAAGAGGAGCGATTGCCGGGCTGCCCACGTGGTAGTTGGCATCACAACCATCCTGAACGACATCTACAGCGAAGAAAGTACCGCAATTATCGGCAACGGTCTGATCCCACTCGAGTTGATAGAACGCCTCCATGCTCAACCGGTCGGTCAGGCTCTGCGAGATGTAGAACATATTGACCGGAATCAGCCCCTCTTTGATCTCAGCACCCGGCCGGCGGAATGCTGCAGCGTCCAAGGGATTGATGGAGTTTATGCTGTTACCGATAAAGGTACTTTCGCCCCAGCTCACTACCTGCTTCCCAAGACGGACGGTCCCGGGCAGATCACCAACGGAATAATTGTGATAGACGAACGCGTCCAGAATTTGCGCGCCGGATGATTGAGCGGCTTCTTTCCGGTTGCTGTCGCTGATGTCCTTGAAAAGACGACTCTCATCCTTCAGCTCGAAGTCATACCAATACTTGCCGCGAACGAAGGCACCGCTATCGCGATAACGAAGCTCGAGATCGTGCACACCCTTGAAAATCTTGGAGAAGGTCTCGCCCTTCTTGAAGTTCAGACGACCATCGTCGCCGGTCTGGGTAAAGCCGGTACCGCCGTTGTTGATGCCGACCAGATCCCTGTCCCTGTCCGCCATGGACCAGCTGGCACCGATGGACATCGCCGAGTCGAATTGCCCTTCGATCTCGCCGATATTGAAGCTCACGGCGTAAGCCGGGGCGGCAGTGCCCAGCGCTACGGCGAGAGCTAGGGACTTCGGCTGGAAGATTCCTTGCCTTGTTGTTTTTGTCATGAGGCGCTCCTGATTGGTTCGAAGTGCGTAAACCCTACCCAGACGTAGAAGGAGGGTTAAGCGCACTAAGGTTTGATTTAGCTTGTAATCCTTTAGTATGAATAGCCTTTCCAGCATTGGCTTTCAGCGTGATTTCGTTCAGCCATGCGTATTTAAGGATGTTCTGAGCTTAGCCGTGAACGCTAGAAGCGCAAAGCCCGCCGCAGAGCCTTTCGTGCGGTTGGAATGGAGAAATGTCGGCTGGTTATCCGAAAGTAGTATTCATCACGCCGATAAGGCAGCCCAATCCGTCTGGATCAAGGCAGCCGGCATTGTGAACCGCGAAAGGCAGCCAGCCCGACAGCGAGCGGATCAGGCGTGGGCACGCCGCCGCTGCGTTACTTTATGAAGCGCAATGGGGCCAATCGAAACGTAACCGCCGCAGCTCCCAGATCGAAGCGCGCATGACTGTCGCCAGGACGGCGAATCGTCGCGGCTACGTCGCTGCGCACCCATTGCGGGCGCGCATGACAATGAGCTCCGCCGAGACGCTTACATGCCCTTTACGGCGTAGATACCAGGGGCGTTGCGCCAGTAGCCCTTGTAGTCCATCCCGTAACCAAAGATATAGCGGTCGATGCAGCTGAGCCCAACATAGTCCGCTTTCAGATCCGGGCGCGCCTTGCGCTGGTGGTCCTTGTCGATCAGCACGGCGGTATGCACGGCGGCAGCCCCGGCATGACGGCAGAAATCGATGATTGCGCCCAGCGTGTGCCCCTCATCCAGGATGTCATCGATGATCAGCACGTCGCGATCGATGAAGGAAATCTCGGGCTTGGCCTTCCAGAACAACTCACCTCCGCTGGTCTCGTTGCGGTAACGGGTCGCATGCAGGTAGGACAGCTCGAGAGGGAAGTTCAGCTTCGGCACCAGCTTGCCGGAGAAGATCAGCCCACCGTTCATGACGCAGAACACCACCGGGTTGCGCTCGGCCAGTTCAGCGTTGATGGTTTCGGCAACCTTGGCGATAGCCGCTTCGACTTGTTCCTCGGTGTACAGGCAGTCTGCCTCGGCCATGACTTGGCGAATATGTGCGAGATCGACGGACATGAAGCGATTCCCCCAGAGAGTTTAGTTGGGAGCACCAGCCGGGGCTGGCAGCTCGTGCGGTTGAATCGCCGTATTGCCAGGCGAACCCGGACAGCGAAAAACCTGACCGAACAGCCGGTTTTCGGCCGTTCGCGAAAGGCCGGGGAAGATACCCACCCTCGCCGTGCGCAGCAAGTCTGCCGGCCGGATGACACGCGAATAGCCGCTGACCCGGCGATGCTTTAATCTAAGCCGGTTTATTTGCCCGCCGGAGCCCACAATGCCCATTCGAGAGATCCGCCACCCGCTGATCCGCCACAAGCTCGGTCTGATGCGCCGTGCAGACATCAGCACCAAGAACTTCCGTGAACTGGCGCAGGAAGTGGGATCGATCCTCACTTATGAAGCGACCTCGGACCTGCCGCTGGAACACTACAGCATCGATGGCTGGTGCGGCCCCGTTCAGGTGGAAAAGATCTCCGGCAAGAAGATTACCGTAGTACCGATTCTGCGTGCCGGCATCGGCATGCTCGATGGCGTCCTCAGCCTGATTCCCGGCGCCAAGGTCAGCGCGGTCGGCATTGCCCGCAACGAAGAAACGTTGCAGGCGCAGACCTATCTGGAAAGGTTGGTCCCGGAAATCGAACAGCGCCTGGCGATCATCATCGATCCAATGCTCGCTACCGGCGGTTCGATGGTTGCGACCATCGACATGCTGAAAAAGGCGGGCTGCAAGGAGATTCGCGCCCTGGTCCTGGTCGCCGCACCGGAAGGCATCGCCGCCGTGGAGAACGCGCACCCTGATGTGCTGATCTTCACCGCCTCCATCGATCAGCGCCTGGATGAGCATGGCTACATCGTTCCGGGCCTGGGCGATGCCGGTGACAAGATTTTCGGCACCAAGCAGAAGGACATCTGAGCATGTCGCATCCCGAGGAGCCGGTAGGCCGGCAGGTATTGGCCGGCGCGCAGATGCTGTTCGTCGCCTTCGGCGCACTGGTGCTGATGCCGCTGATCACCGGCATGGACCCCAACGTCGCTCTGTTCACCGCCGGTCTCGGCACGCTCCTGTTCCAGCTGATCACCAAGCGCCAGGTACCGGTGTTCCTTGCATCGAGCTTCGCCTTCATCGCCCCGATCATCGCCGCCAAGGGTGAGTTCGGGCTGCCGGCCGTAATGGGTGGCGTGGTGGCGGCCGGGCTGGTGTACATGGTGCTGGGCTTCGCCGTGCGCCTGAAAGGACCGGGTTTCATCGACCGCTTGCTGCCGCCGGTGGTCATCGCTCCGGTGATCATTTCCATCGGCCTGGCGCTGTCGCCAGTGGCTGTGAACATGGCCATGGGCAAGGCCGGCGACGGCAGTGCTCAACTCATCCCGTACCACACGGCGATGTTCATCTCCATGCCGGCGCTGATCACCACGCTGCTGGTAGCGGTATTGGGCAAGGGTCTGTTCCGTCTGGTGCCGATTCTCGCTGGCGTCGCTGTGGGCTACGGCCTGTCCTTTGCCTTCGGCGTGGTCGACACCAGCGGCATCGCCGCGGCGCCCTGGCTGGCGATGCCCAACTTCATCACGCCGGAGTTCAACATCGGCGCCATTCTGTTCATGGTCCCCGTAGCCCTGGCTCCGGCGATCGAGCACATCGGCGGCGTGGTCGCCATCGGCAGCGTGACCGGCAACAACTATGTGAAGAAGCCGGGCCTGCATCGCACGCTGCTCGGTGACGGCGTGGCGACGTCCGCGGCCGGCCTGTTCGGTGGGCCGCCGAACACGACCTACGCCGAAGTGACGGGCGCGGTGATGCTGACCAAGAACTACAACCCGAAGATCATGACCTGGGCGGCGATATTCGCCATCGCGCTGGCCTTCATCGGCAAGTTCGGCGCCGGCTTGCTGAGCATTCCGGTACCGGTCATGGGCGGCATTCTCTGCCTGCTGTTCGGCTCGATCGCGGTGGTCGGCCTGAGCACACTGATCCGCCATCAGGTCGACCTGTCCGAAGCACGCAACCTGATCATCGTCTCGGTGACGCTGGTGTTCGGCATCGGCGGCATGGCGATCGGCTACGGCGAGTTCACCCTGTCCGGCATCTCGCTGTGCGCGATCATCGCGCTACTGCTCAACCTGGTGCTGCCCGGTGGCGAGGGGTGGCGCAACAAGCAGCTGAACGAAGAAGTCTGAAACAAACGGCCCCAGCGTCCGCTGGGGCCGCCCCCTTTCCCGCCTGAGTCGCGCACATCGGCTAGACTGCCGCCATGACCGACGCGACCATTGCCCACCGACAACTCGAAGACCCCGTCAGCTGCTCCACCTGCGCGGCGTGCTGCTGCCGTCTCGAAGTCATGCTGTTCGGCGATACCGGCGTACCGCCGCGATTCATCGACAGAGACAGCTGGGGCGGCGAAGTAATGCGTAGGCTGGATGACGGCTGGTGCGCGGCGCTCGACCGGGACAGCATGCGCTGCACCATCTACGCGCAGCGGCCGCTGATCTGCCGGGAGTTCGAACTGGGTTCGCAGGATTGCCGCGAAGAGCGCAAGGGCAGCGCCACGACGTATGACTGAGCAGGCGCACTACAGGGCCGGCGAAAGCCCTGCAGGAGGGTGCGCTATCGCTTAGAAGGCCATCCGGTAATGCAGGGCATAGCTCTCGACGCCGTCGTTCGGATCCTTGATACCGGCGTTGGAGTAATGGATCGCGCGTACGCCGACCTCATGGCCACCGGCGAAGCGCAGACCCGCACCGATACGGTCCTCGAACTGGAATGACGACCCCAGACCATTGTCCTCGACCTCGGTGTTTTCGAATGCCGCCACGCCGATGCCGGCCTCGACATAAGGCTTGACCGACTGGCCGGCGAACTCGTAGACGAAGACCGGAGCCAGCGAAATGCTGTGATTGCTGGTGGACTCGTCGCCCTCCCAGTAGGTGTAACCCGCATCCCAATAGCCGGTCAGTCGCCCGACACTGGTCTGGAACCAGCTCCTGTTGAAGTCGAATTGCGCACCCAGGCGATAGGTCATGGTCGACTCGTCGGTCTGGCCGACCGCAACGGTGAAGTCCACCGCTTGAACAGCCGCCATCTGCCCCGCCGAGAGTGCCGCTACCGCAGCCAGGGTAAACAGTTTTTTCATGGGTACTTCCTCTTTATAAAACACTGCGTTTGTTTGGTTAATTATCGCCAGCATCAAACTGAGAAACTCCGCCGCGGCGGGAGTTCCTACCGGAGAACAACTCGACCTCTGCATGTTCTCCCCAAAGTGTAGGCAACACGCCGGACATTCGCTGCGGATCGCCGCTGCAATAAAACCGCTGACTGGCCTCGCCGCTGCTCAGAAGATGGCGTTCGGCCAGCAGTTCGTGCAAGTGTCGCGCGACGGCCGCCCCGGTATCAATCAGACGGACGTCGCCGGGCAGCAACTGCGCCAACAGTGGTCGAATGAACGGGTAATGGGTGCATCCCAGGATCAGGGTATCGCAGCCCTGCGCCAGTAATGGCCCGACCCATCCTTCGAGCATGGCCCGTGTGTTGGCGCTGGCGAGGTCGCCTGCCTCGATACGCTCGACAAGCCCCGGGCAGGGCTGAGTGATAACGCGCACGTCGCCGGCGAAGCGATCTAGCAACGCAGCGAACCTGGCGCTTTTCAGCGTACCGGTGGTGGCCAGCACGCCTACCACTCCACTGCGGGTGGCCGCGGCGGCGGGCTTTACCGCCGGCTCCATGCCGATGATGGGCAAATCCGGGTACAGCTCGCGCAGCTCGGTCACACCGGCCGCCGTCGCGGTGTTGCAGGCCAGCACCAGCGCCTTCGCGCCCTGCTCGACGAAAAATGCCGCGATGATGCGGCAGCGCTCGCGGATGTACTCCGGACTCTTCTCGCCATAGGGCACATGAGCGCTGTCGGCCAGATACAGCAGCGATTCGTGCGGAAGGCGCCGGCGAATCTCACGCAGCACCGAAAGCCCGCCGACGCCGGAATCGAATACGCCGACGGGGGCGTTGCAATCACTCATCGGTCGAGCCACACACCGCGCAATGCGGATCGCGCTTGACGCGCAACTCGCGAAAACGGCTGGACAGCGCATCGATCAACAGCAGACGGCCGATCAACGGCTCGCCGAATCCGGCCAGCAACTTGAGCGCCTCCAGCGCCTGCAGGCTGCCGACCATGCCCACCAGCGGACCGACCACGCCCGCCTCGCTGCAGGTCAGCTCAGCCTCGCTGCCATGCCCGTATAGGCAGTGATAGCAGGGGCTGGCTTCCAGCCGCGGATCGAACACGGAGAGCTGTCCCTCGAGACGAATCGCCGCACCGCTGACCAGGGGCTTTCGGGCCTTCACGCAGGCTGCATTGACCGCCTCGCGGATGGCGAAATTGTCCGTGCAGTCGAGCACCAGATCGACCTCGGCAACCGCCGCCCCCAGGGAGTCGGCATCCAGCCCGCTGCGATGAGGAACCAGGCGCACATGCGGGTTCAATGCTTCCAGCCGGGCCATGGCGGAGTCGACCTTGTGCAGGCCAAGCGATGGTGTGTCGTGAACGATCTGACGCTGCAGGTTGGTCAGGTCCAGCGTATCGAAGTCCGCCAGATGCAGTTCGCCGACGCCCGCGGCCACCAGATACAGCGCTACCGGCGAGCCGAGCCCACCGAGACCGACAATCAGCACGCGACTCTGCTTGAGCCGTAGCTGCCCCTCGATATCGACCTGCTTGAGCAGGATCTGCCGGCTGTAACGCAGCAGTTCTTTGTCACTCAGCATCGAGCACCTCGCGTAACGGGAAATTCATGCGAGCCGGCCAAGACTGACGCGCTCGTGACCGCCCAGGTCGCATCGACTTTCGCACGCCTCGAAGCCGTGCGCGGCGAGCAGCGCACGTACCGCTCCAGCCTGATCATAGCCGTGCTCCAGCAGCAGCCAGCCGCCTGAGGTCAGATGTCCAGGCGCCTGGGCGATGATCGTACGAATGTCGTCCAGCCCATCCACCCCGGCCACCAGCGCACTCTGCGGTTCGAAGCGCACGTCGCCCTGCTGCAGATGCGGATCGCTGGCAGGAATGTAGGGTGGATTGCTGACGATCAGCTGGAAGCGCTCGCCGGACAGCTCGGAAAACCAGTCGCTTCGCGTGAAGCTGACGTTGCCTAGCCCGAGGCGCAGGCGGTTGCGCTCGGCGAGCGCCACTGCAGCGTCGATACGGTCAACGCCGCGGACCTGCCACATGGGCCGCTCGGCCGCCAGCGCCAGCGCGATCGCTCCGGTTCCGGTGCCCAGGTCGAGCACCCGAGCCGGCGTCGCCGGAAGCAGCTGCAGCGCGGTTTCCACCAGCAGCTCGGTGTCCGGACGCGGGATCAGGGTCTCCGCCGCGACCTCCAGCTCCAGGCTCCAGAAGCCCTGGCGACCGAGGATATAGGCGACCGGCTCGCCGCGCCGACGTCGCGCCAGATCCGCCGCGAAGCGCTCGGCCAGATCAGCCGGCACCTCTCGCTCGGGCCAGGTGCGCAGATAGCTGGTGGATTTGCCCAGCGCGGCGGCGAGCAACCATTCGGCATCCAGCCTGGCGCTCGGCGAATCCGGCAGATCGGCACTGTGCAGCAGGGACTCGATGGTAGGCATGGGATGCTCGTGGAAACGCCGCAAGGCGGCAAGGATCAGTCGCCCAGCGCGGCCAGCTGGTCGGCCTGGTATTCCTGCAGCAGCGGCTCGATGACCTGCTCCACGGCGCCGCCGATCACTTCGTTGAGCGAATACAGTGTCAGGTTGACCCGATGGTCGGTGACGCGACCCTGGGGGAAATTGTAGGTACGGATGCGCTCGGAACGATCACCGGACCCGACCAGCAGCTTGCGCGTCTCGGATATTTCCTTGTGCGCCGCGGCATCCTGGCGGTCCTGCAACTTGGCCGCCAGCCAGGCCAAGGCCTTGGCGCGGTTCTTGTGCTGGGAACGCTCTTCCTGACACTCGACAACGATCCCGGTCGGCAGGTGAGTGATGCGAATCGCCGAATCGGTCTTGTTGACGTGCTGGCCGCCGGCGCCCGAGGAGCGGTAGGTGTCGATGCGCAGGTCGGCCGGATTGATTTCCACGGCCGCCTGCTCGTCCGGCTCCGGCAGGACCGCCACGGTGCACGCCGAGGTATGGATACGCCCTTGCGACTCAGTTTCCGGCACGCGCTGCACACGATGCGCGCCGGACTCGAACTTGAGCTTGGCGTAGACGTTGTCGCCCTCGACGCGGGAAATCACTTCCTTGTAACCGCCGTGCTCGCCCTCGCTCTCGGAAAGGATCTCCACGCGCCAGCCCTGTTTCTCGGCGTAGCGCGAATACATGCGGAACAGGTCGCCGGCGAAGATCGCCGCCTCGTCGCCGCCGGTACCTGCGCGGATTTCCAGGAACACGTTGCGCCCGTCGTTCGGGTCTTTGGGCAGCAACATGCGTTGCAGATTGGCTTCCAGGGTTTCGAGCTGCGCCTTGGCCTCGGCCACTTCCTCCTCGGCCATCTCGCGCATGTCGGGATCGCTGTCCTTGAGCAGCGCCTGGGCGCCTTCGAGGTCCTGCTGGACCTTGCACAGCTGGCGATAGGCGACGATCACCGGCTCGACCTCGGCGTATTCGCGCGAATAGGCGCGGAAGCGGTTCTGGTCACTGATGACCTCGGCATCGCCGAGCAGCGCGGTGAGCTCTTCGAAACGGTCCTGCAGGATGTCCAGCTTGTTCAGCAGCGAAGCTTTCATGTCTTTTCCGTGCCCTCGTGCAGGGCGAAGAGTTCCTGGGCCATGCTCAGCGCCTCGACGCGGCCCTCGGCGGAGAGTTTTTTCAGCTGCACGCTGGGGGCATGCAGCAGCTTGTTGGTCAGCCCCCGGGCGAGCTGAGCGAGGACGTCCTCGGCGCTGGCGCCATTGGCCAGCAGACGCTGGGCCTTGCTCAGCTCATCGTCGCGAATCCGCTCGGCATGCTGCCGATAGGCCTTGAGCACATCCACTGCGGCCAGCTCGCGCAGGCGCTGCATGAAATCCTCGGTCCCGGCGGCGACCAGCTCCTCGGCGGCCTGGGCAGCACCCTGACGGCTCTTGAGGTTTTCCGCGACCACCTCGTGCAGGTCGTCGACAGTGTAGAGATAGACATCATCCAGCTCGCCGACCTGTGGCTCGATGTCCCGCGGCACGGCAATATCGACCATGAACATCGGCTTGTGCTTGCGCCGCTTCAGCGCCTGCTCCACCGCACCCTTGCCGAGGATCGGCAGCTGGCTGGCGGTGGAGCTGATGACGATGTCGCTGTTGTGCAGCTCTTCCGGGATGTCGGCGAGCAGGATCGCCTGCGCTCCCAGCTCCGCCGCCAGGGCACTGGCGCGCTCGAGGGTACGGTTGGCGACGACGATCTTCTTCACGCCCTGCTCGTGCAGGTGGCGCGCCACCAGCGTGATGGTTTCGCCGGCGCCGATCAGCAGCGCCTGGCTGCGCTGCAGGTTGCTGAAGATTTGCCGTGCCAGACTGACCGCGGCGAAGGCCACGGACACCGGGTTCTCGCCGATGGCCGTGTCGGTCCGCACGGTCTTGGCCGTGCTGAAGGTGGCCTGGAACAGTCGCCCGAGCAGCGGGCCGATACTGCCGGCCTCGCGGGCGACTGCGTAGGCAGACTTCATCTGCCCGAGAATCTGCGGCTCGCCCAGCACCAGCGAGTCGAGCCCGGAGGCGACGCGCATCATGTGACGCACGGCCTGGTCGTCGACGTGCACATAGGCGCAGGCCTTGAGTTCGTCGAGGCTGAGGCGGTGATAGTTGGCCAGCCAGGCCAATACCGCGTCGGCTTCCAGCTGATCCTGCTGCAGATAGAGCTCGCTGCGATTGCAGGTCGAAAGAATCGCGGCCTCGCGGGTGGGCGTGACGCGACACAGCTGGCGCAAGGCCTCGACCATCTGATCCGGCGTGAAGGCTACGCGCTCGCGGACGTCCACCGAAGCGGTCTTGTGATTGATACCAAGCGCGAGGAAAGCCATGCAGAACCGCTGATTGGAAAACGGAGCGCGCAATTCTCCTACTTCGTCTGATGGAGAACAACCATTGCCCTTGATTGTCCGATTCGATGACCATGCCCGTCACCTGGCACCATTCTGGCGGCCATGGGCTTGCCCGGCGGCTTGTGTCATCATGCCGCGACCGCACACCAGCCGTACATTTCCTCTATGAATAGACTTGCCGCATTCGCCGCCCTGCTGTTACTCGGCGGCTGTCAGACCTTCCTGCAGCAGGCGCCGGAAAGCGCCCCGCCGGTCGAGGATGCAGCGCCATCGAGTGCGCCGGTTGCCGAGCCGGCGCAGGGCTCGTTCAGCCGCGAATCGCTCTATGCACTGCTGGTCGCGGAACTGGCAGGACAGCGAAATCGCTTCGACATCGCCCTGGGCAACTATGTACAGCAGGCGCATGCGACCCAGGATGCCGGTGTCGCCGAGCGCGGCTTTCGCATCGCCGAATACCTCGGCGCCGACCAGGCCGCACTGGATACGGCACTGATCTGGGCACGCAATGCGCCGGAGAATCTCGACGCCCAGCGCGCTGCCGCCGTGCAGCTCGCCCGTGCCGGGCGCTACGAAGAATCGCTGGAGTTCATGGAGAAAGTCCTGCAGGGCCAGGGCGACACGCATTTCGACTTCCTCGCGCTGTCTGCTTCAGAAACCGACCCCGATACCCGCGCCGGCCTGCTGCAGAGCTTCGACAAGCTGCTGGCCAGGCACCCGGACAATCCGCAGCTGTCCTTTGGCAAGGCCGTACTTCTGCAACAGGACGATCGCAGCGAGGAAGCGCTCGCCCTGCTGCAGAAGCAGCCGGCCAAGCAGCGGCAGATCCCCTCCATCCTGCTCGAGGCGCGCCTGCTGCACAGCCTGCAACGCAGCGACGAGGCCCTCACACTGCTGGAGAAAAGCCTGCGGCAGCATCCCGAGGACAAGCGCCTGCGCCTGACCTATGCGCGTCTGCTGGTCGAACAGGAACGCCTGGAAGACGCCATGGGCGAGTTCGCCACCCTGGTTCAGCAGTACCCCGCCGACGATGACCTGCGCTTCTCCATGGCCCTGGTCTGCATGGAGGCCGAAGCCTGGCGCGAAGCCACCGTCTACCTCGAGGAGCTGGTCGAGCGCGGCAGCCATGTCGATGCTGCCCACTTCAACCTCGGCCGCGCCTATCAGGCCATGGGGCGGAATGCCAAGGCACTGTCCGCACTGGCGCAGGTCGGCCCAGGCAACGAGTTCCTCCCGGCGAAGCTGCTGCAGAGCCAACTGCTGTATTCCGCCAACCGCGACGAAGAAGCCTCCGCGGTGCTGGCCGACGCCCGTCAGCAGCAACCCGACTATGCCATCCAGCTGTATCTCATCGAGATCGAAGCCCTCTCCGAGCACAACCGCACCGAGCAGGCCTGGAGCCTGGTCGAGCAGGCGCTCGACGAATTTCCCGACGACCTCAACCTGCTGTATACCCGCGCCATGCTTGCCGAGAAGCGCGGCGACCTGGGCCAACTGGAACGTGACCTGCGCTTCATCATCGAGCGTGAGCCGGACAATGCCATGGCGCTCAATGCCCTCGGCTACACCCTCGCCGACCGCACCGATCGCCATCAGGAAGCACTGCAGCTGATCGAACAGGCCTACCAGCTCAACCCCGATGACCCGGCGATTCTCGACAGCCTCGGCTGGGTCAATTTCCGTCTGGGCAACCTCAGCGAAGCCGAGGCCCTGCTGCGCAAGGCCCTGCAGCGCTTCCCCGACCACGAAGTGGCGGCGCACCTGGGCGAGGTACTCTGGACCAAGGGTGAACGCAGCGAGGCCCGCGCGGTCTGGTCGAAGGCACTCAAACTACAACCCGACAGCCAGATCCTGCGCGAAACGCTCAAGCGGCTGACCGGATCGGAGAAGCCCTGAGCCATGACCCTGCTGAAAAAACTCGTCGCCCCCTGTCTGGCCCTGCTGCTCGCCGGCTGTGCCGGCATGGGCCCGCGCGAATCGGTCGAAGGCCCCGGCAACGCGGCGGCCTGGAAGGAGCACCGCAGCCAGGTCGAGACCCTCGACGGCTGGCAGATCAGCGGTAAGATCGGCATCCGAGCGCCGCAGGAATCCGGCAGCGGCACGCTGTTCTGGCTGCAGCGCCAGGAGTATTTCGACATACGCCTTTCCGGCCCGCTTGGCCGCGGCGCCACCCGACTGACCGGCCGACCGGACGCCGTTTCACTGGAAGTGGCCGGCCAAGGCCGCTTCGAAGCGGATTCGCCGGAAGCGCTGGTAGAGGCTCAGCTCGGTTGGCAATTACCGGTATCGCACCTGCTGTGGTGGGTTCGCGGCCTGCCCGCACCGGACAGCCGCAGCCGCCTGAGCCTGGACAGCGACAGCCGCCTGGCGCGCCTGGAGCAGGACGGCTGGCAGGTGAACTACCTGGCCTATGCCGAGCACAACGGCTTCACCCTGCCCGAGCGCATCCGCCTGGAAGGCCATGACCTGCAGATCACCCTGGTGGTCAAAGACTGGCAGCCGCGCCAGCTGGGCCGCTGAATGCAGATGCTGACCCTGCCGGCGCCGGCCAAGCTCAATCTGATGCTGCACATCACAGGGCGTCGTGCCGATGGCTATCACGAGCTGCAGACCCTGTTCCAGTTCCTCGATTACGGTGACGAACTGGTCTTGCGTCCGCGAGAGGACGGGCAGATTCGCCTGCTCACCGAATTGCCAGGCGTCGACCACGACAGCAACCTGATCGTCCGTGCCGCACGCCTGCTGCAGCGCGAAAGCGGCTGTGCGCTGGGCGCCGACATCCAGCTGACCAAGCGCCTGCCCATGGGCGGCGGAATCGGCGGCGGCAGCTCGGATGCCGCCACCACCCTGGTCGGCCTCGACCATCTGTGGAATACCAGACTTGGCGAAGATCGCCTGGCCGAACTGGGCCTGAACCTCGGGGCCGATGTACCGGTGTTCGTTCGCGGTCGCGCGGCCTTCGCCGAAGGGGTCGGAGAGCGCCTGCAACCGGTCGATCTACCCGAGCCCTGGTTCCTCGTCATAGCGCCGCAAGTCTCTGTTAGTACAGCGGAAATATTTGCCGACCCGGAGTTGACACGTAATACCCCGGCCATTACAGTTCGCAGCCTTCTTGCAGGGGGCGGTCATAACGACTGTCAGCCGGTGGTCGAGAAGCGTTATCCCGAAGTTCGTAACGCTTTGAGCTTGTTGAACAAATTCGTTCAGGCAAGGATGACCGGCACTGGAGCTTGTGTGTTTGGGAGCTTCCCAAACGAGGGCGAGGCTGATAAAGTCCGCCGCCAACTTCCAGCCACTTTGCCGAGTTTCGTGGCCCGCGGCCGCAACGTCTCGATGTTGCACCGAAGCCTGGAACGGATGGCACAGGAAGCGAGTGCGTAGCACAAGGTTGTACGATACAGGGGCGTCGCCAAGCGGTAAGGCACCAGGTTTTGATCCTGGCATGCGTTGGTTCGAATCCAGCCGCCCCTGCCATAACCTTCCAAGGTTCGTACGATCAGCGCACTAGAAGTTGACCCTACAGGGGCGTCGCCAAGCGGTAAGGCACCAGGTTTTGATCCTGGCATGCGTTGGTTCGAATCCAGCCGCCCCTGCCATACACTTGAAGCTGTTCAAGAGCTCGCCTTTTGAACAGCTTTTTATTCATCGGACCCACCCTCAGGCAGGTACTGCGCGTGTCCAAGATGATGGTCTTCACGGGGAACGCCAACCCCGATCTGGCCCGGCGTGTCGTACGTCAGCTGCATATCCCCCTCGGTGATGCCTACGTCGGAAAGTTTTCCGACGGTGAAATCAGTGTCGAGATCAACGAGAACGTTCGCGGCAAGGACGTCTTTCTGATTCAGCCGACCTGCGCGCCGACCAACGACAACCTGATGGAACTGGTGGTGCTGGCCGATGCCTTCCGCCGCTCCTCGGCTTCGCGCATCACCGCCGTGATCCCCTACTTCGGCTATGCCCGTCAGGATCGCCGTCCGCGTTCGGCCCGTGTGCCGATCAGCGCCAAGGTCGTGGCCGACATGCTCGACGTCGTCGGCGTCAACCGCGTCCTGACGGTCGACCTGCACGCCGACCAGATCCAGGGTTTCTTCGACATGCCGGTGGACAACATCTACGGCTCGCCGGTCCTGGTCGACGACATCCAGGCCCAGCGCTTCGAGAACCTGATGATCGTCTCCCCCGACATCGGTGGCGTGGTGCGTGCCCGTGCCGTGGCCAAGTCCCTCGGCGTCGACCTGGCGATCATCGACAAGCGTCGCCCGAAGGCCAACCAGTCCGAAGTGATGCACATCATCGGTGACATCGAAGGCCGTACCTGCATCCTGGTCGACGACATGGTCGACACCGCCGGTACCCTCTGCCATGCCGCCAAGGCGCTGAAAGACCATGGCGCTGCCAAGGTCTACGCCTACTGCACGCACCCGATCCTGTCCGGTCGCGCCATCGAGAACATCGAAGGCTCCGTGCTCGACGAGCTGGTGGTGACCAACACCATTCCGCTGTCGGCCGCCGCCCAGTCTTGCACCCGAATTCGCCAGCTGGACATCGCGCCAGTGGTGGCTGAAGCGGTACGCCGCATCAGCAATGCCGAATCGATCAGCGCGATGTTCCGCTAAGCGAACGCTTGGCACACCGCACTGAACGTAATGTGCCCCGCCTCGCGCGGGGCTTTTTGCCCAACAGCCCGAGCGCTGGTCGCAAGCGCGACGGGTAATGTTGTTACTGGAGAAACGAAATGACCGATTTCACCCTGAATGCCCAAGTGCGTTCCGACCTGGGGAAAGGTGCGAGCCGCCGCCTGCGTCGTAACGCCGCCCTGGTTCCGGCCGTCATCTATGGTGGCGACAAGGCCCCGCAGTCCATCAGCATCCTGGCCAAAGATCTGGCCAAGCTGCTGGAAAACGAAGCCTCCTTCAGCCACGTGCTGAGCATGAACGTCGACGGCCAGACCGAATCCGTTCTGATCAAGGCCCTGCAGCGCCATCCGGCCAAGAGCTTCGTCCTGCACGCCGACTTCGTTCGCGTCGTTGCCGGCCACAAGCTGACCGCTACCGTACCCCTGCACTTCATCAACCAGGAAACCTCGGTTGGCGTGAAGCAGCAAGGCGGCGAAATCCTGCACAACCTCAACGAAGTCGAAGTTTCCTGCCTGCCGCAAGACCTGCCGGAATTCATCGAAGTCGACATGGCCAACGTCGAAGTCGGCCAGGTTCTGCACATGACCGACATCAAGCTGCCGAAAGGCGTTGAGCTGGTTTCCCTGGCCCACGGCAGCGACCTGCCGGTTGCCAACGTTCACGCTCCGCGCGTGAGCAAGGAAGACGCTCCGAAAGAAGAAGGCGCTGCCGAGTAATCCACTCGCCTAGCCGAAGAAGGGGCCCCCGTCGTGACTGCCGTAAAACTGATCGTCGGCCTGGGAAATCCAGGCCCTGAATACGACCAGACCCGGCATAACGCGGGGGCCCTTTTCGTTGAGCGTCTGGCTGCCCGCGAGGGCGTCTCGCTCAGCAACGATCGCAAGTACTTCGGCCTGGTCGGCAAGTTCAGCCATCAGGGCGAAGACATCCGCCTGCTCATCCCCACCACCTACATGAACCGCAGCGGTCAGGCGGTGGCGGCACTGGCCGGCTTTTTCCGAATTCCTCCCGAGTCCATCCTGGTCGCCCACGATGAACTCGACATGCCCCCCGGCGTCGCCAAGCTCAAGCAGGGCGGCGGTCATGGCGGGCACAACGGGCTGCGCGACATCATCGCCAAGCTCGGCAACCAGAACAGCTTTCATCGCCTGCGCCTGGGTATCGGCCATCCGGGCCACGCCAGCCTGGTCAGTGGCTACGTGCTGGGGCGGGCGCCGCAGGCCGAGCGCGAGAAGCTCGACGCCAGCATCGACTTCGCACTGGATGTCGTGCCGGAAATCCTGGCCGGCGACTGGACGCGCGCCATGCAGCGCCTGCACAGCCAGAAGGCCTGAACCTAACTCCGAGGCAAGATCACCATGGGATTCAACTGCGGCATCGTCGGTCTGCCCAATGTCGGCAAGTCCACCCTGTTCAACGCCCTGACCAAGTCCGGCATCGCGGCGGAGAACTTCCCCTTCTGCACCATCGAGCCGAACAGCGGCATCGTGCCGATGCCCGATCCGCGTCTCGACGCGCTGGCGGCCATCGTCAAGCCGGAGCGGGTGATCCCGACCACCATGGAGTTCGTCGACATCGCCGGCCTGGTCGCCGGCGCGTCCAAGGGTGAAGGCCTGGGCAACAAGTTCCTCGCCAATATCCGCGAGACGGATGCGATTGCACATGTGGTGCGCTGCTTCGAAGACGAGAACGTCATTCACGTCGCAAACAGCGTCGATCCCAAGCGCGATATCGAGATCATCGACCTCGAGCTGATCATGGCCGACCTCGACAGCTGCGAAAAGCAGCTGCAGCGCGTCGCCCGTACCGCCAAGGGCGGTGACAAGGAAGCGGTTGCGCAAAAGGCGCTGCTGGAGAAACTGATTCCCCACCTCACCGAAGGCAAGCCGGCCCGCTCCCTGCTGAAGAATTTCAGCGACGAGGAAAAGCGTCTGGCCAAGACCTTCCACCTGCTGACCACCAAGCCGGTGATGTACATCGCCAACGTCGCAGAGGATGGCTTCGAGAACAATCCGCACCTGGACGTGGTCAACGCCATCGCCGAGGAAGAAGGCGCCATCGTCGTGCCGGTCTGCAACAAGATCGAGGCCGAGATCGCCGAGCTGGACGATCTGGAAGAGATGCAGATGTTCCTCGAGACCATGGGCATGGACGAGCCGGGTCTGAACCGCGTGATCCGCGCCGGCTACGAACTGCTCAATCTGCAGACCTACTTCACCGCCGGGGTGAAGGAAGTTCGCGCCTGGACCGTCAAGGTCGGCGCCACGGCGCCGCAGGCCGCCGCCGTGATCCATACCGACTTCGAGAAGGGCTTCATCCGCGCCGAAGTCATCGCCTACGACGACTTCATCCAGTACAAGGGCGAAGCCGGCGCCAAGGAAGCCGGCAAGTGGCGCCTGGAAGGCAAGGAATACATCGTCAAGGACGGCGACGTGATGCACTTCCGCTTCAACGTCTGAGCACGCTCGACGCTCGCCTGAAGGCCCCGACTCGTCGGGGCCTTTTCGTTTCCGCCTGAGCCGGTTACAGCGGCCCTGGGTCGGGAACTGGCTCTGGTGGTGGCGCGACTTTCTCCAGCTGTTCGAGGACTTCTTCCGGCAGCTCGTCCGGGGCATCCAGCTCGGTGTCGCTTTCGGCATCGTCCAGATCGTTGAGCGGCGATTCGTCGGCGCGCCAGGGCCAGGCGCGATGGGGATGGGGATGGGTCAAGTGTTCGCGGGCAAGCATGGTCGTGTCTCCCGGTGAGGCCTGGAAGATTAGGCAGGCATCCACGCGCAGGGTTCGCGGCAGCTGCATCGCCAGGCGGCGCGCCGCTGCCGCGTGCGTATCTCGCTACTTGAAGTTGCGCTTCACCAGCCGCTCCAGCCAGCCGACGATGCCGGAGCGGAACAGCAGCACGCAGAGCACGAAGATCACGCCGAGAATCACGTGCACCCATTCGCCCAGCGGTCCGTTGGACAGGTAGCTCTGCAGCGTCACCACCACCGTGGCGCCCACCAGCGGGCCGAGGATGGTGCCGACCCCGCCGAGCAGGGTCATCAGGATCACCTCGCCCGACATGTGCCAGTGGGCGTCGGTCAGCGAAGCCAGCTGGAACACCACGGTCTTGGTCGAACCGGCCAGCCCGGCCAGCGCCGCCGAGATGACGAAGGCCAGCAGCTTGTGCCGATCAACGTTGTAGCCCAGCGACACGGCGCGCGGCTCGTTCTCGCGGATGGCCTTGAGCACCTGACCGTACGGGGAGTGGATGGTGCGCTGGATGATGGCGAAGCCGAGCACGAACACCGCCAGCACGAAGTAGTACATCGCCATGTTGTTCTTCATGTCGACAAGGCCGAACAGGTGCCCGCGCGGCACGCCCTGCAGGCCGTTCTCGCCGCCGGTGAACGGCGCCTGGACGAAGACGAAGAACACCAGCTGCGCCAGAGCCAGCGTGATCATGGCGAAGTAGATGCCCTGCCTGCGGATCGCCAGCATGCCGAACAGCGCGCCGAGCACCGTCGAGGCCAGGGTGCCGGCGAGGATGCCCAGCTCGGTGCTGAGTCCGCTGTAGCTGCTCAGCATGTAGCCTGTGATGTAGCCGCCGGTGGCAAAGAACGCCGCATGGCCGAAGGACAGCAGGCCCGCGTAGCCCAGCAGCAGGTTGAAGGCGCAGGCGAACAGCGCGAAGCACAGCAGCTTCATCAGGAACACCGGGTACACCGCGAGCGGCGCCAGCAGCGCGATCACCAGCAGCACCGCATAGAAGATCTTCTGCCGCCGCGCCGCCGCATGCCGGCGCTCGCGCACCACGCTGGCCTGCAGCACCGAGGCCGCCTGGGTATTGGCCGTATTCGTCATGCTCATGCCTCCTTCCCGAAGAGTCCCGCAGGACGAATCAACAACACCGCCACCATGACCAGAAACACCACGGTATTGGCCGCTTCCGGATAGAAGACCTTGGTCAGCCCTTCGATCAGGCCCATGGCCACGCCTGTGACGATGGCGCCGAGGATCGAGCCCATGCCACCGATCACCACAACGGCGAACACCACAATCAACAGGTTCGAACCCATGCCCGGCGTCACCGCGTAGATCGGTGCCGCCAGCACGCCGGCGAAGGCCGCCAGGGCGACGCCATAGCCGTAGGTCAGGGTCACCAGCAGCGGTACGTTGATGCCGAAGCCCTGCATCAGCTTGGGGTTCTCCGTACCGGCACGCAGATACGAGCCCAGGCGGGTGCGTTCGATGACGTACCAGGTCGCCAGGCACACCACCAGCGCGGCGACGATCACCCAGGCGCGGTAGGTCGGCAGGAACATGAAGCCGAGGTTGAAGCCGCCGCGCAGCAGTTCCGGCATCGGGTAGGACGAGCCGGACACCCCGAACAGCTTGACGAAGCTGCCCTCGACGATCAGCGCCAGACCGAAAGTCAGCAGCAGCCCGTAGAGATGGTCCTCATTGGCGATGCGCCGCAGCAGCCCTCGCTCGATGGCCATGCCGAGGCAGCCCACCAGCAGCGGCGACAGCACCAGCGCGACCCAGTAGCTCACGCCCAGGTAGTTCAGCCCGAGGAAGGCGACGAAGGCGCCCAGCATGTACTGCGCGCCGTGGGCGAAGTTGATGATGCGCAGCAGGCCAAAGATGATCGCCAGGCCCAGGCTCAGCAGCGCGTAGAACGCCCCGTTGATGAGGCCGAGCAGCAGCTGCCCGAGCAGCACGCTCAGAGGAACGCCGAATACGAGAGTCATGGTTCACCACCCAAAGGAAGTCCGTGGCACCCGGCCGCCGCCGGCCGGGTGATGGCGCGGATCAGCCGGTCAGTCCTTGGCGACCAGCTTGGAGCACTGGCTTTCGGCCAACGGCCGGTAGGCCTGATCGCCGGGGATGGTGCTGACGATCTTGTACAGGTCCCATTCGCCCTTGGACTCGGCCGGTGTCTTGACCTGCACCAGGTACATGTCGTGCACCATGCGGCCGTCCTCGCGAATCTGACCACCCTTGGCGAACATGTCGTTGACCGGGGTCTTGGCCATCTGTGCACGCACCGCCACGGTTTCGTCGGTGCCGGCGGCCTTCACCGCGTTCAGGTAGTGAGTCGTCGCCGAGTAGATGCCGGCATGCACCATGGTCGGCATGCGCTTGGTGCGCTCGTAGTAGCGCTGGGCCCAGGCG
This sequence comes from Stutzerimonas sp. Brlt_14, assembly GCF_051948915.1. Taxonomy (NCBI): domain Bacteria; kingdom Pseudomonadati; phylum Pseudomonadota; class Gammaproteobacteria; order Pseudomonadales; family Pseudomonadaceae; genus Stutzerimonas; species Stutzerimonas sp. Brlt_14. The sequence continues at coordinate 94,756 of NZ_JAYJLM010000008.1, forward strand.
CGGGTCTCCTCGTTCATGTCCCAGTACCAGCCGGTGGTGAGCATCAGGCCCTGGGTCACTTCCAGGCCCATGGCGTGGATGTCGTTGAGGAACACCACCATGCCGGCGAGCTTCTGCCCGGACTGGGTGACGCCGAACTCGCTGGCGGTCTTCAGCGAGTTGACGGTATCGGCGCCGGCGTTGGCCAGGGCGATCACCTCTGCGCCGGAGCCCTGGGCCTGCAGCATGTAGGAGGAGAAATCGCTGCTGGGGAACGGATGGCGAACCTTGCCGACGATGCTGCCGCCATCACCTTCCACCACCTTGGTGATGTCGGCTTCCATGGCGTGGCCGAAGGCATAGTCGGCAGTGAGGATGTACCAGCTCTTGCCGCCATCGGCGAGCACCGCCTTCGCCGTGCCGTTGGCCAGCGCGTAGGTGTCGTAGGTCCAGTGGATATGGTTCGGTGAGCAGAACTCGTTGGTGATGCTGGAGGCCGCCGCGCCGGAGATCAGCGCCAGTTTGCCGCCCTGCTCCACCACCTTGCTCGCCGCCAGCACCACGGAGCTGGCGACCATGCCGGTCACCATGTCGACGTTGCGCTCGTCGATCCACTGGCGCACGGTGTTGGCGCCGACGTCCGGCTTGTTCAGGTCATCGGCATGGAAGACGACGATCTTCTTGCCGTCGACCGTGCCGCCGAAATCCTCCACCGCCATCTTCAGCGCCTCCAGGCCGCCGGGGCCGGAGAGGTCGCGGTAGGTACCGGACATGTCGGCCAGATAGCCGATACGGATTTCGTCGTTGCTGATCTCGGCCTGGGCGGCCGTGGCGATCAGGGAAGCAGCCAGAATGGCGCTTGCGCGCTTGCGGAAAAAGCTCATGTAGTCACCACTCTCGATTGTTTTTGTTGTGGTTCGGGCCGGCATCCACTGCGGCCGGTTTTCAGCTTCCTGAGGCTCACACCCCGAGACAGGAATTGAGGAACTCCTTTTTCGAATCCAGGTCGGCCGCCTCGATCTCTTCGATGATGCGGCCGTGCTCCATCACGTAATGACGGTCGGCCAATGGCGCGGCGAAACGGAAGTTCTGCTCGACCAGGACGATGGTCAGGCCGCGCTGCTTGAGCTTGATCAGCACCTCACCGAGCTTCTGCACGATGACCGGCGCCAGGCCTTCGGTGATCTCGTCGAGCAGCAGCAGGTTGGCGCCGGTGCGCAGGATGCGCGCCATGGCCAGCATCTGCTGCTCGCCGCCGGAGAGCCGCGTGCCCTGGCTGAAACGACGCTCATACAGGTTGGGAAACATTTCGTAGAGCTCGTCCAGGCTCATGCCGCCGCTGCGCACCGTGGGCGGCAGCAGCAGGTTCTCCTCGACGCTCAGGCTGGCGAAGATGCCCCGCTCTTCCGGGCAATAGCCGACGCCCAGCCGTGGAATCTGGTGGGCCGGCATGCCGATGGTCTCGTTGCCGTTGACCACGATGGAGCCGGTGCGGCGCCCGACCATGTTCATGATCGCCCGCAGCGTGGTGGTGCGCCCGGCGCCGTTGCGCCCGAGCAGCGTCACCAGCTCGCCGCGGCCAACCACCAGATCGACACCATGCAGGATGTGCGACTCGCCGTAAAAGGCATGCAGGTCGCTGATGCGCAGCTGATCGCGATCCATGGGTGGGTTCATGCGTGGGCCTCCTCGAGCGTGGCGGCTTCGCTGCCCAGATAGGCTTCGCGAACCTGCGGGTTGGCCGACACGCTGTCGTAGTCGCCTTCGGCAAGCACCGAGCCGCGCGCCAGCACGGTGATGCGATCGCACAGCCGGCTGACCACGCTGAGGTTGTGCTCGACCATCAGCACCGTGCGATTGGCGGCGGCCTTGCGCACCAGCTCGACGACCATGTCGACATCCTCACCACCCATGCCCTGGGTCGGTTCGTCGAGCAGCAGCACGATGGGGTCCAGCGCCAGGGTGGTGGCCAGCTCCAGCGCACGCTTGCGGCCGTAGGGCAGCTCGACGGCCAGGGTCTGGGCGAAGGCCTGCAGGTCGACCTCGGCGAGCAGCTGCATCACCTGATCGTCCAGCTCGCGCAGGCTGCGTTCGGACTTCCAGAAGTGGAAGGAGGTGCCCATCTTCTGCTGCAGCGCGACGCGCACGTTCTCCAGCACGCTCATGTGGCCGAACACGGCGGATATCTGGAACGAGCGCACCAGGCCGAGCCGGGCGATCTCGTTGGCCTTCATCGAGGTGATGTTCTTGCCGCGATAGAGGATCTCGCCACGGGTGGGCGTGAGGAATTTGGTGAGCAGATTGAATACGGTGGTCTTGCCGGCGCCGTTGGGGCCGATAAGCGCATGGATGTGGCCCTGACGGACTTTCAGATCGACGGAATCCACGGCGGTGAAGCCGCGAAATTCCTTGGTCAGGCCGCGCGTTTCCAGCACGAACTCTGGTTCCATGGGGTGCCCTCTAACCTTGATTGTTGTTGGTTATGGCGCAGGTCGCTGCATGACCTTTACGTAAACGACGGTTTCCGCAAACGGCAAGTGGCTTTTTTTTCAAACAGGTGATTGAGCGATAAAAGCGTGCAGTTTGCAGGCAAATAGCCAGCATCGCACCACATCGTGAGCAATTACCCCTAGGCGCCCATTTTCCTGTTCGCCCCGTTCGCGTAGCACCGGAAAGCCGAAGGCAGCGTCTCCAATCACGCGAAAAAGCCGGGCCTGTGCGGCCCGGAAATTCCAACGAGGAGGTTCACTGCGGCGTTGCGGTTACCATAACGGCAGGCTGTAGCTGACGATGACGCGGCTTTCGTCCATGTCGCTCTGGAAGTTGCTGCGGGTGGTGGCATTGCGCAGCTTGAGGCCGAGGTTCTTCAGCGGGCCGCTCTGGAACACGTAAGCGAGGTCGGTATTGCGTTCCCAGGTCTTGCCTTCACTGGCGCCGGGGCCGCGGTCGACGTTGTCGCCGGAGAGGTAGCGGGTCATCAGGCTCAGGCCGGGATGCCCATGGCGGCGAAGTCGTAGTCGTAGCGGACCTGCCAGGAGCGTTCATCCTCATTGCCGAAGTCGTTGATCTGCACCAGGTTGACCAGCGCGTTGTCGCTACCGGCGATGTAGGCGAAGCCGGTATCGCCATTGAGCTGCTGATAGCCGGCGCCGAAGGCGTGGCCGCCGAGCTTGTAGGTGAACATGGCGCCGAAGGCATCGGCGTCTACGTTGCTGCCGCCGTCGTCGGTCTGGTGCACGTAGCGCAGGTCGGTCTTGAAGCTCTGCTTGTCGCCGAGCGGCAGCACATGGACCAGGCCGAAGTTGTGCTCTTTGTAGATGCCGTCCAGCGCGCCGTAGAAGTAGCTGGTGCTGAGCTCGGGCGACCAGGCGTAGCGTGCGCCGGCGAAGAAGAATTCGTCGCTGCTGGTCTGGCTGCCGAACTGGATGTTGCGGCGGCCGCCGTTGAAGGCGGTCATTTCCTCGTTATCCGAGGAGTTGCGCTGGTTGACGCGGTCGAGCTTGCCGAGGTCCAGGGTCAGGCCGTCGATCTCCTTGCTTTGCAGCCAGGCGCCGCGATAGGTCTGTGGCAGCAGGCGGCTGTCGTTGCGCATCACCACCGGCAGGATGGATTGCAGGGTGCCAACGTGCAGGGTGGTGGCGGACAGTTTGGCCTTGGCCGTCACACCGGCGGAGCCGTAGTCGTCCTGGGCACGGTTGGGGGCGTCGCGGTCGCTTTGCAGGATGCCGGTGCCACCGCGACCGGAGCCGGAGTCGAGTTTGACGCCGAGCAGGCCGATGGCATCCAGACCGAAGCCGACCGGCCCTTCGGTGTAGCCGGATTCCATCTTCAGCATGAAGCCCTGGGCCCACTCCTCGGCCTTGGACTGAGCGGCGCCAGATTGCCGGAAGTCGCGGTTCATGTAGAAGTTGCGCAGGTCGATGCTGGCCTTGCTGTCTTCGATGAAGGCGGCCGAAGCCGTGTTGGACATGCCCAGGATGGCTGCAGCCAGGCTGGTAAGCAGGAAGGTCCGGCTTGCTGGTTTCAAGTTGCATAGCTTTCTCTCTTGTTGTTGTGATCGTTGATGCAGCTGTTGAGCCCGACTGCGAACTGCCCGGGCTCGGATTACCACCTCATGCGGTAATGCGGTGTCGCGCTCAGCGCGCGGTGATTCTGGGCATACGGCCCAGCAGATAGAACTCGTCGTTGGGCGGGGTGCGCGCCATGGACACCAGGCGGTTGGAGAGGCCGAACAGTCCGGCAATGGCGCCGATGTCCCAGATGTCATCGAGGCTGAAACCCTGGGCCTCCAGGCGTCCCTGCCAGGCGTCGTTCAGCACGCCGCGGCCGGCGGCCAGGTGCAGGGCGAAGTCGAGCATGGTGCGCTGCCGTTCGGAGAGCGGCGCGGTGCGGTAATTGACGGCGATCTGGTCCGCCAGCTGCGCGTCCTTGGCGAGGATGCGCAGGATCGCGCCATGGGCGACCACGCAATACAGGCAGCCGTGGTCGGCGCTGACCGCGACCACGATCATCTCCTTCTCGGCCTGGGTCAGGCTGTCCGCTTCGCGCTCCATCAGCGCATCGTGATAGGCGAAGAAGGCACGAAACTCCGCCGGCCGATGGGCGAGCATGAGAAACACGTTGGGAATGAAACCGGCCTTTTCCTGCACGGCAAGAATCCGCTCGCGTAGGTCGGAGGGCAGTGTGTCGAGGCTGTCGGGCAGCGGAAAACGGCTGATCGACTGAGTAGTAGGCAGCGCCATGGAAAGCTCCATTTCGGATGAGCGAATGGCCGGCCGGGCGAACCCGGCCGGTGCCGGTCAGTGCTGTTCGCTGATGCCCAGCTCGACCACGCTGATCTCGCGCATGCGGAACTTCTGGACCTTGCCGCTGATGGTCATCGGGAAGTCGTCGACGAACTTGATGTGCCGCGGCGTCTTGAAGTGGGCAATGCGGCCCTTGCAGAACTCGCGCAGCGCCTCGGCCTCGACCTGATGGCCCGGGTGCAGCTTGACCCAGGCGACGATCTCCTCGCCGAACTTGCTGTCCGGCACGCCGATCACCTGCACGTCGGCCACCGCCGGGTGGGTGAAGAGGAATTCCTCGATCTCGCGCGGGTACACGTTTTCGCCGCCGCGGATGATCATGTCCTTGTTGCGGCCGACGATCTTGATGTAACCCTCGTCGTCCATCACCGCGAGGTCACCGGTGTGCATCCAGCGCGCGCCGTCGATGGCCTCGCGGGTGGCATCCGGGTTGTTCCAGTAGCCGAGCATCACGCTGTAGCCGCGGGTGCAGAGTTCGCCGATCTGCCCGCGCGGCACAACCGCGCCGTGCTCGTCGACGATCTTGCTTTCCAGGTGCGGCTGGGTGCGGCCGACGCTGGTGACGCGGCGTTCCAGGTCGTCATCGGCGCTGGTCTGGGTGGAGACCGGGCTGGTTTCGGTCATGCCGTAGGCGATCTGCATTTCGGCCAGGTGCATGTCGTCGATGACGCGCTTCATCACCTCGATCGGGCAGGTGGAGCCGGCCATGATGCCGGTGCGCAGGCTGCTCAGGTCCAGCGACTGGCGCTCCGGATGGTCGAGCATGGCGATGAACATGGTCGGCACGCCGTACATGCCGGTGGCCTTTTCCTCGGCCGCAGCCTGCAACGCGGCCAGCGGCTCGAAGGCGGCGCTCGGGTAGATCATGGTGGTGCCGTGGGTGACGCAGCCGAGGTTGCCCATGACCATGCCGAAGCAGTGGTACAGCGGCACCGGGATCACCAGGCGGTCGTGCTCGGTCAGCCTGAGGCTCTCGCCGACCATGTAGCCGTTGTTGAGGATGTTGTAGTGGCTGAGCGTGGCGCCCTTGGGGAAGCCCGTGGTGCCGGAGGTGTACTGGATGTTGATGGGGTCGTCGAACTGGAGGCGCTCGCCGCACTGGCGCAACTGCTCGGGGCCGACCTGCTCGGCCATCTCCATCAGCGCCTGCCACTGCAGCATGCCGTCCACCGGCTTGTCGCACAGGCTGATCACCCCGCGCAGCTCGGGCAGCATATGGCTCTGCAGGGCCCCGACGGCGGCGCTTTCCAGCTCCGGCAGCAGCTCGTGGAGCATGGCGTGGTAATCGGACGTCTTGAAGGCATCGGCGCAGATCAGCCAGCGGCAGCCGGACTGCTTCAAGGCGTACTCGAGTTCGCTGAGGCGGTAGGCGGGATTGATGTTGACCAGCACCACGCCGATCTTCGCGGTGGCGAACTGGGTGATGCACCACTGGGCATTGTTCGGCGACCAGATGCCCACTCGTTCGCCAGCTTGCAGTCCGAGGGCCAGCAGGCCACGCGCGCAACGGTCCACCGCCTCTGCCAGTTCCGCCCAGGTGTAACGCAGCTGCTGATGGCGCACCACCAGGGCCTCACGCTGGGGGAAGCGCTCCACGGTACGGTCGAACGCCGCGCCGATGGTCATGGGCAACAGGGGTTTGCTCTGCGGTCCGCAGGTATAGCTCGGAAGACTCATGACGATTTCCTCAGTCTTATGTTTGTTATGAGGCGTACTCGCAAGGGCGCTGGCGCTGCTGACAGTCACCCTAGGCCACGATTACGTTAACGTAAAGGTAACTAAGTGACAACATGTCGCGGAGTAGGCGAAAGTCGAGGGCGCGAGGAGGCAAATAGCCAGTATCCAGCGGTGTGGCGCGGGATCCCTGCGGGTCAGATCAGACGGCCATGGCATGCCTGGATGCAGGCAATCGCGGCACGGATTCAGGTGCTTCGCAATGATGCCGCGCGCTCCCCCATCAGGCGCATTCGCACTGGTACTCGTGATGGAAGTCCAGCGCAGCGAGGTTCTTGTCCTTGGCTTCGAGCATGATGTCGAAGCGGTCCAGAAACTGAAACGCATAGCGATTCGTCCAGCGGTTCCACATGCGCTTGCTGTGCGCATAGAGGTCGCGCTTGCTGACCTGCTCCAGCAACTCGGGGATTTCCAGCTTCCGCTCCGGCGCGAAGCCCAGCTCCATCAGGCGCTCCGGCGGCTGCGAGTAGTGCATGGTGGGCCGCACGCCGCGCCAGCTTTCCAGAACACGCTCGATGCGCGGGTCGTCCGGCTCGATGTAGCGGCCCTCGTGAATCCAGCAGTGATGGATGTCCAGCACCACCGGCGCGAGGTCCGCGAGGCTCAGGCAGTCGTCCAGGCCATAGGTCTTCTCGTCGTTCTCGAAGGTGATGCACTGGCGCGCCTCGCTCGACAGGCGCGGCCACACGGCACGCACACCCTCGGCGCCGAGCCGCCCGGCGATATGCAGGTTGCACTTGAAGTCCTGAAAGCGTCGGCCATAACCCATCATGCGGATCATGTCGGCGTGGTACTCGAATTCCGCCAGGCTGTTCTCCACCACTTGCGGCTTGTCCGACCCCAGCACGCAGTACTGGCCGGGATGCATCGACAGGCGGATGTCGTGGGCCCGCGCCAGTTCGCCGATCGCGGCGAAACCCGCCTCGAGGCGGCTCTGCATTTCGGCGCGGCGGTAGAACGGCGCGATCTCGGCATGGCTGTAGAACGGCAGCAGGTCGCTGGACAGCCGCAACATGCGCAGCATCGGCGGCAACGTGGCGACGTATTCGAGCAACACCCGCTGGGCGTTCAGGTTGTGCTCGACGATCTCCTCGAGCTTCGCTTCGGCCGCCTCGCGCCCCGCCGAGGCCATCCAGCGCAGCGTGGTGCTGCGCGGGTTGAAGGTGCGCTCGATGCGCTCCAGCTCCTTCAGCGAGAGGCTCTGTTGCGGATGGCGATACATGCAGGCGAAGCCGATACGGGGCATGGATTCCTCGTCGATGACAGGCCGGCGCTCCGACCATTGCCTGTTTAGTCCCGCCCGCGTCGAGCCGAGTGCCCGACCGCCGACGAAACACCACCCGCGGCATCCATGGCCGGCGGCACCGCCCTTGCCGTGCACCTATGCTTGCAGAACGCCGCCCGCTGGCATGTTGACAGACCGCCGGCGGACCTTTACGTTAACGTAAAGCAGCGAGCAGCCACTTCCCGAAGGCGCTCAGGCTGCGACCGGAGCGCCGGCCGGAACCCGCCGGATGCACGAATTCTCTGAACACAGAACAATTACAAGACCAGCAGGTGGCCCCATGAACTACTCCAGCCTCAATTTCGCCCTCGGTGAAACCATCGACATGCTGCGCGAGCAGGTCCAGGCCTTCGTCGCCGCCGAGCTGGCGCCGCGCGCCGAGGCCATCGACCAGGACAACCTGTTCCCGGCCGACATGTGGAAGAAATTCGGCGAGATGGGTCTGCTCGGCGTAACCGTCTCCGAGGAATACGGCGGCGCCGGCCTTGGCTACCTGGCCCACGTGGTGGCGATGGAAGAGATCAGCCGCGGCTCGGCCTCGGTAGCCCTTTCCTACGGCGCCCACTCCAACCTGTGCGTCAACCAGATCAACCGCAACGGCAACCCCGAGCAGAAGGCCCGCTACCTGCCCAAACTGATCAGCGGCGAACACGTCGGCGCGCTGGCCATGAGCGAGCCGAATGCCGGCTCCGACGTGGTCTCCATGAAGCTGCGCGCCGAAAAGCGCGGCGACCGCTACGTGCTCAACGGCAGCAAGACCTGGATCACCAACGGCCCGGACGCCAACACCTACGTAATCTACGCCAAGACCGACCTGGACAAGGGTCCGCACGGCATCACCGCGTTCATCGTCGAGCGCGACTGGAAAGGTTTCTCCCGCGGCAACAAGTTCGACAAGCTCGGCATGCGTGGCTCCAACACCTGCGAGCTGTTCTTCGATGACGTCGAGGTGCCGCAAGAGAACGTGCTGGGCGTCGAGAACGGCGGCGTCAAGGTGCTGATGAGCGGCCTGGATTACGAGCGCGTGGTACTGGCCGGCGGCCCGACCGGGATCATGCAGGCCTGCCTCGACGTGGTGGTGCCCTACATCCACGACCGCAAGCAGTTCGGTCAGAGCATCGGCGAGTTCCAGTTCATTCAGGGCAAGGTGGCGGACATGTACACCCAGCTCAACGCCAGCCGTGCCTATCTCTACGCCGTCGCCCAGGCCTGCGACCGTGGCGAGACCACCCGCAAGGACGCCGCCGGGGTGATTCTCTATACCGCCGAAAACGCCACGCAGATGGCCCTGCAGGCGATCCAGATCCTCGGTGGCAACGGCTATATCAACGAATTCCCCACCGGCCGCCTGCTGCGTGACGCCAAGCTCTACGAGATTGGCGCCGGCACCAGCGAGATCCGCCGGATGCTGATCGGACGCGAGCTGTTCAACGAATCCAGGTGAGCTGCGGGCGGAACAACGCCCAACCCTCGTAGGGTGGAAAACCGCGAAGCGTTTTTCCACCGCAGTCGGTGGATGGCAGAGCCATCCATGATGGAACTGAACGGAGCCAACCATGGCCATCCTGCACACCCAGATCAATACCCGTTCGCCGGAGTTCGCCGCCAACAGCGCGGCGATGCTCGAACAGGTGAACAACCTGCGCGCCCTGCTCGGCCGTGTCAGCGAAGGCGGCGGCGCCACCGCCCAGCAGCGCCACGTCTCGCGCGGCAAGCTGCTGGTGCGCGAGCGCATCGACACCTTGCTCGACGCCGGCTCGGCCTTTCTCGAACTCGCGCCGCTGGCCGCCCATGAGGTCTATGGCGAAGATGTCGCCGCTGCCGGCGTAGTGGCCGGGATCGGCCGCGTCGAAGGCGTCGAGTGCATGATCATCGCCAACGACGCCACCGTGAAAGGCGGCACCTATTACCCGTTGACGGTGAAGAAGCACCTGCGCGCGCAGACCGTCGCCCGCGAGAACCGCCTGCCCTGCATCTACCTGGTGGACTCCGGCGGCGCCAACCTGCCGCGACAGGACGAGGTGTTCCCGGACCGCGAGCACTTCGGCCGCATCTTCTTCAACCAGGCCAACATGAGCGCCATGGGCATCCCGCAGATCGCTGTGGTGATGGGTTCCTGCACTGCCGGCGGCGCCTACGTGCCAGCGATGGCCGACGAGACCATCATGGTGCGCAACCAGGCGACCATCTTTCTCGCCGGCCCGCCGCTGGTGAAGGCTGCCACCGGCGAAGTGGTAACCGCCGAGGAACTGGGCGGCGCCGACGTGCACTGCAAGACCTCGGGCGTCGCCGACCACTACGCCGAGAACGACGAGCACGCGCTTTCCATCGCCCGCCGCTGCGTGGCCAACCTCAACTGGCGCAAGCTCGGCCAGCTGCAGACCCGCGAACCGCGCGCACCGCTGTATGCCGCCGACGAGCTGTACGGCGTGATCCCGGCGCAGGCCAAGCAGCCCTATGATGTCCGCGAGGTGATCGCGCGGCTGGTGGACGGCAGTGAGTTCGATGAATTCAAGGCGCTGTTCGGCACCACCCTCGTCTGCGGCTTCGCCCATCTGCACGGCTACCCGATCGCCATCCTCGCCAACAACGGCATCCTCTTCGCCGAGGCGGCGCAGAAAGGCGCGCACTTCATCGAGCTGGCCTGCCAGCGGGGCATTCCGCTGCTGTTCCTGCAGAACATCACCGGTTTCATGGTCGGGCAGAAATACGAGGCCGGTGGCATCGCCAAGCACGGCGCCAAGCTGGTCACTGCGGTGGCCTGCGCCCAGGTGCCGAAGTTCACCGTGCTCATCGGCGGCAGCTTCGGTGCCGGCAACTACGGCATGTGCGGCCGCGCCTACGACCCGCGCTTCCTCTGGATGTGGCCCAACGCGCGCATCGCCGTGATGGGTGGCGAACAGGCCGCCGGGGTGCTCGCCCAGGTCAAGCAGGAACAGAGCGAGCGCGCCGGCAAGAGCCTCGGCGACGATGAGGTGGCGGCCATCAAGCAGCCGATCCTCGAACAGTACGAGCGCCAGGGCCATCCCTATTACTCCAGCGCGCGGCTGTGGGACGACGGCGTGATCGACCCGGCGCAGACCCGCGAGGTGCTGGGGCTGGCGCTGTCCGCCGCGTTGAACGCGCCGATCGAGCCGACCCGCTTCGGCGTGTTCCGCATGTAATCCGTGCCGCCGGCAGCCGAGCGCGCCGGCGCCTGCAGTCGCATCGAGGATGCCGAGATGACCGATTTCCAGACCATCGAACTGAACAAAGACGCGCGCGGCGTGGCCACCCTCTGGCTCAACCGCGCGGACAAGAACAATGCCTTCGACGCCCAGGTGATCGGCGAACTGAACGCAGCGCTGGCCCAGGTGCAGGACGATGCGGGCATCCGCTTCCTCATCCTACGCGGGCGCGGCAAGCATTTCTCTGCTGGCGCGGATCTGGGCTGGATGCGCGAGTCCGCCAAACTCGACTACCAGGCGAACCTGGCTGACGCCCACGAACTCGGCGAGCTGATGCAGCGCCTTTACCAGCTGCCGCAGCCGACCCTGGCCGTGGTACAGGGCGCGGCCTTTGGCGGCGCGCTGGGGCTGATTGCCTGCTGCGACATGGCCATCGGCGCCCGCGACGCACTGTTCTGCCTGTCGGAAGTCCGCATCGGCCTGGCGCCGGCGGTGATCAGCCCGTACGTGGTCAAGGCCATCGGCGAGCGCGCTACCCGCCGCTACGCGCTGACCGCCGAACGTTTCGACGGCACACGTGCCCGCGAACTCGGCCTGCTCGCAGAAACCTACCCGGCCAGTGAGCTGGACGCCGCGCTGGAGCAATGGGTCGCCAACCTGCTGCTCAACAGCCCGCAGGCGCTCAAGGCCTGCAAGGACCTGCTGCTGGAAGTGGGCGATGGCGATTTCAGCGCCGACCTGCGCCAGACCACCGAACAGGCCATCGCACGCTTGCGCACCAGCCCGGAAGGTCAGGAAGGCCTGAGCGCCTTTCTGGAAAAACGCACGCCCGCCTGGCAGGAGAAGAAGTGATGAATCGCCATATCGATACCCTGCTGGTCGCCAACCGCGGCGAGATCGCCTGCCGCGTGATGCGCACCGCCAAGGCCATGGGCCTGACCACCGTTGCGGTGCACAGCGCCATCGACGCCAGCGCGCGCCATGCCCGCGAAGCCGATATCCGCATCGACCTGGGCGGCGCCAAGCCGGCCGAGAGCTACCTGCGCATCGACAAGCTGATCGAGGCGGCCAAGGCCAGCGGCGCCCAGGCGATCCACCCGGGCTACGGCTTCCTCTCGGAGAACGCCGAGTTCGCCCGCGCCATCGAACAGGCCGGGCTGATCTTCCTCGGCCCGCCCGCCTCCGCCATCGACGCCATGGGCAGCAAGTCCGCCGCCAAGGCGCTGATGGAAGAAGCCGGCGTGCCGCTGGTACCGGGCTACCACGGCGAAGCGCAGGACGTGGAAACCTTCCGTGCTGCCGCGGAAAAGATCGGCTACCCGGTGCTGCTCAAGGCCACCGCCGGTGGCGGCGGCAAGGGCATGAAGGTGGTCGAGCGCGAGGCGGACCTGGCCGAGGCGCTGGCGTCCGCGCAGCGCGAGGCGCAGTCGTCGTTCGGTGACTCGCGCATGCTGGTCGAGAAATACGTGCTCAAGCCGCGCCATGTGGAAATCCAGGTCTTCGCCGACCAGCACGGCAACTGCCTGTACCTGAACGAGCGCGACTGCTCGATCCAGCGCCGCCATCAGAAGGTAGTCGAAGAGGCCCCTGCCCCCGGCCTGTCCCCCGAGCTGCGCCGTGCCATGGGCGAAGCCGCGGTGAAGGCGGCCAAGGCCATCGGCTACGTCGGCGCCGGCACCGTGGAATTCCTGCTGGATGCCCGTGGCGAATTCTTCTTCATGGAAATGAACACCCGTCTGCAGGTCGAGCACCCGGTCACGGAGGCCATCACCGGCCTCGACCTGGTCGCCTGGCAGATTCGCGTCGCCCGCGGCGAGCCGCTGCCGATCAGCCAGGAGCAGGTGCCGCTGATCGGCCATGCCATCGAGGTACGGCTGTACGCCGAGGACCCGGACAACGATTTCCTTCCCGCCACCGGCACCCTCGAGCTCTACCGTGAAGCCGCGGATGGTCCGGGCCGTCGCGTCGACAGCGGCGTCGCCGAGGGCGATACGGTGTCGCCGTTCTACGATCCGATGCTCGGCAAGCTGATCGCCTGGGGCGAGAACCGCGAGGAAGCACGTCTGCGCCTCTTGGCCATGCTCGACGAGACCGCTGTCGGCGGCGTGCGCACCAACCTCGCGTTTCTGCGCCGCGTCGTCGGCCATCGCGCCTTTGCCGAGGCCGAGCTGGATACCGGCTTTATCCCGCGTCACGAAAGCGAACTGCTGCGTCCGGCCGGCGAGCTATCTGATGCCTTCTGGCAGCAGGCTGCGGAGTGCTTCGCGCAGACCGAACCGACCAAGGTACGCGGCGACGATACCCATTCGCCGTGGTCCAAACGCGACGGATTGCGCTTCGGCATGCCGGCGCAGATCAGCCTGCACCTGCAGTGCAATGGCGAGAGCCGCCGGCTGAAGGTCGATCCGGCAGCGCCGCAGCCAAACGTCCGCACGCCCAAGGCGATCCGCCAGGGCGATGCGCTGTACCTGCAGTGGAACGGCGAATGGCTGGCCGTGCGCGCCTTCGACCCCATCGCCGAAGCCGAGGCCAGCCACCAGCATCACGGCGGCCTAACCGCGCCAATGAACGGCAGTATCGTGCGTGTACTGGTGGAGGCCGGTCAGCATGTCGAAGCCGGCACCGCGCTGATCGTGCTGGAAGCGATGAAGATGGAACACAGCATCCGCAGCGCCCAGGCTGGCGTAGTCAAGAGCCTGTTCTGCAGCGAAGGCGAGATGGTCAGCGAAGGCGCGGTGCTGCTGGAAATGGAAGAGGCGTGACGGCCGCCAAGGTGGCAAGGCTTCGCTGATGTCCACCCGGCCCACGCAAAGGCCGTAGGGTGGAAAACGCCGCAGGCTTTGCCACCGGTATCCGGACGCCTCGGATGACACACATGAACCGGTGAGCCGACCAATCGCGCTCACCCCTGGAGGACATATGAGCCTGCCCAAACAGGTCCGCCTGGTGGAAGTCGGCCCGCGTGACGGTCTGCAAAACGAGCAGCAGCCGATCAGCGTGGCGGACAAAGTGCGCCTGGTGGACGACCTGAGCGCCGCCGGCCTCGCCTATATCGAAGTCGGCAGCTTCGTCTCGCCCAAGTGGGTGCCGCAGATGGCGGGCTCCGCCGAGGTCTTCGCGCAGATCCAACGCAAGGCCGGGGTCACCTACGCCGCGCTGACGCCGAACATGAAGGGCCTGGAGGCGGCCATCGAGGCCGGCGTGAAGGAAGTCGCGGTGTTCGGTGCGGCCTCCGAAGCCTTCTCGCAGAAGAACATCAACTGCTCCATCGCCGAGAGCCTGGCACGCTTCGCGCCGTTGATGGAGGCTGCCCGCGAGCACGACATTCGCGTGCGTGGCTACGTTTCCTGCGTGCTCGGCTGCCCCTACGAAGGTGAAGTGGCGCCAGCCAAGGTCGCCGAAGTCGCCCGCGAGCTGTATGCCATGGGCTGCTACGAGGTTTCCCTGGGCGACACCATCGGCACCGGCACACCGGGCAAGACCCGCACGCTGTTCGATACCGTGGCTCGCGAGGTGCCGCACGAACGGCTCGCCGGGCATTTCCACGACACCTACGGCCAGGCGCTGGCGAATATCTATGCCAGCCTGCTGGAGGGCATCGCGGTGTTCGACAGCTCGGTCGCCGGCCTCGGCGGCTGCCCGTACGCCAAAGGCGCCAGCGGCAATGTCGCCAGCGAAGACGTGCTGTACATGTTCAACGGGCTGGACATAGCCACCGGCATCGACCTCGACGCACTGATCGCCGCCGGGCAGCGCATCAGCCAGCTGCTGGGGCGCGCCAACGGTTCGCGGGTCGCCCGCGCCAGACTGGCTGGTTAGCGGCACCGTTCTTGCTAAACCCTATTCGTCGGGCGCCCATTCAGGTAGCGCCCGGCACGGACAGAACAACAAGTAGAGGTAATTCATGAACAAGATTTACCCCAACGCCGCCCACGCCCTGGAAGGGTTGGTTCAGGACGGCATGACCATCGCCGTCGGCGGCTTCGGCCTGTGCGGCATCCCCGAGCAGCTGATCGGCGCGCTGCGCGACAGCGGCAAGAAGAACCTGACTGCCATCAGCAACAACGCTGGTGTCGACGGTTTCGGCCTCGGCCTGCTGCTGGAGACGCGGCAGATCAGCAAGATGATTTCCTCCTACGTGGGTGAGAACAAGGAGTTCGAGCGCCAGTACCTGGCCGGCGAGCTGGCCCTGGAGTTCACCCCGCAGGGCACCCTGGCGGAGAAGCTGCGTGCCGGCGGCGCGGGCATCCCGGCGTTCTACACCAGGACCGGCTACGGCACGCTGGTGGCCGAAGGCAAGGAAACCCGCCAGTTCAACGGCGAGTGGTACGTGATGGAAGAATCGCTGACCGCGGACCTGGCCCTGGTCAAGGCATGGAAGGCCGACAAGGCCGGCAACCTGCTGTTTCGCAAGACCGCGCGCAACTTCAACCCGCTGGCAGCGATGGCCGGCGAGGTCTGCGTCGTCGAGGTGGAGGAGATCGTCGAAACCGGCGAGCTGGACCCGGACCAGATTCACCTGCCGGGTATCTACGTGCATCGCATCGTGCACAACCCGAACCCGGAAAAACGCATCGAAAAACGCACGGTGAGGAGCTGAGACCATGGCCTGGACACGTGAACAGATGGCGCAACGCGCCGCCCAGGAGCTGCAGGACGGCTTCTACGTCAACCTCGGTATCGGCCTGCCTACCCTGGTCGCCAACTACATTCCCGAAGGCATGGACGTCTGGCTGCAGAGCGAAAACGGCCTGCTCGGCATCGGCCCCTTCCCCAGCGAGGAAGAGATCGACCCGGACCTGATCAACGCCGGCAAGCAGACCGTCACCGCCCTGCCCGGCTCGAGCTTCTTCGACAACGCGCAGAGCTTCGCCATGATCCGCGGCGGTCACATCAACCTGGCCATCCTCGGCGCCATGCAGGTGTCCGAGAAGGGCGACCTGGCCAACTGGATGATCCCCGGCAAGATGGTCAAGGGCATGGGCGGCGCGATGGACCTAGTGGCCGGCGTCAAGCGCGTCGTGGTGCTGATGGAGCACACCGCCAAGGGCGGCGCGCACAAGATCCTGCCGGCCTGCGACCTGCCGCTCACCGGCCTCGGCGTGGTCGACCGGATCATCACCGACCTCGGCGTGCTGGACGTCACCGAGCAAGGCCTGAAGCTGGTGGAGCTGGCCGAAGGCGTCAGCTTCGAGGAGCTGCAAGAGGCCACCGGCTGCCCGATCCAGCGCTGAAGCCTGGGTGCGGGAAGCACGCCGGAGCACCCCTTGCCCGCTGCGTCTTCCCGCCTGCCCCGAACGCCCCGAGCCGGCGGCGCGCCAGCACTGGCCAGTCACCCAGGCGCCCGTATACTGCGGCATCGACCGGTCTGCCAGCGCGCTGACCAACGGCTTGCCCCCTGTCGTTCGAGGGCACCCTTTCCCGGAGCCAGGCCGCGTGCCTGGTCCTCGCGTTACGCCCCGGCGTAGCGCTTTTTTATTCGGAGTCCGTCATGCAAGACGTCGTCATCGTAGCTGCAACCCGCACCGCCATCGGCAGTTTCCAGGGCTCGCTGGCCAATGTGCCGGCAGTCGAACTGGGCGCCACCGTGATCCGCGCCCTGCTGGAAAAGACCGGCATCGACCCGACTCAGGTCGATGAAGTCATCCTCGGCCATGTGCTCACCGCCGGCGCCGGGCAGAACACCGCGCGCCAGGCCTCGATCAAGGCCGGCCTGCCCCACGCCGTACCGTCCATGACGCTGAACAAGGTATGCGGCTCGGGCCTCAAGGCCGTGCATCTGGCCGTGCAGGCGATCCGCTGCGGCGATGCCGAAGTGGTCATCGCCGGCGGCATGGAGAACATGAGCCTGGCGCCCTACGTTCTGCCCGGCGCACGCACCGGCCTGCGCATGGGCCACGCGCAGATCGTCGATACCATGATCACCGACGGCCTGTGGGACGCCTTCAACGACTACCACATGGGCATCACCGCGGAGAACCTGGCCGACAAGTACGGCATCGACCGCGCCCAGCAGGACGCCTTCGCCGCACAGTCGCAGCAGCGTGCCGCGGCGGCCATCGAAAGCGGCCGCTTCGATGCCGAGATCACCCCGGTCATGATTCCCCAGCGCAAGGGCGACCCGGTCGCCTTCGCCCGTGACGAGCAGCCGCGCGCCGGCACCACGGCCGAATCCCTCGGCGGCCTGCGTGCAGCCTTCAAGAAGGACGGCTGCGTCACCGCCGGCAACGCCTCGACCCTCAACGACGGCGCCGCCGCGGTGGTGCTGATGAGCGCCAGCAAGGCCGAGGCCCTCGGCCTGCCGGTGCTGGCCAAGATCGCCGGCTACGCCAACGCCGGCGTCGACCCGGCGATCATGGGTATCGGTCCGGTCACCGCCACCCGCCGCTGCCTGGAAAAGGCCGGCTGGACGCTGGCCGAGCTGGACCTGATCGAAGCCAACGAAGCCTTCGCCGTGCAGGCGCTGTCGGTGGGTAAGGAATTGGGCTGGGATGCCGATAAGGTCAACGTGAACGGCGGCGCCATCGCCCTCGGCCACCCGATCGGCGCCTCGGGCTGCCGTATCCTGGTGACCCTGCTGCACGAGATGCAGCGCCGCGACGTTCGCAAGGGCCTGGCAACACTGTGCATCGGTGGTGGCCAGGGAGTAGCCTTGGCAGTCGAACGCTCCTGAACGCGCCATCGCGGCAGGGCATGCTGGCAGACACGCGCCCGGATCACCGGGCGCGACAGAGGATGATCGGAAGGAATCATGGCGAAACAGACCTACAGCATTTCCGACCTGGCCAACGAGCTGGACATCACCACCCGCGCCATCCGCTTCTATGAAGAACAGGGCATGCTCACGCCGACCCGCCGCGGCCAGGAGCGCATCTATTCGCCCAAGGATCGCGTCGCGCTGAAGCTCATCCTGCGCGGCAAGCGCATCGGCTTCTCGCTGGCCGAATGCAAGACGCTGATCGAGCTCTACGATCCCAAGGCCGGCAACCAGAAGCAGCTGAACATCATGCTGCAGATGATCGCCGAGCGGCGCCAGCAGCTGGAGCAGCAGCTGCTCGACATCCAGCAGATGCAGCTGGAGCTGGACACCGCCGAGGAGCGCTGCCGCACCGCACTGGAAAGCACGCTGGCCAAGCAAGCCGCCAGCTGATCCGACGCCCTTCTCGCCTGCCTCTCATCCGGCGTTGCGCCCTGCGCACGCCGGATTCGTTTGTCCGCCCGTTCGTTATCGCGCCGTCCAAAGAAATGGACATGTTCCAGAATTTCGGACACTGCCGCATATCCACCCGGGCAGTGTCTGCCGCAGCGGACACCGCCATCGTCCTGCAATCACTCCAATAGCGCTGCAGCGCGCGCCTTTCCTCGTTCGCGGGCGATAGGCACAGAACCTGCAATCCACCCCACGACGCCAGAACAAACCAAAGAACAAGACTGGCGCCGGATCGGCAGCATCGGCTCGGCCTCTGTTCTTGTTCTGGCCTGTTAACGCCCTCGTCCCACGGGCGGTTACGCGTCCGCCCTCGGGCACAGAACAACAACAAGAAGGAAATCTGCATGTCGACCAAGAACAAGCTTTCCCGTATCGCCTGCGCCATCGGTGCCACCACCCTGCTCGGCGCCAGCCTGCTCAGTGGCGTCGCCAGTGCCGCGGAGAAGATCCGCTGGCAGGTGCCGCTGGCCTTCCCATCCCACCTGATCGGCCTGACCACGCCGGTCAAGCACCTTTCCGAATCGCTCAAGGCCGTCTCGGGCGGCGACATCCAGCTGCGCTACTACGAGCCGGGCGAACTGGTGCCGCCGTTCGAGATCATGGATGCGGTGAGCAGCGGCAAGTACCCGGCCGGCTACACCTGGATCGGCTACGACCAGGGCACCATTCCGGCCCTGCCGCTGTACTCCGGCGCGCCGTTCAACATGGAGCCGCCGGCGCACCTGGCCTGGTACTACCAGGGCGACGGCAAGAAGCTGCTGGAGGAGATCTACGCCGAGCGCAACATCCACCCGATGCTGTGCAGCATCATTGGCCCGGAAGGCGCTGGCTGGTTCGCCAAGCCCATCGAGAAACTGGACGACTTCGACGGTCTGCGCATCCGCTTCGCCGGTATCGGCGGCAAGGTGCTGGAAAAGCTCGGCGCCTCGGTGACCATGGTGCCGGGCGGCGAGATCTACCAGGCGCTGGAGCGCAAGACCATCGACGCCACCGAGTTCTCGCAGCCGGCGGTGGACAAGATGCTGGGCCTGGACCAGATCATCAAGAACTACATCATGCCCGGTTGGCACCAGACGCTGACCACCTCGCACCTGCTGGTGAACAAGGACGTCTGGGACAAGCTCAAGCCGGAAAGCCGCGCACTCATCGAGATGGGTTGCGAGTCGGCGACCCTCAAGGGCTTCGCCGAAAGCGAGTGGGCACAGCCGACCGCGCTGCGCGACTACCAGAAGCAGGGCGTGAAGGCCCAGGTGTTGCCTGAGCCGGTACTGCGCGAACTGCAGAAGGTCACTGATGAAGTGCTCGACGAGATGGCCGCCAAGGACGAGATGTTCAAGCGCGTACTGACCAGCCAGCGCGAGTTCATGAAGCACCACTCGATCTGGCACGGCATGGGCTACCTGCCGCGCGACTTCTACAAGTACGACTGACGGCTGCCTGCTGTGACCTGTGCGGTGAGTGGGTTGAGGCAATGAGCGGCGACGCCGTATCGGGGCCATGGGCGCCGAAATTGCCCAACCAGACTTACCAAACAGGCCACTAACCCGCGGGCACGGCGACGTGCCCGCCTCCTATCCCTGTGCCGAGATTCCGAGGTCCGCCGTGTCCTTCAAGCCCGTCTCTCCCGATGCGCCAGCGCCCGACGCGCTGCCGTACAACCGTATTTCGCGGCCGTTGGATCGCCTGCTGGTCGCTATCGGCCAGGCCAGCGCCTGGCTCTGGCTGGCGGTTCTGCTGGTCGTGCTGGCCAACGTGTTCAGCCGCTTCGCCCTCTCCCGCGGCTCCATCGCGCTGGAGGAACTGTCCTGGCACCTGTTCGGCGCCGCGCTGATGCTTGCCCTCGCCTACGCCGTGGTGCGCGACGACCATGTGCGCGTCGACGTGCTGAGCGAACGCTTCAGTCTGCGCGGTCGCGCCTGGATCGAGCTGGTCGCCATCGTGCTGCTGGCCCTGCCGGTGATCGCGCTGATGATCGATGCGCTGATTCCCTATGCCTACAAGGCTTACCTCTACAACGAGCGCTCCCAGGCACCCAGCGGGCTGCCCCATCGCTTCATTTTCAAGAGCGTGCTGCCCATTGGCCTCGCGCTGGTGGCGCTGGCGCTGCTGTCCCGCGCGTTGCGCTGCAGCACCCTGCTGTTCAATTTCCCGCGGGCCCTGACGGCCCCCTCGGACGAGCGCGACCGCACTCGTTCGCAGCCCTGATGGAGTAGTCGCAATCATGGGTCTGGAAGAAATCCTCGTCATCGCCATGTTCGCCAGCTTCATGGGCCTGCTGCTGCTCGGCTTCCCGGTCGCCTGGTCGCTGGCCGGCATCGGCCTGCTGTTCGCCGTGGTCGGCTATGTGCTGGTCGAACACTTCGACGCCAATCTCTGGTTCACCTGGGACGGCACCATCGGCGTGCTCGACGCGCGCATCTACGGCATCGTCGCCAATGAGCTGATGGTGGCCCTGCCACTGTTCATCTTCATGGGCATCATGCTCGACCGCTCCGGCATCGCCGAACGCCTGATGCACAGCCTGGTGCGCGTGCTCGGCCCGCTGCGCGGCGGCTATGCGGTGACGGTGGTGGTGGTCGGCATCCTGCTCGCCGCCTCCACCGGCATCGTCGGCGCCTCGGTGGCGCTGCTCGGCATGCTCTCCATCGGGCCGATGCTGCAGGCCAACTACAACAAGAGCCTGGCGGTGGGCACTGCCTGCTCGGTGGGTACGCTGGGCATTCTGATTCCGCCGAGCATCATGCTGGTCCTGATGGCCGACCGCCTCGGCACCTCGGAGGCTTCGGTGGGCAAGCTGTTCATGGGCGCGCTGATTCCGGGAATGATGCTGGCGCTGATGTACGTGCTGTACATCGTCATCACCGCCTGGCTGAAAAAAGATTTCGCCCCGGCCCCGGTCAACCGGCCGAAGCTCGACGGCCGTGCCCTGCTCGACGTGTTCTGGGCCGTGGTGCCGCCGCTGGCGCTGATCTTCGCCGTGCTCGGCTCGATCTTCTTCGGCATTGCCACCACCACCGAGGCTTCTGCGGTGGGCGCCTTCGGTGCGTTGCTGATGGCCGCGGCCAGCCGCCGCCTGAACCTGCCGGTGCTCAAGGATGCGCTGTATCAGACCAGCCGCACCGCCGCGTTCATCTTCGGCATCTTCATCGGCGCCACGGTATTCGCCGCCGTGCTGCGCGGCCTGGGTGGCGACGACGTGATCCGCGCCGCGCTGACCGGCCTGCCGTTCGGCCAGACCGGTGTGCTGCTCACCGTGCTGGCGATCACCTTTCTGCTGGGGTTCTTCCTCGACTGGGTGGAGATCACCCTGATCATCCTGCCGCTGGTGGCGCCGGTGCTGTTCTCCATGGGCGTCGATCCGCTGTGGTTCGCGATTCTCTTCGCGCTCTGCCTGCAGACCTCGTTCCTCACGCCGCCGGTGGGCTTCGCGCTGTTCTACATCAAGGGCGTCTGCCCACCGGGCATCACCACCCGTGATGTCTACCTCGGCGTGCTGCCCTATATCCTCATCCAGCTGCTCGGCCTGGCCCTGGTGTTCTATTTCGCACCGCTGGCCACCTGGCTGCCGAATGAAGTGTATTCCCAGCCCTGAGCATGCCCGGCCGCCTTGCCCGTGGCAGCCGGGGCCAACCATAATCGGCCGCTCCAGAACGGACCCTGACTGCCCATGAGCATTGCCCGCGACGCACTCGACAACCACGGCCTGATCGTCGGCGTATCCCCGGAACGTTTCCGTGCCGTGGCCATGCCTCTGTTGTTCGATCACCTCAACGCGCAGTGTGAGGGCACCATCGCGGTCAACCGTCAGGCGCGCATCGTCTGGATCAACGACAAGTACGCCGAGAAGGTCGGTATTCGCGATCCGTCCAGCGTGCTCGGCAAGGAGATCGAGGAAGTGCTGCCGGCCAGCCGCCTGCGCGAGGTGGTGGAAAGCGGCCAGCCGAGCATGCTCGACCTGATGGCCTTCGGCGACGAGCACTTCGTGGTCACCCGCATTCCGCTGCGCGACGAGGACGGCACCCTGGTCGGCGCGCTGGGCTTCGTGCTGTTCGACCGCGCTCGCCACCTCAAGCCGCTGATGTCCAAGTACACCAGCCTGCAGACCCAGCTGGTCGCCACCCAGAACGAACTGGCCAAGGCACGCCGGGCGCGTTACACCATCGCCGGTTTCATCGGCAACAGCCCGGCCGCCAGCGAGATCAAGCGCCAGGCCCGGCGCGCCGCGCAGCTCGATGCCACGGTGCTGCTGCGTGGCGAGACCGGCACCGGCAAGGAGCTGCTGGCCCAGGGCATCCATAACCTCTCGCCGCGGGCGCGCGGGCCCTTCGTCGCGGTCAACGTCGCGGCGATTCCGGAAAGCCTGGTGGAAGCCGAGCTGTTCGGCACCGCCCCCGGCGCCTTTACCGGTGCCGACCGCAAGGCGCGCATCGGCAAGTTCGAGGTGGCCAACGGCGGCACGCTGTTCCTCGACGAGATCGGCGACCTGCCGCTGCCGCTGCAGGCCAAGCTGCTGCGCGTGCTGCAGGAGCAGGAGGTCGAGCCGCTGGGTTCCAACCAGGTCAAGGCGCTCAATGTGCGGGTGATCGCCGCGACGCATATCGACCTGGAAGCCAAGGTCGCCGCCGGCCAGTTCCGCGACGACCTCTACTACCGCCTCAACGTCCTGGCCCTGCGCGTGCCACCGTTGCGCGAGCGCGCCAGCGACATCCCCGCCGTGGTCGAGCACCTGCTGGACGACATCGCCAACCGCTCCGGGCAGCCGCCGATGGAGCTGAGCCCCGAGGCGCTGGCGCTGCTCTGCGCGCAACCCTGGCGCGGCAACGTGCGCGAGCTGGGCAATCTGCTGGAACGCGCGCAGCTGTCCGCCGACGGCCCGCAGCTGCAGGCTGCGCACCTGCTGCCGCTGCTGGGCGAGCAGGCGCGCTCGGCCGACGCGCCGGCCTATGCGTCAAGCGCGCCAAGCGCTGCCCTGCCGACCGAGGCCGTGCCGAGCGAAGAACTGCCGCTGCAACCGCTGGCCCAGACCCTCGCCCAGGCCGAGCGGCGCGCCCTGCAGAGCGCACTGGCCGCCTGCAAGGGCAACCGGCGGCGCGCCGCCATGGAACTCGGCATCTCCCGCGCCAGCCTCTACAGCAAGCTGCAGCAGCATGGCCTGAGCCAGCGCTGAGCGGGCAAACGCGCGGGTTGGCGCTTACCGCGACGCGGCAATGTCACAGCGGCTGATCTACATTGGAGGCAGGGCCGCCGACTCCCGGCGCCGCAACTGGGATGCGCGAAGATGACAGACGATGCAGGCAAACTCGTTCTCAGGCTCTCGGTCGGCGTACTGATGCTGCTGCATGGCATCCACAAGCTGCTGCATGGCGTGGACGGCATCGGCGGCATGCTGGCCGGCATGGGCCTGCCGACGGCCCTCGCCTACGGCGTCTACCTGGGTGAGGTGGTCGGGCCGCTGCTGGTGATCGTCGGCCTGTACACCCGCCTCGGAGCCCTGCTGATGCTGGGCAATATGGTCGTCGCCCTCGCCCTGGCGCACCGGGCCGAGCTGTTCGACATCGGGCCGATGGGCGGCTGGGCCATCGAACTGCAGGGCCTGTTCCTGTTCGGCTCGCTGGCCATCCTGCTGCTCGGCGCCGGGCGCTACAGCGTCGGGGGGCTGAACGGCCGCTACAACTAGCCACCTGAGTGTCCGGCACGGCGGACGGTCGTCCAGCGCGCCGGACACCCTGCCTCGCCCGCCTGAGCCCCAGGCGCCTCGCGCAACCTTCCCCGTTATCGACCCGATCCCTGCGCCAGAGCCTTCGCCGCAAGCGCGGCGACCGGCCATCGCCTGCTCTCCCTTCCTTCCGTCCGCTGGCATGTCATTGGCTTGAGCGCTTATGCGCCTACCCGGCGCACGGCCCGAAAACAAGAAGAAGGAAAGCCTCAATGATGCATCCATCCTGCAACTCGCTTGCGCGCTGTTCCCTGCCCCTGGCCTCCCTCGCCCTGGCGCTGCTGGCCAGTCAGTCCGCCCAGGCGGCGACCTGCACCGAACTGCTCGGCCGCGAGATCCCGGCCCAGGCCATCGGCCTGCCTACCAGCGGCGCCCGCGTCACGGCGGCGACCCCGGTGGCCGGCGGCGGCAGCGCCCCGCAGACGTTCGGCGCCTATTGCGATGTCAGCGCCGAGATTCGCCCGGTCGATCCCGCCGCACCGGCAATCCGCATGCGCCTGGTGCTGCCCGAACAATGGAACCGCAAGGCGATGATGTTCGGCGGCGGCGGTTACAACGGCACGGTGCCGAACGTCGCCGGCAACGTCCCCGCCGGCCCGCTGGATCAACCCACGCCGCTCGGCCGTGGCTACGCCGTGTTCGGTAGCGACTCCGGGCACGTCGCCGACCCGGCGAGCCCCGGCTCCTTTGCCTGGAACGACGAAGCCCTGGCCAACTACGCCCACGATGCGCTGAAGAAAACCCGCGATACCGCCGTCTACCTGATCGAACAACGCTACGGCGCCACGCCCGAGCGCAGCTATTTCGCCGGTGGCTCCACCGGTGGCCGCGAGGCGCTGGCCGTGGTGCAGCAATGGCCGACCGACTTCCACGGCGCCATCGTCCTCTACCCCGCCTACAACGCGCTGGCGCTGGACCTGCAGTTCGGCCGCATCACCCGCGCCCTCGCCCAGCCCGGCGCCTTTCCCAGCCTGGAAAAACGCGCCGCACTGCTGGAAGCCGCGATGCAGGCCTGTGACGGGCTGGACGGCGTGCGCGACGGCGTGATCAGCCATCAGGCCGCGTGCAACGCGCAGTTCGACCCGGCCCGCGCCAAGCTCAACGGCAAACCGCTGCGCTGCCCGGGCGGTGCCGACACCTCGCAGCGTTGCCTGTCGGATGCGCAGATCCACGCGCTGCGGGTGTTCAACAGCCCGATCCGCTTCAACTTCCCGCTGGCCAGCGGCGAGACCCACTACCCTGGCTTCAACACCTGGGGCACCGACCTCGGCCGGCCGGGTGAAGGCGTGCAGCTGGTGGTCAACCGCCTCGGCCTCAACACCCTGCAGCCGAGCTACCCGATGCCCGTGCACGGCACCGGCTTCGCCGAGGGCGCGCCCTACCATTCCGGCTTCTGGGATGAATGGGTGCGCTTCTTCGTGACGCGCAATCCCACCTTCAACTCGCTGACCCTCGACCCGCAGAACCCCGGCCCGTGGCAGGCGCGCATCAGCGAGCTGTCGCTGCGCCAGGACGTCAACCGGACCGACCTGTCCGCATTCGCCCGCAACGGCGGCAAGATCCTCATGGCCCACGGTACCTCCGACCAACTGGTGAGCACCCGCGCCACCGCCGAGTACTACGAGCGTGTGCGCCGCGACATGGGCCCGGGCAAGACGCAGCGCTTCCTGCGCTACTACGAGATCCCCGGCTACGGCCACGCCGCCAGCACCGTGTTCAACGCCGCCTGGGATTCGCTGAGCGCACTGGAAGACTGGGTCGAACAGGGCCGTGCGCCGCGGCGGCAGGTCGTTGCCGACAGCGTCGGCGTGCCCGGCCGCACCCGCCCGCTGTGCGAATACCCCGGCTGGCCGAAGTACGTCGGCAAGGGCGACGTCAATGCCGCCACGAGCTTCGTCTGCGTGCAGAGCCGCAAGGGCACCCGCTAGCATCTGAACCGGCGCCGGCTCCCCGGCCGGCGCCCTCCTCCAACCGTCCGCCGCGCTGGACACCGCCTCGCCAAAGCTGGCCGCGCGCCATACATGTCCAGCCAGCCGGACGCTTCCCATGCCGCTCCCGCGCCAAGGCAATGCGACGCGCAAGCGCTCTGGCACGCGCCATCCAGCCGAGCAGCCCGGCTACTTCCGGCACTGGCACGCCTTTCGCTCTATGCCCTGTAGCCGCCCGAGAGCGGCCCAAAACAACAACAAGAGGAAATACCATGCGACTGCACCACAGATCCCTCTGCCACATCCTCTGCGGCGGCGCCGTAGTGATCGCCACCCACCCCGCCAGCGCCGCCTTCGTCGAAGACAGCAAGGCCAGCATCGATTTGCGCAACTTCTACATGAACCGTGATTTCCGTTCCGGCACCGGCCAGTCCAAGGCCGAGGAATGGGCCCAGGGCTTCATGCTGAAAATGGAATCCGGCTATACCGAAGGCCCGATCGGCTTCGGCGTGGACGCCATCGGCCTGCTCGGCGTGAAGCTCGACTCCAGCCCCGACCGCGTCGGCACCGGCATCCTGCAGAGCGACCGCGACGCCCCCAACCGAGCCCAGGACGACTACGGCTCCGCCGGCGTGACGGCCAAGGCCAAACTGTCCGCCACCACCCTGCACGTCGGCACCCTGCAACCCATCCTGCCGGTGGTGATGCGCAACGACAGCCGCCTGCTGCCGCAGACCTATCGCGGCGCCTGGCTGCAGAGCAAGGAGATCGACGGCCTGACCCTGGACCTCGGCAAGCTCGACCGCGTCAACCAGCGCAACTCCTCGGATAACGAGGAAATGACCGCCTTCAACGGCGGCCGCCGCAACATCCAGTTCGGCAGCCAGACCAGCAGCGACGAATTCCTCTTCGCCGGCGCACGCTACGCCTGGTCGCCCGAGCTCAGCACCAGCTACTTCTACGGCGGGCTGGACGGCATCTACAAAGAGCACAACTTCGGCCTGGTCCACGTGCTGCCGCTCGGCGACAAGCAGAGCTTCAAGACCGACCTGCGCTACGTACACCAGACCGACGACGGCGGCAGCAACGTCGACGCCGATGCCTTCGGCGCCATGTTCACCTACAAGCTCGGCGGCCACGCCTTCGGCGCCGGCTACCAGCAGCTCAACGGCGACACCGGCTTCGCCTACATCGCCGGCAGCGACAACTCGCTGGTCAACCTGGTGCAGATCAACGACTTCGGCAACGAGGACGAACGCTCCTGGCAGGTCCGCTACGACTACGACTTCGCCGCCATGGGCATCCCCGGCCTGAGCCTGATGACCCGCTACCTCTCCGGCGACAACGTCGACCGCGGCCCCGGCGCCAGCGAAGGCAAGACCTGGGAACGCAATACCGACCTCGCCTACGTGTTCCAAAGCGGCCCGCTGAAGAACCTCGGCCTGCGCCTGCGCAACGCCACCACCCGCAGCAACTTCGGCAGCGACCTGGACGAGAACCGCTTTATCGTCAGCTACAGCCTGCCACTCTGGTAAGCACCACGCCGCAGCACCTCTCCTCGTTGGACTTCGCCGGGCCCCGCGCCCGGCTTTTTTCCGGGCATGAAAAAGGCGACCCTTGGGCCGCCTGTTTTCACGCTTCAGCCTCGCCTGCCGGCTCAGCTGTGCTTCGTATTACGCCGCAGAATCTCGTTCACCCGCTCGGCGGTATACATCCGCTTCGCCTCGTCGCTCGGCTTGTGCCGCACATCGAGCATCACACCCGCACTGATCGCCAACACACAAACGACCACCGAGACCGCCGTCAGAAAGGTATTCATCGCACGCCCTTACTACACAAAAGAAAACCTGCAGGCGGGGTCGCCCCGCCAAATGGCGCGATTCTGCGCCGCCCGCACGGCATGGTCAACGGCCTGCCATGCACCGGAATCCCTACCGTTGCGGCCTGTGCGCCGGGCAAACGCTCGACCTCAAGGCACCGCTATCTGCAGCCCGCCCAAGGCGAACCGCGCAAACACCGCCCAACCCACGGCGCTGATCAGACCCAACGCCAGATAACCCACCACGATCCCCAATGCGATCTGCTTCCACAGCCCGGCATGGGGATCACGGTTGTAAACAACCGGCTCCACGGAATGAACATCCCGCTCGGCACGAATCTCATCGAAACGCTCACGCATGGTTTACCTCGGTAAACGGAACAGCAAACAAAAGGAACGAAAAAAGGCGGCTAGCTTTGGCTAGGCGCCTTGGGATGTCTAGTGGGTGCCGCTGGACGGGCGAGCGGCGCATTATGAATCTCCAGCAAAGCATCTCACTGCCCTAGTGATCGCCATAGGAAGGGGCTTTCAGCACTTGCCCCTGCACACTACTGCACACCTTTCCGGAAAAAAGCCCAGAAGTAGTCACATGATTTTAAGGCGGCGAGATGGATCAAAAGGCGGTCTACCAGGGCATCCACATCGGCCGAAACCCGCAAAAATCTAGACTCTACAGCTACTTGCGCCTAGTATTCCGCCAGATTATGTTCCCGTTACCCGTCACGATTTTGGGTGTAGGACGCACACTAACTCGTTAGGGATTCCCTCATGGCTAAGCGCTCTCAAAAGCCTATTGCTCTGGATTTGTTCTGCGGGTCCGGAGCCGTTTCTTTGGGATTGAAGCAAGCTGGCTTCAACGTGGTTGGCGCGGTCGACTTCGACGCGGGAGCATGCCGGACCTATCGCGCGAACCACGATGAAGTCCGCTTGCTGGAAAAGGACATCCGTCAGGTTGATCCTGAGGAGTTCGCTGACCTCATCCCAGGTAAGCTCGACCTTTTGGTCGTGTGCGCTCCCTGTCAGCCCTTCAGCAGCCAGAATCGCCATAAGAGCAAGGACGACTCCCGGAATAACCTGGTTGAGGAATCAAAGAAATTCATCAAGCGCTTCAGCCCTTCGCTGGTCTTCCTTGAAAATGTCCCTGGGCTGGCTTCCACCGACATCTTTGATGGATTCACTGCTTGGCTCCGCACTGAGGGATACGATGTAGCCGAGCCGATGCGTGTGGATGCCTCGGAGTTAGGCGTTCCGCAGCGCCGTACTCGCATGATTCTCGTAGCCGCAAGCGGAGTCTCGCTTGAGCGGGCGACGAACATTGCGCGCACCAGTAAGAAAACGGTCGGTCAGGTCATTCGGGATCTTCCAGTGCCTCCCGTGGGGCGTGAATCATCAGGCGCGGACCCTCTCCACTACGCCCGTAAGCATTCACCGTTGAACATCGAGCGTCTTCGGCATATTCCCATAGATGGTGGTGGCCGCGAGTCCCTACCTCCGCACCTCCAGCTGGCTTGCCATAAGAACACCACGAAGAAGGGCTCCTTCTCGGATACCTATGGCCGTATGGCATGGAATGGCATTGCTCCTACGCTAACTACCGGTTGTACGGATATAACCCGGGGTAGATACGCTCATCCTGAGCAAAATCGAGCGATCACATTGCGTGAGGCAGCACGCCTCCAATCCTTCCCAGATGATTACGTGTTCCACGGCAACGCCAGCCAAGTGGCAACGCAGATCGGCAACGCGGTGCCTCCGGAAATGATGCGTACCATCGCGTCCAGCCTTAAGGCTGCACTCCGCCCGAACCTGTGACAAAACTTTCATCGTCTCGGCCTGCACCTTCCTCGGAACTGGTGTCGGCTGTGATGAAGCGTGTGCGTACGAAAGACACTGCTCCGGAGCTGGCTTTGCGCAAGTTACTATTTGCAGCAGGGCTGCGGTATCGAATTCACTACAAGCCCAAGGCTATAGCCATGGGGCGCTCCAATATCGACATTGCGTTCCCTAGCAAAAAGGTCGCAGTCTTCGTAGACGGATGTTTTTGGCACGGCTGTCCATATCACGGTACGATCCCGAAAGCTAATGAGAACTGGTGGGCAGAAAAGCTCACTAGCAACCGCACCCGGGATGAGCGGGTAACCACGCAGCTGATTGAGGCTGGCTGGGAGGTGCTGAGGTTCTGGACCCACGAAACGCCTGGCTCCATGGCTGCGAGTATCATGGAGCGATTAAATACCAAAAAGAATCGGTAACTCCTTTAAGACCTAGGAGTCTTCATGACACAGCTCAGGGTACGAGCTAGAGCCGTCGACATGCTCGGGCGGCAACAAATTGCGGGTATACCTACTGCAATTCACGAGTTATTCAAGAACGCCCATGACGCCTATGCTGAGCGAGTCGAAGTCGACTTCTATCGTCGTAATCGTGTGCTTGTGCTTCGGGATGACGGTTATGGCATGACTCGGGATGATGTGGAGAACCGTTGGCTTACGCTTGGTACCGAATCCCGGGTTCACGCCAACCATGAAAAAAACGATAGTTGGAAAGAATGGCGTGGCCCAAAGAATCTTCCTAGACGCGTCATCATGGGCGAAAAAGGCATTGGCCGCCTCGCTATTGCGGTTATTGCGCCAATAACCATCCTCTTGACACGAGCTTGCCGCCCAGATGGCCTCCGGGATCTTGTTGTTGCGGTTGTGCACTGGGGGCTATTTGAGCAGCCAGGATTAGACATTGGTGCAATAGATATTCCAGTTGAAGAACTACCCGGCGGCATGCTGCCAACGCAAAAGGACATTGGGCGACTAATAGACCGGGTTGAGCAAAACCTGCATAGCCTAGAAAAAGAAATTGAACCAATTGCTTTTAAACAGCTATGTCGAGATATCGAGCTAGCCAGGATCATTGGGCCGGACAATTTAGACAAAACACTTAACAGCGGCCGAATGGAGCCGCTAAGCCTTGCAGGCGAGGGTTATGGCACTCAATTCATTTTGCTGCCGGTAGCCCCGGAACTAGATGACGATATTGATGGCGGGGCGGACAAGGAGTCGTCAAAGCTAGAGCGAAACTTGCTTGGCTTCTCAAATACGATGGCCTTTGATGATCCAGTTATCAAAACTGAGTTCAGGGACCACTCTCAGCTCGACGTTATAGATCTAATTGGTTCAAAAAATTTCTTCACCAGTGACGACTTTCTAAAAACCGACCAGTACTTCGAGGGAACTTTTGATGAATATGGCCAGTTTGTAGGTGTTGTCTCGATTTACGGAAAACAGCGAGACTTCATTTGTAATTGGGCAGAAGGGAAAGGACGACAGCCAAAATGCGGGGCGTTCTCTTTTAGGTACGGATATATTCAAGGCAGGTCCGACGAATCCAGGCTCGCCCCGCAGGATTGGGCCGAGATGGATGAAAAAACAAATAGGCTTGGCGGGCTGTATATATATAGAGACGGCATAAGAATACTCCCATACGGAAATTCCGATTACGACTGGCTGGATATTGAGAAAAGGCGCAACCTGGCGGCTAAAGACTGGTTCTTTTCTTATCGACGTGGATTCGGTTATGTCTCGATCAGCCATTCCGAGAACGGCGCTCTTACTGAAAAAGCAGGGCGCGAGGGTTTTAGAGAAAATCAGGCATACCGAGATTTCCGCGCGATATTAATTAATTTTTTTCGACAACTAGCTTATGAATTTTTTCGGAAAAGCTCCCCGCAAGGGGATGATTTCTGGGCCGGCAAGGACACATTCGCAGCTCAGGCAGCTTTACTAAAGAAGCAGCAAGAAAAAGCTGATGCCAGGAGAAACGAGTTTCGAGAAGCATTAAAGATTTTTTTTGAAAAATATAATAAAGGAGAGTTTGAGTCAGAATCAAAGAGCATCTTAGCTTTTCTTGAGGAACGCCTAGACTACTTTAGATCCGAGCTTGATCTTGGTGATTTTGCGTCCAAAGCTAGGCTTTTAGAGCTAGAAGTGAAGCAGAAGGCGCGAAGCCTTTATAACAAATCAGTTATCACTAGTCCTAAAGGATTTGCCCTGACCAGCAAATTGCAGAAGGACTGGGCGTCTTATGAATCGATATCGAAGGTTGTTCGCGAGTCTATTCTTGATCCGCTGCGTGCCAATATCGATGATCTAATACGTGAGGCTACCGAAGGGAAAATTGCGTCAGCAGAACGTCGCAATATCGCCCTACAGGATGTAGAGAAGGAACGCGACAGCACTGTTCGCGAGCTGGTTGGTTTGCGCCGCGAAACAGCTGAGGCCGCAAGTTTCATGCAGGCAGCAGTAAAAGATGTTCTCCAAGAAGAATTCTCACATCTTCGAGTAAACATTGAGCAGGTCATTGATAAATTCGTTAAAGACTCAGCTGAAAACCCGGACAAAATTGACCAAGCGAGATACGAAGTAGAACGACGCATTACGGAACTACGCAGTAGAGAAACCGAGTTTCTTGATTCTTTCAAACGCCAGATGGTTGAGCTAGCTGAGGGTATACGCAGCCGTGAAACTTTGGATGACCGCTTTGCTGCCCTTGAAGCTCGTAATCAGGTTTTAGAGGAGCAGATTGAGTTCTATTCGGATTTTGCACAAATGGGAATGTCAGTCGGGATATTGCAGCATGAGTTTGAACGTGCGGCCCGAGGGATTAGGGTTTCAATGACCGAACTCAAACCATGGGCTGACCGAAACCCCCCTTTGGCCAAAATCTATAAAGATCTTCGCGCTCACATAGAGCATCTTGATGGATATCTAAAAGTACTTGATCCGCTAGGGCGCAGACTGCACCGCTCAACCGTATTGGTCTCAGGAGATGAAATACTTAATGTTGTTCGCAGAGTATTTGGTGAGCAACTAGCCGAATCTAAAATTTCTCTTGTGGCTACTGACGGTTTCCGATCCAGAAAAGTTGAGTGCAAATCTTCGGCATTACTAGGCGCCTTCATTAACGTTGTTGATAATGCTATCTACTGGATCTCGAGCCGCGCCGAAAGCAAGCGGGAGATAGTTTTTGATATAGATGAACATGGGCTTCTAATTTCAAACACAGGACCTGGTATCGAATCTAGGCTGTCTGATCGAATTTTTGAGTTTGGCGAGACCAATAAACCCGGCGGGCGAGGCATGGGCTTGGCCATCAGTCGCGAGACGCTGCGTAGGGAAGGATTTGACATAGAGCTTATTAGCACAGGTTTGGATATTAACCCTATCTTTAGGATTAAATCCATGAGTGAGGGAGAGTAGTATGCAAGCTGAAGCATTTGAGCGTGGCGATCCAGTCCCTGACTCGCAGGGAATATGGAATGAACATTGTCTATCCGCAGTAAAGCGATTTCTTAAAAGTGCAGTAGTTATTGACAACGAACCTTTCGTAAAGACAGGACCACCCTCCCCGGCGTTAGATTTTTCTCTTGAGGTCCCAGACGATGGCATGAGTCATCTAGACCCTACACTTACATCCATTCAGCTTAATACCGATAATTCAGCGCTTCATACTGAGCTAGAAAACCCGCACCAGCTGGATGTTCGAAAAATTTCTGATGCTTTCGCAGAAAACGGATTGGCATGCGCCTTTGTTCTCCCAGAGGATGATGCCTTTAACGAAGAAGCTGTTGTAAAACGAGTCCTTAACTCTGCGATCGCTTGCGACATTGTCGTTATCGATTGGTTTCTTTACGACGGGTCCCCAAACCTTACTAAAAGGATTCTTCGAGAGATAGCCGTAAGTGATGTTTCCGAGAATGGCCGGCTTCGTTTTATTTGTGTTTACACCGGCCAGCCGCTGACCGACGGAGTGAGCCAAGATGTTCGTGAGTCCCTTGCAGAGGGCGGCGTGACTGTTGATGAGATAGCTGACGGAGTACTTTATTCGGAAAAACAAAGTTGCTTGGCTATAGTTCTAAATAAACAGTCTGTCTCATCAGCCGACTTGCCGACGGTTTTAGTTAATCAATTTTGTAAATTTGCCGACGGCCTTCTTCCGTCATTTGCATTAGCGGCAGTTGGAGCCATTCGAAAGAATAGCCATCACATGGTTACTCGTTTTGGATCGCATCTTGATTCCGCTTATGTAGCCAATCGCTTGATCTCAGATCCGCCCGAGGATGTTGCGGAGATGATGAGAGAACTCTTAGTTGCCGAGTGTGATAACGCCCTAGGCTTGGAGTCGGTTGCTGACCGCTATCTTGATAAATATGCGCTGACTCACTGGCTGGCTCACAATAAAGATAAGTTTGTTGAGCCCTCTTATAAAAAAGGCAAAAATATTGACTCTCTACTAATATCTCAACTTCTTAACAACGGGATTGACAATAAAGGCACTAAAACAGATGCAGGAGAACCGGTGAGCTTTGGTATTGAACACCGGCATCGTGTCTCTGAGGCTCTTGCCGGCGGGCCTGCTGCGTCAAAACAGGCCGAATCAGACTTCTCCAGATTGGTTGTTTTCAAAAGGGAGGGCTTTGGAGATAGTAAACTGTTTGGCGGCGAGGGCTGGCTGCCTTCCTTAACCACCGGAACTTTGCTGCAATGTCAAAGCGGCGAGGTTAAAAGGTACTTCCTTTGCCTAACGCCAGCGTGCGATACGTTGCGTCTCGCTAGAGAAACACCATTTGTTTTTCTAGAGGCAACTATTGATGACGAGTGTTATAGCCTGGTTTTCAAAGATGCCGATGGTGGTTATCGAGGATTGTATTTTAGGGAAAAGCATCCTACGCTCGCCACTTTTTCTTTTCTACCAGATGAGCGCGGGCGTGTGCGAGGAGCTATTCATTGTCCCGAAGTTGGCACACCGTACTTTACCTTCTCGAATGTTGGCGGCACCCACGTATTCACTTGGATCGGGGAAATACGATATGCACGGGCCGCGAGCGAAATGGCCAAGCTAGCTGGCAACTGGATGCGCATTGGCATTAAAGACTCAGAATTCTTAAGACTGACCGAAGCTGGAAAGTTTAAGTCAATCTGAAGCGCCGAACCTCGGCGCTGGCTTTGCGTTTTCGTTTGCCTGAATCGCGAGGCTGGCGCCGGCTACCCGCAACTAACTGAATCGTCATGTTGTGCTTGCCTTCGGCACGTTTCGAATGCTTTCAACGTGGGTAGTTACTGCCTCAGAACGACGGCGTTTCAACTTCTTTCAATCGAAGGGATTCGATATATTCGTCAGGCCGCTCTAGCTGTTCTGATTGCTGCGTTTCGGCTTTCTGATACGCCTCAGCTGAGCGTTGCTTCGCGAACTCCTGCATTCCCTGCGAACCTTGGTAGATGGCAAATAAGAGAAAAGGAGAGAAAAAGGGGACAGATTTATTTTCCGCCAGACTCGGCCAGTGAAGCGGTGGGGTAACGTTCACGAAGCAGCCTCAACGGAAGGGTGCTGCTAGGCGATCCGGGAGACGGTAGTCACCGGCCAGAAAACAAAAAAAGGCGGTTAGCTTTCGCTAACCGCCTTTCTGTGTCTGGTGGCTACACCGGGACTTGAACCTGGGACATCAGCATTATGAATGCTGCGCTCTAACCAACTGAGCTATGTAGCCAAGTGGCGCGCATTATTCTCTGGTCGGTTTGGGCTGTCAACCCTGGCTCCGCAGATTTTTTATCCTTTTCAAACGGTTAGTTACGAACGGTCGGGCCGCGTAGGTGGGGGCGCCTAGCCTGGGCCGCGTAGGTGGGCACCTAGCCCGGGCCGCGCTGGTCGGCAGCCCAGATCGGGATCCTACGGCCCTAGCGGAACGAAGGCCGCGTGGCCAGCAGCAGGCCGGCGAAGATCAGGGCGCCGCCGATCCAGTGGAAGGTGCGCAGGGCCTCGCCCAGCAGCAGCCAGCCCAGCAGGGCGGTGAATACGGGCATCAGGTACATGACCATGGCTGCCCTGCCCGCGCCGACGATCTTCACACCATGGTTCCAGCCGACGTAGGCCACCAGCGAGGCGAACACGGCGGTGTAGCCGATGGCGGCAAGGTTGCTCGGCGTGAGGGCGAAGCCCCCTACCCGGCCCAGTTCCAGCAGGTAGAACGGCAGGATCAGCGGCAGACCGAGCAGCATCAGCACACCCAGCAGCACCAGCGGCGGCACCAGCAGGTGCCTGGCCCAGCGGCGCAGCAGCAGCGTGTAGAGCGCCCACGCCAGCACAGCGAGCAGCATGATGAGGTCGCCGCGCTGGAACGACAGGCTGGCAAAGGTCTGCCAGCTGCCGCGACTGATCAGGTAGAGCAGCCCGCCCGCCGCCACGGCCATGCCGAACCAGGCGCGGCGCAGCGGCCATTCGCCGAGCAGGAAGCCCGCGCCGATAAAGGTCGCCAGCGGCAGGCAGGTGTTCACCAGGGTGAGGTTGATCGCCTCGGTGCTTTGCGCAGCGGTATAGAGCAGCGAGTTGTAGCTGGCGATGCCCATGGCGGCGAGCACCGGCAGGCGCCAGCCGGCGGCACGCAGGGTGGCGCGGTGCGTCCAGATGCCCTTGGCGACGAAAGGCAGCAGCAAACTGGTAGCCAGCACCCAGCGCCAGAACGACAGGCTGAGCGGCGGGATGCTGTCATGGAAGGCGCGGCCGACCAGGGCGTTGCCGCTCCAGCAGAGCACGGCGATAAGCAGACCGGCGAAGGCCGGGCCCTGACGCGCACTCATCAGACTTGGCGCGGCGGGCGCAGACGGTATTGCGAGGGCAGCTGGTCGAGCCCGCTCACCGTGACGTTGAGATTCTTCCACAGGCCATCCTTGATGCCGTAAATGCAGCCGTGCACGGCGAGCGGCTGCCCGCAGTGCCAGGCGTTCTGGACGATGGTGGTGTGACTGACGTTGGCGACCTGCTGGATGACGTTGAGCTCGCACAGGCGGTCGACCTGTTCTTCCTCACTGGCCAGCTTGGACAGGTGCACGCGGTGTTCGTAGTAGAGGTCGCGGATGCTGCGCAGCCAGCCGTCGATCAGGCCCAGCTGGTCGTCGCGCATGGAGGCGCGGACGCCGCCGCAGCCGTAGTGGCCGGTGACAAGGATGTGTTTGACCTTGAGCACGTCCACCGCGTACTGGATGACCGACAGGCAGTTGAGGTCGGTGTGCAGCACGACGTTGGCGACGTTGCGATGAACGAACAGGTCGCCCGGCAGCAGGCCAACGATCTCGTTCGCGGGCACCCGCGCATCGGAACAGCCGATCCACAGGTACTCCGGCGTCTGCTGGCGGGCCAGTTTCTGGAAGAAATCCGGGTCTTCTTCCTTGATGGCTTCGGCCCAG
This sequence comes from Stutzerimonas sp. Brlt_14, assembly GCF_051948915.1. Lineage (NCBI taxonomy): Bacteria > Pseudomonadati > Pseudomonadota > Gammaproteobacteria > Pseudomonadales > Pseudomonadaceae > Stutzerimonas > Stutzerimonas sp. Brlt_14. The sequence continues at coordinate 131,629 of NZ_JAYJLM010000008.1, forward strand.
CGGGCGTTGTTCTCGAACAGCGGGTCCAGTTCGCTCATCTCATGTGTCCCTGTGGGTCGGCTCGGCACCTTACGAGTCGCTGCAGGCTTTTGACAAGCCGCCGCGGCTCACTCGGGTTCGACCAGCTCCACCTTCTTCGCCCGCTGGGCACTGGGTTGCGAGATGAACGAGCGCAGATCACGCATGAAGTTGTCACGCCAGGCGTCCAGGTCGGCGGCGCGAATGGCGCGCATCAGGTGCTCGTAGCGATCCTTGCGTTCGGCCAGCGACATGTTCAGCGCCCGGTCGAGCGCTTCGGCCATGCCGACGCAGTCGTACGGGTTGACGATCAGCGCCGAGGTCAGTTCACGGGCCGCGCCGGCGAAGCGCGACAGCACCAGCACGCCGGGGTCTTCCGGGTCCTGGGCGGCGACGTATTCCTTGGCGACCAGGTTCATGCCGTCGCGCAGCGGGGTGACGAAGCCGACGTCGGCGGCGCGGAACAGGCCCATCAGCACGCGGCGGTCGTAGCTCTTGTTCAGGTAGTGCAGCGGCGTCCAGTCGAGGTCGGACATGCGCCCGTTGAGGTGCCCGGCCTGGCTCTCTAGCTGCTCGCGGATGTGCTGGTAGGTGCGCACGTCGGAGCGCGAGGTTGGCGCGATCTGCAGGAACTCGACGTTGTTGCGGTGCGCCGGGTAGCGGTCGAGAAATTCCTCGTAGGCGCGGAAACGCTCCACCAGGCCCTTGGAGTAATCCAGCCGGTCGACGCTGATGATGGTCTGGCGGCGTGTGTCGGTGGCGCGGCGCATGGGATGCGCGCGGCCCTTGTAGCCTTCGGCGAGCTGCTGGATCTCGTCCGGCACCACACCGATGGGGTATACCCCGGCGCGGAAGTTCTGCCCATAGGCGGTCAGGCTGCCGTCCGGCTCGATGACGCCACGCACCTCGCGGGTGATGTAGTCCTGAAAGGCCAGGCGGTCGGTGTCAGTCTGGAAGCCGATCAGGTCGTAGTAGCAGAGCGTCTTGAGCAGGTCGTTGTGCGGCGGGATGGCGGTGAGGATTTCCGGCGCCGGAAACGGGATGTGCAGGAAGAAGCCGATGCGGTTGCGCACGCCCAGCTGGCGGCAGGCTTCGGCGAAGGGGATCAGGTGGTAGTCGTGGATCCAGATGATGTCGTCGGGCCTGAGCAGCGGCATGAGCTTCTCGGCCAGCATGGCGTTGACCCGCCGGTAGCCGTCGTATTCCTCGCGGCTGTAGCGGGCCAGGTCGATGCGGTAGTGAAAGATCGGCCACAGCGTGGCGTTGGAGAAGCCGCGGTAATACTGGTCGTAGTCACGCTTGTTCAGCGGCAGCGTGACATAGGTGATGTTGCCGACTTCCTCGGTGTTGATGGTCGGGGTCGCGCTGACCTCGCCGCTCCAGCCGAACCAGATGCCTCCGGCCTGGCGCAGGGCATCGTAGACACCGACGGCCAACCCTCCGGCAGCCACCTTGCCCGCCTTGATCGGCGCGACTCGGTTGGAAACCACTACTAAACGGCTCATGGCAAAAATCTCGCTCTAGTCTGGTTTTGTTATAGATCCGGCCGGTTCGCCGAGCTCGCTCAGCAGCTGTTCCAGCCAGCCGCCGACCGAATGCACCGATGGCAACCGCTCGCGAGCCTCGCTGGGCCCCTCGCCGACCTTGATGGAACGCCCGCCCAGCGCATTGACGGCGGCGAAACCCGCCTCGTCGGTCAGGTCATCGCCGACGAACACCGGGGTGCGGCCGGCGAATGGCACCTCCGCCATGAAGGCGCGGATGACTTCACCCTTGCTCGCCCCGCGTGGCTTGAGTTCGAACACGCACTTGCCGGGCTGCAGGCTCAGCACCTCGGCGTAGCGCTCGGCGAAATGCTCGGCGAGCTCGCGGGCGACCTGTTCCAGCTGCGGCGCCAGGCGAAAGTGCAGCGCGAAGGCGACGCCCTTGTTCTCCAGATGCAAGCCGGGGTGCTCGCTGCAGGCCTCGGCCAGCTCGCGCTGGATGCGCTCCAGCTGCCGGGCATCCAGCGCCAGGTTGCGCAACTCGCCTTCGGCATCCCGGCGCTCGGCGCCATGCACGCCGGCGGCGGGCAGTTGCAGTGGCGCCAGCAACGCATCGAGCTGTGCCAGGGGGCGCCCGGAGATCACGGCGACGGGAATCCCGTCGGCATGCAGTCGTTCCAGGGCCGCAAGGGTGGGCGGCGGAATGAAGACGAGCTCCGGGCGGGGCTGTATTTCAGCCAGCGTGCCGTCGACGTCGAAGAAGAAAGCGCAGCGCCGAGCCTCAGGCGCAGGTTGGTCGTTTTGATCGTTCATGCAGGTAGGACTCCGGATCACGCGCGGTGGTTCGTCCCATTTCGCTCGCCTGCCGGTCAGGTACTGCAGCCCGAATTCGCAGCCCATCAAGGATGGCCCCGGATGCCGGTTCCGGCCAGCGGCGCACCTGAATCTTCATCGAGCGGCCGGGTCACAACCTGCAAGACCGATGGCCTGACAGGAGACGATCATGAGCGATCAGAAACCCTATACCCCGACGGAAATCGACGACACCGAGGACCGCATGGGCTCGATGGAGCCGCTCGACTTCGACCAGCGCCGGGACGAGCGCAAGGGCCGCATCGGCGACCAGGTGCCGGCCGAGGAAATCACCGATCAGTTCCCGCCGGAGCGGGAGGCCGAGGCCGGCATGACGGTCGGCGAAGTGCCCGGCGGCGAGACCACCATGGATGACCTGGCGCCAGAGACGCAGATTCCGGACGATGGCTCGCGCTCACCCCGCGAACGCGGCCACGGCGGCCCGGCGGATCAGGATCTGAGCGTGGTGTCCGAGCACGAGATCGGCGCAGACGTGGACCTCGACGAAGCCGAGCTGGGCCGCTACGACCCGCTGGACGGCAAACCCTGGGACGGCCCCGCCAAGGGCGACGAGGACACCGGCCTCAGCGGTGGCGACGCGGTGCTGCGCGAGGACGACAGTGTGCTGTCGGACGATGAACTGGAGGGCGACGCCCCGCTGGATTCAGGCCGGGACAAGCGTCCGGGGGAGTGATCGGGCCGCTTGCCGCACCGAACGCGGGGTGGGCTTAGCCCCTAAGAGAACGATGCCTCGTAAGGCGGCGGGCTGAGCCCGCCCTATGAAACAACGCGCCATCAATCCAGCAACGTGCAGGCCATCACCAGCGCATCTTCGCGGCCATCGGCCGACGGATAGTAGGCCCGGCGGCGGCCCACTTCGTTGAAGCCGTACCGCTCGTAGAGGCGGTAGGCCGGCGCATTGCTGGCGCGCACCTCAAGGAAGCATTCGCGGCCACCGCGCTCGCGGGCCCGCTGCATCAGGTGCTCCAGCAGGCGCAGGCCGAGGCCGCGGCCCTGGCTCTGCGGTTTGACGGTGATATTGAGCAGGTGCGCCTCGTCGAGGATCACGTTGATCACGCCGTGCCCGACCTGCTGCTCGCCCTCGAACATCACCCAGCACTCGTAGGCAGTCAGGGCATCGTTGAAGATGCCGCGGGTCCAGGGGTGGCTGAAGGCGGCGTATTCGATCTTCAGCACGGTTTCGATATCCGCCGCTGTCATCGGGCGAAAGCTGACTGCATCACTCATCACGCGTACTCACGAACCTATGTGCCAGCGCGGCATGCTGCGGCGCATGGCCTTCCACAGCTCGGCCTTGGCGGCCGGCTGTTCCATCAAGGCTTCCAGCCCCGGCATCGCCAGGGCGCGACCCAGCCCTTCCACGGCCACCTCGCGATAGCAGTTGTCGACGTCCACTTCGCCCGCGAAGCGCAGGGCCGGGCGACCGATCAGCCAGATGCAGTCGCAGCCCATCTGCTCCAGCTCGGCAGCCATCACGCCCTGCACGTAATCGCGCGCAGCCTCGGCACCCTGGTCAAGGCTGCCCTTGTGCAGCAGAGGCCAGCGGATCGGTTCGCCGTCGCCGACCTGCTGCGGCTTGTCCGGCAGCCGGGCGGCGCGCAGCAGGTCCTTGAGCAGGATGTAGGCCGGGTCACGGCTCTGGAAGGATTCGCCGGTGGGCAGTTCCACCACCAGCAACACGTTGCCGGCGCGCAGCAGCTGCAGGGAGAAGCGCGGCGGCGGCTCGATGGCCTTGGCGGGTTCGGCGGCGGCCTCCTCGCCAGGGCTGTCGGTCGCGGCCACGGGCTTCGGCTCCGGCATGGCGATACGCGGGCGCGGTGCCGGGGTCGGTTCGACGGTCGGCGTCACGGCTGGCCGCTCGACGACCGGTGCAGCCTCGACCTCGGCCACGGGCGCGACGGCGGCCGCGGGCTCCGGCTCGGCAACCGGCGGCTGCAGCAGCTCGAGCCGAGACGGGGCAGCGAACGGCAGCTCGGTGCGTGGCAGCCAGCTGGCTACCTGCATGGCGTCGAGGTAGGCCCGACGCCGGGTTTCACTGATCAAACGCCTTCCACCTGTGGATGAGCCTTGGCGCCGACCTGCATCAGGTTCAGCGCGTTGAGATAAGCCTTGGCCGAGGCGACAACGATATCGGTATCGGCGCCGTTGCCGTTGACGATGCGCCCGCCCTTCTCCAGCCGCACGGTCACCTCGCCCTGGGAATCGGTGCCCTGGGTGATGGCGTTGACCGAGTAAAGCTGCAGCGTGGCACCGGAGCCGGCGACCGCCTCGATGGCCTTGAAGGTGGCATCCACCGGGCCGGAGCCTTCGGCCTGGGCGCTGCGCTCCGCTCCATCGACGCTGAGCACCAGCTTGGCTTCGGGCGTGGTGCCGGTCTTGCTCGCCACCTCCAGGCTGGCCAGCTTGAAGTGTTCGGGCGCCTCGTCGGCCAGGGTATCGGAGACCAGCGCCTGCAGGTCCTCGTCGAAGATTTCATGCTTCTTGTCCGCCAGCTCCTTGAAGCGGGCAAAGGCAGCGTTCAGCTCGTCGCCTTCCAGTGCGATGCCCAGCTCCTCCAGGCGCGAACGGAACGCGGCGCGACCGGAGTGCTTGCCCATAACCATCTTGTTGGCGTTCCAGCCCACCGACTGGGCGGACATGATCTCGTAGGTCTCACGATGCTTGAGCACGCCGTCCTGGTGGATGCCCGACTCGTGGGCGAAGGCGTTGGCGCCGACGATGGCCTTGTTCGGCTGCACCGGAAAGCCGGTGATGCCCGAGACCAGGCGCGAGGCGGCGAGGATGTGCTCGGTCTCGATGCGGGTGTGCACGTTGAGCAGGTCCTGGCGGGTCTTGATCGCCATGACGATCTCTTCCAGCGCGGCGTTGCCGGCACGCTCGCCGAGGCCGTTGATAGTGCATTCCACCTGGCGCGCACCGGCCACCACCGCGGCCAGGGAGTTGGCCACGGCCAGACCGAGGTCGTTATGGCAGTGCACGGAGAACACCGCCTTGTCGGCATTGGGGATGCGCTCGAGCAGCTGGCGGATGGTGTCGGCGTACTGGTGCGGAATGGCGTAGCCGACCGTGTCCGGAATGTTGATGGTGCGTGCCCCGGCGTCGATGGCAGCCTCGATGATGCGGCAGAGGAAATCGATCTCCGAGCGGCCGGCGTCCTCGCAGGAAAACTCCACGTCGGCGCACAGGCTGCGCGCCTTCTTCACCGCGCGCACTGCCTGCTCCACCACCTGGTCCGGCTGCATGCGCAGCTTGTACTGCATGTGGATCGGGCTGGTGGCGATAAAGGTGTGGATGCGCCCGGAGTTGGCGCCGGCCAGCGCTTCGGCAGCGCGTTCGATGTCGGCATCGACGGCGCGCGCCAGGCTGCACACGGTGCTGTCCTTGATGTTGTCGGCGACCAGCTTCACCGCGGCGAAATCGCCGGGGCTGGCGATGGCGAAGCCCGCCTCGATCACGTCTACCTTCAGCCGCTCCAGCGCCCGGGCGATGCGCAGCTTTTCCTCACCGGTCATGGACGCGCCGGGGCTCTGCTCGCCGTCGCGCAGGGTGGTGTCGAAGATGATGACGCGATCGTTGCTGCTCATAGGAAATCCTCACGGCTGCCGAGCGCCTCTGACAGGGCGCCTGTGTGGGCGGATTGTCGCGTGAAATGGACGGGGCGGGAAGGAGCAGCTGCTGGCTGAACGGCGGATGCGCGCGCAGGGCCATCAGGGTGGGCGCCGGCAAGCCGGTCACGTCGAGGTATCGCCCGCCTCGCGCTGCAGCGGTACGAGTGGCTCCTCAGCCCGACGGCACGACGAGGCCGGCCCGGAGCGTGACGGCGCGGGTGCCGCCGGCATGGCGCCAGGCGCACATTGGCGCTCTACCCGAGCGATCCAGCACGATCGATTCAGGAGGCGAAATCGTCGCGTGACTCGGTAGTCGTGCCGAGGGCCCCACCGACCTGCTGTTGCAACAGCGCGACGAAGACCTGCGCCGGCGGGCTCAGGTAGCACGGCTTGCGCTGCAGCAGGCCGATGCTGCGCGCCGGCGCCTCGTCGAGCTGATGGACGGCGAGGCTGCCGTCGCTGTTGAAGGTGTCGGCCACGCTGGCCGGCAACAGGGCGAAGCCCAAACCCGCACGCGCCAGCGCGGCGGCGCTGCTCATGTACGCCACTTCCCACGCGGGTTCACGCAACAGCCCCATGCGCTGCAGTGTTTCATCGGCCATGCCGCGCAGGCTGGTATCGCGGGTGGTGGCGATGTAGTCCTGTTCACGTAGCGCAGCGAGCAAAGCCTTGCCGCGCAGGCGTTCGTGGCCGCGTACCAGCAATACCAGGCTGTCGTCGTACAGCGGCTGGAAATCCAGCGCGCCGAGGTCGTCGACCGCCGAGGTGATGGCGAAATCCACCTCGGCCGCAGTCACCCACTGGCGGATTTCCCCGGCGCGGCCGTCATGCAGGCTGATGTCGATACCGGGATAGCGCCGCCGGTATTCCTGCAGCACCCGTGGCAGGGGCTCGATGGCCACCGACGGCAACACGGCGATGCGCAGCGAACCACTCTCCAGATGCAGTTGCTCATGCGCGTCGTGCACGGCGTTGTCCATGTCACGCAGCAGGCGGCGAGCCTGTTCGAGAAAACGCAGGCCGGCGGCGGTCAACTCCACGCTGCGAGTATTGCGCGCCAGCAGCGACAAGCCGAGGGCGTCTTCGAGTTTGCGCAGGCTGTAGCTGAGTGCAGGCTGCGACAGGTGAACCTGCTCGGCGGCGCGACTGAAACTGCGGTGTTCGGCAATCAGGACGAAGGCCTGAAGCTGGCGAAAGCTGATGTCCATGGCTCGGCAACTTATAAAATTCCCTTATCAATTCATATCACATTTCGAATTCACAACTAAATCCACAGGCATCACCCTGGCTGCATACCTGACCGTGAAATGGATCGACAATGACCACAACAGTCCATATCGGGTGCGGCGCGGGCTTCGCCAATGATCGCCCCGATGCCGCGCTGGCGCTGGCCAACGACCTCGCCGGTCGCAACGGCCGACGCTTCCTGTTCTTCGAACTGCTGGCCGAGCGCACCCTGGCCGAAGCCCAGCTACGCCGCCTCAACGATGCCCAGAGCGGCTACGCCCTGCGCCTGTTCGACTTTCTCGAACCGGTGTTGGAGACCTGCCTGGACGCCGGCATCGCCATCGTCACCAACGGCGGCGCCGCCAACCCCACCGCCGCCGCCACGCGCCTGCGCCAGCAGCTGCAGGGCACAGCTCACGCTTCGGCGCGCATCGCCTGCGTACTGGGCGACGACCTGCTCGACAGCGACATCGATCTGCAGCAATGGCTGCCCGCGCAACTCGACGGCGAAGTGGTCTCGGTCAATGTCTACAGCGGTGCCGACGGCATCGTCCAGGCGCTGGATCAGGGCGCCGACATCGTCCTCTGCGGCCGAGTCGCCGACCCCAGCCTGGCGGTGGGGCCGCTGCGCCATGCCTTCGGCTGGCAGGCCGATGACTGGGATCGCATCGCCCAGGCCACGGCAGTTGGCCACCTGCTCGAATGCTGCACCCAGGTCAGCGGTGGCTACTTCGCTCATCCCGGCCTGAAGGACGTACCGGACCTGGCCAATGTCGGCTGCCCCATCGCCAGCGTCACGGCCGATGGGCAGATCGTCATCGGCAAGGCGGCTGGCACCGGAGGTTGCGTCACCGAACGCACGGTCAAGGAACAACTGCTCTACGAAGTGCACGACCCGGCCAGCTACCTGACGCCGGATGTGATCATGGACCTGAGCCAGGTGCGCGTCCGGCAGGTCGCAAGCGATCAGGTGGCGGTAGAGGGCGTGCGCGGCAAACCGCAGCCGACGCACCTCAAGGGCCTGGTCGGCCTGCGCGGCAAGTGGTTCGCCGAAGCGGAGATTTCCTACGCGGGCCCTGGCGCCGTGGCTCGCGCCGCGCTGGCGCGCGACATCCTGCTGCAACGCTGCGCCAAGCTGGCGCCGCAGCTCACGCCGTGGATCGATGTGATCGGCGTCGCCAGCCTGTTCAACGACGCTGGCGGTCAGTGGCTGCAGCAGCGCCTGGCACAGGCGGCCGACTGCCAGGACGTGCGCCTGCGCATCAGCTTCCTGGATCGCGACAAGGCCCTGCTGGAACGCCTGCTGCTCGATGCCGAATCGCTCTACACCAACGGCCCAGCCGGCGGTGGCGGCGTACGCCGGCATATCGGCGAATCGCTCGGCACCGCCAGTTTCCTTATCGAGCGCACCGCGGTGCGGCAACGGCTGGAGTGGTTCTGATGATCGATGTACTGCTGTGCGATTACGCCCACGCCCGTGCCGGTGACAAGGGCAACACCCTGAGTGTGGCGGTGTTCGCCTTCGCCGCTGAGCACTATGCCTGGCTGGCCCGTGAGCTGACCTGCGAACGAGTCGCCGGCTGCCTGAGCCACCGCGCCATCGGCACGGTGAAACGCTACGAGCTGCCGAACCTGGGCGGCCTCAACTTCGTGGTGGAGCACGCCCTGGAAGGTGGCGTCAACGCCAGCCCCGGGCTGGACCGCCACGGCAAGAGCCTGAGTTACGCGCTGCTCGGCCTGAGGTTGCCGCCTCCCGACTGAGCCCCCCTTCCCTGTCTCCAACAATAACAACACCGGAGAGATCGACATGATCACCGCCCTGGGCTTCGGCCTGATGTTTCTCATCGTCACCCTGATCCTGCTGCGCCGGATCAGCCCGCTGGTCGCCTTCGTCACCCTGCCGGTGATCGCCAGCGCCCTCGCCGGTTTCGGCCTGGGGGAAATCGGCAAGTTCATCACCGAGGGGCTGAAAGCCGTGGCTCCGACAGCCACGCTGTTCATCTTTGCCATCCTCTACTTCGGCGTCATGCGTGAGCGTGGTCTGTTCGCGCCGCTGGTCAACTTCCTGCTGCGCAGCACCGGCGGCAAGCCGCTGGCGGTAGCGGTGGTCACTGTCGCGGTGACGGCAGTGACCCATCTGGACGGCATCGGTGCCGCCACCTTCCTGCTGGTGATTCCGGCCCTGCTGCCGCTGTACCTGCGCCTGGGCATGAAGCGCGAAATGCTGCTGTGCCTGGTGGTGCTCAGCGCCGGGGTGATGAACATAGTGCCCTGGGGCGGCACCACGGCGCGCGCCTCGGCGGTGACCGGCATCGACGCCTCGCAGCTGTGGATCTCGCTGATTCCCGTGCAGGCGGTCGGCCTGGCACTGGTGATGGCCCTGGCGGTATTCCTTGGCCTGCGCGCCCAGCGCAGCCCCCTTGGCCATGGCATGCTCGCCGGCCATGAAGCTGCGCAGACGGCAGAACCCGGCGACGACGGCCGTCAGTTGAGCCCGCTTAGCTGGCGCTATTGGGCCAACCTGGTGCTGACCCTGATCATCCTTGTCTGTCTGTTCACCGGCGCCTTCCCGTTGTTCGCCTGCTTCATGGTGGGCCTCGGCGTCGCCCTGGTGCTGAACTACCCGAGCCTGGCGGAGCAGAACCAGGCCGTATTGCGCCATGCCAGCGATGCCATGCAGATGGCTCTGGTGATGCTGGCGGCCGGCATCCTGCTCGGCGTACTGGCAGGAGCCGGAATGTCCGACGGCATGGCGCACTGGATGATCAACGTACTGCCCGAAGGCTCGGCCAACTGGCTGCACGTGATCATCGGCGCCTTCGGTGTACCACTGGGCATGCTGTTCTCGCCGGACGCCTACTACTTCGCCCTGCTGCCGGTGATCCGCGATGTAGCGGTAGCCGCGGGTGTCGACGCGCAGGCCGTGGCCAGCGCCATGTTGATCGGCGAGAACACCGGCTTCGGTATCAGCCCGGTAGTGCCGAGCGTTTACCTGGCCATCGGCCTGGCCGGTGTCGAGCTGTACAAGCACATCCGCTACACCGTGTTGTGGGCTTGGGGCATCAGCCTGGTGATGCTGGCGGCAGCCGTGCTGTTTGGCGTGGTCACGGTCTGAGGTTAGCCCTGAAACGAAAAAAGGATCGCCGAGGCGATCCTTTTTTCATTCAGCAGACAGGAATCAGATGGCCTGATCCCAGGGACGATCGCCATGCTCGTCCTTGATGCGAGTGGGCAGGCCCATCACATCGAGCAGCTTGAGGAACGGCTGTGCCGGCAGTTCTTCGACGTTGACCATGCGCTTGGCATCCCACTCGCCACGGGCGATCAGCAGCGCCGCGGCAACCGGTGGCACGCCGGCGGTGTAGGAGATGCCTTGGCTGTCCGTCTCGGCGTAGGCCTCTTCATGGTCGGCCACGTTGTAGATGAACAGCTCGCGCGGCTGCCCATTCTTGGTGCCCTTGACCAGATCACCAATGCAGGTCTTGCCGGTGTAGCCCGGCGCCAGCGAGGCGGGATCGGGCAGCACGGCCTTGACCACCTTGAGCGGAACGACCTCCAGGCCTTCGGCGGTGCGCACTGGCTGCTCGGAGAGCAGGCCGAGGTTCTTCAGTACGGTGAAGACGTTGATGTAATGCTCGCCGAAGCTCATCCAGAAACGGATGTTCGGCACGTCGAGGTGCTTGGAGAGCGAGTGCACCTCATCATGACCGGTCAGGTAGAGGTTCTGTTCGCCCACGACCGGCAGGTCGTCGGTGCGCTTGACCTCGAACATGCGGTTGGTCGTCCACTGGCCGTTCTGCCAGCTGTAAACCTGCCCGGTGAATTCGCGGAAATTGATTTCCGGGTCGAAATTGGTGGCGAAATACTTGCCGTGGGAACCGGCGTTGACGTCGAGGATGTCGATCGACTCGATCTTGTCGAAGTATTCCTGTTGGGCCAGAGCGGCGTAGGCGTTGACCACGCCCGGGTCGAAGCCGGCACCGAGGATGGCGGTGATGCCCTTTTCCTGGCATTCGGCCAGGTGCTTCCACTCGTAGTTGCCGTACCACGGCGGCGTTTCGCAGATCTTGCCCGGCTCTTCATGGATCGCGGTATCGAGATACGCGGCGCCGGTGTCGATGCAGGCGCGCAGCACGGACATGTTGAGGAAGGCAGAACCGACATTGATGACGATCTGCGATTCTGTTTCACAAATCAGCGCCTTGGTCGCTTCCACGTCCATGGCGTCCAGCGCATAGGCCTTGATCTCGCCGGGCTGCTTCAGCCCGCCCTTGGCCTGGACGCTGTCGATGATGGCCTGGCATTTGGAGATGCTGCGCGACGCGATAGCAATACGACCGAGTTCGTCGTTGTGCTGCGCGCACTTGTGGGCCACCACCTTGGCAACACCTCCTGCGCCAATGATAAGAACGTTTTTCTTCAATTGTTTCACCCCCTTGTACTGCGGCCTCAGGAAAGGCTGGACAGGTAATCGTTAAAGTCGAACTCACGAACCACCTCGACGCTGCCGTCGAGCTGCTTTACCACGATGGACGGCATTTTCAGACCGTTGAACCAGTTTTTCTTGACCATGGTGTAGCCTGCCGCGTCGATGAACGACAGCCGATCGCCGATGGCCAGCGGACGATCGAATTGATACTCACCGAAGATATCGCCGGCCAGACAGCTCTTTCCGCACACCATGTAGCTGTGCTCGCCGTCGTTGGGCGCCATCTTGGCGTTGAGGCGGTAGATCAGCAGGTCGAGCATGTGCGCTTCGATGGAGCTGTCGACCACCGCGAGGTTCTTGCCGTTGTACAGGGTGTCGAGCACCGTCACTTCCAGCGAGGCGCTCATGGTGATCGCCGCCTCGCCCGGCTCCAGGTAGACCTGCACGCCGAATTTTTCCGAGAACGCCTTCAGTCGCGCGCAGAAGGCATCGAGCGGATAGCCTTCGCCGGTGAAGTGGATGCCACCGCCGAGGCTGACCCACTGGACCTGTTCCAGCAGATGGCCGAAGCGCTCCTCGATGGTGCTCAGCATCTTGTCGAACAGCTCGAAGCTCGAGTTCTCGCAGTTGTTGTGGAACATGAAGCCGCTGATCTTGCCGATCATCGCCTCGATCTTCGCCGGGTCGTGCTCGCCCAGACGGCTGAACGGCCGCGCCGGGTCGGCCAGCAGGTAGTCCGAACTGCTCACCTGCGGATTGACGCGCAGGCCGCGGATGGTCCCCTCGGTCGCCTCGGCGAAGCGCTCCAGCTGACCGATGGAGTTGAAGATGATCTTGTCGCAGTTGGCGACCATCTCTTCGATCTCGTCGTCGGCCCAGGCCACGCTGTACGCGTGGGTCTCGCCGGCGAACTTCTGCCGGCCGAGCTTGAGCTCGTACAGCGATGACGAGGTGGTGCCGTCCATGTACTGCTGCATGAGGTCGAACACCGACCAGGTGGCGAAGCACTTGAGTGCCAGCAGCGCCTTGGCGCCGGACTGCTCACGCACGTAGGCGATCTTCTCGAGATTGCCCAGAAGCTTCTGTTTGTCGATGAGGTAATACGGCGTCTTGATCATGTTCGTGCCCCGAGGGAGTCGCCGGCGGAACCGACAGCTCGCTTTTTGCAAAAAAGTTCGAATTGTGCCGGGAACCGACAGAGATCGAAATAGCACATCGACACTTCGTCACGTTTAGTGACGTTCGGGCTTGCCCGACCGGTCGCCGAATGGCGCCAGGGCGATGACGTTCAGGTGACGCCTCCATACGTGCCGCGACGGCGTGGCCGGTTGTCTGCGCGTCCATCATGCAGGCCCCAATGCAGTACAATCGGCGCTTTTTCATTGGCTGGACTGGCGCCACGATGATCGAACCCAAGCGCGTACTGCGTGCCCTCGCCGAACACTGGACGTTGCTCGAGCCGCTGTGCGAGCGTTTCGACGCCGGCACCCTGAGCCTGGTGGAGTTGCGCCATCAGCTCGCCGCACAGCTACCCGAAGGCACGCCCACCGACATCACCGCCCTGCTCGACCAGTGGATCCGCCTGGACATCCTGGTACCGGTGGCCAAGAGCCCCAACCGCTTCGAGCTGAACGCGCAGATCCACGACTTTCTCGCCTACCTGCGTCGCGAGCACCGCCTCGGCCTGTGCCTGGAGATCGAAGCCTACCTGCGCCATCTGGAGCGCCTGGCCGGGCATATCCTCGATGCCTTCGAGATTCGCGACGGCAACGACCTGGCCCGCCAGCTGCGCCTGCTCGACATGCGCGTACGCGATGTACTGAAGAAGCTCGACAATGACGAGCAGGCGCTGGTTGCGGTAGCCGACCGGGCCAAGACCAGCGACCGCCAGATCCCGCTGCGCCAGCGCTATGCCGAGGTGCTGGCGACCTGGGACGAGTACGTCGAGCCGATGATCCAGCTGGTCTCCGCCGACGGCGCCTTCGAGCAGGGCGTTCATCGCGTCGAGCAGGTGCTGATGAAGCTGCTCGGCGAACAGCAGCGCCTCGGCCAGCTGGTGGACGACGACCTCCTGCTGCGCACTCATGCGCGCATCCTGGAAATGCAGACCACCGCCCAGCTGACCCTGCGCAAGGCCCGCGAGCTGTTGCTGCCGCTACGCGAGGAAGCGCGTCGGCACAACGCCGTGACCCGCGGCGCGGCACTGGCGCTGTCGGCGATCCGCAAGAAGGGCCTGGACGCCGTACCACAGGCCTCGCTGCCATTGTTCACCCGTCCGCAGAGTACCTTTCTCGGCACTGCCAGCCAGGTCGAAGCCTACGTCTACGCCCTGGCCCGCTTCGAGCCGAAGCCGGCGCAGTTCCCCCGGGCCAGCGGCAAGCGCAAGGGCGAGCAGCCGCGCGCACCGCGCACCGCGCGCGAGATGATCGAACGCTGCCAGCAGGCACTGCCGCTGCCGGACCTGATGGCCTGGCTGCTGGAGCAGGAACCCGAGGGCGCCACCGACGAGCTGCTCTACTGGTTCTCGCGCCTGTCCCGCGACGCCCGCTTCCAGCGCGACCGCCTGGAGCGCCGCGAATACCTGACCCGCGAGCACCGCGTCAGCCTCAGCTCCTTTGCGCTGGTGGCCAATGCCAATGGCTGATCCCTACGTAGGGTGGACAACACGCAGCTTGTCCACCATCACCCCGACGATATCCGAGCGACCTGAATGAACATCGACCTCAAGGAAATGACCCAGCTGGCGCCGATCTTCCGCGAGCTGTTCAAGGGCTATCACCTGTCGCGCAGCGAGCCGGAGCCCTACGCGCAGCTGTCGAACATGCAGGACCAGTACCGCGCACTGTTCAAGGCGCTCGGCTTCGAGCTGGTCTGCGATCCGCGCGGCTTCTACTACTTCGTCCCCGAGCAGATGGGCGCGCAGGTGAACAAGACCGCCCAGCGCCTGGCGCTGTTCACTTTCATCCTCGTCGAGCACCTGGCCGACCAGGGTCGCGATCCGCTGGCCGTGCTCGACGGTGGCAGCCTTGGCCGCGATGAACTGCCGGCGTTGCTGGACAAGTACCGCGACCTGTTCCTGCAGGCCGAAGTCACCACCCAGGAAGAGCTGGAAGAAAAGGTCATCCGCCGCCTGACGCAGCTGGGCTTCGCCGAGGACAGCAATGGCGTCTACCGCTTCCTGCCGCCGATGCACCGTTTCCTCGACGTCTGCCTGTCGGTGCAGCAGGACCGCGATCTCGCCGCCAGCCTGCACAGCAGCGACCTGCCGCTACCGGCCCCGGAGCTGATCGCCGAGGACGAGGGCGAAGACGACATCATCCTCATCGAGGAAGTGGCCGAAGAATCGGAAGAAGACGCCCTGGCCCGCGCCATCGCCGAAGAAAAGGAGCTTGAAGCATGAGCCAGGAACGCTACGGCATCCGCCGCTTCGCCCTGCTGAACACCGCCGGCTACAGTCTCGGCATCTTTCCGCTGGAGAACCCGCTGTCGGTCTACGGCGCCAACAACCTCGGCAAATCCGCGTCGATCAACGCGCTGCAGTTCCCGATCCTGGCGCGCATGTCGGACATGAGCTTCGGCAAGTACAGCCTCGAGCAGTCGCGCAAGTTCTACTTCGCCTCGGACACCAGCTACATCCTCGTCGAAGTCATGCTGCCCCACGGCCCGCATGTGATCGGCGTGGCCGGCCGCGGACCGGGCGGCGGCTTCGGTCATCAGTTCTTCGTTTATCAGGGCTCGCTGGACCTCGACCATTACCAGCAGAACGGCACCTGCCTGCGCCAGCGCGAGCTGTTCGCCAACCTCGAACGCGCCGGCCTCAAGGCCTACGAGGCCAAGCCGGACGAGCTGCGCCGGCTACTGGTCGGCGGGCATACCTCGATCCCGCTGGACATGACGCTGATCCCGCTGCGCTCGACCAGCGAGCAGAGCCTGAAGACCTTCCGCGCGCTGTTCATCAACCTGCTGCATATGCGCGAGATCACCGCAGCGAAACTCAAGCAGCTGTTCCTCGATGCCTTCGAGCACAGCCTGCGCTCGGGCAGCGTCGACTATATCGCCGCCACCGAAGAAGCCTTCCGCGACGTGCGCCGCATGGAGCAGGACTACCAGGCACTGGTCGCCGCCGGCCCGCTGGTCGAGGCGCTGGCCGCCGGTGTCGCCCAGCGCGAGCTGCTGCGCGGCAAGCTGCATCGCCTGTCGCCGCTACTCGACAACCTGCTCGGCACCTGGCACGACTACGCCGATGCGCGCAAGGAAGAGCTGGTGATCCAGGCCGAGCACTATCGCCGCGAGCAGGACGGCCTGCAGAACGAACAGCGCGGTTCGACTGGCGAGCTGATGCGCCTGGAACGCGAGATCAGCGAAATCCAGCGCTGGCTGGGCGAGCTGGCGGTGCTGAAGAACCGCTTCGCCCTGGTCGAGGACGCCCATGTGCTGGAGCAGCAGCTGCTCGCCGCCAAGGACGCCCACGACGAGCTGGCCGGTGCGCTGGCGCAGTCCCGTCAGTTCTCCAGCGAGGACCTGGACGAGCGCCTGCGTGATCTGGAAAAACGCCTGAAGTCGGTCCGGCAACAGCTCGACCATGCCGACAACAACAGCTACTCGCGTTTGCGCGAGGAGTTCTCCCAGGCCGATGTGGATCGCCTGATGCGCCTGTTCAATGGCCAGCTGTTCAGCCTGCCGCTGGGTGAAAAAGGCATCAGCGCCGAGGGCGACGACTGGGTCAAGGCCGTGGAAGCGGTGCTGGATCGCTTCAAGGGTGACACCTTCTCGGTGCCGGGCCTGTCCATCGACCTCTCGCATATCGAGCCACCGGCGCTGCAGGCCCTGGCCGACCGTGCCGCCCTGCGCGACCAGAAGGATCGCCTGGAGCGCGAACTCAAGCAGCTCAAGACCCAGCATGCGGTGGCCGTCGACCGCGCGGCGAGCAAGGCCCAGGCCGAGGCGCTGTATCAAGCCGTGCTGGATGCGCACAAAGCACTGGAAGACTTCCGCCGCAGCCAGACCCTGGCCGCCGAGGAGCCGGCGAAGCTGGAACAGCTGGCCCAGGCCGAGGCCGCCCAGGAAGAACTCAAGCGCACCAGCGACGCCTTCGCCGAGCGCGTGCAGCACCTGTCCGCCAAGCTGCAGCTGGTCGGCCGTCAGCTGGCCGATCTGGAAGCCAAGGAGCGCACGCTGGAAGACGCCCTGCGACGTCGCCAGCTGCTACCGGCAGATCTGCCGTTTGGTACGCCTTACATGGATCCGGTGGACGACTCGCTGGACAACCTGCTGCCGCTGCTCAACGACTACCAGGACAGCTGGCAGGCGCTGCAGCGCGTCGACGGTCAGATCGAGGCGCTGTATGCCCAGGTGCGCCTGAAGGGCGTGGCCAAGTTCGACAGCGAGGAAGATCCCGAGCGTCGCCTGCAGCTCTTGGTCAACGCCTACGCCCACCGTCAGGACGAGGCGCTGACCCTGGCCAAGGCCCGCCGTGCTGCGGTCACCGACATCGCCCGAACGCTGCGCAACATCCGCAGCGACTACGAGAGCCTGGAACACCAGCTCGCGCTGTTCAACCGCGAGATCAACAAGCGTCAGGTTTCCAACCTGGCGAGCTTTCGCATCGTGCTGGCGCCGAACAAGGATGCGCTCAAGCACATCGACCAGATCATCCACAGCGCCGGGCAGTACGAGGAAGGCGAGACGCTGTCGGTGTTCGATCTGTCCCAGTCCGCCGAGCAGGACGCGAAGAACGAGGAAGCCAAGGAGTATCTGGCTCGGCTGGTGGCGGCGAACAACAACCAGCTGGGCCTGAAGGACCTGTTCGAGCTGGCGTTCGAGATCACCAAGGTCGGCGGCCAGCCGGTGATTCATACCGACATCGACGGTGCGGCGTCCAACGGCACCACCATGACCATCAAGGCGCTGACCAATATGTACCTGTTGCTGCACCTGATGGATCGCGAGCAGGCCGGACGCATCCGCCTGCCCTACTACCTCGACGAGGCGGCAGACATCGACGAGCGCAACCAGCAGGCGCTGATCGAAACCAGCCTGCAGCTGGGCTTCGTGCCGATCCTCGCATCGGTGAAGCCTCAGGTCTCGGCCCATGTCGCGATCGACCTTGAGGGCGGCAGCGGGCCGGCCGGCATCTACATCGACGAGGCGGACTGGAAATACATCAGCCGCCGCGAACCAGTCGCCAGCGAGCACACTGCTTCAGCCCAACGGACCGAAGAACCAGCCTGATCTCCTGCAACGAAAAAGGGCCCCGAGCGGGGCCCTCTTCATGTGTCGCAGGGGGCCTCACCCTCCAGCAACGCCTGTCATCTGTCGCCGGCGGCTCGCTCCAGTTCGATCTTCGGTGCCCAGCCGAACCACTCGTCCTGCGGCTCCTTAAACAGCGCGAAGGTCTGTCCCGGCAGCGCCCTGCGTCCCATCTGCTCGCCCTCTGGCGTGGCGAAGGCGACGCCGCCCTCGAGCAGCGACTCCAGCGAATCGGTGCGCAGGCTAGCACCTTTGAACAGACTGAAATCCACACCGAAGCCACTGGTCTCCCAGAAGCGGGTGCCGGTGTGCACTAGGGGCGCGTAGCGCGGCTCGATGACGACGCGGATCAGTACGCGATCGGCGTTCTGCCCCAGCTCATAACCGGTGACCTCACCGACTTTCACCTCGCGGTAGGTCACCGCGTTACCCGGCTTGATCGAACCCAGCCGGGCCGCGCTGAGCACGAGGCTCAACCCTTCACCAGCCTTCTGTGGCTCCCGCTCCTGGCCGGTGAAACGCGTTTGCACGCTCGCATCCGCCTTGCCCGGTGCCACCTCCAGGTAGGGACCGCTGACCAGCGTATCCAGGTTCGCCGTACGCATGATGCCGAGCTCCGGCCGAACGACCCAGAACTGGGTGCCGGCGCGGGTGATGCGCGACTCCGCTGCGGTGATGCGGGCACGCAGCACGACACTCTGCAGGTCATCGCTCAGCGTGACAGTGTCCACCTGGCCCACGGCCAGACCCTTGTAGCGAATGGGCGTACCGGCACTCAGTCCATCGCCACGCGCCAGGCGGATCTCGATCGGCGTCCCGCGCTGGATTGCACTGTCTTTGTCCTTGTGCAATACGAAGCGCGGCACCTTCCTCGTCCCGGCGGCCTGCGGATCGGGCGTTTCGAAGGCGATACCGCCGGCAAGCAGGCTCTGCAGCGACTCGCTGCGCACCTCGATTCCGGACAAACCGCCGCTCAGCGAGATGCCGCTGGCATTCCAGAACCGGCTCGAGCTGTTCACCAGGTTGGCGTACGGCTGTTCGATATGCACTCCCACCACTACCTTCTGCTGGTCGCGAGAGAACTGGTAGCTCTGTACCGACCCCACCCGGACCTGCCGGTAGAGCACGGGACTGCCAACGTCCAGCGAGCCCAGACTGTCAGTCGTGAGCACCAGATGCAGCCCCGGGGCGCGAATGTCCAGCGGCGGCGCCTTGGGGCGGGCGACGAACTCGCGCTTGGGCGAGCCACCTTTCTCGCCGGGCCGAACGGCGATGAAGTTGCCTTTCACCAACGCTTCGAGGCCGGTGATGCCGCCCAGCGAGATGGACGGCTTGACCACCCAGAAATCGGTGTCCTCGACCAGGTAGTCCTCGAACAGCGGGTCGACCGAAAGCTCGGCGCGCGCCCCCTTGAGGTCCGAGTCGATATCCAGCTTTTTCAGCAGACCAACCTGCATGCCGTTGTACATCACCGGCGTGCGTCCGGCCTGCAGCCCATCGAAATCCTGCAGCGCGACCACGGCCTTGATCCCCGCCTGGGCTGCGTCGAAATCCTCGTAGAGACGGAACGGGATGTTCGGGTCGGTGGCCGGGCTGTCCTTGCGGTGCGCGGGCGTGGCGAAGGCGATACCCCCGGCGACGATACTGGCCAGGGACTCGGTACGGAACTTCACGCCGGTCAGCCCTGCGTCGACGGTGACGCCGCTGGCGTTCCAGAAACGGGTGTGCTTGCGCACCAGGTGCGCATACTCCGGCTGGATATAGAGCTGCACCTCCACGGTGCTGTCATCCTCGGCGAGCACATAGTTCTTCACCTGCCCCACCTGGATCTGCCGGTAGAACACCGGGCTGCCACGATTCAGCGAGCCGAGGCGCTCGGCCTTGAGTGTCAGGTGCAGGCCGATGCGACTGTCGGACATCGGCGGTTCCTCCGCCAGCGCGACGAAACGCTTGGTCGGCTCGCCATCGGCTGGGCTCATACCGATGTAGTTGCCCGACACCAGCGTCTCCAGACCAGTGATCCCGGCCAGTGTGACGCTGGGCTTGACCAGCCAGAAGCGCGTGCCGCTTCGCAGATAGCCGTCGACATCCTTATTCATTTCGATATCGGCGACCACCACCTGCCGACGGTCGTCATCTTCCAGCCGCAAGTCGCGTACGACACCGATCGTCATGCCCTTGTAGAGCACGGACGTCTTGTTGATTTCGATGCCTTCGGCGCTGTCGAACACCACCTCGATATGGATGCCGCGTTCGCTATACGCCTGCCAGGCCAGCCAGGCGCCGATGGCCAGCGCGATCAGCGGCAGAATCCAGATGGCCGACCAGCTGGAGGCCGGACGTGTATTGGCTTGTGGCAGGTCAGTCATGCTTGTTCCCGGCTTCCGTGTTATCCCAGATCAGACGTGGGTCGAATGTGATGGCTGCGAGCATGGTCAGGATGACCACGCTGGCGAAGGCGACGGCGCCGAATCCCGCTTCGACGCTGGCGAGACTGCCAAAATTGACGATCGCCACCAGAATGGCGATGACGAAGATGTCGAGCATGGACCAGCGCCCGATCCATTCGATGAATCGGAACACCAGAATGCGCTGTCGCGGCGACATCGGGTGATGCCTTTGTACCGAAATCAGCAACATGGCGATCCCGACCAGCTTGAACGTCGGCACCAGAATGCTGGCGATGAACACCACCGCCGCAATAGGAAACATGCCGTGCTTGGCCAGCGTGACCACGCCGGACATGATGGTATCCGGCGTCCCGCTACCGAGCATGCGCACCGTCATGATGGGCAGGAAATTCGCCGGCAGGTAGAGCAATGCTGCGGTGATCAGCAAGGCCCAGGTGCGCGCGATGCTGTTGGGCCTGCGCATGTGCACACGCGCCCCGCAGCGGCTGCAATGCTGATGTTCGATACCTGGTGTGGCGCGATTCAACTGGTGGCATTCGTGGCAGACCATCAGCCCGGCGTCAGCGGCGCGCATCGTCAGGCTCCGATAACGCTTCCCATACCTGATGCGGTGACATCACCAACTCCAGCCACACCTGCACCACCAGGAGCCCGGCAAAGCAGGCCAGGCCGACGCCAAGGCTCAGCTCCGCCATGTCACGCAGCTTGATGATGGAAACCAGGATTCCGAGCAGATAGACCTCGAGCATCCCCCACTCGCGCAGATGGTGATAGAACCGGTAGAGCAACAGCCCCAAGGGCTTGGCCCGATCGATGGCGATGCAGAGCAACACTGCGAGCTGGCACAGCAGCTTCATCAACGGCACCGCCATACTGCAGAGGAACACCACCACGGCGATGCCCTGCATGCCGCTGTTGTACAGGCTCAACACCCCACTCCAGACGGTATCGTGGGTGACTCTGCCGAGCAGGTTCAACTGCATGATCGGCAGGAAGTTCGCAGGAAAGTAGAGCAGCAGAGCCGCCAGCACCAATGCCAATCCCGGTCCGACGATACGATGGCGCAGACGAAACAGCTCACAACCACAGCGGGGGCATTCGGCCACCTCGCCAAGGTTGAGCGTCGGCTTTGCCATCAACAGATCACATTCCGGACAGCCTACGAGCTGCTCAATCGGAAGCTCTTCAAGTCTTGGGCTAGCAGCCGATTCCGGCATGAGGGATATCCGAGTAAAGCGCTTATCTTAAACGAGCGATACGCACTGCGGTGAGCCGTCAGGCGAGAGGGAAGATGCTCTTGAAGGCAGTTCGATCCAGTGCAGCGGGCAGCCGTACTTTTACCTCACTCGCCGCAGCGCCTTTACAGCCACCGGCTGCATCGGAGCAGCCGGCCTGAACGGGTCAGGCTCAGTTCTGCGCGGCCGCTTTTCCAGGG
>NZ_JAYJLM010000009.1:0-96123 GCF_051948915.1 Stutzerimonas sp. Brlt_14
ATACACCAAACCCCCGATCCGCGTAAGCGGGTCGGGGGTTTGCTTTTGGAGCGGCAGAAAGCTTTGTGCAGCCATTCTCTGTATCGCTATTATTCGGGCCTCGTTATGGGGGTGGCATGAATAAGCTTTTAAGGTTGCTCCAAGATGGGCGGTTTCATTCTGGGCAGGAGTTGGGCGAGGCATTGGGAGTAAGTCGCAGTGCTGTCTGGAAACACCTCCAGCGCATTCAGAATGAAACGGCGCTCCCCCTCTATAAGGTCCCAGGCCGCGGGTACCGATTGGCAGAGCCATTGTCGCTGCTCGCCGAAGATCAGTTGCTTCCGCAATTGGAGGCGTTGGGCTGGGAGCTCTATCTCTTCGACGCTCTCGACTCGACAAACGCAGAAGCTCTACGGCTTCTGTCTACTGGTCGGGCTCCGTTCCTGGTAGTTGCCGAGTCTCAGTCTGCCGGACGGGGGCGGCGTGGGCGGCACTGGGTGAGTCCGTTCGGGCAGAACCTGTATTGCAGCTTGGCGTTCAAGGTGCACGGTGGCACTAGGCAGCTGTCGGGCATGAGTCTGGTGGTCGGCTTGGCCGTCATGCAGACATTGCGCGGAATGGGATTGCCTCAAGCCGGGCTGAAGTGGCCGAACGACGTGTATGTGGACGGGCGCAAGATTGGCGGGATCCTGCTGGAGTTGACCGGGGATCCGGCGGATGAGTGCCATGTCATAGCCGGCATCGGGATCAATGTGAATATGGCGGACGCTAAGGGGATCGACCAACCATGGACATCGCTCCGGGAGTGGATTGGGATGGTTGATCGAAATGAGCTGCTGCTGACGTTCGCCGCCACGCTCAAGACATACCTTGATCGACACCTGGCTGCTGGTTTCGCCAGCCTCAGGGAGGAGTGGGAGGCCGCCCATATTTGGCAGGGGCAAAGCTGTACGCTTAGTACCGGCGCGCATGAGCTATCAGGAACAGTCTTAGGGGTCGATCCGCAAGGTGGGCTCAGGCTAATGATTGATGGTGTTGAGCGTTCCTTCAGTGGGGGAGAACTTAGCTTGAGGTTGGATCGATGATTCTTGAGCTGGATTGCGGCAACAGCTTGATCAAGTGGCGCGCGTTGAGCCCTGACTCTGGAGTCGTGGTTGCGCAAGGGGCCTCGAGTTCGTCGATAGAGCTGTTGAGCGAACTCACCAGTTTGGCCTTGTTGCGAATATCAAAAGCCAGATTGGTCAGTGTCCGCAGCGATCAGGAAACCGCAGAAATCTGCTCGCGTATATCGGACGCGCTAGGTGTTGGGGTGCAGCGCGCTGTGCCCTCGAAGGAGCTTGGCGGGGTAGTCAATGGATATCTAGAGTACGAGCGTCTCGGGATGGATCGCTGGCTGGCTATGGTTGGCGCTTTTCAGTTAAGGCGCAATGCGATGCTTGTGGTGGACCTGGGCACGGCAGTAACTGCGGATCTTGTGGATGAGAACGGCTTGCACCTAGGTGGCTACATTTGTCCCGGCCTGTCCTTGCTGAGAAGTCAGTTACATACTCATACGCAGCGCATACGTTATTCGATGGAGGAGGAGCTTTCCTCGTGCGACGCTCTAGAGCCTGGGCGCACTACAGGTGAAGCAGTGGAGCGCGGCTGCCTGCTGATGCTTCGCAGCTTTGTGTCGTCGCAAATCGCGCACGCCAGTGGTCGTTTCGGGACGGACGTCAGTGTATACGCCACGGGAGGGGACGCTGCGCTCATAGAGGATATCGATCTGGTCCAGCGGGTGCCGGATCTCGTTTTCCGAGGGCTGGCAATCGCTTGCCCCTAGCGCATCTATAAGGTTGAAAATCGAATGCGTTGGTTGTTTCTTCTTTTGGTGCTTTTGAATGTTTTTTTCTGGATTCAGCACCAGTATCAGTCTCCGGTCCGTGTCAAAGAAATAACTCCGCTGGATTCCTATAATCGCCCTCAGCAGAACATAACGCTGCTAAGTGAATCTTCAGCAAAGGAGCGCAGAAGCAGTGTCTCGCCGCTCGCTGCAGAGAACGGTTGCTTGTTCCTGGGTGGGTTCGATGATCGGCTGCCGGCGGAAGCCCTGGAGCAGAGGCTGCTAAGCCTGGACGTACAGTCTGAAATACAAGAGGTGGATACAGCCAGTGGCGTGGACTACTGGGTGTATCTGCCTCCTCTAGCGTCCAGGCAGGCGTCTTTGCGTCAGTTGCGTGAGCTGCAAAGTCGCAATATCGACAGCTACATCATTACGGTAGGCGATCTGGCAAACGGCATTTCCCTTGGAATATTTTCCCGCAAAGACTCTGCAGAAGGGGTCGTTGCGCGCTTGCGCGAGGTGGATTATGCGGCGCTGGTTCGAGAGTTACCGAGAATGCACCGCAAGTACTGGGTGCGCGTAGGGGCCGCCAGCCGTGGTCAGCTGGACGATCCAATGTTGCAGGGGTTGAAGAACGACATGCCGGAGCTGCAGCATCGGCAGATGCCCTGCGCGGGCGTTGCAACTTCTGAATAGTTTGCATAGAATGGCGCCCGCTTCGCAGCGAGGGCTGAATGGTCTCTCCGCGGAGCGGCTGTCAATGAAGCTAACCTCAAGATTTATATGAGAAAATGCTTGACAGCGTGGTGGCAGATGCTGAAAATGCCGCCTCACTTTGGAGGGGTTCCCGAGCGGCCAAAGGGATCAGACTGTAAATCTGACGTCATAGACTTCGAAGGTTCGAATCCTTCCCCCTCCACCAGATTCAAGCGTAAGCTTCGGCGTTCGCGGGTATAGTTTAGTGGTAGAACCTCAGCCTTCCAAGCTGATGATGCGGGTTCGATTCCCGCTACCCGCTCCAGGTTCGATGTTTGCGGTATATGTTTCGCTCATGTAGCTCAGTTGGTAGAGCACACCCTTGGTAAGGGTGAGGTCAGCGGTTCAAATCCGCTCATGAGCTCCAAACCTCAAAGGCAGATATGTGAATATCTGCCTTTGTTTTAATGGTGGCGTGACTAGCTCAATTCAACGATGGGAGACGGTCTCGATGGCTAAAGAAAAGTTCGAACGTAACAAACCGCACGTCAACGTCGGCACCATTGGTCACGTCGACCATGGCAAGACCACTCTGACTGCCGCTCTGACTCGCGTGTGCTCCGAGGTCTTCGGTTCCGCTCGTGTCGACTTCGACAAGATCGATAGCGCTCCGGAAGAGAAGGCTCGCGGTATCACCATCAACACCGCCCACGTAGAGTACGACTCCAACGTCCGTCACTACGCGCACGTTGACTGCCCGGGTCACGCTGACTACGTGAAGAACATGATCACCGGTGCTGCCCAGATGGACGGCGCGATCCTGGTTTGCTCGGCTGCTGACGGCCCCATGCCGCAGACTCGCGAGCACATCCTGCTGTCCCGTCAGGTTGGTGTTCCGTACATCGTCGTGTTCCTGAACAAGGCCGACATGGTTGATGACGCCGAGCTGCTCGAGCTAGTCGAGATGGAAGTTCGCGACCTGCTGTCGACCTACGACTTCCCGGGTGACGACACTCCGATCATCATCGGCTCCGCGCTGATGGCGCTGAACGGCGAAGACGACAACGAGCTCGGCACCACTGCGGTGAAGAAGCTGGTCGAGACCCTGGACAGCTACATCCCTGAGCCGGTTCGTGCCATCGACAAGCCGTTCCTGATGCCGATCGAAGACGTGTTCTCGATCTCCGGTCGCGGCACCGTGGTAACCGGTCGCGTAGAGCGCGGCATCGTCAAGGTTCAGGAAGAGATCGAGATCGTCGGTCTGCGTCCGACCACCAAGACTACCTGCACCGGCGTTGAGATGTTCCGCAAGCTGCTCGACGAAGGTCGTGCTGGCGAGAACTGCGGCGTACTGCTGCGTGGCACCAAGCGTGACGAAGTCGAGCGTGGTCAGGTTCTGGCCAAGCCGGGCACCATCAAGCCGCACACCAAGTTCGAAGCCGAAGTGTACGTGCTGTCCAAGGAAGAAGGTGGTCGTCACACCCCGTTCTTCAAGGGCTACCGTCCGCAGTTCTACTTCCGTACCACTGACGTGACCGGTTCGTGCGAACTGCCGGAAGGCGTCGAGATGGTAATGCCGGGCGACAACGTGAAGATGGTTGTCACCCTGATCAAGCCGATCGCCATGGAAGACGGCCTGCGCTTCGCGATTCGCGAAGGTGGTCGTACCGTTGGTGCCGGCGTGGTTGCCAAGATCGTCGAATAACGATTGATCTGTTTGAAGCAGGTCGGCATAATAGTCGGCCTGTCTCTTTCTAGGCCAGTAGCTCAATTGGCAGAGCGGCGGTCTCCAAAACCGCAGGTTGGGGGTTCGATTCCCTCCTGGCCTGCCATTTTCAATATCGAATATGGCAGTCTTTACAAGGTTCTAGCAGATGAATGTCAAAGCTGAAGCCAATGATGCGCGCTTCGATCTGGTGAAGTGGCTTGTTGTGGCTGCTTTGGTTGTGGTTGCTGTTGTTGGCAATCAGTACTACTCCGCTGAGCCTATTCTCTATCGTGTCCTTGCTGTTCTCGCAATAGGCGTGGTTGCCGCGTTTGTTGCTCTGCAGACGTCCAAGGGGCGTTCGTTTGCCGTGTTGCTGAAAGAAGCGCGCGGCGAGATTCGCAAGGTCGTCTGGCCGACCCGTCAGGAAACCACTCAGACTACGTTGATCGTGGTCGTTGTCGTTCTGGTTATGGCGCTGCTGTTGTGGGGGCTCGATTCCCTGCTTGGCTGGTTGGTCTCCATGGTTGTGGGTTAAGGGTGTCTCGTGGCTAAGCGTTGGTATGTTGTGCATGCTTACTCGGGTTACGAGAAGCACGTCATGCGCTCTCTGATTGAGCGCGTCAAGCTTGCCGGCATGGAAGATGAGTTCGGCGAGATTCTTGTTCCGACCGAGGAAGTGGTCGAGATGCGTAACGGGCAGAAGCGCAAGAGTGAGCGCAAGTTCTTCCCAGGTTACGTGCTCGTTCAGATGGAGATGAATGAGGGTACTTGGCACCTGGTCAAGGATACTCCTCGCGTGATGGGCTTTATCGGCGGTACGGCTGACAAGCCGGCGCCCATTACGGACAAAGAGGCTGAGGCCATTCTTCGTCGCGTCGCCGATGGCAGTGATAAGCCGAAGCCGAAAACGCTCTTCGAGCCAGGTGAAGTGGTGCGGGTGGCCGATGGTCCGTTCGCAGATTTCAATGGCGTGGTCGAAGAGGTCAATTACGAGAAGAGCAGAATCCAGGTTGCGGTTCTTATCTTCGGTCGCTCTACGCCAGTAGAGCTGGAGTTCAGTCAGGTCGAAAAGGTTTAACTGAACGAAGCATCCCTCACCCCGCAGCTTCAGGCTGCGGGGTTTTGTCGTAACTGGGATAAATCAGCAATGGGGAGCCGCAAGGCGTTATAACCCGTAACGGAGTAACTATGGCTAAGAAGATTCAAGCTTACATCAAGCTTCAGGTAAAGGCCGGTCAGGCTAACCCGTCGCCGCCCGTCGGCCCCGCTCTGGGTCAGCACGGCGTCAACATCATGGAATTCTGCAAGGCGTTCAACGCCCGGACCCAGGGCCAGGAGCCCGGTCTGCCGACTCCCGTGATCATCACTGTCTACAGCGATCGCAGCTTCACTTTTGAAACCAAGAGTACTCCTGCTGCAGTGCTGCTGAAGAAAGCTGCTGGCATCACCAGCGGTTCCGCTCGCCCCAACACTCAGAAGGTCGGCACCGTCACTCGTGCGCAGTTGGAAGAGATCGCCAAGGCCAAGCAGGCTGATCTGACTGCTGCCGAAATGGAAGCTGCCGTTCGGACCATCGCTGGTTCGGCTCGTAGCATGGGTCTGAATGTGGAGGGTGTGTAATGGCTAAGCTGACCAAGCGCCAGAAGGCTATCGCTGAGAAAATCGAATCCGGCAAGCAGTACGCGTTCGAAGACGCCGCCAAGCTGCTGGCAGAGGTTTCTGTTGTCAAGTTCACCGAGTCGTTCGATATCGCGATCAATCTCGGTGTCGATCCGCGTAAGTCCGACCAGGTCGTTCGCGGTGCAACCGTTCTGCCGAATGGCACTGGCAAGACCGTCCGCGTAGCCGTTTTCACCCAGGGTCCGGGCGCCGAAGCTGCTCTGGCCGCCGGCGCTGACCGCGTAGGTATGGACGATCTGGCTGCCGAAATGAAGGGCGGCGACCTGAACTACGACGTCGTCATCGCCTCTCCGGATGCTATGCGTGTCGTTGGTCAGTTGGGCCAGATTCTCGGTCCGCGTGGCCTGATGCCGAACCCGAAGGTGGGTACTGTCACTCCGGACGTCGCGACCGCTGTCAAGAACGCCAAGGCCGGTCAGGTACGTTTCCGTACTGACAAGAACGGCATCATCCACACCTCCGTGGGTAAAGTCGGTTTCGACGCCGCTGCTCTGAAGCAGAACGTCGAAGCGCTGCTGTCGGATCTGAAGCGCCTGAAGCCGTCGACGTCCAAAGGTATTTACGTCAAGCGCGTGACCCTGAGCACCACCATGGGTCCGGGACTGGTCATCGATCAGGCTTCCCTGGAAGCGTAAGACATCAGTCGCCTCATTCGTGAGGCGGCTCGCAAGATTGGGGTCCCTGCCTGGCGGGGGCTATCCAAGACCGTAGGTGGCGCAAGCCTTAAACCTGGAGAGTGATCTCTTGAGCCTACGCAGATGGTGCTCCCGATTCGTACCGAATCAGACACCAAAACGCCGTCGGGCTTCGGCCTGACGAAACGGTAAAAACCAGGAGTAAACCCGTGGCAATTAAACTCGAAGACAAGAAGGCCATCGTCGCTGAAGTCAACGAGGCTGCCAAAGCCGGTCTGTCCGCTGTCGTGGCTGATGCCCGTGGCGTGACCGTCGGCGCAATGACCGGACTCCGTAAAGAGGCCCGAGCGGCTGGTGTATACGTGAAAGTCGTGCGTAACACCCTGCTCAAGCGCGCTGTTGAAGGCACTCAGTTCGACGTGCTCAACGACGTGTTCAAAGGCCCGACCCTGATCGCATTTTCCAATGAACATCCGGGCGCTGCTGCTCGTATCTTCAAGGAATTCGCCAAGGGTCAGGACAAGTTCGAGATCAAGGCAGCTGCGTTCGAGGGCAAGTTCCTCGCAGCAAACCAGATCGACGTACTGGCAAGCCTGCCGACCCGCGAAGAGGGCATTGCACAGCTGATGAGCGTGATTCAAGGCGCCACCAGCAAGCTCGCTCGCACCCTGGCAGCTATTCGCGACCAGAAAGAAGCTGCGGCTGCCTAAGGCAGCGTGAGCCCTTTCAAAATCACATGTTTAATTTGATGGCTGCGTAAGCTGTCACCCCAATACAGGAATAGATAGTCATGTCTCTGACTAACGAGCAAATCATCGAAGCGATCGGCCAGAAATCCGTCATGGAAATCGTCGAGCTGATCAAGGCGATGGAAGAAACTTTCGGCGTTACCGCTGCTGCCGCTGTTGCCGCTGGCCCGGCTGCCGCTGCCCCGGCTGCTGAAGAGCAGACCGAGTTCACCATCGTTCTGGCCGAAGCCGGCGACAAGAAAGTGAACGTGATCAAGGCGGTTCGCGAGCTGACCGGTCTGGGCCTGAAAGAAGCCAAGGCTGTCGTTGACGGCGCCCCGGGCGTGGTCAAGGAAGGCGTTTCGAAGGAAGAAGCCGAAGCAGCCAAGAAGGCTCTGGAAGAAGCTGGCGCCAAAGTCGAGCTCAAGTAAGCGACGACCTTGCGTCTACAGCCCGAGCGACTCGCGACAGGCTGATGGCTGGTGGCTCTTGCCACCGGCCTTTTTCCGTTATGGAAAGCCAGCCATGCTGGCTCTTCCTCGGAAGCCACCTACAGGTGGCGCGAACCATGGGGTTCGCAAGATTTTCTGGCTGCTCCCGTCGGGAGAAGCCAACAAGCAGGTGACCAAGCTGGGGAACGCTGATGGCTTACTCATACACTGAGAAAAAACGTATCCGCAAGGACTTTAGCAAGTTACCGCACGTGATGGACGTGCCGTATCTTTTGGCCATCCAGCTGGATTCGTATCGCGAATTCCTGCAGGCGGGAGCGACCAAAGATCAGTTCCGCGACATTGGCTTGCATGCAGCCTTCAAATCCGTTTTCCCGATTATCAGCTATTCCGGCAATGCAGCGCTGGAGTACGTCGGCTATCGCCTGGGCGAGCCGGCTTTCGATGTCAAGGAATGTGTCCTGCGCGGCGTGACCTTCGCCGTTCCGCTGCGCGTCAAGGTGCGCCTGATCATTTTCGACAAAGAGTCGTCGAACAAGGCCATCAAGGACATCAAGGAACAGGAAGTCTACATGGGGGAAATCCCCCTCATGACCGAGAACGGTACCTTCATCATCAACGGTACCGAACGCGTCATCGTTTCCCAGCTGCATCGTTCGCCGGGCGTGTTCTTCGATCATGACCGCGGCAAGACCCACAGCTCCGGCAAGCTGCTGTACTCCGCGCGCATCATTCCTTACCGCGGCTCCTGGCTGGACTTCGAATTCGATCCGAAGGACGCAGTGTTCGTCCGTATCGACCGTCGCCGCAAGTTGCCGGCGTCGGTGCTTCTGCGTGCGCTCAATTACAGCACCGAAGAGATCCTGGACGCCTTCTACGATACCAACGTCTTCCACATCAAAGGCGAAACCCTGGCGCTGGAGCTGGTACCGCAGCGTCTGCGCGGCGAGATCGCTACTTTCGACATCAAGGATGACAGCGGCAAGGTCATCGTCGAGCAGGGCCGTCGCATCACCGCTCGCCACATCAACCAGCTCGACAAGTCCGGCATCAAAGAACTCGAGATGCCGATGGACTACGTCCTGGGTCGTACCGTCGCCAAGGCGATCGTGCATCCGGCCACCGGCGAAATCATCGCCGAGTGCAACACCGAGCTGACCGTCGACGTCATGGCGAAGATCGTCAAGGCGCAGGTCGTACGCTTCGAGACGCTGTACACCAACGACATCGATTGTGGTCCGTTCATTTCCGACACGCTGAAGATCGATTCGACCACCAATCAGCTCGAAGCGCTGGTCGAGATCTATCGCATGATGCGCCCGGGCGAGCCGCCAACCAAGGACGCCGCCGAGACGCTGTTCAACAACCTGTTCTTCGCTGCCGAGCGCTACGACCTGTCGGCTGTCGGCCGGATGAAGTTCAACCGCCGTATCGGTCGTACCGAGATCGAGGGCTCCGGCGTACTGAGCCGTGAGGATATCGTCGCGGTTCTGAAGACCCTGGTCGACATCCGCAACGGCAAGGGCATCGTTGACGACATCGATCACCTGGGTAACCGTCGCGTGCGCTGTGTCGGCGAAATGGCCGAAAACCAGTTCCGCGTTGGCCTGGTGCGCGTCGAGCGTGCGGTCAAAGAGCGTCTGTCGATGGCCGAAAGCGAAGGCCTGATGCCGCAGGACCTGATCAATGCCAAGCCGGTTGCGGCGGCGGTGAAGGAGTTCTTCGGTTCCAGCCAGCTCTCGCAGTTCATGGACCAGAACAACCCGCTTTCGGAGATCACCCACAAGCGCCGCGTTTCCGCACTCGGCCCGGGCGGTCTGACCCGTGAGCGTGCCGGCTTCGAGGTGCGTGACGTGCACCCGACTCACTACGGCCGCGTCTGCCCGATCGAAACTCCGGAAGGTCCGAACATCGGTCTGATCAACTCGCTGGCCGCCTACGCCCGCACCAACCAGTATGGCTTCCTGGAAAGTCCGTACCGAGTGGTCAAGGATGGCGAAGTCACCGACGAGATCGTATTCCTCTCGGCAATCGAAGAAGCCGACCACGTCATCGCTCAGGCCAGCGCCAAGCTGGACGGTCGCAAGCTGGTCGACGAGCTGGTGGCTGTGCGTCATCTGAACGAATTCACCGTCAAGGCGCCGGAAGACGTGACCCTGATGGACGTCTCTCCGAAGCAGGTCGTCTCCGTCGCTGCCTCGCTGATTCCGTTCCTCGAGCACGACGACGCCAACCGCGCGCTGATGGGTTCCAACATGCAGCGTCAGGCCGTGCCGACCCTGCGTTCGGACAAGCCGCTGGTAGGTACCGGCATGGAGCGCAACGTGGCACGCGACTCCGGCGTCTGCGTGGTCGCTCGTCGCGGCGGCGTGATCGACTCGGTCGATGCCAGCCGTATCGTGGTGCGCGTGCGTGACGATGAGGTCGAGACCGGCGAAGCGGGTGTCGACATCTATAACCTGACCAAGTACACCCGCTCCAACCAGAACACCTGCATCAACCAGCGTCCGCTGGTGCGCAAGGGTGACGTGGTGGCGCGTGGCGACATCATGGCCGACGGTCCGTCCACCGACATGGGCGAGCTGGCACTGGGTCAGAACATGCGCGTCGCGTTCATGCCGTGGAACGGCTACAACTTCGAGGACTCCATTCTCCTCTCGGAGCGCGTGGTTCAGGAAGATCGTTTTACCACTATCCATATCCAGGAACTGACCTGCGTGTCGCGCGACACCAAGCTCGGCCCAGAGGAGATCACCGCAGACATCCCGAACGTGGGTGAGGCTGCGCTGAACAAGCTGGACGAGGCCGGTATCGTCTACGTCGGTGCCGAAGTCGGCCCAGGCGACATCCTGGTCGGCAAGGTGACGCCGAAGGGCGAAACCCAGCTGACCCCGGAAGAGAAGCTGCTGCGTGCGATCTTCGGTGAGAAGGCTTCCGACGTGAAAGACACGTCCCTGCGTGTGCCGACCGGCACCAAGGGCACCGTCATCGACGTACAGGTGTTCATCCGCGACGGCGTCGAGCGCGACTCCCGTGCGCTGGCCATCGAGAAGATGCAGCTCGACGAGATCCGCAAGGACCTCAATGAAGAGTTCCGTATCGTCGAAGGCGCCACGTTCGAGCGTCTGCGCTCGGCCTTGGTCGGTGCGACTGCCGAGGGCGGTGCAGGTCTGAAGAAGGGTGTCGTGATCACCGACGAGATCCTCGACGGGCTCGAGCATGGCCAGTGGTTCAAGCTGCGCATGGCCGAAGACGCGCTGAATGAGCAGTTGGAGAAGGCCCAGGCCTACCTCTCCGATCGCCGTCAGCTGCTCGACGACAAGTTCGAAGACAAGAAGCGCAAGCTGCAGCAGGGCGACGACCTCGCACCGGGCGTGCTGAAGATCGTCAAGGTCTACCTGGCCATCAAGCGTCGCATCCAGCCGGGCGACAAGATGGCCGGTCGTCACGGTAACA
This sequence comes from Stutzerimonas sp. Brlt_14, assembly GCF_051948915.1. NCBI lineage: Bacteria > Pseudomonadati > Pseudomonadota > Gammaproteobacteria > Pseudomonadales > Pseudomonadaceae > Stutzerimonas > Stutzerimonas sp. Brlt_14. The sequence continues at coordinate 11,157 of NZ_JAYJLM010000009.1, forward strand.
AGGGTGTGGTCTCGGTGATCATGCCGGTCGAAGACATGCCCCATGATGCCAACGGTACGCCGGTGGACATCGTCCTGAACCCGCTGGGTGTACCGTCGCGTATGAACGTCGGGCAGATCCTCGAAACCCACCTGGGCCTTGCGGCCAAGGGCCTGGGCGAGAAGATCAACCTGATGCTCGAAGAGCAGCGCAAGGTCGCCGAGCTGCGCAAGTTCCTGCACGAGATCTACAACGAGATCGGCGGGCGTCAGGAGAATCTGGCCGACCTGAGCGATCAGGAAGTGCTGGACCTGGCGAACAACCTGCGCAAGGGCGTGCCGATGGCGACCCCGGTGTTCGACGGTGCCAAGGAGCGCGAGATCAAGGCCATGCTGAAGCTGGCCGATCTGCCGGAAAGTGGCCAGATGCAGCTGTTCGACGGCCGTACCGGTAATGCCTTCGAGCGCACCACCACCGTCGGCTACATGTACATGCTCAAGCTGAACCACCTGGTCGACGACAAGATGCACGCGCGTTCCACCGGTTCGTACAGCCTGGTCACCCAACAGCCGCTGGGCGGCAAGGCGCAGTTCGGTGGTCAGCGTTTCGGGGAGATGGAGGTCTGGGCCCTGGAGGCCTATGGCGCCGCGTACACCCTGCAGGAAATGCTCACGGTCAAGTCGGACGACGTGAACGGGCGGACCAAGATGTACAAGAACATCGTGGACGGCGATCACCGCATGGAGGCCGGCATGCCGGAGTCCTTCAACGTGCTGATCAAAGAAATCCGCTCGCTCGGTATCGATATCGATCTGGAAACCGAATAACCACGCACCGCCTGCGCGGCACCCGGCGTCAGCCGGCTGCCGCAGGTCCGTGAGGAGGAAAGGCCTTGAAAGACTTGCTGAATCTGTTGAAAAACCAGGGTCAAATCGAAGAGTTCGATGCCATCAAGATTGCCCTGGCGTCCCCCGAGATGATCCGTTCCTGGTCCTTCGGTGAAGTGAAGAAGCCGGAGACCATCAACTACCGTACGTTCAAGCCCGAGCGTGACGGCCTTTTCTGCGCCAAGATCTTTGGCCCGGTCAAGGACTACGAGTGCCTGTGCGGCAAGTACAAGCGCCTCAAGCATCGCGGTGTGATCTGCGAGAAGTGTGGTGTGGAAGTTGCGCTGGCCAAGGTGCGTCGCGAGCGCATGGCGCACATCGAACTGGCTTCTCCGGTCGCGCACATCTGGTTCCTGAAGTCGCTGCCGTCCCGTATCGGCCTGCTGCTGGACATGACCCTGCGCGATATCGAGCGCGTGCTCTATTTCGAGAGCTACGTGGTGATCGATCCGGGCATGACCACTCTGGAGAAAGGTCAGCTGCTTAACGACGAGCAGTACTTCGAAGCCCTCGAAGAGTTCGGTGACGACTTCGATGCCCGCATGGGTGCCGAGGCTGTCCGCGAGCTGCTGATCCAGATCGACCTGGAGCACGAGATTGGCCGTTTGCGCGAGGAAATTCCGCAGACCAACTCGGAAACCAAGATCAAGAAGCTCTCCAAGCGTCTGAAGCTGATGGAGGCTTTCCATGGCTCGGGCAACCTGCCGGAGTGGATGATCCTGACCGTGCTGCCGGTGCTGCCGCCGGATCTGCGTCCGCTGGTTCCGCTGGATGGCGGTCGTTTCGCGACTTCGGATCTGAACGATCTGTATCGCCGCGTGATCAACCGCAACAACCGTCTGAAGCGCCTGCTCGACCTGTCGGCGCCGGACATCATCGTGCGCAACGAAAAGCGCATGCTGCAGGAAGCGGTCGATGCGCTGCTGGACAACGGCCGCCGCGGCCGCGCCATCACCGGTTCGAACAAGCGCCCGCTGAAGTCCCTGGCTGACATGATTAAGGGCAAGCAGGGTCGTTTCCGTCAGAACCTGCTTGGCAAGCGCGTGGACTACTCCGGTCGTTCCGTGATCACCGTAGGTCCGACCCTGCGTCTGCACCAGTGCGGCCTGCCGAAGAAGATGGCGCTCGAGCTGTTCAAGCCGTTCATCTTCGGCAAGCTGGAAATGCGCGGCATGGCCACCACCATCAAGGCGGCCAAGAAGATGGTCGAGCGCGAGCTGCCGGAAGTCTGGGACGTTCTCGCCGAAGTGATTCGCGAGCATCCCGTACTGCTCAACCGCGCACCGACCCTGCACCGTCTGGGTATCCAGGCGTTCGAGCCGGTACTGATCGAAGGCAAGGCGATCCAGCTGCACCCGCTGGTCTGTGCCGCGTACAACGCCGACTTCGACGGTGACCAGATGGCCGTGCACGTGCCGCTGACGCTGGAAGCCCAGCTGGAAGCGCGCGCGCTGATGATGTCGACCAACAACATCCTCTCGCCAGCCAACGGCGAGCCGATCATCGTCCCGTCGCAGGACGTGGTTCTGGGTCTGTACTACATGACCCGTGAAGCCATCAATGCCAAGGGCGAAGGGCGCGTGTTCGCCGACCTGCAGGAAGTCGACCGCGTGTTCCGCGCCGGTGAAGCCTCGCTGCACGCCCGGGTCAAGGTGCGCATCAACGAGACCATCAAGGATCGTGACGGCAGCATCACCAAGAACACCCGCATCGTCGACACCACCGTCGGCCGCGCGCTGCTGTTCCAGATCGTGCCGGAAGGGATGTCGTTCGACGTCGTCAACCAGCCGATGAAGAAAAAGGCGATCTCCAAGCTGATCAACCTGTGCTACCGCACCGTTGGTCTGAAGGATACCGTCATCTTCGCCGACCAGCTGATGTACACCGGCTTCGCCTACTCGACCATTTCCGGTGTTTCGATCGGTGTGAACGATTTCGTCATCCCGGACGAGAAGGCGCGCATCATCGATGCGGCCACCGAAGAAGTGAAGGAGATCGAGTCGCAGTACGCCTCGGGCCTGGTTACTCAGGGCGAGAAGTACAACAAGGTGATCGACCTCTGGTCCAAGGCCAACGACGAAGTGTCCAAGGCCATGATGGCCAACCTCTCGAAAGAGAAGGTCATCGACCGCGAAGGCAACGAAGCCGAGCAGGATTCGTTCAACTCGATGTACATGATGGCCGACTCCGGTGCGCGGGGTTCCGCGGCTCAGATTCGCCAGCTCGCCGGTATGCGTGGCCTGATGGCCAAGCCGGACGGCTCCATCATCGAAACGCCGATTACGGCGAACTTCCGTGAGGGGCTGAACGTACTGCAGTACTTCATCTCCACGCACGGTGCTCGTAAGGGTCTGGCGGATACCGCACTGAAAACCGCGAACTCCGGGTACCTGACTCGTCGTCTGGTGGATGTCGCGCAGGATCTGGTGGTCACCGAGATCGATTGCGGCACCGAGCAGGGTCTGCACATGACTCCGCACATCGAAGGCGGCGACGTGGTCGAGCCGCTGGGCGAGCGCGTGCTGGGTCGCGTGATTGCGCGTGACGTGCTCAAGCCGGGCACCGATGACGTGCTGGTTCCGGCGGGTACGTTGATCGACGAGCAGTGGGTCGACTTTATCGAGCTGAACAGCATCGACGAAGTGATCGTGCGCTCGCCGATCTCCTGTGAAACCCGCTACGGCATCTGTGCCAAGTGCTACGGTCGTGATCTGGCCCGTGGGCATCAGGTCAACATCGGCGAGGCGGTCGGCGTTATCGCTGCCCAGTCGATCGGTGAGCCGGGTACTCAGCTCACCATGCGTACGTTCCACATCGGTGGTGCGGCGAGCCGTACCTCGGCCGTCGACAACGTGCTGGTGAAGAACGGCGGTACCATCCGCCTGCATAACCTGAAGCACGTCGAGCGTGCCGATGGCGCGCTGGTGGCCGTGTCTCGTTCCGGCGAGCTGGCCGTGGCGGACGACTTCGGTCGTGAGCGCGAGCGCTACAAGCTGCCGTACGGTGCTGTGATTTCCGTGAAGGAAGGCGACAAGGTCGACGCTGGCGCCGTGGTTGCCAAGTGGGACCCGCACACCCACCCGATCGTGACCGAAATGAAGGGTGTTGTGACCTTCGTTGGCATGGAGGAGAACATCACCATCAAGCGCCAGACCGACGAGCTGACCGGTCTGACCAACATCGAGGTGATGGATCCGAAGGACCGTCCGGCCGCAGGCAAGGACATCCGTCCGGCGATCAAGATGGTCGACGCCAATGGCAAGGAGTTGTTGCTGCCAGGTACCGACGTACCGGCCCAGTACTTCCTGCCGGCTAACGCGCTGGTCGGTGTTGCGGACGGCGCCGAGATCAATGTGGGTGACGTCATCGCACGTATCCCACAGGAAACCTCGAAGACCCGCGACATCACCGGTGGTCTGCCGCGCGTTGCCGACCTGTTCGAAGCGCGTCGTCCGAAGGAGCCGTCCATCCTGGCGGAAATCAGCGGCACGATTTCCTTCGGTAAGGAAACCAAGGGCAAGCGTCGCCTGGTGATTACGCCGACCGACGGTAGCGATCCGTACGAAGAGCTGATTCCGAAGTGGCGTCACCTGAACGTCTTCGAAGGCGAACAGGTGAACAAGGGTGAAGTGATCTCCGACGGCCCGAGCAACCCGCACGACATTCTGCGGCTGTTGGGCGTCAGCGCACTGGCACGCTACATCGTCAACGAGATCCAGGACGTTTACCGCCTGCAGGGCGTGAAGATCAACGACAAGCACATCGAGACCATCCTGCGGCAGATGCTGCGCAAGGTCGAGATCACCGAGTCGGGCGATTCCAGCTTCATCAAGGGCGACCAGATGGAACTGACCCAGGTGCTGGAAGAGAACGAGCGTCTGAGCGCAGAGGACAAGTTCGTCGCCAAGTACGTCCGCGTCCTGCTGGGCATCACCAAGGCGTCGTTGTCGACCGAGTCGTTCATCTCCGCGGCCTCCTTCCAGGAGACTACCCGCGTGCTGACCGAAGCGGCCGTGACTGGCAAGCGCGACTACCTGCGCGGCCTGAAGGAGAACGTGGTTGTGGGTCGTCTGATCCCGGCCGGTACCGGTCTGGCGTATCACAGCGAGCGCAAGCGCAAGCGTGATGCCGAGAAGCCGGTCCGTGTGAGTGCCGATGAAGTCGAAGCGGCGCTGACTGAAGCGCTGAACTCCAGCGGCAATTGAGAGTGCCAGGCCCCGGTCGCAAGCCGGGGCCTGCCTTGACGGTGGGCGAGAAGCTCTTTAGACTCTCGTACCCCTAAATTGGCGGGGCTTCGTGCCCTGCCATTTTTCGTTTGTGTCGAAAGACAACAGTGGAGCTAGTAGATGGCAACTATCAACCAGCTGGTACGTCAGCCGCGCAAGCGGGTCGTCGAGAAAAGCGACGTCCCTGCGCTGCAAAACTGCCCGCAGCGTCGTGGCGTGTGCACCCGTGTGTACACCACCACGCCGAAGAAACCGAACTCCGCACTGCGTAAGGTGTGCCGTGTTCGTCTGACCAACGGCTATGAAGTCGCCTCCTACATCGGTGGTGAAGGTCATAACCTGCAAGAGCACAGCGTAGTGCTGATCCGTGGCGGTCGTGTAAAAGACCTTCCGGGTGTGCGTTACCACACCGTGCGCGGTTCGCTGGATACCTCCGGCGTAAAAGACCGTAAGCAGGGTCGTTCCAAGTACGGCGCCAAGCGTCCGAAGTAAGCAGTATTTCTATTTATTTGAGTCGATAAGAGTAAGGTCGGGCGTAACCTGCGCGTTACCGTTCCGAGCTAACCTGAAGACCGTTTGAGGGCTTATCAATGCCAAGACGTCGTGTAGCAGCCAAGCGCGAGATTCTGGACGATCCGAAGTACGGAAGTCTGATCCTGGCCAAGTTCATGAACCACGTGATGGAAAGCGGCAAGAAGGCCGTTGCCGAGCGTATCGTTTATGGTGCCTTGGACAAGGTGAAGGAGCGCAAGAATGGCGACCCCCTGGAAGTCTTCGAAAAAGCACTCGATGCCATCGCTCCGCTGGTCGAAGTCAAGTCCCGCCGTGTAGGCGGTGCTACCTACCAGGTTCCGGTCGAAGTTCGTCCTTCCCGTCGTAACGCGCTGGCCATGCGCTGGCTGGTAGATGCTGCGCGCAAGCGTGGCGAAAAATCCATGGCGCTGCGCCTCGCTGGCGAGCTGCTGGATGCTTTTGAAGGTAAAGGCGCTGCGGTCAAGAAGCGCGAAGACGTGCACCGTATGGCTGAAGCCAACAAGGCCTTCTCGCACTACCGCTTCTAAATCAAGCGCAACTTTTACGAGGACCTTATTGTGGCCCGTACTACCCCTATCAACCGCTACCGTAACATCGGTATCTGTGCCCACGTCGACGCGGGCAAGACTACCACCACGGAGCGGATTCTGTTTTACACCGGCCTCAGCCACAAGATGGGTGAAGTGCATGACGGTGCGGCGACCACCGACTGGATGGTGCAGGAGCAGGAGCGTGGTATCACCATCACCTCCGCTGCTGTCACGACCTTTTGGCAGGGTTCGCGCGGTCAGTACGACAACTATCGTGTAAACGTCATCGATACCCCCGGTCACGTTGACTTCACCATCGAAGTAGAGCGCTCCCTGCGCGTTCTCGACGGTGCTGTCGTTGTGTTCTGCGGTACCTCCGGCGTTGAGCCGCAGTCCGAAACCGTATGGCGTCAGGCCAACAAGTACGGCGTGCCGCGTATCGTCTACGTCAACAAGATGGACCGTCAGGGTGCCAACTTCCTGCGCGTCGTCGGTCAGATCAAGCAGCGCCTGGGTCACACCCCGGTTCCTGTTCAGCTGGCCATTGGTTCCGAAGAGAACTTCGCCGGTCAGATCGATCTGATCAAGATGAAGGCCATCTACTGGAACGATGACGACAAAGGCACCACCTACCGCGAGGAAGAGATTCCGGCGGAGCTGATGGATCTGGCCGAAGAATATCGCTCGAACATGATCGAGGCTGCGGCCGAGGCCAACGAAGAGCTGATGAACAAGTATCTCGAAGGTGGTGAGCTGACCATCGAAGAGATCAAGGCTGGTCTGCGTCAGCGCACCATCGCCTGTGAAATCGTTCCGGCCGTTTGTGGTTCGTCCTTCAAGAACAAGGGCGTGCCCCTGGTTCTCGATGCCGTCATCGACTATCTGCCTGCGCCGACCGAGATTCCGCCGATTCAAGGCGTCAATCCGGATAACGAAGAGCAGGTCGATGAGCGTCATGCAAGTGATGACGAGCCGTTCTCCGCTCTGGCGTTCAAGATCGCTACCGACCCGTTCGTGGGTACCCTGACCTTTACTCGTGTTTATTCCGGTGTGCTGTCTTCCGGTGACTCGGTAATCAACTCGGTCAAGGGCAAGAAGGAGCGCGTGGGTCGGATGGTGCAGATGCACGCCAACCAGCGTGACGAGATCAAGGAGTGCCGTGCCGGCGACATCGCCGCGCTGATCGGCATGAAGGACGTCACCACGGGTGACACCCTCTGCTCGATCGAGAAGCCGATCATCCTCGAGCGTATGGACTTCCCGGAGCCGGTTATCTCGGTAGCTGTCGAGCCGAAGACCAAGGCAGACCAGGAAAAGATGGGTATCGCGCTGGGCAAACTGGCTCAGGAAGACCCGTCGTTCCGTGTCCAGACCGACGAAGAGACTGGTCAGACCATCATTTCCGGTATGGGTGAGCTGCACCTCGACATTCTCGTCGACCGTATGCGTCGCGAGTTCAACGTTGAGGCGAACATCGGTAAGCCGCAGGTTTCCTACCGTGAAACCATCACCAAGGACAATGTCGAGATCGAAGGCAAGTTCGTTCGTCAGTCCGGTGGTCGTGGTCAGTTCGGTCATTGCTGGATCCGTTTCTCGACCCCGGACGTGGACGAGAAGGGCAATATCACCGAAGGCCTGGTGTTCACCAACGAGGTTGTGGGTGGTGTGGTTCCGAAGGAATACATCCCGGCAATCCAGAAGGGCATCGAAGAGCAGATGAAGAACGGCGTTGTCGCCGGCTATCCGCTGATCGGCCTGAAGGCGACCGTGTTCGATGGCTCCTACCACGACGTCGACTCCAACGAGATGGCGTTCAAGGTTGCAGCTTCGATGGCGACCAAGCAGCTGGCCCAGAAGGGCGGCGGCAAGGTGCTCGAGCCGATCATGAAGGTCGAAGTGGTGACCCCTGAGGACTACATGGGTGACGTGATGGGTGACCTGAACCGTCGTCGTGGTCTGATCCAGGGTATGGAAGACTCGGTCTCCGGCAAGGTTATCCGTGCTGAGGTTCCGCTCGGAGAGATGTTCGGTTACGCAACCGACGTTCGTTCCATGTCTCAGGGTCGCGCGAGCTACTCCATGGAATTCTCCAAATACGCTGAGGCTCCGGCGAATATCGTCGAGACGCTCGTCAAAAAACAAGGTTGATTCAGCCCTTTAAGTAAGAGGTTTACTGTCGTGGCTAAGGAAAAATTCGAACGTAACAAACCGCACGTCAACGTCGGCACCATTGGTCACGTCGACCATGGCAAGACCACTCTGACTGCCGCTCTGACTCGCGTGTGCTCCGAGGTCTTCGGTTCCGCTCGTGTCGACTTCGACAAGATCGATAGCGCTCCGGAAGAGAAGGCTCGCGGTATCACCATCAACACCGCCCACGTAGAGTACGACTCCAACGTCCGTCACTACGCGCACGTTGACTGCCCGGGTCACGCTGACTACGTGAAGAACATGATCACCGGTGCTGCCCAGATGGACGGCGCGATCCTGGTTTGCTCGGCTGCTGACGGCCCCATGCCGCAGACTCGCGAGCACATCCTGCTGTCCCGTCAGGTTGGTGTTCCGTACATCGTCGTGTTCCTGAACAAGGCCGACATGGTTGATGACGCCGAGCTGCTCGAGCTGGTCGAGATGGAAGTTCGCGACCTGCTGTCGACCTACGACTTCCCGGGTGACGACACTCCGATCATCATCGGCTCCGCGCTGATGGCGCTGAACGGCGAAGACGACAACGAGCTCGGCACCACCGCGGTGAAGAAGCTGGTCGAAACCCTGGACAGCTACATCCCCGAGCCGGTTCGTGCCATCGACAAGCCGTTCCTGATGCCGATCGAAGACGTGTTCTCGATCTCCGGTCGCGGCACCGTGGTAACCGGTCGCGTAGAGCGCGGCATCGTCAAGGTTCAGGAAGAGATCGAGATCGTCGGTCTGCGTCCGACCACCAAGACTACCTGCACCGGCGTTGAGATGTTCCGCAAGCTGCTCGACGAAGGTCGCGCTGGCGAGAACTGCGGCGTGCTGCTGCGTGGCACCAAGCGTGACGAAGTGGAGCGTGGTCAGGTTCTGGCCAAGCCGGGCACCATCAAGCCGCACACCAAGTTCGAAGCCGAAGTGTACGTGCTGTCCAAGGAAGAAGGTGGTCGTCACACCCCGTTCTTCAAGGGCTACCGTCCGCAGTTCTACTTCCGTACCACTGACGTGACCGGTTCGTGCGAACTGCCGGAAGGCGTCGAGATGGTAATGCCGGGCGACAACGTGAAGATGGTTGTCACCCTGATCAAGCCGATCGCCATGGAAGACGGCCTGCGCTTCGCGATTCGCGAAGGTGGTCGTACCGTTGGTGCCGGCGTGGTTGCCAAGATCGTCGAGTAATATTTGACGATGATGAAAGAGGCCCCTTCGGGGGCCTTTTTCTATTGTTGATCATTTATTGACACCCTATAGGTGCATCCGTACAATTGCGCCTCCTTTTACCGGGGGTATTGCGCCTGGTAGGGTGGCTACTTGGAGTCTGAGGTCAAAATGCAAAACCAACAAATCCGTATTCGGTTGAAGGCTTTTGACCATCGCCTGATCGATCAATCAACCCAGGAAATCGTGGAAACCGCGAAACGTACTGGTGCTCAGGTGCGTGGTCCGATTCCGCTGCCAACCCGCAAAGAGCGGTTCACTGTGCTGGTTTCTCCGCACGTCAACAAAGACGCGCGCGATCAGTATGAAATTCGAACCCACAAGCGTGTGCTGGACATCGTTCAGCCGACCGACAAAACCGTCGATGCGCTGATGAAGCTCGATCTTGCGGCTGGTGTGGAAGTGCAGATCAGCCTCGGCTAAAACCTGAGAGTTTTAGTCGTGTAACGCTCTGAAATGGGCGGCCATAGCGGGTGAAAGCCCCGTACACTCAAGAGGTTTAAAAATGACTATTGGTGTAGTCGGTCGTAAATGCGGCATGACCCGCGTTTTCACCGAGGATGGTGTCTCTATTCCGGTTACGGTCATCGAGATCGAGCCGAATCGCGTCACTCAGTTCAAGAATGAAGAGAGCGATGGCTATCGTGCAGTGCAGGTCACTGTCGGTGAGCGTCGTGCGTCCCGTGTTACCAAGGCTCAGGCCGGTCACTTCGCCAAGGCGAACGTGGCAGCAGGTCGTGGCGTCTGGGAATTCCGCCTCGAAGGCGAGGAGTTCCAGGTTGGTGACCAGATCAATGCCGAAATTTTCCAGGCAGGCCAGCTGGTGGATGTCACCGGTCAGTCCAAGGGTAAAGGCTTTGCCGGTACCATCAAGCGCTGGAATTTCCGTGGTCAGGACAATACCCACGGTAACTCCGTATCCCACCGCGTCCCGGGCTCTATTGGTCAGTGCCAGACTCCAGGTCGTGTATTCAAGGGCAAGAAGATGTCCGGGCACATGGGCGCCGAGCGCGTAACCGTGCAGTCTCTGGAAATCGTGCGTGTCGATGCCGAGCGTAACCTGCTGCTGGTCAAGGGTGCAGTCCCTGGTGCCACCGGTGGTGACGTGTTCGTGCGTCCGGCCGTCAAGGCTCGCGGTTAAGGGGGAGTTCACATGCAATTGAATGTAAATGGCGCACAGGCCATCGAAGTCTCCGATCGCACCTTTGGTGGTGAGTTCAACGAGACGCTGGTGCACCAGGCAGTCGTCGCCTACATGGCTGGCGGTCGTCAGGGTAGCAAGCAGCAGAAGACCCGCTCCGATGTGTCCGGTGGTGGCAAGCGTCCGTGGCGCCAGAAGGGCACCGGTCGCGCTCGTGCCGGTACCACTCGTGGTCCGATCTGGCGTGGCGGTGGTGTCACCTTCGCTGCTCGCCCGCAGAACCACGAGCAGAAGCTGAACAAGAAGATGTATCGCGCTGCGCTGCGTTCCATCCTTGCTGAGCTGGTTCGCTCCGAGCGTCTGGTAGTCGTAGAAGATTTCGCCGTCGATGCCCCGAAGACCAAGGCGCTTGCCAGCAAGCTCAATGGTATGGGTCTGAGCGACGTGCTGATCGTTTCCGATGCTGTCGATCAGAACCTGTACCTGGCTGCGCGCAATCTGCCGCATGTCGACGTACGTGACGTCCAGGGTTCCGATCCGGTCAGCCTGATCGCCTATGACAAGGTGTTGATCACCGTGTCGGCTGTGAAGAAATTCGAGGAGCTGCTGGGATGAACCAGGAACGCGTATTCAAAGTCCTGCTTGGTCCGCACGTCTCCGAGAAGGCTACCGTGCTGGCTGACAGCAAGAAGCAATTCGTTTTCAAGGTTGCGACTGACGCAACCAAGCTGGAAATCAAGAAGGCTGTTGAAAGCCTGTTCGACGTGAAGGTCGCCGCCGTCAACACCCTGAACGTTCAGGGCAAGACCAAGCGCACCGCTCGCGGTCTGGGCAAGCGCAACGACTGGAAGAAGGCTTATATCGCTCTTCAGCCAGGCCAGGATCTCGATTTCTCCGGCAGTGCTGAGTAAGGAAGGGGTGCATCATGGCAATCGTTAAATGCAAACCGACTTCCGCGGGCCGCCGTTTTGTGGTCAAGGTGGTCAATCAGGAGCTGCACAAAGGCGCTCCTTACGCACCGCTGCTCGAGAAGAAGTCGAAGACTGGCGGCCGTAACAACAACGGTCGTATCACCACTCGCCACATCGGCGGTGGTCACAAGCAGCATTATCGTCTGGTCGATTTTCGTCGCAACAAGGATGGCATTCCGGCCATCGTCGAGCGTATCGAATACGATCCGAACCGTACTGCGCACATCGCGCTGCTGAAGTATGCCGACGGTGAGCGTCGCTACATCATCGCGCCGAAAGGCGTGAGCGCTGGCGATCAGCTGGTCTCGGGCATCAATGCTCCGATCAAGGCTGGTAACAGCCTGCCGCTGCGTAACATCCCGCTGGGTTCTACCGTTCACGGTATCGAGCTCAAGCCGGGCAAGGGTGCTCAGCTCGTTCGCTCCGCTGGTGCTTCGGCTCAGCTGGTCGCTCGTGAGGGCTCCTATGTGACGCTGCGTCTGCGCTCCGGCGAAATGCGCAAGGTGTTGGCTGAATGCCGTGCGACCCTGGGCGAAGTCTCGAACTCCGAGCACAGCCTGCGTTCGCTGGGTAAGGCCGGTGCCAAGCGCTGGAAGGGCATTCGCCCGACCGTTCGTGGTGTCGCGATGAACCCGGTCGATCACCCGCACGGTGGTGGTGAAGGTCGTACCTCCGGTGGTCGTCATCCGGTGTCGCCATGGGGCTTCCCGACTAAGGGCGCGAAGACCCGCACTAACAAGCGCACCGATAACATGATCGTCCGTCGTCGCAAGTAACTAGAGGGATACGACAGTGCCGCGTTCTCTGAAAAAAGGTCCTTTTATCGATCTTCACCTACTGAAGAAGGTCGAAGCGGCGGTGGAAAAGAATGATCGCAAGCCGGTGAAAACCTGGTCGCGTCGTTCGATGATCCTGCCGCAGATGGTCGGTCTGACCATCGCTGTACACAACGGTCGCCAGCATGTTCCGGTCCTCGTGTCCGAAGACATGGTCGGCCACAAACTCGGCGAGTTCGCTGCTACCCGCACTTATCGTGGGCACGTGGCGGACAAGAAAGGCAAGCGCTAAGGGGTAAGGAAAGATGGAAGTAGCCGCTAAGTTGTCGGGCGCTCGCATCTCCGCCCAGAAAGCCCGCCTGGTCGCCGACCAGATCCGCGGGAAGAAGGTGGGCGATGCGCTCAACCTCCTGGCTTTCAGCAGTAAGAAAGCCGCCGAGATCATGAAGAAGGTGCTGGAGTCGGCCGTTGCCAACGCCGAGCACAACGAAGGCGCTGATGTGGATGACCTGAAAGTCTCCACCGTCTTCGTCAACGAAGGGCGTTCGCTTAAGCGCATCATGCCGCGTGCCAAAGGCCGCGCTGATCGCATCGTCAAGCGGTCTTGCCATATCACTGTCAAGGTTGCGGACAAGTAACGGAGTCGATCAGATGGGTCAGAAAGTACATCCCACTGGCATTCGCCTGGGAATCGTCAAGGAGCACACCTCCGTCTGGTACGCAGACGGCCGTACGTATGCAGACTATCTGCTTGCAGATCTGAACGTGCGTGAGTACCTCCAAGACAAACTAAAAAGCGCGTCCGTAAGCCGTATCGATATCCATCGCCCGGCTCAAACCGCACGCATCACCATCCACACCGCTCGTCCCGGCATCGTGATCGGCAAGAAGGGTGAGGATGTTGAGAAGCTGCGTCAGGACCTGACCAAGCAAATGGGTGTGCCGGTGCACATCAATATCGAAGAGATCCGCAAGCCGGAGCTCGACGCCATGCTGGTTGCACAGAGCGTAGCTCAGCAGCTGGAGCGTCGCGTGATGTTCCGTCGCGCCATGAAGCGCGCCGTACAGAACGCCATGCGTATTGGTGCCAAGGGCATCAAGATCCAGGTCAGTGGTCGTCTGGGTGGGGCTGAAATCGCCCGTACCGAGTGGTATCGCGAAGGTCGTGTGCCGCTGCACACCCTGCGTGCCGATATCGATTACAACACTTACGAAGCGCACACCACTTACGGTGTGATCGGCGTGAAGGTGTGGATCTTCAAAGGCGAAGTGATTGGTGGTCGCCATGAAGAGCTCAAGCCTCAAGCGCCTGCTCCTCGTAAAAAAGCTGCTAAGTAAGGGGTACGCCAAATGTTGCAACCCAAGCGTACAAAATTCCGCAAGCAGATGACCGGCCACAATCGTGGTCTGGCTCAGCGCGGTAGCAAGGTCAGCTTCGGCGAATTCGCGCTGAAGTCTGTTTCCCGTGGTCGTCTGACCGCGCGTCAGATCGAGGCTGCACGTCGTGCGCTGACTCGTCACGTCAAGCGTGGCGGCAAGATCTGGATCCGCGTGTTCCCCGACAAGCCCGTTACCAAGAAGCCCCTGGAAGTTCGTATGGGTAAAGGTAAGGGTAGCGTCGAGTACTGGGTAGCCCAGATTCAGCCGGGCAAGGTGCTCTACGAGATCGAGGGTGTTTCCGAAGAGCTGGCGCGTGAGGCTTTCGCCCTGGCCGCTGCAAAGCTGCCGCTCGCCACCTCCTTTGTTAAGCGGACGGTGATGTAATGAAAGCGAATGAACTTCGTGAAAAATCCGTTGAGCAGCTGAACGAGCAACTGCTCGAGCTGCTGCGGGACCAGTTCAATCTGCGTATGCAGAAAGCGACTGGCCAGTTGGGGCAGTCTCACCTGCTCTCGCAAGTCAAGCGCGACATCGCTCGTGTCAAGACTGTGCTCAACCAGCAGGCAGGTAAGTGATCATGGCTGAAGCTCAGAAAACCGTCCGCACGCTGACCGGCCGTGTCGTCAGCGACAAGATGGACAAGACCATCACCGTACTGATCGAGCGTCGCGTCAAGCACCCGATCTACGGCAAATACGTTAAGCGTTCGACCAAACTGCACGCCCACGACGAAACCAACCAGTGCAAGATCGGCGACAAGGTTTCCATTCGTGAAACCCGTCCGCAGTCCAAGACCAAGTCCTGGGCGCTGGTTGAAGTCGTTGAACGCGCCGTCGAAGTCTAAGGGCTAGGGGTCGGAGAAATTATATGATTCAGACTCAATCCATGCTCGATGTGGCTGATAACAGTGGCGCTCGTCGCGTCATGTGTATCAAGGTGCTCGGCGGTTCCCACCGCCGTTACGCCGGCATCGGCGACATTATCAAGGTCACCGTCAAGGAAGCGATTCCGCGTGGCAAGGTCAAGAAAGGCCAGGTGATGACCGCTGTAGTGGTCCGCACCCGTCACGGTGTTCGCCGTCCCGACGGCTCCATCGTCCGCTTCGATGGCAACGCTGCTGTTCTGCTGAACAACAAGCAAGAGCCTATCGGCACCCGCATCTTCGGGCCGGTGACTCGTGAGCTTCGTACCGAGAAGTTCATGAAGATCGTTTCGCTCGCACCTGAAGTGCTGTAAGGAGTAGCCGCATGCAAAAGATTCGTCGCAACGACGAGATCATCGTCATCGCCGGCAAAGACAAGGGCAAGCGCGGTAAGGTGCTGAAGGTGCTCGCTGACGACCGTCTGGTCGTTGGCGGGATCAACCTGGTCAAGCGCCACACCAAGCCGAACCCGATGTCCGGTGTTCAGGGCGGTATCGTCGAGAAAGAGGCGCCTTTGCACGTCTCTAACGTCGCCATTTTCAACGGTGAAACCAACAAGGCAGACCGCGTTGGCTTCAAGGTTGAAGAAGGCAAGAAAATTCGTGTCTTCAAGTCGACCCAGAAGCCGGTTGACGCTTGAGACTGCTAGGTAGATAACCATGGCACGACTAAAAGAAGTTTATCGGAAGGAAATCGCGCCCAAGCTGAAGGAAGAACTTCAGCTCAAGAACGTGATGGAAGTTCCGCGCATTACCAAGATCACCCTCAACATGGGTATCGGCGAAGCGATCGGTGACAAGAAGATCATCGACAACGCGGTTGCCGATCTGGAAAAGATCACCGGTCAGAAGGTTGTAGTGACCCACGCTCGCAAGTCCATCGCAGGCTTCAAGGTCCGCGAAGGCTGGCCGATCGGCGTCAAGGTAACCCTGCGCAGCGATCGCATGTACGAATTCCTGGATCGTCTGCTTTCGATCTCCCTGCCGCGCGTGCGTGACTTCCGCGGCCTGAATGCCAAGTCCTTCGATGGCCGCGGCAACTACAGCATGGGTGTCAAAGAGCAGATCATCTTCCCGGAAATCGATTACGACAAGATCGATGCCCTGCGTGGTCTGGATATCACTCTGACCACTACTGCTCGGACGGATGATGAGGGTCGTGCGTTGCTGCGCGCTTTCAACTTCCCGTTCCGTAACTGATTGGAGTAGGCACATGGCTAAGCAAAGCATGAAGAACCGTGAGCTGAAGCGTCAGCGCACGGTTGCCAAGTTCGCCCAGAAGCGTGCGGCACTCAAAGCGATCATCGCTAGCCCGGAGTCCACTCCGGAGGCGCGTTGGGAAGCTCAGGTGGCCCTGCAGAAGCAGCCGCGTGATGCAAGCGCTTCGCGCCTGCGTAACCGCTGCCGTCTGACTGGCCGTCCGCACGGCGTCTATCGCAAGTTCGGCCTCGCGCGCAACATGCTGCGCCAGGCCGCCATGCGCGGTGACGTTCCGGGCCTGGTCAAAGCCAGCTGGTAAGAATCAAACAGGGCCTTCGGGCCCTGTTTGTTTTCGGTCGAGCCCCTTTCGGGGCTTGATTCGTTTCTGGTGAGCGCCTAGAATGCCCGGCTCGCCTGAGCCTCGCATTTTTGTAGGGTTCGCCCGTTGGCGACACGAGCCGTCCAAGGCTTATTTTTTTGTTTTAGGAGCTAAGAGCCCATGAGTATGCAGGACCCGTTAGCGGACATGCTAACTCGTATCCGTAATGCCCAGATGGCCGAAAAGTCCGTCGTAAGCATGCCGTCTTCCACGCTGAAGGTGGCTGTAGCCAACGTTCTTCAAGGTGAAGGCTATATCGCGGGATACCAGGTCAGTGGCGACGTCAAGCCGCAGCTTTCCATCGAGCTTAAGTATTTCGAAGGCCGTCCGGTCATCGAGGAACTGAAGCGCGTAAGTCGTCCTGGCCTGCGCCAGTACAAATCCGTTGACCAGTTGCCGAAAGTTCGCGGTGGCCTGGGTGTCTCGATCGTCTCCACCAACAAGGGTGTGATGACTGATCGTGCTGCTCGCGCTGCTGGTGTCGGCGGCGAAGTGCTTTGCACTGTGTTCTAAGGGGGGATAAGCATGTCTCGCGTTGCTAAGAACCCCGTCAAGCTGCCCGCTGGCGTTGAAATCAAGATGTCCGGCCAGCAGCTTTCGGTGAAGGGTGCAAAAGGCGCTCTGGAGCTGAACGTTCATCCTTCCGTTGAGGTTATCCAGGAAGGTGGTGAGCTGCGTTTCGCCGGTCGTAACGGTGATCAGCAGACTCGCGCCATGGCCGGTACTACCCGCGCTCTGGTCAACAACATGGTGATCGGTGTCAGTCAGGGCTTCGAGCGCAAGCTCCAGCTGGTCGGCGTCGGTTACAAGGCGCAAGCCAAAGGTCAAGTGCTGTCCCTGGCTCTCGGTTTCTCGCATCCGGTGGATTATGAGCTGCCGCAAGGCGTCACCGCCGAGACCCCCAGCCAGACCGATATCCTGATCAAGGGTGTCGACAAGCAACTGGTCGGTCAGGTGGCTGCTGAAATTCGTGATTTCCGTCGTCCGGAGCCTTACAAGGGCAAAGGCGTGCGGTACTCGGATGAAGTAGTCCGTCGCAAAGAAGCTAAGAAGAAGTAGGGCATAGCAAATGAGCGTAAAGAAAGAAACTCGTCTGCGTCGCGCTCGCAAAGCGCGCCTGAAGATGCGCGAGCTGGAAGCCGTACGCCTCTGCGTGCACCGCTCTTCCCAGCACATCTACGCCCAGGTCCTTTCGGCCGACGGCGGCAAGGTCCTGGCAAGCGCCTCGACTCTGGACAAAGAACTGCGTGACGGTGCCACCGGCAACGTTGACGCTGCCAAGAAAGTCGGTCAACTGGTCGCTGAGCGCGCGAAAGCCGCAGGCGTCACTCAGGTGGCGTTCGACCGTTCTGGCTTCAAGTACCACGGTCGTGTGAAGGCACTGGCTGATGCTGCTCGTGAAGGCGGGCTGGAGTTCTAAGTTATGGCAAATAACGAGCAAAAGCGCGACGAAGGCTACATCGAGAAGCTGGTTCAAGTTAACCGCGTCGCAAAAACCGTGAAGGGTGGTCGTATCTTCACCTTCACCGCGCTGACTGTAGTTGGTGATGGTAAGGGTCGTGTTGGTTTCGGTCGCGGCAAGTCCCGCGAAGTGCCGGCTGCCATTCAGAAGGCCATGGAAGCGGCGCGCCGCAACATGATCCAGGTCGACCTGAACGGCACTACGCTTCAGTACGCCACCAAGGCGGCTCACGGCGCATCCAAGATCTACATGCAGCCTGCCTCCGAAGGTACCGGTGTTATCGCTGGTGGTGCCATGCGCGCCATCCTTGAAGTGGCCGGTGTGCACAACGTCCTGGCCAAGTGCTACGGCTCTACCAACCCGGTCAACGTGGTGCATGCCACCTTCAAGGGTCTGAAGGCGATGCAGTCGCCTGAGTCGATTGCTGCCAAGCGCGGCAAGAGCGTCGAGGAGATTTCCTGATCATGGCTAACACCGTCAAGGTTACGCTGATCAAGAGCGTCAGCGGTCGTATCCCCAATCACAAGCTGTGCGTCAAGGGCCTAGGCCTGCGTCGCATTGGTCACACCGTAGAAGTTCAGGATACTCCTGAGAACCGCGGCATGATCAACAAGGCTTACTACATGCTCCGTGTGGAGGGCTAAGCCATGCAACTGAACGATCTGCGTTCTGCGCCGGGTGCCCGTCGCGAAAAGCTACGTCCGGGTCGTGGTATCGGCAGCGGTCTGGGCAAGACCGGTGGCCGTGGCCACAAAGGTCAGACTTCCCGCTCCGGCGGCAAGATCGCTCCGGGCTTCGAGGGTGGTCAGCAGCCGCTGCACCGCCGTCTGCCGAAGTTCGGCTTCGTTTCGCTGAAGGCCATGGATCGCGCAGAAGTGCGCACTTCCGAACTGGCCAAGGTGGAAGGCGACGTTGTTACCGTACAGAGCCTGAAAGACGCCAACGTCATCAACCAGAACGTGCAGCGTGTGAAAGTCATGCTGTCCGGCGAGGTTGGGCGTGCGGTCACTCTAAAGGGCATCGCAGCCACCAAGGGTGCGCGTGCGGCTATCGAAGCAGCTGGCGGCAAGTTCGAGGAATAAATGGCTAAGCAAGGTGCTCTCTCCGCGCTGAGTAATGGTGGTCTGTCCGAACTCTGGGCTCGTCTGCGCTTTCTGTTCATGGCGATCATCGTCTACCGGATTGGCGCACACATTCCAGTACCCGGGATCAATCCCGATCGGCTGGCCGAGCTGTTCCGTCAGAACGAGGGGACCATCCTTAGCTTGTTCAACATGTTTTCCGGTGGTGCGCTGGAGCGCATGAGCATCTTTGCGCTGGGGATCATGCCGTACATCTCGGCATCGATCATCATGCAGCTCATGACCGCTGTCAGTCCGCAGCTGGAGCAGTTGAAGAAAGAAGGCGAAGCCGGTCGTCGCAAGATCAGCCAGTACACGCGTTACGGAACGCTGGTTCTGGCAATCGTGCAGGCCGTCGGCATGTCGGTCGGTCTGGCGGGGCAGGGTGTCGCGTTCAGTAACGACTTCGGCTTCTACTTCGTGGCCATCACGACCTTCGTGTCTGGTGCGATGTTCATGATGTGGCTGGGCGAGCAGATCACCGAGCGTGGGGTTGGCAACGGTATTTCGATGCTGATCTTCGCTGGGATCGTCGCCGGATTGCCGGGCGCGCTCGGGCAGTCGTTCGAGTCCGCTCGCCAAGGCGATATCAACATCATCGCTTTGCTGGCCGTGGGGCTGCTGGCGGTTGCGATCATCGGTTTCGTGGTGTTCATCGAGCGTGGGCAGCGTCGCATTGCGGTGCACTACGCCAAGCGTCAGCAAGGTCGTAAGGTCTTCGCTGCGCAGACCAGCCACCTGCCGTTGAAAGTCAACATGGCGGGCGTTATCCCGGCCATCTTCGCCAGCAGCATCCTGCTGTTCCCGGCTTCGCTGGGGCAGTGGTTCGGCCAGTCCGAAAACATGGGTTGGTTGGCTGATATCTCTCAGGCGATCGCGCCCGGGCAGCCGTTGAACATCCTGCTGTTCAGTGCTGGGATCATTTTCTTCTGCTTCTTCTATACGGCATTGATGTTCAATCCGAAGGACGTGGCGGAGAACCTGAAGAAGTCCGGTGCGTTTATTCCCGGGATTCGTCCTGGTGAGCAGTCGGCTCGCTATATCGATGGCGTGTTGACCCGCTTGACCATGTTCGGCGCCCTGTACATGACGGCTGTCTGCCTGCTGCCGCAGTTTCTTGTGGTCGCAGCCAACGTGCCGTTCTACCTTGGTGGGACCTCGTTGCTGATCGTGGTTGTGGTTGTCATGGACTTCATGTCCCAAGTGCAATCGCACCTCATGTCGCACCAGTACGATTCCCTGATGAAGAAAGCCAACCTGAAGGGCTACGGCAGCGGAATGCTCCGCTGAAGTGGTTCGTAAGGTTCTAGGAGTTGGTGATGAAAGTTCGTGCATCGGTTAAAAAGCTGTGCCGTAACTGCAAGATCATCCGTCGCGACGGTGTCGTGCGCGTGATCTGCAGCGCAGAACCGCGTCACAAGCAGCGCCAAGGCTGATTGTGTAAGGCGTTATAACCCGGCAGCTAGTGCGCTGCCGGGTTGAATATTTGTTATTACAGCGTTAATATCTCGCGCCCTTTTCTTGGCTTCCGGGGCGTAGGTAGCTGTCAATTGGAGTTTCACTGAATGGCCCGTATTGCAGGCGTCAACATTCCGGATAACAAGCACACTGTTATCTCGCTGACCTACATCTACGGTGTTGGTCGCACCCGTGCGCAGGAAATCTGTGCCGCTACCGGTGTGAATCCGGCAGCAAAGATCAAGGATCTTTCCGACGAGCAGGTCGAACTGCTGCGTGGCGAAGTCGGCAAGTTCATCGTTGAGGGCGACCTGCGTCGCGACGTCAACATGAAAATCAAGCGCTTGATGGACCTGGGTTGCTATCGCGGCCTGCGCCATCGTCGTGGTCTTCCGGTTCGCGGTCAGCGCACCAAGACCAACGCACGTACCCGTAAGGGCCCGCGCAAGCCGATCCGCAAGTAATCGCGTTAGCGAATCGACAGGAATCTAGTCATGGCAAAACCTGCTGCTCGTCCTCGTAAAAAAGTCAAAAAGACAGTGGTTGATGGCATCGCCCACATCCACGCTTCTTTCAACAACACCATCGTGACCATCACCGATCGTCAGGGCAATGCGCTGTCCTGGGCTACCTCGGGTGGTTCCGGTTTCCGCGGCTCGCGTAAGAGCACTCCGTTCGCTGCCCA
Organism: Stutzerimonas sp. Brlt_14; assembly: GCF_051948915.1. Taxonomy (NCBI): domain Bacteria; kingdom Pseudomonadati; phylum Pseudomonadota; class Gammaproteobacteria; order Pseudomonadales; family Pseudomonadaceae; genus Stutzerimonas; species Stutzerimonas sp. Brlt_14. The sequence goes on from NZ_JAYJLM010000009.1 coordinate 32,218, forward strand.
GATCGCTGCAGAGCGCGCTGGCCAGGCTGCTCTGGAGTACGGCCTGAAGAACCTCGACGTCAACGTCAAGGGCCCGGGCCCGGGTCGTGAGTCCGCCGTGCGTGCTTTGAACGCATGTGGTTATAAAATCGCCAGCATCACCGACGTGACGCCGATCCCGCACAACGGGTGCCGTCCGCCGAAGAAGCGCCGCGTGTAATCAGGAGACAGTAAAGAATGGCTCGTTATATTGGTCCCAAGTGCAAACTGTCTCGTCGTGAAGGCACTGATCTCTTCCTGAAGAGTGGTGCGCGCGCGCTCGAATCCAAGTGCAACATTGAAACTCCGCCAGGTGTGCACGGCCAGCGTCGTGGCCGCCTGTCCGACTACGGCACCCAGCTGCGCGAGAAGCAGAAAGTGCGCCGTATCTACGGTGTGCTGGAGCGTCAGTTCAGCGGTTACTACAAGGAAGCTGCCAGCCGCAAGGGCGCTACCGGCGAGAACCTGCTGCAGCTGCTCGAGTGCCGTCTGGACAACGTCGTGTATCGCATGGGCTTCGGCTCCACTCGTGCCGAATCGCGCCAGCTGGTCTCGCACAAGTCGATCACCGTCAACGGTCAGACCGTGAACATCCCGTCGTACCAGGTCAAGGCCGGTGACGTGGTTGCTGTTCGCGAGAAGTGCCGTAACCAGCTGCGTATCGCCCAGGCCCTCGAACTGTGCGCTCAGCGCGGTCGCGTTGAATGGGTCGAAGTAGACGCCGACAAGAAATCCGGTGTTTTCAAGAATGTTCCGGCTCGCAGCGATCTGTCCGCCGACATCAACGAAAACCTGATTGTCGAGCTCTACTCCAAGTAAGGGCTAGAAAATAGGTGTATCCATGCAGAGTTCGGTAAATGAGTTCCTGACCCCCCGCCATATCGATGTGCAGGTGGTCAGTCCGACCCGTGCCAAGATCACTCTCGAGCCCCTCGAGCGTGGTTTTGGCCACACCCTGGGCAACGCGCTGCGTCGTATTCTGTTGTCCTCCATGCCCGGCTGCGCTGTGGTCGAGGCTGAGATCGACGGTGTGCTCCACGAGTACAGCGCCATCGAGGGCGTGCAGGAAGATGTAATCGAAATCCTGCTCAACCTCAAAGGTATCGCCATCAAGCTGCACGGCCGTGATGAAGTGACCTTGAGCCTGGTGAAGAAGGGCGCGGGCGCTGTTACCGCTGCCGATATCCAGCTGGATCACGATGTTGAAATCGTCAATGGCGATCACCTGATCGCCAATCTGGCGGCCAACGGCTCGCTCAACATGAAGCTCAAGGTCGCTCGCGGCCGTGGTTACGAGCCTGCTGATGCGCGTCAGAGCGACGAAGATGAAAGCCGTAGCATCGGTCGTCTTCAGCTCGACGCCACCTTCAGCCCGGTTCGTCGCGTGGCTTATGTGGTCGAGAATGCTCGTGTCGAGCAGCGCACCAACCTGGACAAGCTGGTCATTGACCTGGAAACCAACGGCACCCTGGATCCCGAAGAGGCGATCCGTCGTGCAGCGACCATCCTGCAACAGCAGCTGGCTGCGTTCGTCGACCTGAAGGGCGACAGCGAGCCGGTGGTTGTCGAGCAGGAAGACGAGATCGATCCGATCCTGTTGCGTCCGGTGGATGACCTGGAACTGACCGTACGTTCGGCCAACTGCCTCAAGGCAGAGAACATCTACTACATTGGTGATCTGATTCAGCGCACCGAAGTAGAGCTGTTGAAAACGCCGAACCTGGGCAAGAAGTCCCTGACCGAGATCAAGGACGTTCTGGCTTCGCGTGGTTTGTCCCTCGGTATGCGCCTGGATAACTGGCCGCCGGCAAGTCTCAAGAAGGACGATAAGGCCACTGCCTGATCGCCCCCAGTAACCGAACTGAACGTTTGGTAAGGAATTTCAATCATGCGTCATCGTAAAAGTGGCCGTCATCTGAGCCGCACCAGCGCCCACCGCAAGGCCATGTTCCAGAACATGGCGGTGTCGCTGTTCGAGCACGAACTGATCAAGACCACCCTGCCCAAGGCCAAAGAACTGCGTCGCGTTGCCGAGCCGCTGATCACCCTGGCCAAGGAAGACAGCGTTGCCAACCGCCGCCTGGCTTTCGACCGTACCCGTTCGAAAGCTGCTGTAGGCAAGCTGTTCAACGATCTGGGCAAGCGCTACGCCACCCGTCAGGGCGGCTATCTGCGCATCCTCAAGTGCGGTTTCCGCGCAGGGGACAACGCACCTATGGCTTACGTCGAGCTGGTTGACCGTCCGGTCGCTGGTGAGGTTGAAGCCGCAGCCGAGTAATCGGCCGCTGTATAAAGAACCGGGCCTAGGCCCGGTTTTTTATTGTCTGACCGATGGTGGCGCTCTATCAGGTTGGTTCGTTTAATAAATTAGTTCTTTGTTGGCGTCTCGTTAGAATTCTCCTCAAGCCGACTTCATCGGTATGTACAAGGAGATACAGCATGAGCCAAGGCAAGACCCTCACCACCGCTGGTGGCGCCCCCGTTGCCGACAATCAGAATTCTCGTTCAGCCGGGCCTCGTGGCCCTTTGTTGCTGGATGACTTCCACTTGGTCGAAAAGCTCGCCCATTTCAACCGCGAAGTCATTCCGGAGCGTCGTGTGCACGCCAAAGGCTCCGGCGCCTATGGCACGTTTACCGTGACCGCAGACATAACTCACCTCACCCGTGCCAAGCTGTTCGAGTCCGTTGGCAAGCAAACGCCCCTGTTCCTGCGCTTCTCCACGGTAGGGGGTGAGCGCGGCTCGGCGGATACCGAGCGTGATCCTCGCGGCTTCGCGGTAAAGTTCTATACCGAGGAAGGCAATTGGGACGTCGTGGGTAACAACACGCCGGTCTTCTTCATCCGCGATCCGCTGAAATTTCCGGATTTCATCCATACGCAAAAGCGTGACCCATGGAGTAATCTGAAGAGCCCGCAGATGATGTGGGATTTCTGGTCGCACTCGCCCGAGGCGTTGCATCAGGTCACCGTCCTGTTTTCCGATCGTGGCATCCCCGATGGTTATCGGTTCATGCACGGCTTCGGCAGTCACACCTTCAGCCTGGTCAATAGTGAAGGCGAGCGGCACTGGGTGAAGTTCCACTTCAAGAGCATGCAAGGGATCAGAAACCTGCATCCGAGCGAGGCAGCACGCCTTGCCGGCAGCGATCCCGATTATGCGCAGCGGGATCTTTTCCACGCGATCGGGCGGGGCGAGTTTCCCAGGTGGAAGCTCTGCATCCAGGTGATGAGCGAGGTGGAGGCGGCCAGCCGTGCCGAAAATCCTTTCGACGTCACCAAGGTCTGGTCGCAGAAGGAGTTTCCGCTGATCGAAGTGGGGATGGTCGAGCTGAATCGCAATCCGCAGAACTATTTCGCCGAGGTCGAGCAGGCTGCCTTTGCCCCGAGCAACGTCGTCCCGGGTATCGGCCTGTCGCCGGATCGCATGCTTCAGGGGCGGGTATTCGCTTACGCCGATGCCCATCGCTACCGCGTCGGCACCAACCATCAGCAGCTTCCGGTCAATGCGCCGCGTTGCCCGGTCCACAACTATCAGCGTGATGGCGCGATGCGTTTTGATGGCAACGGTGGTTCGGCGCCCAACTACGAGCCGAACAGCTACAGCGACGCCCCTAAGCAGGCAGCGCAGTACGCCGAACCGGCGCTTGCGCTCTCCGGTACGGCTGACCGATATGACCACAGGGCCGATGACGACTATTTCAGTCAGGCGGGAGCTCTGTTCCGTCTGATGACAGCTGAGCAGCAGAATCTGCTGATCGGCAATATCGTCGGTGCGATGGCAGGCGTTTCGCGAGACGTGCAGTTGCGTCAGCTGGGGCACTTCTTCAAGGCCGACCCGGCATACGGGGCGGGTATCGCCCGGGGACTGGGGATCGATCCGAACGAAGTCGCCTAAGCTGTACCGAGCCGTAGAGCGCAGAAGCCGGGCCTCGGAAGAGCCCGGCTTTTTTGCGGCTGGTCGTCAGTGGCGGTCGCGCTCCAGCAGCGGTTTGAGGAAATGCCCGGTGTGCGACTGTGACATTTCCGCGACCTCTTCCGGTGTGCCGCTGGCGATGATCTGACCGCCCTTGGAGCCGCCTTCCGGGCCGAGGTCAACCAGCCAGTCAGCGGTTTTGATCACGTCCAGGTTGTGCTCGATAACCACCACCGTGTTGCCGTGGTCGCGCAGGCGATGCAGCACGTCGAGTAGCTGCTGGATGTCGGCGAAGTGCAGGCCGGTGGTGGGCTCGTCGAGGATGTACAGGGTCTTGCCGGTGTCGCGTTTGGACAGCTCGCGGGACAGCTTCACCCGTTGCGCCTCGCCCCCGGACAGCGTGGTCGCGCTCTGCCCTAGCTTGATGTACGACAGCCCGACGTCCATCAGGGTTTGCAGCTTGCGTGCAACTGCCGGCACTGGGTCGAAGAATTCGCGAGCTTCCTCGATGGTCATGTCCAGTACCTCGGTGATGCTCTTGCCCTTGTACTTCACCTCCAGTGTCTCGCGGTTGTAGCGCTTGCCCTTGCACACGTCGCAGGGGACGTAGATGTCCGGTAGAAAATGCATTTCCACCTTGATCACACCGTCGCCCTGGCAGGCTTCGCAGCGGCCGCCCTTTACATTGAAGGAGAAGCGTCCTGGCCCGTAACCGCGCGAGCGGGCCTCCGGTACCCCGGCAAAGAGTTCGCGGATGGGCGTGAACAGGCCGGTGTAGGTCGCCGGGTTGGAGCGTGGGGTGCGGCCGATGGGGCTCTGGTCGATGTCGACGACCTTGTCGAGGTGCTGCAGGCCGTCGAAGCTGTCGTAGGGCGCCACCTCCAGGGTGGACGCGCCATTGAGCGCCGTGGCAGTGATCGGGAACAGAGTGTTATTGATCAGCGTCGACTTGCCCGAGCCGGATACGCCGGTGATGCAGGTCAGCAGCCCCACCGGGATCTCCAGATCGACGTTACGCAGGTTGTTGCCGCGGGCGCCCTTGAGCTTGAGCAGCTTTTTCGGGTCGCGACGGGTGCGTTCCGGTGGGTAATTGATCGTCACCCGGCCGGAGAGGTACTTGCCGGTCAGGGAGTCCGGGTGCGCCATCACCTCGTCGGGGGTACCCTCGGCGACGATGCGGCCACCGTGCACCCCGGCCCCCGGGCCAATGTCCACCACGTAGTCGGCAAGGCGGATGGCGTCCTCGTCATGCTCGACCACGATCACCGTGTTGCCGATGTCGCGCAGGTGACGAAGGGTGCCCAGCAGGCGCTCATTGTCGCGCTGGTGCAGGCCGATCGAGGGCTCATCGAGGATGTACATCACACCGACCAGGCCGGCGCCGATCTGGCTCGCCAGGCGGATGCGCTGCGCCTCGCCGCCGGACAGCGTGTCCGCACTGCGGTCGAGGGTCAGGTAGTCGAGGCCGACATTGACCAGGAACTGCAGACGCTCGCGGATCTCCTTGAGGATCTTGTCGGCGATTTCGCCGCGACGACCGCTGAGCGAGAGTCCGCCGAAATAATCGGTGGCGTCGCCGATGGGGAGTGCCGTGACCGCCGGCAGTGTCTTGTCGCCAACCCACACGTGGCGAGCCTCGCGGCGCAGGCGGGTGCCGCGGCATTCCGGGCAGGGCTGAGTGCTGAGGTACTTCGCCAGCTCTTCGCGCACCGAAGTGGACTCGGTCTCGCGGTAGCGGCGTTCGAGGTTGGGGATGATGCCTTCGAACGGATGCGAGCGCCTGACGATGTCCCCGCGGTCATTGAGGTAACGGAACTCGACATTCTCCCGGCCGCTTCCGCGCAGGATGAACTTCTGATGCTCGGCGGCCAGCGAGTCGAAGGGCTCGTCCAGACTGAACCCGTAATGCGAGGACAGCGAGCCGAGCATCTGGAAGTAATAGACGTTGCGCCGGTCCCAGCCGCGGATCGCGCCTTCGGCCAGGGTGAGCTCGCCGTTGACCAGGCGCTTGGCATCGAAGAACTGCTTCACGCCCAGGCCATCGCAGGTCGGGCAGGCACCTGCCGGGTTGTTGAAGGAGAACAGCTTGGGTTCCAGCTCGCTGATGGAGTGACCGCAGATCGGGCAGGCGAAGCGTGCGGAGAAGATCATCTCCTCGCTTTCTTCGTCCTCGTCCATGGGCGCGACCAGCGCGATGCCGTCCGCCAGTTTCAGCGCCGTCTCGAAGGATTCGGCCAGACGCTGCTGCAGGTCGCCGCGAACCTTGAAGCGATCCACCACGACATCGATGGAGTGCTTCTTCTGTTTGTCCAGCTTGGGCAGTTCGTCCAGCTCGTAGAGACGGCCGTTGACGCGGGCGCGAACGAAGCCCTGGGCCCGGAGCTCGTCGAACACGGCCAGGTGCTCGCCCTTGCGCTCGCGAATGACGGGTGCCAGCAGCATCAGCTTGCGCCCTTCTGGCAGCGCCAGGACTTGGTCGACCATCTGACTGACGGTTTGCGCTTCCAGCGGCGCGTCATGGTCCGGGCAGCGTGGTGTGCCGACCCGCGCGTAGAGCAGGCGCAGGTAATCGTAGATCTCGGTGATGGTGCCGACGGTGGAGCGCGGGTTGTGCGATGTCGACTTTTGTTCGATCGAAATGGCCGGAGAAAGCCCTTCGATGGTGTCCACGTCGGGCTTTTCCATCATCGAAAGGAACTGTCGGGCGTAGGCCGAGAGCGATTCGACGTAGCGGCGCTGGCCTTCGGCATAGAGCGTGTCGAACGCCAGCGAAGACTTGCCGGAGCCGGAGAGGCCGGTGATGACGATCAGCTTGTCGCGTGGCAGGGTGAGGTCGATGTTCTTCAGGTTGTGGGTGCGAGCCCCACGAATCAGAATCTTGTCCAAAACAGCCTCGCGTGGCGGGCGGAAACCCGAAAGTATACGGCCGGGGTGATAGTCGCGGCAAAACCGCGCGCCTGTGCCGAGCGGGGGAGGGCTGCTAGAATCGCCGCCGGTTCATACAAGCGAGACCCTCCATGCAGGACCCCTACAGCGAGCGCATGAGCGCCAGCGAAAAACGCGCAGCTTCCGGGCTGGCGCTGGTGTTCGCTTTTCGCATGCTCGGCATGTTCATGGTTTTGCCCGTGCTGGCAACCTACGGCATGGACCTGGAAGGCGCTACGCCGACCCTGATCGGTCTTGCCATCGGTGCCTATGGTTTGACCCAGGCGCTGCTGCAAATTCCCTTCGGCATTCTCTCTGACCGCATCGGGCGCCTGCCGATCATCTATTTCGGTCTGGCGATCTTCGCCGCCGGCGCGGTTCTGGCGGCGATGTCCGACAGCATCTGGGGCGTGGTCGCGGGGCGGGTGCTGCAGGGCGCCGGCGCGATCTCCGCCGCGGTGATGGCGTTGCTGTCCGACCTGACCCGCGAGCAACACCGGACCAAGGCGATGGCGCTGATCGGGGTGAGCATCGGCTTCTCCTTTGCCGTGGCCATGATCATCGGCCCCCTGTTGACGCGTGCCTTCGGTCTTTCCGGGTTGTTCTGGGTGACGGCGGCGATGGCAGTGGTTGGCGGGCTCATCGTTGCGCTGCTGCCCAAGGCCCAGGCCCATGTCCGTCATCGGGAATCCGGGGTCGCCCGGCAGGCGCTGGGTCTGACGCTGCGTCATCCAGACCTGCTGCGCCTGGATTTCAGCATCCTGGCGTTACACGCGATTCTCATGGCGAGCTTCGTCGCGCTGCCGCTGGCGCTGGTGGAGCAGGGCGCATTGCCCAAGGACGAGCATTGGTGGGTCTACCTGACCGCGCTGCTGATCGGCTTCTTCGGCATGATTCCGTTCATCATCTATGGCGAGAAGAAGCGCCAGATGCGCCGCGTGCTGCTCGGTGCCGTCTGTGCGCTGCTGCTGTGCGAGCTGTTCTTCTGGTGGTTCGGCAACGGCCTGTGGATGCTGGTGGTGGGCATGGTTGCCTTCTTCGTCGCCTTCAATCTGCTTGAGGCGTCGTTGCCGTCGCTGATCAGCAAGGTGGCGCCGGCAGGTGGCAAGGGCACCGCCATGGGGGTCTACTCCACCAGTCAGTTCCTCGGTGCCGGCCTGGGCGGCGTCCTGGGCGGCATGCTCTATCAGCAGGGCGGGCTGGCCCTGGTGTTCGCTGGCTGCGCGGCACTCTGCGCACTGTGGTTCGTGATCGCCTTCAGCATGCGCGAGCCTCCCTATGTCACCAGCCTGCGCCTGCCGCTTTCGGCCGGCGCGCTGAGCAACACCCGGCTCGAGGCCGACCTGCTGCACGTGCCCGGCGTGAGCGATGTGCTGATCGTGCTCGACGAGGCGGCGGCCTATGTGAAGGTCGATACCCTGGTGCTGGATCGCGACGCGCTGGATCGTTTGGTCGCCTGACCAACACGACGCTCGTCGTGGCCGTGGTGCTGCGCACGGCGACGCAACTTGCTGGCGCGTTGGTTGGTTGTCAGGGGTGGCTGAGGTAAGATTCGCGGTCATCGGGTCTCCTGGTAGCAGGATCGCCATCGGTGAGCCCACTTAAATTCAATGTTCCAAGAGGAGTTACCCATGGCCAGAGGGGTGAATAAAGTCATCTTGATCGGCAATGTCGGCGGCGACCCGGAAACCCGCTACATGCCCAATGGCAATGCGGTGACCAACATCACGCTGGCAACCACCGACAGCTGGAAGGACAAGCAGACCGGTCAGCTTCAGGAGCGCACCGAGTGGCACCGTGTGGTGCTGTTCGGCAAGGTCGCCGAGATCGCCGGCGAGTACCTGCGCAAGGGTTCGCAGTGCTACATCGAAGGTCGCCTGCAGACTCGCGAGTGGGAAAAGGATGGCGTCAAGCGCTACACCACCGAAATCGTCGTCGACATGAATGGCACCATGCAGCTGCTCGGCGGCCGTGGCGGCAGTTCCGATGACGCGCCACGTCAGCCGCGCCCGCAGCGCGAGCCGCAACAGGCTCCGCGTCAGCAGGCTCAGCCGCAGCAGCCGGCCGCACGGCAGCAGCCAGCGCCGGACTATGACAGCTTCGATGACGACATCCCCTTCTAGAGTTTCCTGAATGCGAATGCGCCTGATGCTGTTGGGCGGCGGCAATGCCCTGGGCCAGGCGCTCATCCGCCTCGGCGCCGAGGAAGACATCGGTTTTCTCGCGCCGCGCCCGCCCGCCCAGGGCTGGGATGCCGCCAGTCTTACCCAGTTGCTCGACGACAACCGTCCGGATGTCGTCATCAACCTCGCCTACTACTACGACTGGTTCCAGAGCGGGCAGCCCAACGAACCGGCGCTCGCGGCTCAGGAGCGCGCTGTGGAGCGGCTTGCCGAGCTGTGCCAGCACCACGATTTCGTTCTCCTGCAGCCTTCGAGCTACCGCGTGTTCGATGGCGCGCGCACCACTGCCTACAGCGAAAAGGATGAGGTCGCGCCGCTGGATGCCAGGGGGCAGGCGCTCTGGCGCATCGAGCAGAGCGTGCGGGCGCTGTGCCCGCGTCATGTGCTGTTGCGTTTCGGCTGGCTGCTCGACGACAGTCGTGACGGTGTGCTGGGGCGTGTCCTGCAACGGCTGGAGCAGAGCGAGGCGATCCTGCTGGCGGACGATCGCCGTGGCAATCCGACGCCGGTGGATGACGCCGCGAGAGTCATTCTTGCAGTGCTCAAGCAGCTCGATTGCCAGGCCCCGTTGTGGGGCACCTACCATTACGGCGGCCACGAAGCTTCGACGCCGCTGCTGGTCGCGCAGGCGCTGCTTGGCGAGGCCGCCAAGTATCGCGATGTGACGACCGCCAAGCTGACGCCGGTCGCTCACGCCGACTGTTCGGATGCCGCGGCTGAGCCGCAGCACGGTGTGCTGGCCTGCAAGAAGATATTCACCACCTTCGGTATCAAGCCGCGTGCCTGGCGCACCGGCCTGCCGAGCCTGCTGGAGCGTTATTACCGCCATGGCTGATGCCCCTATCCTGATCACTGGTGGCGCCGGCTTCATCGGCTCCAACCTGGTCGATGCACTGCTGGCTCGCGGTTACGCCGTTCGAGTGCTGGACAATCTGTCCACTGGCAAGCGTGAGAACCTGCCACAGGATGAGCGCGTCGAGCTGATCGTCGGTGATGTCGCCGACGCCGAATGCGTGCGTCGCTCGGTGCAGGGTTGTCGCGCCGTAGTCCATCTGGCCGCGGTGGCCTCAGTGCAAGCGTCGGTGGACGATCCGCTCGGTACGCATCAGAGCAACCTGATCGGCACGCTCAATCTGTGCGAAGCCATGCGTGAGGCAGGCGTGCAGCGAGTGTTGTTTGCCTCGAGCGCGGCGGTCTATGGCAACAACGGGGAAGGCCAGGCCATCGATGAAGGCACCGCGAAGGCGCCGCTTACCCCCTACGCCGCGGACAAGTTGGCCAGTGAGCACTATTTGGATTTCTATCGGCGCCAGCATGGTCTGGAGCCGGTGGTGTTCCGCTTCTTCAATGTGTACGGCCCTCGGCAGGATCCGTCGTCGCCCTATTCCGGGGTGATCAGCATCTTCACCGAGCGGGCGCAGAAGGGGCTGCCGATTGCGGTGTTCGGCGATGGGGAGCAGACGCGGGATTTCATCTATGTAGGGGATCTGGTCGAGGTGCTGGTGCAGGCACTCGAAGCTCCGGATGCGCCGGAAGGGGCGGTGAACGTTGGGCTCAACAAGGCGACATCGTTGAACCAGCTGCTCGACGCGATTGGCGATGTGCTGGGGGATCTGCCCGAGGTGAGCTATCAGGCGGCGCGCTCGGGAGACATCCGTCATTCGCGGGCGAACAATGCGCGACTGGTTCAGCGCTACCGCGTGCCAGAACCGCCGACCAGCATGCGCGAAGGGCTGGCCCGTTTATTGGGCGAGTAAGCGAAACCGGAAAAGACAAAAGGCGCCAATGGCGCCTTTTGTCTGTCTGCGACTCGGTCAGGCCGATTCGTCAGAACTTGTAGCCGAGGCCGACCATGTAGACGAAGGGGTCGACGTCTACGTCGACTTTGACCTTGCCCAGTACCGCGTGGTTGGAAGTAGCTTCAGTATCGATGTCGATATAGCGAACCTGAGCGTTGAGCATGATGTTGTCTGTGAGCATGTAATCCATGCCTACTTGTGCGGCCAGGCCCCAAGAATCTTTCAGGTCCAGGCCGTTGAAACCATTCCCCTCAGCCTGGCTGCTCAACTTGTCGTCGAAGAACCATGTGTAGTTAACGCCAGCCCCAACGTACGGTTGGAAAGCCGACGTTTTATCCAGCGGGTAGTAGATAACGCTCAGGGTCGGCGGCAGATGCTTGATAGTTCCGAACTTCCCGTCCAGTGGTGCGCCAAGGCCTTTGACGCCAACGTCGTGGCTGAACGGCGTAGCGGCCAGCAGTTCGATCCCTACCTTGTCGGTGATCATGTAGGCGAAGTTGAGGCCCAACTGAGTGTCGCTGTCGAGCGTAGCCTTGGTACCGGCAATTGGACCGGTCAGTGCGGTAGAGATAGAACTGCTGTCTTCACGCGGATCAACGGTAACCGCACCAGCGCGAACGATGATGTCCCCGGCTTCGAAAGCCTGGGCGAAGGGGGCGGCCAGCGCCAGGGCCAGCGCGGAAGCGGTGAACAGGGTCTTGCGCATGATGATGCTCCGTTTGTTGGAATGCGATTGGGGGCCATGGTAGGGAGTGGGCGCTTGGGCTTTTTGATCCAGCTCAATGAAAGCCGCGTCGTCAGCTGCGACGTAATGCCCGGGTTGCTTTGCGTCAATTCACAGATGATAATGTTTCTCTTTTGAGTTAACGACCGTCTGCAAGGACCCCTCCATGCCTTCCTTCATCCCCCGCCTGTTGGCGGTTGCCGTGCTGCCGTGCTGCCTGCACCTGTATGCCGGGTCGCTCTCCGCGGCCCCGCTGGACGCTGCGCTCGATGAGAGCGAGCGCCTGTCTGCCGAAGCCAAGGCTTCGCAGGCGCGGATCGATCAGCTCGACGACGCCACGCGCGAGATGCTCACCGAGTACCGCAACGCGCTGCAGCAGACCGAAGCCCTGAAGGCCTACAACAAGCAGCTGCAGGAATTGACCGCTGCGCAGCGCAAGGAACTGCTGGGCTTCCAGCGCCAGCTGGACAGCATCGAGCGCACCCAGGAAGCGGTAACGCCGCAGATGAGTCGCATGGTCGAGGTGCTCGGCGAGTTCATCGCAGCCGACTTGCCGTTCCTGCCCGAGGAGCGCGCTGATCGCCTGGCCGGCCTGCAAGACCTGCTGCCGCGTGCCGACGTCAGCCTGGCGGAGAAGTATCGGCGCATCCTCGAGGCCTATCAGATCGAAAGCGACTACGGCCGCACGCTGGAAGCGTGGCGCGGCGAACTGCCCGGCGATGGTGATTCGCGTAGCGTCGAGTTCCTCCGCCTGGGCCGGGTGATGCTCTATTACCAGACCCTCGATGCCCACGAGAGCGGCTGGTGGAACCCGCAGACGCGCAGCTGGGAAGTGCTCGATGGCAGCGCCCGGCGGCCGCTGACCCAGGCCATCGCCATTGCCCGCCAGCAGCAGGCGCCCGCATATCTGCAACTGCCCGTGAAGACCCTGGCCGAGGAGGCCGCGCAATGAGCCGTCTGTTTTCCCTGTTCCTTGTCGCGCTGCTGCCGCTCACCTCTCATGCGGCGGAGCCGCTCAGTCCCGACCAGCTGCTCGAGCGCATTCGCAGCGACCGCGCGGCCGAGGTCAGCGCCATGCAGACCCGCGAGCAGGCCTTCGTGCGTGACCGTGGCGAGCAGCAGCAACTGCTGTCACGCGCACGGGCTGCCCTCGCAGAGCAGAAGGCCGAGGCCGAGCGGCTGAAGGCTGAATTCGACCGCCAGGAAGCGGAGCTGGCCGAGCAGGAAAAGCTGCTGGCACAGCGTGTCGGTCATCTCGGCGAGCTGTTCGGCGTGGTGCGGCAGAGTGCCGGTGATATCGCCGGCCAGTGGCAGGATAGCCTGCTCAATGCCCAGTATCCCGAGCGGCTCAAGCAGCTGCGCAGCCTGGCCGAAAGTCGTGCCTTGCCATCAGCCGATGACCTCGATGCCTTCTGGATGACCCTCCTCGAAGACCTGGCGGCCAGCGGCCGCGTCGAGCGCGTGCAACTGCCGGTGGTGGGCACCGACGGTGCGCGCAGCGAGCAGCCGGTACTGCGCGTCGGCAGCTTCTCCGCCTTTACCAGCGACGCCTTCCTGCGCTACGACGCCGATGCCGGGGAGCTGCTGGTGCCGCCGCGTCAGCCTTCCGGCAAGGGCCTGATCGAGGATTACCTGAAAAGCTCCGATGCCCTGGCCACGCTGCCTGTCGACCCGAGCCGGGGTACCCTGCTGGCGCAGTTGCAGCGCCAACCGGACCTGTGGGATCGCGTCAAGCAGGGCGGTCTGGTCGGTGGCGTGATCCTGGTGCTCGGCGCCATCGGCCTGCTGCTGGCGATCTGGCGCATGGTCTATCTCGGTGGCATTGGCCGCAAGGTTGGAAGTCAGATGCGCGAGCTCAATCATCCGCGCGACGACAACCCGCTCGGCCGCATCATCGGCGTGCTGGGGCCCAAGCCGCAGCTGTCGGACCTGGAGACGCTGGAGCTCAAGCTGGACGAAGCCATCCTGCAGGAAACCCCGCCGCTGGAGCGTGGCCAACCGCTGCTCAAGCTGCTCGCAGCCGTGGCGCCGCTGCTCGGCCTGCTGGGTACCGTGACCGGCATGATCATCACCTTCCAGGCCATCACTCAAAGTGGTGGCGGCGATTCGCGGCTGATGGCCGACGGCATTTCCCAGGCGCTGGTGACCACGGTGCTGGGCCTGGTGGTGGCGATTCCGCTGCTGTTCCTGCACAGCCTGTTGGCCAGCCGCAGCAAGGCGCTGATCCAGCTGCTGGAACAGCAGAGCGCCGGGCTGATCGCGCTGCATCTGTCCGGAGCACCACGCCGTGACTGATCTACGCGCTCACTGGCTGAGTGTCGTCGACAGCGGTCACGCGCTGCTCGACTTCATGACCGCGGGTGGGGTGGTGATGTGGGCATTGGCCGGCCTCTGCGTGCTGTATTGGACGCTGGTGTTCGAGCGCCTGTGGTTCATGCGTCGGGTCTTCCCGCATTGGGTCGAGTCGCGCCGGCAGGCCTGGGCGCAGCTGGCCGATGAGCCCGGCAGCTGGCAGCGCGCCGTGCGCCTGGCCTGGCTGGCGCAGGCGCAGCAGCAGCTGTCTGGCCCGCTGCGGTTGAGCAAGACGCTGGTTGCGATGTATCCGCTGCTCGGCCTGCTGGGCACGGTCAGCGGCATGATCGCGGTTTTCGATGTGCTGGCGCTCAGCGGCACCGGCAACCCTCGCGGCATGGCTGCGGGCGTCTGGCAGGCGACCCTGCCGACCATGGCTGGCATGGTGCTGGCCATCACGGGATTGTTCAGTCTGGCGCGCCTCGAGCGAATCGCGCGCCAGTCTCTCGACCGGCTGGCCGACCAGCTGCGTCACGATTGAGGATTAGCGGGATGCGTATGCGTCGTCACCATTACCAGCAGGAAGAAGACACCGGTATCGATCTCACGCCGATGCTCGACGTGGTCTTCATCATGCTGATCTTCTTCATCGTCACCAGCTCCTTCATCAAGGAGTCGGGTGTCGAGGTCCAGCGCCCGCAGGCCGATACCGCGAGCACGCAGGACAAGGGCAACATCCTTATCGCCGTCACCGCCGATGGGCAGGTCTGGATCGACAAGCAGGCGGTGGACGTGCGCAGCGTCCGCGCCCATGTCGAGCGGATGCGGGTGGATCAGCCCGAGGGCGCGGTGGTTGTCCAGGCAGACCAGGATGCCCGCACCGGCCTTGTGGTGCAGGTGATGGACCAGGCGCGCCAGGCCGGCGTGCAGGACGTGGCGCTGGCTGCCAGCACGGGGTCGCGCTGATGCAACCGCGGCTGGTCCGTTTCAGTCTGGCTTTCGTCGCCGCCTGCGTGGTGGCGCTGCTGCTGTTCGCCCTGATGCTGAGCATGGTCAATCCACCGCGCAGCAAGATTCAGGAAGACCCGCTGGCCATCGCCAATTTCGTGCGTATGGATGGACGCAACGAAGACAGCGCCACGCGCACTCGCCAGCAGGCGCCGCAACCGCCACAGCCGAAGACGCCGCAACCGCCGACGCCGCCGACGCCGAACATGGCCACGCCGGATGCCAACCTGCCGAAGCTCGACCTCGATCTGCCGAGCATCGATGCGGGCATTTCGGTCGCGACCGCGCCGGCGCCCAGCCTGTCGGGCCTGACCGCTGCGCAGAGCGCGCCCGCGGCCGCTCCGGCACCGGCTAGCGCGGCGGTCGAGGCGGCTGGCAAGCCGGGTGGCCCCGAGCAGGAAGTCATGCCGCTCAACGACGTGCGCCCGGAATATCCCTATCGCGCCCGGCAGCAGGGCATCGAGGGCCATATCAAGCTTGCCTTCACCATCAATCCCCAGGGGCGGGTGGAGAACATCCGCGTACTGGAGGCGTCACCACGCAACGTGTTCGATCGCGAGGCCCGGCGTGCCGCGGCCCGCTGGCGTTTCGCCCCGCGCACCGAGAACGGTGCGCCGGTATCCCGAGAAGCCGTTAAAACCCTGCACTTCCGCCTGCAAGGAGAACGCTGAAATGCTTCGTCTGCTGCTTGTGCTGACCCTTTCCCTCGCTGCTTCGGTCCAGGCTGCCCAGGCCATCGACCCGGCCGTGTTCATGGCGCTCGAGCGAGCGCAGACCGCGCAGAGCAAGGGCGACTATGCGGCTGCACGCAAGGCGCTGGACGGCGCGAGCGCCAAGCCGGGGAGCAACGAAGAGGCTTTGCTCTGGCGCAGCCGAGGCTATCTGGCCTGGGCCGAAGGCAACAACCGGCAGGCGCTGGAGTGGCTGGACAAGGCCGTGGCCAGCGGCAAGCTGGACGAGCAACTGCTGGCCGGCGAGCGCCTCAATCTGGCACGCCTGAACCTGGTCGAGGGGCGCTATGCCAAGGTCGTCAGCCTGCTGGGCTCGGCCAATCAGGCCGACGAGGAGATCCTGCAGATGCTGGTGCAGGCCTATCAGGGGCTCGGTCAGCATGCCAAGGCCCTGCCGCTGGCCGAGCGTTACGTGCAGGCCAATCCGAAAGCCGGCGACACCTGGCTGCAGTTCCTGGTCGCCGGCAATGCCGAACTCAAACGCTATCAGGCCGCCGAACGCTGGCAACAGAAACTCTTGCTGCGCCATCCCGATCAGGTCAAGGCCTGGCGGCAGCTCGCCGGCCTTCAGCAGCTGGCCGGTGCCGAGGATCGCGCGCTGGCTACCCTACGGGCGGCGCACACCAAGGGGCTGCGCTTCACTGAGGCCGAGCTGGACAACCTGGTCGCACTGGCCAGTGCCGCCGGCCAGCCCTGGCAGGGCGCCAAGCTGTTGGAAGGCATGCTTGCCTCGCGCTTGCTGCCGAGCAATGCGCAACGTCAGGAACGCATGGGCATGCTCTGGTGGCAGGCACGTGAGCGTACCGAAGCCGCCAAGATCTATCGGCAGTTGGCGACCCAGACCGGCAGCGCCAAGTTCTGGATGAATGTCGCACAGCTCGAACTGGAACAGGCCCGCTGGCAGGCCGGGCTCGAAGCGCTGAAACAGGCGGAGCGAGCCGGAGCGGAGCGTCGCCGGGTGCGCGAATGGCGGGAGTGGGCTGAAGGTGAGCTCAGCTTCGAGCGCGAACGGCAGGTCGCCAGCGTCCGCTGATTGGCGTGGCGACCACGGCGATCGCTATCGCCGTCGTCCTGCGCCTGCTGGTCACTGCAACTCGTAGGGATAGATTTTCTGCGCCTGCATGCGGTAGCCGGCCTCTGCCAGCTCGCTGCTGGCATGCTCGACGCGCATGGGCCCTTCGATCCAGAACGGCTCGTACAGAGCTTCTACCCGCACGCCCAGTTCACTGGTGGCATGCACGATCTGGTTGGACGGCGGTGGTGGCACATGGATGCAGGCGCCGAAATAGGGCACCAGCAGGAACTCAATGACGCGCCCTTCGTCGGTCATGTCCAGCGGCACGATATAGCCTGGCAACTTCACCATCTGCCCATCGAGCGCCTCGACCACCGGCGCGGCCGGCGACTGCTGTGCCGCGGCCGGGCCGGCCTCGGCGGCGAGCGCATCGGCCAGCTGCGACATGTCATGTATCGCCAGCGGCGGTGGCGGCGGAGGGGCTCCTTCCGGAATCAGCTCCGACCATTGCAGCAGACGGACTTCAGCCGCGTGCAGGGGCAGCGCGCAGGCCAGGAGCAGGGCGAACAGCAGGCGTGGCATGGGCTTCCTCATAGTCGGATCGACAGGCCATCGGCAAGCGATTGGCGATACGCCCGCCAGGCCGGCACGCTGCCCATCAGCAGCGCGGCCAGCAGAATAGCGCCAAGCAGGCTCCACTCATAGGCGCTCGGCCAGGCCAGCGGCAGATACAGGCCATACAGGCTCTGCAGCGGCGCCTGTGCGATGGCGATCCCTGCATACAACAGGGCCAGCCCCAGCAGCGTGCCCGCCAGCGCCAGACCGAAGGCCTCGATGATCAACAGCGCGGCGATATGCCAGGGGCGAGCACCCACTGAGCGCAGGATCGCCATCTCCCGGCGACGTTCGTTGAGGCTGGTGAGGATCGCCGTCAGCATGCCGATCAGCCCGGTCAGCACGACGAATAGCGAGACCACGAACAGCGCCTTCTCGGCTGTGCCCATCAGGCTCCAGAGTTCCTGCAGGGCAACGCCGGGCAGGATCGCCAGCAGCGGTTCGCCGCGGTACTGGTTGATTTCCCGTTGCAGGGTGAACGTGGCGACCTTGCTGTTCAAGCCGAGCAGGAACGCCGTGATCTGCTGTGGCTGAAGATCTAGGCCACGCGCTTGCTCGGCGTCGATGCGTGCGGCGCCGCGCGCCGGCATGCCGTTCTGCCAGTCGATGTGCAGCGCTTCCATGCCGGCCAGGCTGATGTGCAGGGTGCGGTCGACAGGAGTGCCGGTGCGCTGCAGCACGCCAACCACGCGGAACGGCTTGTCATCGTGCTGCACCAGGCTGACCCGGGCGATGCCATGGGCCAGCACGATACTGTCGTCGAGCCGGTAGCCCAGCGCGCTGGCCACTTCGGCGCCCAGTACCACCTCGAACGGGTCGCTTTCGAAGGCGCGGCCTTCGGCCAGCTGCAGCGGCTGCTTGCGGCCGTAGCGGTAATGCTCGAAATAGGCGCTGCTGGTGCCCATCACTCGATAACCACGATGGGAATCGCCGAGGGAAATCGGGATCGCCCAGTCGACACGCGGGTGTTCGGCGAAGTGCTGGTAGCTTTCCCAGCGGATGTTGTTCGTCGCGTTACCGATGCGAAACACCGAATAGAGCAGCAGATTCACCGAGCCGGAGCGGGCGCCGACCACCAGATCGGTGCCGCTGATGGTGCTGGCGAAGCTGGCGCGGGTTTCGCTGCGTACCCGTTCGACGGCGAGCAGCAGGCACACTGACAACGCGATGGCGAATACGGTCAACAGGGCGGTAAAGCGGCGATTGTTCAGGCTCGCCAGGGCCAGGCGCAGTAGATACATCGCTCAGCACTCCGGCGCGCGTGCGGCGCGATTGAGATCGGCCAGCGACAGGCTGCGGTCGAACAGCGGTGCGAGGCTTTGATCATGGCTGACGAACAGCAGGCTGGCGCCCGCCGCCCGGCACTCGGAAAACAGCAGTTTTCAGGAAGGCTTCGCGGCTGTCCGCATCCAGTGCCGAGGTCGGCTCGTCGGCGATGACCAGCTCGGGCTGGCCGATCAGCGCTCGGGCGGCAGCCACGCGCTGCTGCTGGCCGATGGAGAGCGCATCGGCCCGCCGCTCGAACAGCTCCGGTGCCAGCCCCAGGTGCTCCAGCAGGCTGGCCGCGGCGGCGTCCGTGCTGCCGTGCCGCTTGCGCGCACGTTCGGCACGTAGCCGCGAAAAATGGCAGGGCAGACCGACGTTTTCACGCACCGAGAGAAAGGGCAGCAGGTTGAACTGCTGAAAGATGTAGCCGGTGTGATCGACCCGGAAGCGATCACGGGCGCCCGCCGACAGGCTGCCGAGGTCACGGTCGAGCAGGCGCACGCTGCCGCGCGCGGCCTTTTGCACGCCGCCGATCAGACCGAGCAGGGTGGTCTTGCCGCTGCCCGAGGGGCCTTTGAGAAACAGGCTCTCGCCGCGCTCGAGGCGAAAGCAGGGGATGTCCAGCAGCTCGGCCTGGCGTGGCCAGGCGAAGCCGAAGTTGTCGATTGCGAGAAGTGGAGCGGTCATCGATGTCCAGTGCCGGTTCAGAAAGGCAGCTGCGTGCGCGCCGGGGTCAGTTCCGCGCCCTGTTGGCCGTTGGGGCCGATCAGTTGTACCTGAATCTTCTCCGTGCCGGGGAATCGTTCGAACAGGCCCTTGAGATCCAGCGCCTGGAGCGCCCCCGGATTGCTGCAATCGAACTGGTAGCTTGCCTCGATATCACTGTGGCCGCCGTGTTCCTCTGCGGCGGCATGGCTGTGTTCGTGCTGGTGGTCATCGTCCTGGTCGCGGCGCTGGTAACCGGCGTGAGCCGAACCGAGCAGTTCGCCATGCAGGTGCTGCTCGCTGACCGAGCAGCCGGCGGCCGTCGGCAGGCCGAACAACGCTGCCGGTTGCTCCAGCTGGCTCCGCGCCTCGGCAATCTTCGCTTCGTCCGCTGGCGTGGCAGGTGCGTGTTCGAAGCCGACCAGGTTCATGGCCGGGCTGATGAACTCCAGTTCTAGACGCTTGCCATCCAGCGCGGCATTCAGGCGAGCCGCACCATGTTCGTGGGCGCCGAGGCTGGCAGCTTCTTCATGTTCGTGATGATGATCTTCATGTGCTTGGCTGTAGCTCAGGGGCAACAGAAGCACGGGTACGGCGAGCAGTAAGTGGCGCATGGTCAGCTCCATTGGCAAGGGTCCGTTACGTTATAACAACTTTGCCGCTTGGCTGGCCAGCGCGGCCCGTGCATGTGAGCATGAATGCATATTTCAGGAGGGACAGCATGATCCGAATCCGCGGACGCATAGGGGACTGGCCGGTCGATCTGGAAATCGAACTGGGCGAGCAGGACTGGTCGGGCCTGGCGCGTGGGCTGGGCGCCGTCGAGATCAGCTCGGCCGGGCGGCCTGCAACGGCGGCATCGCCGCCGGCCGATGCTCTCTGGCACAGCGCGCGGGAATGCCTGCGCAGTGCCGGGACGTTGGAAGGGCCGCAGTTGTTCGCCGAGCTGGAGGCGATCACCGGGAGCGCGCAGCTGGCCAAGCGGTTGCTGGTGCGGCTGCGTCATTGCGACGAGGTACGGGTCGAGCATGGCGCCGATTCGGCCTGCTATCACTGGATCGGCGAGCCCGCTGACGGACTCGCCACCAGCGGCGGCCGGGATCAGTAGATCGCCTGATAGAGCTTGCGGCGATACAGCGTCACCAGCGGATGGTCGTTGCCGAGCAGGTCGAAGACCTGCAGCAGGGTCTTGTGCGGCAGCCCGTCGGCATAGCTTCGGTTGCGCACGAACAGTCTGAGCAGCCCGTCCAGCGCCGCTTCATACTGCTGCCGCGCCAGCTGCTGGACGGCCAGCTGGTATGCCGCCTCGTCATCCTCGCCGTTCTGCGCCAGGCGGCTCTTCAGCGTAGCGGCATCGGGCAGGTCATTGGCCTGACGCAGGAACGTCAGTTGCGCGCGCGCGCCGGCCAGCGCCTGCTTGTGCTCATCGCCCTTCACGGCATTGAGCACGGTTTCCGCCTCGCCCAGCTCGCCCCGTTCGGCCAGGCAGCGCGCGTACAGAATCAGGCCGGCGGCGTTCTCGTTGTCCTCGCTGAGCAGCTGCTGCAGCTGCGCCTCTGCCTCGGCAAAACGGCCTTCGGCGAAGGCCGCCTCAGCGCTTTCCAGCAGATTGCCCTGCGGCGATGCCGGGGCCTGTACATGGGGCTCGAGCATGGCGCGAATCGCGGATTCCGGCTGCGCACCGGCGAAACCGTCCACCGGCTGGCCGTCCTTGAACAGCACCACGGTCGGCAGGCTGCGGATACCGAAGCGGGCGACGACCTCCTGCTCGATGTCGCAGTTGACCTTCGCCAGCAGCAACTCGCCCTGGTACTCCTCGGTGATCTTCGCCAGCAAGGGCATCAGCGCCTTGCATGGCGCGCACCATTCGGCCCAGAAATCCACCAGCACCGGCTTGTGGAACGAATTCTCGAGCACCAGCTGTTCGAAACTGGCGGTGGTGACATCGAAGATATAGGGCGTCTGGCTCATCGGAATTCTCGTCGGCGACGGGTGACTGGGAAGCTGTGCATGGTAAGTGGGGGCGCGGCATGCAGGAAGCAAGGGCTCGCGCGACGGATGTCATTGGACTAAGGTTGCGCCGGCTTCGGCGTTACGGCAGCGATCCTGCCGCCGAGGCGAAACCCTTTTCCTAGACCGGTGCGGCGTTTGCAGTCGCGCGTCATAAGGAGCTTCACATGTCCGTTCTCTCCGATTTCCGGGAGCGCTATCTCGTGCGCTTCTGGTCGCCCCTGCCGGCGCTCGTCGCGCTGGGTGTCGCCTCCGCCTACTACTTCGCCATCACCGGAACCTTCTGGGCCGTCACCGGCGAATTCACCCGCTGGGGTGGGCACATCATTTCCTGGTTCGGCTACACCCCGCAGGAGTGGAGCTATTTCAAGCTGATCGGCCTGGCCGGTACGCCGCTCGATCGCATCGACGGCGTGATGATCATCGGCATGCTGCTTGGCGCGCTGTGTGCGGCGCTGTGGGCGAACAACGTCAGCCTGCGTTGGCCGACCAGCAGACGGCGCCTGCTGCAGGGTCTGGTCGGCGGCATCATCGCCGGCTTCGGTGCGCGTCTGGCCATGGGCTGCAACCTGGCGGCCTTCTTCACCGGCATTCCAATGTTCTCGCTGCATGCCTGGGCCTTCATGCTGGCCACCGTGGGCGGCGCCTGGATTGGCGTGAAGATCTGCCTGCTGCCCTGGCTGCGCACGCCGCTGAAGGTAGGTAGCCAGGCCAGTTCGCTGTTCGGTGACGTGGAAGGCACGCGGCGGCGGGCCTCGTTGCAGGCGCGCCTCGGCACCGGGGTGGCGGTGCTGGCCATCGCATTCGCCGCCTGGCGCTTCGATACCTCGCTGGTGCTGGGCATGGCGGTGCTGTTCGGCTTGTTGTTCGGCGGGCTGATCGAGCGGGCGCAGATCTGTTTCACCAGTGCCGCCCGCGACCTCTGGACCACCGGCCGAACCCGCGCTGCCTACGGCATTCTGCTCGGCATGGCGGTGGCCTGCGTCGGTACGTTCGGCGCCATCGCGCTGGGGGCAAGCCCGAAGATTTTCTGGATGGGGCCGAACGCGATTCTCGGCGGCGTGCTGTTCGGCATCGGCATCGTCGTCGCCGGCGGCTGCGAAACCGGCTGGATGTATCGCGCCATGGAAGGGCAGGTGCACTTCTGGGTGGTGGGCGTCGGCAACGTCATCGGCGGCACGCTGGTGGCGGTGTACTGGGACCAGCTCGGCACGTCGCTGGCGCTGCCCTATCCGAAGATCAATCTGCTGGAGAGCTTCGGCCCGGCCAGCGGATTGCTGCTGACCTTTGCCGGCCTGGCCGTCGCCATGTTGCTGGTGCACCTCAACGCACGTCGTTTCCAACCGAAAAGGAGTCCTGCCCGTGAGCCAGGCCGAACCGAATCTCTCGCTTGATCTGCGTGGCGAGCACTGCCCATACAACGCCATCGCCACGCTGGAAACCCTGGCGACCATGCAACCTGGGCAGTTGCTGGAAGTGGTGACGGACTGTTCGCAGTCGGTGCACGGCATTCCCGAGGACGCCACGGCCAAGGGTTACAACTGCCTGGCGGTGGAGCAGCACGGTCCGCTGTTCCGCTTTCTCATCGAAGTGCCGCGCTGAGCGGGCCATGTGACGGTCGCTATGGCGCTGCCAGCGGCCAGCGTCCCAGCGCGTCGTAGCGCACGCCGCCCGGCGTTGCCGTCGACAGATAGAGGCCGAAGTGGTCGGCGTGCCAGGCGAAGCCCGGCGCGGCGCCGCTTGGTCGATTGCGGGCCTGGCGGACCAGCGTCAGGTGCGGGAGGAAGGGCCGGCTGTCGAGCACCACGCCTAGCGCGGCCAGATGCTCGGCAAGGGTAGCGACCAGCCTCGACAGGGCCTGCGGCGTCGTGCTCGGTTGCAGGCAGATGAAGCCCTTGCCGATGGTGGTGAGCCGGTCCAGCCGGAGATCGAATGCCGTCCCCTCGATGCCTGATGCCATGGTCAGCAGCGCATCCAGTCGCTCCTTCGGCTGGGCACCGAGAAAGGCCAGGGTCATGTGCAGATTGGCCTCGGCCACCGGGCGCCCGTCGAATGCCTGGCCGTCACGCCAGGCGCAGATGGCCGTCGCCTGCTCGGGCGGGCAGGGCAGGGCGAAGAACAGGCGCAGACTTTCCTCGCTCATGGTGTCTCCGTATGGCTAGCGCGTCGCGTGGTAGAGGCTCACCTGGCGAAACTCCGCCGGCTCTGCCAGATCCGGCCAGGTGCACGCATCGAGTACGTCCAGGCGCCGGTACAGCGGGTGGGCGAAGTCCCGCACGCGGGAGTCGGCCACCAGCGCTTCCCGGCCGCGGCTGAGAAACTGGTCCAGCAGCGGCAGGTTGGCGCGGTCGTAGAGCACATCGGCGACGAGGATCAGATCGAAGCGATCCGCTTCGCCGAAGAAGTCCTGCGAATAGCGTAGCTCGACACCGTTGAGCGCGGCGTTCGCCCGGCAGGCGGCGAGTGCCAGCGGGTCCAGGTCGCAGGCCACCACCTCGGCGGCTCCTGCCTTGGCCGCGGCGATGGCGGCTACGCCGGAACCCGCGCCGAAATCCAGCACGCGCTTGCCGCGCACCCAGTCCGGACGCTCGGCCAGCCAGCGGGCCAGGACCAGCCCGCTGGCCCAGCAGAAACACCAATAGGGTGGCTCGTCGAGAATGCGCCGGGTTTCCTCGGGGCTGAAGGCGCGATCCATGTTGGCCGCATCGATCAGCCAGAGGCGCAGCTCGGTGTCCGGCAGCGTCTCGGCGACCAGGCGGGCATCGCCCAGCAGTTCGTGCAGCGCGGCCTGCAGCTGCGCCGGTGCGCTCACGGTGCCGGAACCAGCTGCAGCGGTCCGAGCGCCTGGCTGGCGGCACTCGATATGGTGCGCGGCGGCAGGCGCATGATCAGCTGGCCGGCGCGCGTGACGCGGCCGCGCAGCTCGACGCGCTGGCCGGCCGGGAAGGCGTCGGGGTTGAACTGGAGGATGAACGGCAGCTCACCGTCGCGACCCTTGAGCTGCACGTTGCTGAGCAGGCGGTCGGGCTGGTCGCGTCGATCGACCTCCAAGAGGGCCAGCTCCACGTCGCTGCCGGCCGGTGCGCCGATCAGGCTGCCGCTCAGTTCGTTGAGCAGTTTGGAGTGGGGTGCGGTGCTCAGCTCGACGGGAGCCGTCGGTGGTTCGCTGGGTTGGCTGCCGCAGCCGGCGAGCAGCGTCAGCAGGGCGGGCAGAACGAGAAAACGTGATGGCACGGACGGCCTCCTGAACGGCGATTGCGGGCTTGTATAGCAGCAAAGCCGTCGCCTTGTCTTGCCGGTCGGATGCGCTACCATGGCCGTCCCGACGTACGACCGATTCCAGCCCCATGCATTGTCCCTTCTGCGGTGCCCATGACACCAAGGTCATCGATTCCCGCCTGGTCGCCGAGGGCGATCAGGTGCGCCGCCGCCGCGAGTGCCTGGCCTGTGGCGAGCGCTTCACCACCTTCGAAACCGCCGAGCTGGTGATGCCGCGACTGATCAAATCCGACGGCAGTCGCCAGCCGTTCGACGAGCAGAAACTCCGCGCCGGCATGCAGCGTGCGCTGGAAAAACGCCCGGTCAGCGTCGAGCGCCTGGAAGCTGCGATCGCCCATATCAAGCATCAGCTGCGCGCCACCGGCGAGCGCGAGATCAAGTCGCGCGTGCTCGGCGAGCTGGTGATGGCCGAGCTGCAGAAGCTCGACGAGGTCGCCTATATCCGCTTTGCCTCGGTCTACCGCCGCTTCCAGGACCTCAACGAGTTCCGCGAGGAAATCGAGCGGCTGTCCCGCGAGCCGGCCAAGCCCGAATGACGGCCGATCACGCCTGGATGGCCCGGGCGCTACAGTTGGCGCGCAAGGGGCTTTATTCGACCCATCCGAACCCACGGGTCGGTTGCGTCATCGTCGCCGATGGCGAACTGGTCGGTGAGGGCTGGCACGTACGCGCCGGCGAGCCGCATGCCGAAGTCCATGCGCTGCGCCAGGCGGGCGAGCGCGCCCGCGGTGCCACCGCCTACGTCACCCTCGAACCCTGCAGCCATTACGGGCGCACGCCGCCCTGTGCCGAAGCGCTGGTCAAGGCGGGGGTCGGGCGCGTGGTGGCGGCCATGCAGGACCCCAATCCGCAGGTCGCCGGGAACGGTCTGGAGCGGCTGCGCAGCGCCGGTATCGAAGTTGCCAGCGGCGTACTGGAAGGCGAGGCGCGGGAACTCAATGCGGGCTTTATCAAGCGCATGGAAAGCGGCCTGCCATACGTGCGCGCCAAGCTGGCCATGAGCCTGGACGGGCGCACCGCGATGGCCAGCGGCGAGAGCCAGTGGATCACCGGCCCGGCGGCGCGTGCCGAGGTGCAGCGCCTGCGCGCCCGCTCCAGCGTGGTGCTGACCGGTGCCGACACCGTGCTGATGGATGCCGCGCGGCTGACCGTGCGCGGCGCCGAACTGGGGCTGGATGCGGAAACCACTGCGCTGGCGCTGCAGCGCCCGCCGCTGCGGGTGCTGGTCGATGGTCGGCTGCGCGTGCCGCTGGATGCGCCGTTCTTTCAGGCCGGTCCGGCGCTGGTCGTCACGGTGGTCGCCGGCTGCGAGGAGACCTATCGTCGCGCCGGTCACGAGGCGCTGGTGCTGGGGCAGGAGCGGGTCGACCTGGCCGCGCTGCTGCGCGAGCTGGCTGCCCGTGGTGCCAACGAGGTGCTGGTCGAGGCCGGACCGCGGCTGGTCGGTGCGTTCGCCAGCCTCGGCCTGATCGACGAGTACCAGCTGTTCATGGCGGCCAAGTTTCTCGGCTCCTCGGCGCGGCCGCTGCTGGAGCTTCCGCTCGAGCGCATGAGCGAGGCGCGCGAGTTGAAGATCGTCGACATCCGTGCGGTGGGCGACGACTGGAAGATCGTGGCGCGCCCGGCCAACTGATCGGCAACCCGTGTCGGCGGTGTCCGCCGATAGCCTGCGTCTTGCATTCAGATAGCTGCTACCGGGCGATAACGGGCTGCCCCGCGTCGCTATTTGTGTTAAAAACGCTGCCGGGCCGCAAACGGCCCAACGTTCTCAGGGCGGGGTGCGATTCCCCACCGGCGGTAATGGCGCAGTTACAAGGATGAAAGCGTAGCGAGCGCTGAGCAGGCAAGGCGTGATTCGACGAGAAGGCGGGCTTTACTGGGGGCAGCGAGGCCTTGGTAAATGAGCACTTCGAGGAGGAGCACAACGCAGCATGCTCTGCGCGCAGTAGCTTTCAATCGCGTCTAGCCCGCGAGCGCTTGCTTCGGCAAGGTCAGCAGACCCGGTGTGATTCCGGGGCCGACGGTATAGTCCGGATGAGAGAGAGCGGGATATTCCGATGGGCG
This sequence comes from Stutzerimonas sp. Brlt_14, assembly GCF_051948915.1. Classification (NCBI taxonomy): domain Bacteria; kingdom Pseudomonadati; phylum Pseudomonadota; class Gammaproteobacteria; order Pseudomonadales; family Pseudomonadaceae; genus Stutzerimonas; species Stutzerimonas sp. Brlt_14. The sequence continues at coordinate 58,767 of NZ_JAYJLM010000009.1, forward strand.
CCGTCCGTGCACCCGTCATGCATCCCTATCGATCCGTAGCGCCCTGTTTTTCAAAAACAGGAGTTCGTCGTATGCAGCGTTTTATCCGCCTTCCACGGGAGGCCACATGTTCACCGGAATAATCGAAGCCATCGGCACCATCCGTGCGCTCACACCCAAGGGCGGCGACGTCCGCGTGCTGGTCGAAACCGGCAAGCTCGATCTGGGCGACGTCAAGCTGGGCGACAGCATCGCCGTCAACGGCGTCTGCCTGACGGCGGTGGAGCTGCCGGGTAACGGCTTCTGGGCCGACGTCAGCCGCGAAACTCTGGCGCGCACCGCCTTCATCGATCTCAAGGCCGGCAGCCGGGTCAACCTGGAAAAGGCCCTGACCCCCACCAGCCGCCTCGGCGGTCATCTGGTCAGCGGCCATGTCGATGGTGTCGGCGAGGTCGTGGCGCGGGAAGATAATGCCCGCGCCGTGCAGTTCCGCATCCGCGCGCCGCGCGAGCTGGCCAAGTACATTGCGCTGAAGGGGTCGATCACCGTGGACGGCACCAGCCTCACGGTCAATGCGGTCAATGGCGCCGAATTCGAGCTGACCATCGTGCCGCACACCCTCGGCGAAACCATCATGGCCGACTACCGCCCCGGGCGGCAGGTGAACCTGGAGGTCGACCTGCTGGCGCGTTACCTGGAGCGCCTGATGATGGGCGACAAGGCCGCCGAACCCAAGGCCTCGGGGCTCACCGAAGGTTTTCTCGCCGAGCACGGCTACCTGAAGAATTGAGGAGACGCCCGATGGCGCTCAATACCGCTGAAGAACTGATCGAAGACATCCGCGCCGGCAAGATGGTCATCCTCATGGATGACGAGGATCGCGAGAACGAGGGCGACATCATTGTCGCCTCCGAGTGCGTGACCGCCGAGCACATCAATTTCATGGCGCGCTTCGCCCGCGGCCTGATCTGCATGCCCATGACCCGCGAACGCTGCGAGCTGCTCAAGCTGCCGCTGATGGCGCCGCGCAACGGCTCGGGCTTCGGCACCAAGTTCACCGTTTCCATCGAGGCCGCCGAAGGGGTGACCACCGGCATTTCCGCGGCTGACCGCGCGCGTACCGTGCAGGCCGCGGTGGCGAAGAACGCCAAGGCCGAGGACATCGTCAGCCCCGGCCACATCTTTCCGCTGATGGCGCAACCGGGCGGCGTGCTGGCGCGTGCCGGCCACACCGAGGCTGCCTGTGACCTGGCGCGCATGGCCGGGTTCGAGGCCAGCGGCGTGATCTGCGAGATCATGAACGACGACGGCACCATGGCGCGCCGTCCTGAGCTGGAAGTCTTCGCCGAGCAGCACGGGCTGAAGATCGGCACCATCGCCGACCTGATCCACTACCGCATGATCCACGAGCGTACCGTGCAGCGGGTTTCCGAGCAGCCGCTGGAAACCGAGCTGGGCCAGTTCAACCTGGTCACCTACCGTGATGGCGTCGAGGACACCGTGCACATGGCACTGACCCGCGGTGAAATTTCCCCGGAAGAGCCGACCCTGGTGCGCGTGCACAACATGGAGCCGCTGCGTGATCTGCTGCTGGTCACCGTGCCGGGGCGCTGGAGCCTGCGCGCTGCGATGAGCGAGGTGGCCAAGGCCGGCAAGGGCGTGGTGCTGCTGCTCGGCAATCCGCTGACCGGCCCGCAGCTGCTGGCGCAGCTGACCCGTCAGCAGCCGCCGACCCCGGCCACCTACAGCACCGTCGGCGCCGGTTCGCAGATCCTGCGTGACCTGGGCGTGCGCAAGATGCGCCTGATGAGCGCGCCGATGAAGTTCAACGCGATATCCGGCTTCGATCTGGAAGTTGTAGAATACCTCCCGGCCGAATAAATCAGAGGCGCCGCGCAGTCCGCGGCGCCTTCGTTCTTTAAAGAGATGAGAAAGCACCCATGCCCCTGAAGACCATCGAAGGAACCTTCATCGCCCCGCAGGGCAAATACGCCCTGGTCGTAGGCCGCTTCAACAGCTTCGTCGTCGAGAGCCTGGTCAGCGGCGCGGTCGACGCGCTGGTTCGCCACGGCGTCAGCGAAAACGACATCACCATCATCCGCGCACCGGGTGCCTTCGAGATTCCGCTGGTCGCCCAGAAGGTCGCACAGCAGGGTGAATACGACGCCATCGTCGCCCTCGGCGCGGTCATCCGCGGTGGCACGCCGCACTTCGAGTACGTCGCCGGTGAGTGCACCAAGGGCCTGGCCCAGGTCTCCATGGAGTTCGGCGTACCGGTCGCCTTTGGCGTGCTGACCGTCGATTCCATCGAACAGGCTATCGAGCGCTCCGGCACCAAGGCCGGTAACAAGGGCGCCGAAGCCGCACTTTCCGCACTGGAAATGGTGAGCCTGCTGTCGCAGCTGGAGGCGAAGTGAGCCTGAATCACGACGATAGCCAGGACGCACCGCAGCCCAAGGCCAAGGGCAAGATCGCCACGCGCCGGGTCGCTCGCAGCCTGGCGATGCAGGCGTTGTATCAGTGGCACATGGCCGGTCAGAGCCTCAACGAGATCGAGGCGCAGTTCCGCGTCGACAACGATTTCAGCGGTGTTGACGGTGCCTACTTCCACGAACTGCTCAATGGCGTGGCGCGCAAGAAGACCGAGGTCGACCAGGCCATTGCGCCGAATCTCGACCGTCCGCTGGACGAGCTCGATCCGGTGGAGCTGGCCATCCTGCGCCTGTCGACCTACGAGCTGATGCAGCGCATCGACGTGCCGTACCGCGTGGTCATCAACGAAGGCATCGAGCTGGCCAAGGTCTACGGCGCCACCGACGGACACAAGTTCGTCAACGGTGTGCTGGACAAGCTGGCCCCCTCGCTGCGCAGCGCCGAAGTGCGCAACCACAAGCGTTGAGGGCCGCTCGCCTTGCTGGGTGAGTTCGAGCTGATCCGTCACTACTTCGCCGCCGCCGCTTGCGCCAGGGCCGGCGGCGAAGTCGTTCTCGGCATCGGCGATGATTGCGCCCTGCTGCAGATTCCCTCCGGTGAACAGCTGGCCGTGTCCACCGACACCCTGGTCGCCGGCGTGCATTTCCCCGATCCCTGCGATCCGTTCCTGCTCGGCCAGCGCGCCCTGGCCGTCGCCGCCAGCGACCTGGCCGGCATGGCTGCCACACCCATCGGCTTCACCCTTGCCCTGAGCCTGCCGAGCGGCGATCCGCTCTGGCTCGCCGAGTTCGCCCGCGGACTGGATGCCATGGCGCTCGACTGCAGCCTGCGTCTGATTGGCGGCGATACCACCCGTGGCCCGCTGAGCCTGACCGTCACCGTGTTCGGCCGCGTGCCGTCCGGGCAGGCACTGGTTCGGTCCGGCGCGCAGGTCGGCGATCTGCTCTGCGTCGGCGGCGTGCTGGGCGAGGCAGCCGGCGCGTTGCCGCTGGTGTTGCGGCAGGTCGAAGCCGATGCGGATGTCGCCGAACACCTGCTGGCGCGTTACTGGTCGCCGCAGCCGCAGCTGGCCCTGGGCGAGGTGCTACGAGGCAAGGCCACGGCGGCGCTGGATATCTCCGACGGCCTGCTGGCTGACTGCGGGCATATTGCCAAGGCATCAGGCGTCGCGCTGCAGATCGAGCGTGATCGGCTGCCGTTGTCCGAGCCGCTGCGCCGTTTCGCCGGCGACGCCGAAGCGCTGCGTTGCGCGCTGGCTGGCGGCGACGACTACCTGCTGGCCTTCACCCTGCCGCCTGCCGAGCTGGCGCCGCTGCAGGCTGCCGGCTGGCCGGTGCAGGTCATCGGCCGGGTGATGGCGGGGCAGGGTGTTCAGCTGATCGATGCAGCGGGCAACGAAGTGCCCGTCTCCGAGCGCGGCTACAACCATTTCAATGCGTAAGCGCCGCTGCGAGAGCAGCCGCTTGCCTCCGACTCGATAAGGAACGCTGTTTTGACTGATACCTCACCGGTCGCGGCCAAGCCGCAAACCCTGGTCTGGTCCAACCCTTGGCACAACCTGGCGTTCGGCTTCGGGTCCGGGTTGATGCCCAAGGCGCCGGGCACCTGGGGTTCGCTGGTCGCGCTGCCGTTTGTGCCGCTGTGGCAGTTGCTGCCAGGCTGGGGCTATCTGCTGATGCTCGGCCTGACCATGCTGTTCGGCGTCTGGTTGTGCGGCAAGGTGGCGCGCGAGCTCGGCGTGCACGACCACGAAGGCATCGTCTGGGACGAATTCGTGGGTATCTGGATCACCTTCTGGCTGGTGCCGGAGGGCTGGTACTGGCTGCTGCTCGGCTTCGTGGTGTTTCGCGTGATGGACATCGCCAAGCCGTGGCCGATCAGCTGGGTGGATCGGCATATTCATGGCGGAGTGGGCATCATGCTCGACGATATCCTTGCCGGGGTCGCCGCCTGGGCGGTCATGCAGGGACTGGTGGCGCTGTTGGTTTGATTGTGCGTCCGGTCGCTGCAGGCCGCTGACGGTTGGTGGATGATCGGCGGCTCCGGTCCGGGCGGCCAGGTTTCGAGGAAGGAATAGCCATGCGTAGCATCCCCGTTCTGTTCGCCGGCCTGTTGCTGCTGCCCGCGCTGACACAGGCCGCCTCAATGGTGCAGGTGGTCGGGCTGTTTCCCGGCGCGGCGGTGGTCAATGTCGACGGCCAGCGCAAGCTGGTCAGGGTCGGGCAGACCGGGCCGGGTGGCGTCCAGGTGGTCAGTGCCGACGCCAACGGTGCGGTGCTGAGGGTCGACGGCGTCGAGCGGCACTACAACCTGAGCCGCGAATACAGCGGTGCCTACGCGGCGCCGAGCAAGACCCAGCTGAGCGTGGCCAAGGGTACCGGCGGCCATTACTGGATCGCCGGTGCGATCAATGGCCAGCCGATCCAGTTTCTCGTCGACACCGGCGCCACCTCGGTGGCGATCAACGAGCACCAAGCCCGCCGGCTGGGCATCGACTACCGCGTCAACGGTCGGGCGATGGTGGTGAGCACCGCCAGCGGCACGGCCAAGGCCTGGCGCGTGCACTTGAACAGCGTCAAGGTCGGGGCGATCGAAGTGCTCGGCGTCGAGGCCGTCGTCGTCGAGGGCGGTTCGCCCACCGACGCGCTGCTCGGCATGAGCTTTCTCGGTCGCGTCAGCTGGCGCGAGGAGCAGGGCGTGCTGGTGCTGGAGTCGAAGACGTCCTGAGCGCCGACCGGGTTGCCGGTCTGGACGGCAGTATCGGCGCGCTCGTCGGCGAAACTCTCGCGCCTGATTCGCCCGCAGTTAGTGTTACAATGTCCGCTTTTCTGCCGCCTGGGATTTCCGCCCGTGTCTGTCGTGTTCGTCGCCGCTTCCCAACTGCCGACGCCGTTCGGCGTGTTCACCATGCATGGTTTTCTCGACCAGGACACTGGCAAGGAACATGTCGCGCTGACCCTCGGCGATGTGGCCGATGGCAAGCCGGTGCTGGGGCGTCTGCATTCCGAATGCCTGACCGGCGATGCGCTGTTCAGCCTGCGCTGTGACTGCGGCTTTCAGCTGGAAGCGGCGCTGCGCGCGATAGCCGACGAAGGCCGCGGCGTACTGCTTTATCTGCGCCAGGAAGGCCGTGGTATTGGCCTGCTGAACAAGATCCGCGCCTACGAGCTGCAGGATGCCGGCGCCGATACCGTTGAGGCCAACGAGCGCCTGGGCTTCGCCCCGGACATGCGCGACTACGGTATCTGCCTGCCGATGCTCGAGCATCTGGGCATCGGTGAAATCAAACTGATGACCAACAACCCGCGCAAGGTCAAGGCGCTGCAGGGCTTCGGCATCCGCGTGGCCGAGCGCAAACCGCTGCAGATCGCACACAACCCGCACAACCGCAAGTACCTCGCGACCAAGGCCGGCAAGCTCGGTCATATGCTCGGCGAGATCCACCAGGGCGAAGCCGAACAGTCGTGAGCCGCGTCGCCGCCCGCCGCCAGCTTGCGCGTGACGGCTGGCTGCATACGCTGCTGATGGTGGTGCCTGTGTTGGTGCTCGGGCGCGCATCGGTGGTGGTTGCCGATTGGGGGCTACCGCTCTTCGCTGCTGGCATGGTTTCGCTGTTCTTCAGCCTGCGGGCCTTCACCGCCTTCAAACACGCACTGATCGCCACCGAGCAGGCGCTGGACAGTCCTGCCGAGGCGGAAGCCTGGGCGCGTTTGCGCCGCGTTCGCCGACGCGGCCTGTTGATCGCGTCGCTGCCGGCCTGGTTCGCGGCCGCCGGGGCTCTGCTGGGCATGGAGCCGGTCGCCCGCCTGTTGCTGGTATTCGGCAGCCTGGTGCTGCTGGTGCTCTACCGTATTCCGCGGCAGCTGCACTGATGCGTCTCCTGCTGCTGGCCGCCCTGGCACTGCTGGCTACGTTGCCTGCGGTTGCCGCGCAGCGGGTCGTAAGCCTGGCGCCCTCGCTCAGCGAAATCATGCTGGAACTCGATGCCGTAGACCGCCTGGCCGGTGTGCTGGACGGCGGCGAACGTCCCGCTGCCCTGGCTCAGGTACCGTCGGTGGGGCGTTATGGACAGGTGGAGATGGAGACCTTGCTCAGCCTGCGCCCCGATCTGGTCCTGCTCTGGCCGGACAGCGTGCCGCGCAGCCAGCGCGAGCAGCTGCGGCAGTTCGGTATTCCCGTGCTGGTGGTGGCGCAGACTCGCCTCGACGGGCTGGCCGAGCAATTCAAGGTGATCGGCCAGGCGGTCGACCGCACGGAGCAGGGCGAGCGCCTGGCCGAGGCGTTTCGCGCCGGCCTTGCCGAGCTGCGCACAGCCTACGCCCGTGAACGGCCGCTGCGGGTGTTCTACCAGATCTGGAACCGCCCGCTGTATACCCTCGGCGGGCAACAGATCATCAGCGAAGCCATCGAGGTGTGTGGTGGGCAAAACATTTTCGCCGACCTGACCCTGGCCGCCCCGCAGGTGAGCATCGAAGCGGTGCTCGCCCGCGACCCGGAAGTCATCCTGGCCGGCAGCGGGGCGCAGCTGGACGAGTGGCAGGCCTGGCCACAGCTCGATGCCGTGCGCAACGGGCGATTGCTGGAAGTGCCGGACAAGGGCCTGGAGCGACCGAGCTTCCAGATGCTGGGGGCGATCCGGAAGCTCTGCCAGGTGATGGCGGCAGCGCCCTGAGCGGGCGCGTCGGTAGCGATTACAGCGAGGGAGTCCAGGTGACGGAGACTAGGGCGGTGCGGCCTTCACCCATGTACTCGGCGCCAGTCCAGTGGATGGCTCGGGTGTACTCCTTGTCCAGAACGTTGTCGACTTTGAGTCCCAGGGTGATTTCCGGGGTTGCCTGCCAGCTGCTGCGCAGGCTCAGCAGGCCATAACCAGGCAGTTCCTCAGTGTTGGCGAGTGTGTCGTAGCTGCGGCTGAATGCCTGCCAGGTGGCGCCGATACCGATGTCACCGAGTTGGCGATCGAGATCCAGGCTGAGGGTGCGCTTGGCGCGACGGGGCAGGGTGTGGCCGCTGTCGCGATCGCGCGGATCGATGATGCTCAGGGCGGCGCTGCCCTGCCAGCCAAACAGCTCTTGCTGCAACGAGGCCTCGAAGCCATTTATGCGTGCTTTCTGTACGTTGCGCGGAATGTCGACGAAGACGATGGCGTCTTCAATGTCGGTGCGGTACAGCGAGGCTTGCAGAAGTGTCTTCTCTGCCAGTTGGCTACGCCATTGCAGTTCGTAGGTTTTAGAGCTTTCAGGCTTTAGGTTCGGGTTGGACGAACTGGAGCAGCCGAAGGAAGGATCACAGAAGTCTGGCCAGTACAGATTGTTGAACGTCGGTGCACGGAAACCTTCCGCATAGGACAGGATCAAGTCGTTATCGGCATCGAGGTGATAAGTCAGTGCACCATTGAAGGTGTTCTCGCTGCCGAACTGTTCGTTCTTGTCATGACGCAGGCCGAGCTCGGTCGAAAAAACTTCACCCTGCCAGCTGTGTTGGACGAACAGCGCCTGATTCCAGCGCTCGTCTTCATCGTATTGAGTGTCGCTATTGAGCGAGTCCATATGCCAGTCGAAGCCGAGCAACAGGCTCTGGCCGCTGCCCAGGGCCAGTGTGTTCAGCCAACTGGCCGAATCGCGATAAGTGCTGAACGGGCCGCTCAGGCTGACGTCATCCGCACGCTCGATATAACGGTTTTCGCTATGACCCAGTTCCACGCGGGACGTCCAGCGTTCGTTGATATTGGCGCTGAGAAAACCCGAATAGCTGCTCAGCTGAAAGTCCGAGTAGGGATAAGCGCCGTAGCTACCGTAATCGAATTCGCTTTCGCCACGTTGGTCCAGCACGCTGAAACCACCTTCCAGGCGCTCGTTGAAGCGATGGTTGAGGTTCAGCGAGAAGGCATTGTTGCGGTAGGCGTCGTGGTCACTGTCGGGACGCACACGGCTGTCCGTATGGTTGATACCACGGGTGTCGTCGGCGCTGGCGCTGAGGCTGAAACGGGTGCTTTCGTTGCCGCCGGAAAGCCCCAGGCTGCGCTCCCAGGTATTGCGGCTGCCGTAACCCAGACGCAGGCGGGGATTGAGTCCTTCGCCACTGGCGCGACGCGTGAAAATCTGAACGACCCCGCCAATGGCGTCGGCGCCATAGACCGCCGAGCGTGGACCGCGCAGCACTTCGATACGCTCGATCTGTTCGACGTTCAGGTACTCCAGTGGCGAGCCACCAGCGGAAGCTGATCCGATCCGTTGGCCATCCACCAGCACCAGGCTTTGGGCGCTGCTCGTGCCACGTATGAAAAGGCTGCTGCTGGTGCCGCGCCCGCCATTCTGAATGACTTGCACACCGGGTACACGGTTGAGCAGTTCGCTCACGCTGGAGGGCTGTAGCCGGTCGATATCCTCGCGGGTGAACACCGTGCTGGCAGCACTGCTTTCGCTGCGCTGCTGCACGTCACGGTTGGCCGTGATCAGAGTATCGGACAGCTTCAGTGCGTCCTCGCGGGGCGATGTCTGGGCGAGCGCCAGGCCGGGCGTCAGGGCGATGGCCAGGGCCAAACGGGACAATTTCATCGGTAAGAAATCCTCAAAAGATCGCAGACTTTTGAGGAGGGCAGGAACAAGCGCGAGGATGACGGGCAGCAGCGCTTGACGGTGCTGCCCTCCGCAACACCAGTCGAATCCGTCAGGCCGGTCTCCGGGCTTTCGACACGCATCACGCTCACCTTCCCATGTCGGAACACAGTGGCTGTCGAGCGGACGGCGATCCCTGAGGATCGCGGTCGATTACCGTTGCGGGGGCAGCGCCGGCCTTGCTCTTCGAGCGCACCGGCTTCCCGTTTAATGCGGACCTTTTGGTCGCGCACACCTGGGCGGATAAGAAAACGCGCGAACCTTACGGCCGATGCTGGCGAAACACAAGCGGACCAATGGCCGCAAGGTCTGCCAGCCCGGCGACCGCTAGGACAGCCCGCCGACGATCTTCAGCCCGCTTTGCCCGTTGCCCTGGCGCTGCACCTGAATCTGCACCGGGATGCGTTCGTGCATCTCGGCCACGTGGCTGATCACTGCCACCTTGCGGCCCTGGGCCTGCAGCGAATCCAGCGCGTCCATGGCGATCTGCAGCGACTCGGGATCGAGGCTGCCGAAGCCCTCGTCGATGAACAGCGATTCGATCCTGAGCTTGCTCGACGCCATCGAGGCCAGGCCCAGTGCCAGGGCCAGCGAGACGAGGAAGGTCTCGCCGCCGGACAGCGAATGCACCGAGCGCAGCTCGTCGCCCATCTCGGTATCCATCACCAGCAGGCCCAGCGGACTTCCGCCGCGCTTGAGCCGATAACGGCGGGCCAGCTGACGCAGCTGCACGTTGGCGTGCTGCACCAGAAGATCCAGGTTGTAGGCTTGGGCGATCTTGCGGAAGGCGCCGCCGTCGCTCGAGCCGATCAGCGCGGCGATGCGCCCCCAGCGCTGCATTTCGGCGCGCGCCTCGCCGATCTGTGCCAGCAACGCCTGGCTCTGGCGGCGGCGCTTGTCGTCGTCGAGCAGCTGAGCACGGGTTTCCGCGCAGCGCTGGTCCGCCTGCTCGCATTGCTGCAGTTGCTCGGCATGGCGCTGCTGCAGCCGTTCGATGTCCGGCGTTTCGGCCTGCTGCTGTTTGTGCATGTTCAGACGATTAAGGCAGCCATCCAGCCGTTCGCGGCAGCGGGTCAGGGTTTCGGCGTTCTGCTGCAGGCGCTGGCGCGCCTCGGCCAGCAGCGCGTCGTCCATCTGCAGCAGCTGGGCGAGGATGGTGTCGTCCAGCGCCGGATGGGCGGCGCGCCAGGCGCCCAGTTCCGCGTTCAGCGCGTCGCGTTCCTGCTGCAATTCGGCGTGGCGCTGGCGGCAGTTCTGTTGCTCGCTGTGCAGGCGTGTCAGGCCAAGTTTGCTCTCGTTGAGCTGCTGATCGATCCCGGCCTGGGTTTGCCGCGCAGTCTGGATGGCCGCGTCCAGCTGATGTTGCCAGGCGCTGGCGCTGCTTTGCTCGCCAAGGCTGGTCCGCAGCGCCTGCTGGCAGGCGAGCAGAAGCTTTTCGCGCTCAGCCAGTCGCACGCTGCAGCCTGCCTGTTTCTCCTGACGATGGTGCTGTTGCAACTGTTCGTCGCTGCGGCGCTGTTCGCCCTGGCGCAGCTCCTCGCTCAGCTCGGACTGCGCCTGCAGCTGCTGCAGCCGCGTGGCGATGCTGGCGTCCAGCTGCATAAAGGTCTGCGCCGGGTCTTCGCGCCAGCGCTGCAGTTGCTCGACGGGCAGCAGTTCGGCGAAGGCCGCCAGCTCCTCGTCGAGTTGTTGGCTGTCGCGGGCCAAGGCATCGCGCTGGCGCGCGAGCCGTTGAGTCGCCTCGACACAGGCCTCGCGCGCGGCCTGCCAGGCCTGCTGGAGGGTTTCGCTGCGCTGTTGCAGGGCGAGCAATTGCTGCTGACGCTGGCTGGCGCTGGTGATCTGGCCTTTGAGTGCCGTCAGCTGCGTTTCCAACCATTGCGAACGCTCGGCTTCAGGCTGCTCAAGCAATCGTGCGTGCGCGGGCAGAGCGAGCAGGCGCGGCGCCAGGGCCTGCAGCTGCGCGTCGACTTCGCTCTGGCGCTGCTGGGTCTGGCGCAACTGTGTGCTAAGCGCGACATGGCGATCGCGCAGCTCCTGCAGGCGCTGGTCCTGTTGCTGTAATGCCTGACGCGCGCGCTCGGCCTCGCTGTCATCGTGCCGAGCAAGGCTGGCGACCAGTGCATCGGTCTGTTGCCAGGGATGCTCGTGGCTGCCGCAGACCGGGCAGGGCTCGCCGGGCACCAGTGCCGCGCGCAACGCCTCGACATTCTCGCTGCGCGCCAGACGCTGGCGCTCGAGCACGGCAAGGGTGACCGTGAGCGCCTGCTCGGCCGCATCTCGATCGATGCGAGCCTGTTTGCCCAGCGGTACCAGGCTGTCCAGTTCGGCCTGCTGGTCGGTGGCGGCGTCGGCCAGTTCGCGCCGGCTGGCTTCGAGCGCACGCTGCTGCGACCAGAGCTCGCGCAGGGCCTCGGTTTCGCGCTCGGCCTGGCGCCAGTCGTCGAGCTGTCGATGCAGCTGGGCCAGCTGTTCGGCCAGCCCGACATCGCTGTCACGCTCGCGTTGCAGGTCGTCCAGCGCCTCGCGGGCCACATTCTGCTGGGTTTCGGCGGCCTGGGCCTGCGCTTCCAGCGCGGGGAGCTCGCGCTGGCCTTGCTGCAGACGTGCCGCCAGCTGGACGGCCTGTTGCAGACGCGGACGGTAACCGTCCCATGCCGCACAGAGTGGTTGCAGGGCTGCACTCATTTCGAGTGGCTGTGCCAGCGCCGCGAGCTGTTCGGCGGTGCGCTGTTGCTGCTGCTCGAGCTGTTTGAGCGTTGCCTCGCCGGCGCTGGCCGCGGCATCGGCCTGGACGCTTTCTTCGCGGATCGCGGCAAGGTCGGCGTTCAAATGCTGCAGGCGTTCTTCTTCACGGCGCGCCTGGACGAGCCGCGGCTCGGCGTCCTGGCGCGCCTGTTCGGCCGAACGCAGTTGCTCGCTGGCGGCGCTGCATTGGCTCTGCAGCTCGGCCAGGCGCTGCTGCACGGCCTGTTCCTCATGCTGCAGGCGCGCCAGGCTGTCGGCGGCCTTGTCCAGCAGCGGGCCGAGATCCTGCAGTCGCAGGAAACGATGGCGTTGCGGCGCCAGTTGCTCGAACAGGTCGAGGATGCGCCGGGCCTCGGCGAGGTTTTCGCGCTCGTCTTCGGCATCCTGCAGTTGCTGGCATGCCGCTTCTCGCTCGTTTTCCAGGCGCTGCAGTTCGCTGAGCCATTGCCGCTGCGCTTCCAGCGCCTTGAGCTGCTGCTGCAGCGCTTTCAGTTCGTCGAGCTGAGCCTGATGTTCGTTCTTCAGAACCTCGCGCTGCTCGGGCTCCAGTGGTTGCAGGCCGCCGGCCTGCTGCTCCAGACGGGCGAGGCCTTCCTTCGCCTCCTTGGCGGCCTCGAAGGCGGCCTGGCCGAGGCGGCTGTAGAGGCCGGTATCGGTGAGCTTTTCCAGGAGGGTGCCGCGCTCGTTGTCGTCGGCCTTGAGGAAGGCGGAAAATTCGCTCTGCGCCAGCAGCACGGCGCGGGTGAACTGGGCCAGGGTCAGCCCAAGGCGGGCTTCAAGCAATTCCTTGAATTCGCGTTTCTTGCCGCTGGCCAGGAGCGTGCCGCTGTCGAGATCCGTAAGGCTCTGGCTGCTGGCCTGCAGGCGGCCGTCGATCTTCTCGCGGGCGCGCTTGACCTCCCAGCGTGCGCGGTAGCGGTGGCCGTCGACGCCGACGAAATCGACCTCGGCGTAACCGCTGCCGCAGCCGCGGCGCAGCAGGTTGCGCTCGTCGCCACCGCCGATCTCGGCATCTACCTCGGGCACCTTGTTCAGCGGCGAAACGCTGTCGAGCCGCGGCGTGCTGCCGAACAGCGCCAGGCACAGGGCGTCGAGAATGGTGCTCTTGCCGGCGCCGGTAGGGCCGGTGATGGCGAACAACCCGGCGCTGGCCAGGGGTTCCGCGGTGAAGTCGATGACCTGCTCACCGGCCAGCGACGCCAGGTTCTTCAGGCGGATGGCGAGGATTCTCATCGGTCATCCTCCGTATGGGCGAACTCGACCCGTTGCAGCAGCGCGGCGAAATCGTCCAGCGCCTGTTCATCCGCCGGGTTGCCATACTCGGCCTCCCATGCGCGGGCGAACAGTTCCTGCGGGGTGATCTGGTCGAGGCCGAGCAGCACGTCCGATTCCGTCTCGCCGCGTTTGCCGGCGTATTCGCTGGCGATGCGCACCAGTCGGCAGGTCTTGCCGGTTATCGCGGTTTCGATGCGCTGGCGCAGGTCCGGCAGCGGTTCGTCGAGCAGCACGCGTACCTCCAGCCAGGGCAGATGTTCGTCGAACAGGCCGGTGGGCGGCAGCGCCTCCAGCGCGGCGATCACCTCGGCCAGCGGAGCGCGGCCGATGCGGATCATCTCCACCGCACGCGGCACCGGCAGGCTTTCGACCTGCGCCAGCTGCTCGCCGTCGAGTTCGACCAGCAGCACCTGATGCGGGTAATTGACCTCGGCGAAGGACAGCGGCAGTGGCGAGCCGCTGTAGCGGATGCGCGCCTGCCCGGCGACCTGCTGCGGCTTGTGCAGGTGGCCGAGGGCGACGTAGGCGACGGACTCGGGAAACAGGCTGGCCGGCAGGGCCTCGGCATTGCCGATGACGATATTGCGCTCGGACTCCTCCGACACCGCGCCGCCGGCCATGTGCGCATGGCTCATGGCAACCAGCGCCTGGCCGGGCTGGCGCACGGCCTCGGCGGCGGCGATGAGGCGTTCATGCACCTGGCGAATGCCGGCCATGTAGTCGTCGCCCAGCGTCATTCCGGTGACCTCGGCCGGGCGCAGGAAGGGCAGGGTGAGGCACCAGGCGGCGGTGTTGCCAGCGGCGTCGTGCAGCGGCACCAGCAGCCGCTGGTGGTCCAGCTGGCCCTCGGCGACCCAGCTGATGCGGCCGACGGCATGGGCATTGAGGCGCCTCATCAGCGGCGCCGGCAGCTCGATGCGCCCGCCCGAGTCGTGGTTGCCGGCGATCATCACGATGTCCAGCTGCGGGAGCTTTTCGTGGGCGCGGACGATGAAGTCGTAGAGGCGCTCCTGGGCCTTGAGTGGCGGGTTGACCGTGTCGAACACGTCGCCGGCGATCAACAGGGCGTCGGCGCGGTGGGCTACCAGCTGGTCGAGCAGCCAGGCGAGGAACTGCGCGTGTTCGTGGTCGCGGTCCTGCCCGTGGAGGGTCTGGCCGAGGTGCCAGTCGGAGGTGTGGATCAGGCGCATGGGCTTTGGGCTCTCGTTGAGCGAAGGTGGGCGCGCCGTGACGTTGGGACGGGACGCAATTTGTTTGGAGATTTTGGTGGGGCGGAGCGCAATGCCCGGTGTCTGGGTGTGGCGCTTTCCGTAGGGTGGAAAACCGCGCAGCGTTTTCCACCTTGTTGGGCGCCTATGCCTGCGAACGTCGCAGCGCTTTCCTCGGCCGGAACTACAGGTCGCGCCTTGCACGGCGCGTCACTTTCTCTTGTCTCGCCAAGAGAAAGTAACCAAAAAGAAGGCCACCCCGACATCCGGGCTAGGCGCCCCCGGTTTGCTACACAAAACTCCCTCCCTCCGGCGCTGCTCCGGGGGCCGTCGCGAAGGGACGTCCCTGTCCCTTCGCTCCTCGCTCGGCGTCCATGCCTCGCGTCCCCCTGCGCAGCACCTCCACTCGGCCTTCTGACGGGGGCTGGAGTCCGAGCCGACTGGAAGTTTCTAAACGGGTCCGTAGCGTGGGTAACGCGAAGCCTGTCCACTGGTTTGCAAATTAAGCCGCGCTGGCCCGGCAAAAACTTGCTTGAAGCCTGCGGTGGAAAATGCTGCGCAGTTTTCCACCCTACATCACCGGCGAGACATGGGGGCAGAGCTGTCTGTAAGTCTCCGGCGGTAGTCCCAGCATGATGTTTCTTGCACGAACGAGCAGGCGGCACCAGTCGCCCCTTCAGGAGGGTGAGCGGAGCCGTCGTGGAGAGGGGCGAGCGGCATGGATGCCGCGAGAGCCGTAAAGGGCCATGGAGGGCCCTTGTACGGCGGCCCTCGGAGCGGCGGCGTAGCGAGCGAACCCGTAGCGAAGCGACGGGCCGGATGCGGGGGCAAGCGTTTTTGCTTACTTTTTTCGCGACTGAAAAAAGTAAGTCGCCCAGCAGGGCGAAACCTGAGCTAAATGCCAAGAAAAGCGCGGCGCTCACATACCGAAATCCGTGCCGACGCCCTTCGCGGTCAAGACCGCTCCCACATGGAGGCAGCGGTCCTTCACGGTCACGACCACCCTCACAAGCCCTCACGAGTACAACCACCCCTTCAACGCCTGCAGATTCCCCACCTGCAGCTGCTGCGCCGCCGCATTGGCCTGCACGGTGTTCGGGTCGATGCCGAAGCGCTGCAGCACGTACTGCACCAGTGCGCCACGGGTCTCCACCGGCAGTTGACCGTCGAGCATGCCGTAGTCCACCTCGATGATTGCCTTCTGTGCCGGGCTCAGGCGCGCATCCGGCTCGATCAGCACCGTCACTGGCGTGTTCCAAGCCTCGTCCTGCTCGCGGGTGTGTTCGCTTTCGTCCATCAGGTCCGGCTCGCCACGGAAGCGGCTGAGCACGAAGTCGCGGTACGCGCGGTTCTTCTCGCAGTAGGCCCGCACATGCCAGCGCATGCCGGTGAAGACCAGCGTGTGCGGCGCCATCACGCGAATCTCCATCTCCGGGTTGGCCAGCGAGACGTACTCGCTCTCCAGGCGCAGCCCCTCGCGGCAAGCCTGCAGGATCGGGCGCAGCACCTCGGGGCGGATGCTGCGGTCCGGCACCTGCAGCACTTCCGTATGTGCATAGGCCAGCGCCAGGCCTTCGATGTGCGGAGCGCGCACGCGGTTCTGGTCGAGCAGGTGCAGGTAGGCGCTGGCGCTGCCGTCGATGAACAGTGGCTGGAAGGCCTTGCTCGGCTTGTAGCCTTTCAGGTGACGGTCATATGTCAGGTTTTTGGGCGCATGTTCGTTGAGGTAGGTGTTGATGTCCTTCGAGGCCTGCTGGCGGCTGATGCCGAAGCTCTGCATCAGGTGGCCCGTGGTCAGGCGGCCTTCCCACCAGGCGATGGTCTCGATCAGCCGGTAGCGCAGTGCCAGATCCCAGCGTATCTGACTGATCGATTGCTTCCTTTTCATCGCTGTTGCACCTGTACCAAAGGTTTACATGCCTATGTCGAGCAGGTCGACGTGTCGTGCAACGCTACATATATTCAGGGTGTGTTTCAACTCGGCGAGGTGACCGACATGAATCTGCTGATCGCTGCACTCACGTGGTCCGGCGTGGCCTTTGTCGCGATGGCGTTACTGGCCTGGCTGGCGTACGCCGACGGCGAGCGAAAAGGGTGAACGGGTTACCGTTTGGTGAAGGCTGAGCGCTTCCCGATGGACGGCTGGAATCTCCGACCCCTGAACATGGTCTTTGTGTCAGGCTCACTGTAGAGATGCTCCATGAAGACTTTGTCCCGTCATCTGGCCGAAACCTTCACTTCGCAATACCGCACCCGTGTCGAACCAAAGGCGGACGGCCGTCTGGAGGTTCACGTCGGTTACCCGATCAATGGCACCCACGCCACGCGTATCGTCGCCGGGCATCAGGTACAGAACACGCTGTTGGTGGAGACCATTCTCGAAGACATGCGTAACGAACTGGCCCGCCCGCAGTAACCCCCGCTCAGCGCACCGCGGGCAGTGCGATACGCACGCGCAGCCCACCCAGCGGACTTTCCTCCAGGCTCCACGCTCCACGCCACGCCGTCAGGATGTCGCTGACGATTCCCAGCCCCAGGCCGTGCCCTTCTGCGCGTTCGTCCAGCCGCACGCCGCGGTTGATGACCTGCTCGCGCTGTGCCGCGGGAATTCCCGGCCCGTCGTCGTCCACCAGCAGCACGAAGCCGTCGCGCGTCTGCTCGATGGTCAGCTCGACGCGGCTGCGCGCCCATTTGCAGGCGTTGTCCAGCAGGTTGCCCAGCAGCTCGAGCATGTCTTCGCGGTCACGCGGCACACGGCAGCCAGCCGGGGCGTGCCAGCGCAGCTCGAGGTCGGCGCGGTGAATCATCGCCAGGGTGTCGAACAGCGCCGGCAGTTCGGCATCGCAATCGAAATGGGCACCGGGCAGCACATCCACCGACAGTCGTGCGCGACCCAGCTCGCGGCTCACGCGCTGCTGGATCTGCTCCAGCTGTTCCAGCAGGCTGGCCCGCAACTCGGGGTGGGCGGCCAGTTCTTCGCGTTGTACCAGGCTGCCGAGTACCGCCAGCGGCGTCTTCAGCGCATGACCAAGGTTGCCCAGTGCATGCCGTGAGCGTTGCAGGGTTTCCTCGGTATGGCTGAGCAGGTGGTTGATCTGCTCCACCAGCGGTTGCAGTTCCACCGGCGCCTGCTGGTCCAGCTGCTGGCGCTGGCCCTGCTGCAACTGGGCGATCTGCTGTCGGGCGCGCTCCAGCGGGCGCAGCGCCAGGCCCATGGCGTAGCGCTGCAACAGCAGCAGGGCGAGCAGGGCGAAGCCCACCAGCCCCAGGCCGCTCAGCCGCACGCGGGCGAAGCTGTCGAGAACCGGTGTGTAGTCCTGCGCCACGCTGATGATGATCGGTTGGCCGTCGCGGCGGTATTCCGCGCGGTAGCCCAGCAGGCGTTGCTCCTGCGGGCCATCCAGCAGGTCCTCGGTCAGGCCCGGGCGCTCCGGCCATTGCGGCGTGGCGTCCCACAGCGAGCGTGAACGCCAGGTGCGGCCGGGGAGCTCGATCTGGAAGTAGTGTCCGGAAAACGGTCGTTGATAGCGCGGGTTCAGGCGCTGCAGATCCAGCTGGTCGCCGTTCGGCCCTTTGACCAGCGCTACCAACAGGCCCTCGGTCTCTTCGCGCAGATCGGTTTCCAGGCTGCGCCTGAGACCGGATTCGAACAGCCAGAGGCTGGTCTGCACGAGCACCAGCGCCACCAGCAGCAGGGTGGCGATGAGGGCCAGGCCGAGGCTGCGCTGGATCGACTTCACGCCGCGCCGCCGAAGCGATAGCCCTGGCCGCGGCGCGTTTCGATCAGCTCGCGGCCGAGCTTGCCGCGCAGCCGGTTGACATGTACTTCGATGACGTTGGAATCGCGCTCGGTTTCGCCGTCGTACAGGTGTTCGGTGAGTTGGGTTTTCGACAGCAGCTGGCCCGGATGCAACATGAAATAGCGCAGCAGGCGGAACTCGCCAGCGGTCAGCTCGATGTCCTGGCCGTCCTTGCGGCAGCACTGGCGTGACTCGTCCAGCTCCAGGCCTCCGGCCTGCAACATCGGCTGGTTGGCCAGACCGTGGGCACGGCGCAGCAGCGCCTGGATGCGCAACAGCAGCTCCTCGGGATGGAAGGGTTTGGTCAGGTAGTCGTCGGCGCCGGCCTTGAGACCATCGATGCGCTCGGCCCAGGAGCCGCGTGCGGTGAGGATCAGTACCGGTGTGGTGACGCCGGCGGCGCGCCAGGCGTGCAGCACCTCCAGCCCCGGCTTGCCGGGCAATCCGAGGTCGAGAATGATCAGGTCATAGGGCTCGGTCGCGCCCTGGTATTCGGCGTCGCGGCCATCGGTGAGCCAGTCGGTGGCGTAGCCCTGGCGGCTGAGACTGGCGACTAATTCGTCAGCCAGCGGAACGTTGTCTTCGACCAATAGCAGACGCATCAGTCTTCCTCGTCCTTGATCAGGCGGCCATCGCGAGCATCGAACTCCAGCTCGCGGGCAACGCCCTGGGTGGTCAGCAATTCGATTTCATAGACGTAGAGGTCATCTTCCTCTTCCAGCTCTGCCTCCAGCAGACGCGCCCCGGGGTAGCGTTCCATTGCCCGCTGGATCAGCGTCTCCAGCGGCAGGATCAGCCCTTCGCGGCGCAGCCGCAGGGCCTCGTCCTGATCCAGGTCGCGGCTCACCGCCGGGGTGGCGGCGAGCAGCAGAACCAGTGGCAGCGTTACAAGAAGAGGGGCACGCATGGGTGGCCTTTAGTCATCCTGTTGATCCTTCAGCACTTCGCCGGTCTTGGCGTCGAGCTCCAGATCCCATTGCACACCTTTGTCGTCGCGCAGTTCAAGCTGATAGACGTAGCGGCCGTACTCTTCTTCCAGTTCGGACTCCTCGATGGTGGCGCCGGGGTGCTTGGCCAGGGCCGCTTCGTTGAGCTTCTCGAACGACTGGATGGTACCGGCGTCACGCAGGCGCAGGGCTTCATCCGGGCCGATGTCCTTGGCCAGCGCCAGGTTGGCACCAAGGGCGAGGGTGGCGGCGGTCAGCAGGGTAGTCAGTGTTTTCATGGTGTTGATTCCTGTGGTTGGTTTCGACGATTCACAGGTTACGAGGGCTGGCTTACACGAAACTGAATGTCGCCCGCCGGCTACGAATGCACCATTCGAGCGAGGGCGCCGAGCGCCCCGGCGACTACGCTTGCAGTGGTTCATCAGATGACGGATAGCGCCATGAAACCTCTGTCGTTCTCGCTGTTGGCTGCGCTCTGGCTGAGCAGCGGCCACGCCTTGGCAGAAGACCTGCTCAAGCCCTCCACGGCTGCGCCAGCGGTGGACGATGTTCTGCCCGGTGACGGTCTGGAAGCCGCCACCACTCACCAGGCCCAGGGTGTGATCCGCGAGCTGGACCGACACCAGGGCAGCGTCACCATCGCCCACGAGGCGATACCGGAGCTGAAGTGGCCGGCGATGGTGATGCCGTTCAAGGCCAGCGCCGCTCAGCTGCAGGGGCTGGGCGTGGGCGATGCGGTGGAGTTTCGCTTCACCGACGGCGAGATGGACCCGCAGATCGTCAGCATCCGGCGACGTTAGCTCAGCGCCGCATCTGCTCGTGGCAGCAGCCGGCGGCCGGCTCCGTTCGCCCGTCAGCGGCGACGCGATCATCGCTGTCGTAGCGGTCATGCAGACGGACCCAGTCGGTAAGGTCGTGTCGCGGACCGGTCTCGTTGCGGCCGTTCGGCGTCATGTCCAGCAGCACGTAGGTGCCGAGCAGCTCTTCGGCGCCGCGACCAAAGGCCGAAAAGGTGTGGAAGATCTCGCCCTGTGTGTCCCGGTAGAAGACGCTGAAACCCGACAGCTCCTCGCAGACGAAGGGCTGCCAGGCATAGTTGTAGAAAACCTTGCCCTCGACGATGTCCTCGTCATCGAAGGAGACGTGAAAGTCGCGGTTGAACGAGTTGCCGGCCGACGACAGCCAGCGGAACTGCCAGCCCATACGACGGCGGAACGCCTCCAGCCGCTCGAATGGCGCGCGGGAGATGGCGGCGAAGCTGACGTCATGATGCAGCAGGTGCAGCAGCGCGCCGCCGATGTGATCGGCCTCGAAGGAGCAGCCCACGCAACCCTCGCTCCAGTCCGGGCCGAACATGAAGTGCTTGATCACCAGCTGGCTGCGGCCCTCGAACAGCTCGCTCAGGCGAACCGTGCCGCCAGCGTCGTGAAAGCGGTAATCCTGGCCGATGCGCCGCCAGGGCAATTGTCGGCGCTTCTCGAAGAGTGCGTCGCGTTGGCGGGTGAGCTGCTTCTCCTCGCGCAGATGAGCGCTGTGGGCGGCGAGCCAGTCCTGGTCGGATACGACCTTGTGCGTTGTCATGGCAAAAACCTCCGTGCATGGATCGGTGGCAGGGCCCGCGTCGCGCAGCGATGCCCCTGTGAAGGAGTCGTCTGGCACCTGCCGGAATCGACAACGAGCCGGCGAATGCACACCGCGGCGGTTGAACTTAGCGGCCGCCGTTGGGCTCGTATTTCAGGCAGGGGCCAGCACCAAAGGCCCGATACGATCCCGTTCGCAGAAGGAAAAACGAGATGTACAACAAGACACTGACCGCCGCGTTCGCTGTTGCCATCCTGGGTTCCGGTGCCGCCTTCGCCGCCGACAAGCCCGGCGCCGACTGGATCACCCTCGAGCAGGCCGTGGAAAAGGCCAAGGCCGCCGGCTACACCGAGCTGCACGGCATCGAAGCCGATGGCGACGGCTGGGAAGGCGAGGGCATGAAGCAGGATGGCAAGAAGTACGAGTTCAAGATCGACGGCCGCACCGGCGAGGTGACCAAGGACAAGGAAGACTGATACGTCTGCCGCGCGGCCGAAACGCCGCGCCGGGTTCATCGACCGTCCGGGTCGTGGACTCGTCTCTCGTCTGCCGCGGCGCTTCCCGCAGGAGGCAGCCGCCGGCAGAGCGGGTATCATCGATGCTCCTGTCGTTGTGCACCCGATCCGATGCCCCCCTCCGATTCCCGTCCCAGCACCCTGCACCTGCCCCAAGGCGACTGGCCTACGGTGCTCGACTGCCTGTGCGAGCGCTTTCCGGCAATCGACCGCGCCACCTGGCTCGATCGCATGGCCCGCGGCCGGGTGCTGGATGCCGACATGCAGCCGATCGACGCGGCCCGGCCGTACCGGGTCGGCATGCGCGTGCATTATTTCCGCGAGGTGCCCAACGAGACGCCGGTGCCGTTCGAAGAGCGCATCCTGCACGTCGACGAGCATCTGGTGGTGGCGGACAAGCCGCACTTTCTCTCGGTGATGCCGGCTGGCGAGTACGTCAACGAAACCCTGCTGGCGCGGCTCAGCAAACGGCTGGGTAACGCCGATCTGGTGCCGATTCACCGTATCGATCGCCTCACCGCCGGGCTGGTGCTGTTCTCGGCCAACCGCGAGAGCCGCGACGCCTACCAGGCGTTGTTCCGCGAGCGGCGGATCGCCAAGCGCTACGAGGCGATCTGCCCGGCACTGCCCGGGCTCGAGTTTCCCCTGCGCCGGCAGCTGTGCATGGTGCCGGGCGAGCCGTTCTTCCTGATGCGCGAAGGCGACGGCGAGCCGAACAGCGAAACGCTGATCGAGGTGCTCGAGCGCCGCGACCACCTCTGGCGCTACGCCCTGACGCCAATCACCGGGCGCAAGCACCAGCTGCGTCTGCATATGGCGACCCTCGGCGCCGGTATCTGCAACGATCCCTTCTACCCGCAGCTGCTACCGCGCGAGGAGCGCGACCAGGACGATTACAGCCGCCCGCTCAAGCTCCTGGCGCGTGGCTTGCGCTTCCGCGATCCGCTGAGTGGTGAACCGCGCGAGTTCGAGAGCAGTCTGCAGCTGGCCTGGTAGCGCGCTACGCACCTTCGCCGCACGGGCGAGTCTGATCGACAAAGGCAGATCAGCTGGTGCATCCATGCCCGAAGGTCCATCCATCGTCATTCTCCGCGAGGAAGTCGCGGCGTTCACCGGTCAGCGCATCGAGCGCGCCGAAGGCAGTGCCAAGGTCGACAAGGCACGGCTGACCGGCCAGGTGGTGCGTGAATTCCGCAGCTGGGGCAAGCATCTGCTGATCGAGCTGGAGGATGTCTCCGTGCGTATCCACCTGCTGCTGTTCGGCAGCTACCGCATCAACGAACGCAAGGACTCCACGCCGCGCCTGAGCCTCGGCTTCGCAGACGGCGAGCTGAATTTCTATGCCTGTTCGGTGCAGTTGATCGAGGGGCCGCTGGATGCGGCTTACGACTGGAGCATGGATGTGATGAGCGCGGTCTGGAGCCCGCGCGGCACGCTCAAGCGCCTGCGCGAGCACCCGCGTCTGCTGGCCTGCGATGCGCTGCTGGACCAGACGCTGTTCGCCGGCTCCGGCAATATCATCAAGAACGAGGTGCTCTATCGCATCCGCGTGCACCCGCTGTCGCTGATCGGCGAACTGCCGCCAGCCAAGTTACGCGAGCTGGTGCGCGAGGCGCGCACCTACAGCTTCCAGTTTCTCGAGTGGAAGCGGGCCGGCGTGCTCAAGGCCAACTGGCTGGCGCACGGCAAGAACACCTGCGCGCGCTGCCGGATTCCGCTGATGAAGGCGAAAGAACTGGGGCGCAGCCGGCGCCGGGCGTTCTTCTGCGAGCGCTGCCAGAAGCGCTACGGCGATGCCACGCAGATCAGCCCCGACCAGCCGAGCGCGGTGGATGAAGGATAGGCGGACGACGGCGCAGCCTTGTCCGCGCGGCGGTCGGGCTCCTATCGCCTCAATGCAGCAACGGCCCTAGCGCCTCGGCCAGCTGCGGCGCCATGCTCACGGCATTGCTCTCGTGGGCGATGCAGTCGGTGCTCCAGACGTGCCCGGCACCGGCCGCGCGGATTACCTGCAGCGCGTCGCCGGCGAACAGCGCGTGGGTCACGGCCACGTCCACCGAGGCGGCGCCAGCGGCCAGCAGTTTCTGCGCGGCCTCGGCAAGGGTGCGCCCGGAGCTGGCGACGTCATCGAGCAGTACCACATGGCGCCCGGCGAACTGCAGGTCCGGCAAGGCGATCTCCACCTGATGGTCGCCATGGCGCAGCTTGTTGCACACGCCATGCTCGAAACCATGCTCGGCGGCGGCCGCCTCGATCCATTGCAGCGCCTCGGCATCCGGGCCGATCAGCAGCGCATCGGGATGCCGTTCGGCGATCAGTCGCGCCAGCGCCGGGGCCGCGCAAAGGGTGACCGCATCGGCCAGCGGCACCGCCTCCTGCAAGGTGGCGACGCGGTGCAGGTGCGGGTCGACGGTGATCAGTGCGTCGAACTGGCCGGCCAGCAGCTGGCCGATCACTCGCTGGCTGACCACCTCGCCCGGGTTGAAGGCGATGTCCTGGCGCATGTAGGCCAGATAGGGCGTGACCAGGATCAGTCGCTTGGCGCCCAGGCGGCGCGCTTCACCGGCCACCAGCAGCAGCTCGACCAGCTTTTCGTTGGGGTGGTCGAGGCCGCGGTAGAGCACCAATTGCTCGGCGATCGCTTCGCCTTCGGCCAGCGGCAGGCGCAGGCGCAGCTCGTCATCGGGAAAACGGTGGCGCTCGACTGAGGCGGCGGGCAGGCCGGAGGCTTCGGCCAGGCGCAGGGCGGCGGCGCGCTCGTCATCGAAATACAGCAGCTGGCTTTGCATCAGAACTCCACGAATACGGTTGGGACCTGCTCGGGGCTGCCGAGGCTGACGCCGCTGGCGCGTTCGGTGGCCTGGCGGGCGAAGGCAAGGTCGGCGGGAAAGTCCGCGTAAACGCGATACAGACAGTCGCCGGCCCGCACCGGTTCGCCGAGCTTGCGCAGGATGTCCACGCCGGCGCCCTGCACCTTGGGTGCGCCGGCCAGCCGGGCGATGCGTGCCAGCTGCAGGTTGTCGATGCCGGTGACCACCGCGTCGCAGTCGGCCAGTACATCGAAGCTGAGCCGTGCCAGCGGCGGATGGTTGTGGTCGAACGGCTTGCCGCCCTGGGCGGCGATGATCGAGCGCATCTTCTTCAGCGCCCGCCCGGAGTCGAGGATGTCACGGGCGATGGCGTAACCGTCGCCGCCGCGCACATCGGGATCGAACTCGAGCATGCGTCCGGCCAGGCGCAGGGCCTTCTGACGCAGGTCGATCGGCGCCGCCGGGTCGTTCTGCAGCACCTGCATCACGTCGCGCGCCTCCAGTACCGGGCCGATGCCATTGCCGATCGGTTGACGACCATCGGTGATGACCACGTCCAGGGTCAGGCCCAGGCGCGTGGCCACGAACTCGAACAGCTTTCGCAGGCGCTGCGCCTCGGCCATCGAGCGCACCTTGGCGGTCGGGCCGATGGGAATGTCCAGCAGCAGATGGGTGGAACCGGCGGCGATCTTCTTCGACAGGATGGAGGCGACCATCTGCCCCGGCGAGTCGATCGACAGCGGCCGCTCGACGGCGATCAGCACGTCATCGGCCGGGGAGAGGTCGCTGCTGCCGCCCCAGGCCAGGCAGCCGCGTTCCTCGCGGACCATTTCGCAGAGGCGCTCGAACGGCAATTCGACGTTGGCCAGCACTTCCATGGTGTCGGCGGTGCCGGCCGGCGAGGTGATGGCCCGCGAGCTGGTCTTCGGGCAGAGCATGCCGTGGGCGGCGACGATCGGCACCACCAGCATCGAGGTGCGGTTGCCCGGGATGCCGCCGATGCAGTGCTTGTCCACCACCGGGTGCTCGCGCCAGTCGAGCCGGCGGCCGACGCGGATCATCGCGTCGGTGAGAAAGAAGACCTCCTCGCGATCCAGCTCGCCCTGGTTGCAGGCGACCACGAAGGCGGTCAGCTCGATCTTCGAGTAACGGTGTTCGGCGATGTCGCGCATGATCGCCAGGAAGTCATCCCGGTTCAGGCGCTCGCCGGCGATCTTGCGATGCAGCGCCGGGATCGATGCGGCCGGCTCGGCCTGGGCGATCGCCGCGGGTACGCCGGCTTCGGCGCCGAGCTGGGCGAAGGCGTCCTCGGACAGCCCCAGCTCGTCACAGCCGACGATGGCCGGATCGTCCACCAGATTGAGGCTGGCGAGGATGCGCCGGCCGTTGACGCGTATCTCCACCTTGGCCAGCGCCTGGAAGCCTTCGGCGCGGCAGGCGGCGCAGTCGCGGTGCAGATAGGCGACATTCTCGCGGTAGGTGTCGATGGCGACCCGGCGCAGCGCCAGGTGCACCGGGGCTTTGCCGTTGAGCGGCGTGTCGCTGGAAATGCTGGTCATGCGGGCGGTTTCGCTGGGGAGGTGATGGCTATCTAGCCTCAGCCCGCGGCCGCTTGCCAAGCAGGCGCGCCGGTTATGCCCGCTCGCGTTGCCGCAGGTCAGTAAACCCGATCATTGCGCCACCCAGCCGCCATCCATGTTCCATGCCGCGCCGCGCACCTGGTCGCCGGCCTCGCTGCAGAGAAACAGCGCCAGGGCTCCCAGCTGCGCCGGGGTGACGAAATCCAGCGAGGGTTGCTTCTCGGCCAGCAGATCGTGGCGGGCGCGTTGTTCATCGCCGTCCTGACGGGCGCGCTCGTCGATCTGCTGTTGCACCAGTGGGGTCAGCACCCAGCCGGGGCAGATGGCGTTGCAGGTGATCGGCGTGGTGGCGGTTTCCAGCGCCACCACCTTGGTCAGCCCGACCAGCCCGTGCTTGGCGGCGACGTAGGCGGCCTTCTGCTCGGAGCCGACCAGCCCGTGCACCGAGGCGATATTGATGATCCGCCCCCAGCCGCGCTGGCGCATGCCGGGCAGGGCCAGGCGTGTGGTATGGAACGCCGAGGACAGGTTGATGGCGATGATGGCGTCCCAGCGCTCCACCGGAAACTGCTCCACCGGCGCGACATGCTGGATGCCGGCGTTGTTGACCAGAATGTCGACGCCGCCGAAGTCGCGCTCGGCATAGGCGAACAGCTCGGCGATCTGTGCCGGATCGGACACGTCCGCGCCGTGGTGGCCGACCTTGTGGCCATGGCGGCCGACTTCGGCCAGCGCTGTCGAGGCATCGCCGAAACCGTTGAGGATCAGGTCGGCGCCGGCTTCGGCCAGCTTCAGCGCGATGCCGAGGCCGATCCCGCTGGTGGAGCCGGTGACCAGGGCGGTCTTGCCTGTGAGGTTCATGCGATTCTTCCGTGTGGCGGCCGTCGTGCGCGGCGCCCTTTGCTTGTTGTTGTCGGAAGGCACAGCTGATCGCGCGGCGCTCGTCGTGCCGCCGGCCGGAAGCGCCCGGCCCGCAACAGCGGCGCACAACGCCCGGTGAGCCGGGCGCGCCCCATCAGACGATGCCGGTAGCGTAGTACACGCCGATCACGAAGAAGGCCGCGGCGGTGGCGATCAGGGTGATGGCGAAGATGTCCTTGTAGGATTCGCGGTGGGTCAGTCCGGTGACTGCCAGCAACGTGATCACCGCGCCGTTGTGCGGCAGGGTGTCGAGCCCGCCGGAGGCCATCGAGGCTACCCGGTGCAGCACTTCCAGGGGTATCTGTGCGGCGTTGGCGGCGGCGACGAAATTGTCGGCCATCGCGGCCAGGGCAATGCTCATGCCGCCGGAGGCCGAGCCGGTGATGCCGGCCAGCAGGTTAACGGTGATGGCTTCGTTGATCAGCGGATTGGGAATCGCCGACAGCGCATCGGCCACCACGATGAAGCCCGGCAGCGAGGCGATCACCGCGCCGAAGCCGAATTCCGACGCGGTGTTCATCGCCGCCAGCAGCGAACCACCGACCGCCGTGCGGCTGCCCTCGGCCAGCTTGCCGCGCAGGGTGCCGAAGCTGGTCGCCAGTACCAGGGCGATGCCCAGCAGCAGCGCGGCCTCCACCGCCCAGATCGCGGTGAGCTTGCCGACCTCGGTCACCAGCGGTGCGCTCATGCCGGGCAGCTGCAGCGTGTGGCTGGTGCCGTAGAACTCGGGAATCCAGCGGGTGAACAGGAGGTTGGCGACCAGCACCAGCAGCAGCGGCGACAGTGCCAGCCAGGGGTTGGGCAGCGCGATGTCGGCGGGCGTCTCCGGCTCGTTGCGCAGGTTGGTGCCATAGCCTTCGCCAGCGGCAATGGCCTTGCCGAGCTGCCACTTGAGATAGAGCATGCCCAGGCCGAACACGAAGACCGTGCCGATCAGGCCCAGCCAGGGTGCGGCCCAGGTGTTGGTATTGAAGAAGGTGGTGGGGATGATGTTCTGGATCTGCGGCGTGCCGGGAATGGCCGTCATGGTGAAGGTGAACGCGCCGAGGGCGATGGTCGCCGGGATCAGGCGCTTGGGCATGTTGCTCTGGCGGAACATCTCGGCAGCGAACGGGTACACCGCGAACACCACGACGAACAGCGACACACCGCCGTAGGTCAGCAGCGCGCAGACCAGCACGATCACCAGCATTGCCTGGCTGGTGCCGAGCAGGCGGATCGCCGCGGCGACGATGGAGCGCGAAAAACCCGACATCTCGATCAGCTTGCCGAACACCGCACCGAGCAGGAACACCGGGAAGTACAGCTTGATGAAGCCGACCATCTTCTCCATGAAGATGCCGGTGAAGGCCGGCGCCACGGCGGACGGGTCGGTGAGCAGCACCGCGCCCATGGCGGCGATGGGAGCGAACAGAATGACACTGTAGCCGCGGTAGGCGGCGAGCATCAGCAGGGCCAATGCAGCAAGGGCGATGACGAAGCTCATCGGGGACGATCTCCTGGCCCCGTGCGGCACGACCGAACGCTGCCGAGGGCATTCGGGGACTCGCTGCTGCACGGCAGGCGCATTGTTTTTCTTGTTTCGGCTGCGGACAGGCCGCACGGTGATTTAGCGAGTTCCGTGCCAGATACGCAACTCGCTGATTTGCATGGTTTTTATCTTGAGTGTCCAGATAGCTGGACGGCGCTTGTGTCTTGCATCCTGGACAGCGTGGTCCAGCATTCCGGACAGCGTGCCGTCCGGGATGCTCCGGCCTCAGGTCAGGAAATAGAGCCCGCCGGCGATCACCACACCGGAGAACACCAGGCAGAGCAGGCAGTAGCCCATGATGTCGCGGGCACCGAGCCCGGCGATGCCCAGCAGCGGCAGAGCCCAGAACGGCTGGATCATGTTGGTCCAGGCATCGCCCCAGGCGATCGCCATGGCCGTGACTTCCGGCGCCACGCCCAGCGCCGCGCCGGCCGGCAGCATGATTGGCCCCTGCACCGCCCACTGGCCGCCGCCGGAGGGCACGAAGACGTTGACCAGCCCGGCGCTGAGAAAGGCCAGCACCGGGAAGCTCTCGGCCGACGACCAGGCGATGAAGGTGTCGGTGACCTGCCGGCCGAGGGACAGGCCAGCGGCGTTGGCGCCGACCATCATCCCCATGATCCCGGCGTAGAAAGGGAACTGCACGACGATGCCGGCGATGCCGCGGATGCTTTCCTCGATGGCGCGCATGTAGCGCTCCGGCGTGCCGTGCATCAGCAGGCCGGCGAAGAGGAAGATCGAGATCACGATGTTCAGGCTCAGCGCCAGACCGTTCACGCTAAAGTGCCGGTAGAAGAACAGCACCGCCAGCGCGACCATGATCAGGCCGAGAATGCGGCTGTCGTCCAGGCGCTGGGTGGCGGTTTCCCGCGGGATATCGCTTGGCTGGGGCTCTTCCAGCAGCGCCGGGTCGACCACTTTCGGCGTCTTCGGCTGCATGGCCCAGTTCAGCAGCGGCAGGCCCACCACCAGCACGGCGATGATGATCAGGTTGTAGGAAGCGAACAGCGTCTGGCCGACACCGATGGCTTCGGTCAGCGCGCCGCCGGTCATCTTCTCCAGATCGGCCCCGCCGCTGGCCAGCGACAGCGGGATCGAGCCGGAAAAGCCGCCGTGCCAGATCAGGAATCCTGAGTAGGCCGAGGCCACCAGCAGTGGGTAGTCGACGCCGCGCACCTGGCGTGCCAGCGCGCGGGCGAACACGGCGCCGATCACCAGGCCGAAGCCCCAGTTGATCCAGGAACCGGCCAGCGCCACCAGAGTCACCAGCACGATGGCCTGGCCCGGGGACTGCGGGATACGGGCCATGCGGTCGAGCAGGCGATTGATTGCCGGGGCCCGTGCCAGGGCATGGCCGGTGACCAGGATCAGCGACATCTGCATGGTGAAGGCCAGCAGGTTCCAGAAGCCGTTGCCCCAGTGCTGCGCCATGGCCGGCAGGCCCTGACCGGTGCTGAGCATGGCGGCGATCAGCACGATCAACGTGAGAAGGATGGCGAAGACGAAGGGCGAGGGAAGGAAGCGTTGCACCAGGTAGACGCTGGCGGCGGTTATTCTGTTGAGCACGATGGGGTTCTCCCTTGTTGTCGTTATGTCGCCGCGCAGGTGCGGCGCTTCGCTTATGAGTGCGGCCGGGGCTGGCTGTTCCGCCGCACCCGGTCTCAGGAGATTGCTTTATGCGTATTGCGTTGCTGCTATCGCTGATGGCCGTCGCGACCACCGCCCAGCCCGCCCAGCCGTTGCGACTGGAGGTTGGCGGGCATCATGTGCAGGCCGAATATGCGGATACCTTCCTGCGGCGTCAGCGTGGCCTGATGGGGCGCACCGAACTCGCTGCGGACAGCGGCATGCTGTTTCGCTTCGACGAGGTGCGGCGGCACTGTCTATGGATGAAGGACACGCCGTTGCCGTTGTCGGCGGCGTTTCTCGATGAGGACGGGGCGGTCGTCGATGTGATCGATCTGGAACCGCTGAGCACGGACGTGCGCTGCTCCGAGAAGCCGGCACTCTATGCCCTGGAAATGCATCAGGGCTGGTTCGCCGAGCGGGGGATCGGTCGGGGTGCGCGGCTGGAAGGGATTCCGGAGGAATAGGAGTCCAAGCGGTGCGTCGGTGCGTAGGGTGGATAACGGCGAAGCCTTATCCACCGTGACCAGGCCCGACGCATGCGGTTGCTTGGGACGTTGTCGGAGGCGATCTTGGTGGACGCGTGGAAAAGGCTCTGGCCGTTTTCCACCCTACGCTTTCATCCCTCGTGGCGGCTGCTTCGCCCGTAGGGTGGATACGGCTCCGCCTTATCCACCGCCTGCTGCGAACCCGGTCTGAAGCCTCAATCCAGCGGCAACTCCGTGGTCCGCTTCACCTCGCTCATGGCGATGTGCGAGTGCGCTTCCTGCACATGTGGGCGCTGCAGCAGCTGGTCGCGGAGGAAGCGCTCGTAGCTGTCGATGTCGCGCGCCACCACCTTGAGCAGGTAATCCGACTCACCGGCCATGGTGTGGCACTCCAGCACCTCGGGATAACCCACCACCGCCCGCTCGAACTCGTCGAGGTTGCTGCGGCCGTGGGCCGAGAGCTTGATGTTGACGAACACCGTCATGTTCAGCCCGAGCTTCTTCGGGTTGAGCAGGGCGACCTTGCGCTCGATCAGCCCTTCCTCCTGCATGCGATGGATGCGTCGCCAGCAGGGCGATTGCGACAGCTCGACCTTCTCGGCGATTTCCGCAGCGGACAGATCGGCGTTGTGCTGCAGCAGCAGGAGGATCTTGCGATCGATGCTACTCAGAGGTGTGGACTGCATGGTCGTTCCTGTTTTGTTGTTGTTTGCGAATGGGTCATGCACAGAACCGCTGTTCTACCGCAAAAGTAGAAAGAAAATCTCTCCGCGTCACGGCCAGACTGTTAATCGACACGCGACGGTGGGGTGATCCCCTGCCGATTGCCGGCGTGGAGAGACAACCGTGCGGTTTCTCCATGACTGCGTCAGGCGGGTAGCGAACAACGCCACCCTGACTCCGATAACAACAAATTAGGAGCGCCCCATGTCTCTGGCCGAGATCCGTCTGGACGACAAGTACCGGCTTGCTACCGGTCATCTGTACCTCACCGGCACCCAGGCGCTGACCCGCTTGCCGATGCTGCAGCATCAGCGTGATCAGGCCCGTGGTTTGAACACCGGTGGCTTCATCTCCGGCTATCGCGGCTCGCCACTGGGCGGGCTGGACAAGAGCCTCTGGGAAGCCCGCAACTACCTCAAGCAACACGCCATCCACTTCCAGCCGGGCGTCAACGAAGAGCTGGCCGCCACCGCGGTGTGGGGCAGCCAGCAGACCAACCTGTTCCCCGGCGCCCGGTACGACGGCGTGTTCGCCATGTGGTACGGCAAGGGGCCGGGCGTCGACCGTGCCGGCGACGTGTTCAAGCATGCGAATGCGGCGGGTGTGTCGCCCAAGGGTGGCGTGCTGCTGCTGGCGGGTGACGACCACGGCTGCAAATCCTCGACGCTGCCGCACCAGAGCGAGCATGCCTTCATTGCCGCCTCGATTCCGGTGCTGAACCCGGCCAACGTTCAGGAAATCCTCGACTACGGCATCATTGGCTGGGAGCTGTCGCGCTACTCCGGCTGCTGGGTGGCGCTGAAGACCATTGCCGAGAACGTCGACTCTTCCGCCGTGGTGGAAGTCGATCCGCTGCGCGTGCAGACGCGTATCCCGGAAGATTTCGAGCTGCCCGAGGACGGCGTGCACATCCGCTGGCCGGACCCGCCGCTGGCTCAGGAAAAGCGCCTCAACCTGTACAAGATCTACGCCGCACGCGCCTTCGCCCGGGCCAACAACCTGAACCGGGTGATGCTCGATTCGCCGAATCCGCGGCTTGGCATCATCACCACCGGCAAGTCCTATCTCGACGTGCGTCAGGCGCTGGACGACCTGGGCCTGGACGAAGCGCTGTGCGCCTCGGTCGGCCTGCGGGTGCTCAAGGTCGGCATGAGCTGGCCGCTGGAACCGGTCTCGGTGCACGAGTTCGCCCAGGGGCTGGACGAGATTCTGGTGGTCGAGGAGAAGCGCAGCATCATCGAGGACCAGCTCACCGGACAGCTCTACAACTGGCCCGTCAGCAAGCGTCCGCGGGTGGTCGGCGAGTTCGACGAGCAGGGCAACTCGCTGCTGCCGAACCTCTCCGAGCTGACCCCGGCGATGATCGCCCGGGTGATCGCCAAGCGCCTCGCGCCGATCTACACCAGCGACAGCATCCAGGCACGCCTGGCCTTCCTGGCCGCCAAGGAGAAGGCCCTGGCCGCGCGCAGCTACAGCACCGTGCGCACGCCGCACTACTGCTCCGGCTGCCCGCACAACACCTCCACCAAGGTGCCCGAGGGCAGCCGCGCCTCGGCCGGTATCGGCTGTCACTACATGGTGCAGTGGATGGACCGGCGCACCGAGACCTTTACCCAGATGGGCGGCGAGGGCGTCAACTGGATCGGCCAGGCGCCGTTCACCGACACCCCGCACATGTTCCAGAACCTCGGCGACGGCACCTACTTCCACTCCGGCAGCCTCGCGGTGCGTGCGGCAGTGGCAGCCGGCGTCAACATCACCTTCAAGATTCTCTACAACGATGCCGTGGCCATGACCGGCGGCCAGCCCATCGACGGCGAGCTGCGCGTCGACCAGCTCAGCCGGCAGATCTTCCACGAGGGCGTCAAGCGCATTGCCCTGGTCAGCGACGAGCCGGACAAGTACCCGACCCGCGATACCTTCGCGCCGATCACCAGCTTCCACCATCGCCGCGAACTGGATGCGGTGCAGCGTGAGCTGCGTGAATTCAAGGGCGTTTCGGTGATCATCTACGACCAGACCTGTGCCACCGAGAAGCGTCGTCGGCGCAAGCGCGGCAAGCTGGAAGACCCGGCCAAGCGCGCCTTCATCAACCCGGCGGTCTGCGAGGGCTGCGGCGACTGCGGCGAGAAGTCCAACTGCCTGGCTGTGCTGCCGCTGGAAACCGAGCTGGGCCGCAAGCGCGAGATCGACCAGAACGCCTGCAACAAGGACTTCTCCTGCGTCGAGGGCTTCTGCCCGAGCTTCGTCACCGTGCATGGCGGCGGGTTGCGCAAGCCCGAAGCCGTGGCTGGCGGTATCGAGGCGGCGACCTTGCCCGAGCCGCAGCATCCGTCGCTGGAGCGGCCGTGGAATGTGCTGATCCCCGGCGTTGGCGGCAGCGGCGTGACCACCCTTGGCGCGCTGCTCGGCATGGCCGCGCACCTGGAAGGCAAGGGCTGCACCGTGCTCGACCAGGCCGGCCTGGCGCAGAAATTCGGCCCGGTGACCACCCACGTGCGCATCGCCGCCAAGCAGAGCGACATCTACGCGGTGCGTATCGCCGCCGGCGAAGCAGACTTGCTGCTGGGCTGCGACCTGATCGTCGCGGCGGGCGATGAATCGCTGACCCGCCTCAACGAGCAGATCAGCAATGCCGTGGTGAACAGCCACGAGTCCGCCACCGCCGAGTTCACTCGCAACCCGGACGCCCAGGTGCCCGGCGCGGCCATGCGCCAGGCGATCAGCGACGCGGTCGGCGCCGACAAGACCCACTTCGTCGATGTCACCCGCCTGGCCACGCGGCTCTTGGGCGACAGCATCGCCACCAACCTGTTCCTGCTCGGCTTTGCCTATCAGCAGGGGCTGCTGCCGATCAGCGCCGAGGCCATCGAGAAGGCCATCGAGCTCAATGGCGTTGCCGCCAAGCTGAATCTGCAGGCCTTCCGCTGGGGCCGCCGTGCCGTGCTAGATCGTGAAGCAGTCGAACAGCTGGCGCGTCCGGCCGAAATAGCGGAGCCGATCTGCAAGACCCTGGAAGAGATCGTCGAGTGGCGCGTGGATTTCCTTACCCGCTACCAGAACGCCGGGCTGGCGCGCCGCTATCGCCAGCTGGTCGAGCGCGTGCGCGATGCCGATAGCGCGGACGATCTGGCGCTGTCCAAGGCCGTCGCCCGCTACTACTTCAAGCTACTGGCCTACAAGGACGAGTACGAGGTGGCACGCCTCTACAGCGAGCCGGAATTCCGCCAGCAGCTCCAGGCGCAGTTCGAGGGCGACTACAAGCTGCAGTTCCACCTCGCTCCGGCCTGGCTGGCCAAGCGTGATGCGGTTACCGGCGAGCCGCGCAAGCGCGAGCTGGGGCCGTGGGTGCTCAATGTGTTCGGCGTGCTGGCCAAGTTCCGCTACCTGCGTGGCACACCGCTCGATCCGTTCGGCTATGGCCACGACCGCCGCGTCGAACGCCAGCTGATCGGCGAGTACGAGAAGACCGTGGACGAGCTGCTGGCCCAGCTCAAGCCGACCAACTACCGCACCGCCGTGGCCATCGCCGCGCTGCCGGAACAGATCCGCGGCTACGGCCCGGTGAAGGAGCGTTCCATCGCCAAGGCCCGCCAGCAGGAGAAGTTGCTCCGCGAGCAGCTGGCCAAAGGCGACGAGGTGCAGAGCGTACGGCTGTTCCAGCCGGCGGCGTAGCTCGCAGTGCGCTAGCGGGGTGAAATCGGTCGCCCCGCATGGCCACCGCCGCAGGCGATACCCGCTAACGAGGCCCTGTCCGTGACAGGCCACCAGACCAACAAGAACGAGGTAACCCAATGTCCGTCTTCGCTCATCCTGACTTCGACCGCCACGAGCAGGTGGTCTTCTGCCATGACCAGGCGTCGGGTCTGAAAGCCATCATCGCCATCCACGACACGCGCCTCGGGCCGGCGCTGGGTGGCTGCCGGATGTTCCCCTATGCCAGTGACGACGAGGCCCTGCGCGATGTGCTGCGGCTGTCGCGCGGGATGACGCTGAAATCCTCGCTGGCCGGGCTCAAGCTCGGCGGCGGCAAGGCGGTGATCATCGGCGACCCGCATACCGGCAAGAGCCAGGCGCTGCTGCACGCCATGGGTGACTTCGTCGACAGCCTTGGCGGGCGCTACATCACCGCCGCCGACTCCGGCACCGGCGATGCCGAAATGCAGGCCTTTGCCCAGCGCACCCGCCATGTGGTCGGCGCCACGCCGCGCACCCTGCTCGATGGCAGCGTCGCCAGCGGCGACCCGTCGCCGTCTACCGCCTACGGCGTGTTCGTCGGCCTCAAGGAAGCGGTGCGCCAGCGCCTCGGTCGCGACGAGCTGACCGGGCTGAAGGTGGCGATCCAGGGCGTCGGCCATGTCGGCCTGGGGCTGGCGCGGCACCTGAAAGCGGCGGGCGCCGAACTGTGGGTGGCGGACATCTTCGATGCCAACGTCAAGCAGGCAATGGACGAGCTGGGAGCCAACGTGGTGCGCCCGCAGGACATCTACGGTCTCGATGTTGACGTCTTCGCGCCCTGCGCCATGGGCGGCATCCTCAACGAGCAGACCCTGGAAGTGCTGCGTGCCCCGGTGATCGCCGGTGCGGCCAACAACCAGCTGGCCAGCGCCGAGATCGGCGTCGAACTGCAGCGGCGCAACCAGCTCTACGCGCCGGACTACGCAATCAACGCCGGCGGCATCATCGACGTCTACTACCAGCGCAACGGCGGCAGCGCCGCACAGATCGATGCCCATGTGAACGCCATCGCCGGCACGCTGCGCGAGATTTTCGAGCGGGCCGCCGCCAGTGGCGAGTGCACCTCGGTGATCGCCGACCGCCTGGCGCTCGAGCGCTTGCAGGCCGGCGGCGCGCCGCAGGTCGCGACGCTGCAGCGGCAGGCTTCATGACGGCACATGGCCGGTCGCCCGAGCGCGCCGGCCTTCGCTGAGTGGGGCGGCGGGCTCTGATCGCCAGCGCCGTACCCGCTCCGTTCGTTCGCACCATCCCTGACAAAAACAACAAGCAGGAATCCGCAATGACCGATAAAACCAGCCTCGCGGCCGGCACCTTCGCCGGCGCGCGCGCACGCATCCAGGACAATGCCAGCCGAGGCCTGTGGTCCTCCCGCTGGGTGTTCTTCCTCGCCGCCACCGGCTCCGCGGTGGGCCTGGGCAATATCTGGAAATTCCCCTACGTGACCGGGCAGAACGGCGGCGGCGCCTTCGTGCTGGTCTATCTCGCCTGCATCCTCCTGATCGGCATTCCGCTGCTGATGGCCGAGGTGATGATCGGCCGCCGTGGTCGGGCGAACCCTGATGGCGCCGTGGCGCGGCTGGCGCGCGAGGCCGGGGCCAGTTCGCGCTGGCGGGTGGTGGGCTGGCTCGGAGGGCTGACCGGCTTTCTCATCCTGAGTTTCTATCTGGTGGTGGCCGGCTGGGCGCTGGCCTATGTGCCGGCGACGTTCAGCGGCGGCTTCACCGGGGTCAGCGGGGAGGCCAGTGGTGCGCTGTTCGGCGCGCTGCTGGCGGACCCGCTGCGCCTGGTGGTCTGTGCCACGCTGGTGCTGGCGGCGACCATGCTGATCGTCGGCTTCGGCGTGCGCGGCGGGCTGGAGCGATCGCTGCGCTTTCTGATGCCCGGGCTGTTCGTGCTGATGCTGGTGCTGGTGGTCTACGCCGCCATCGAAGGCGAGTTCGCCCAGGCGCTGCAGTTTCTTTTCGTGCCGGACTTTTCCGCGCTGACCGCGCAGAGCGTGCTGGTCGCCCTCGGCCATGCCTTCTTCACCCTGAGCCTGGGCTGCGGCGCGATGATGGTCTACGGCTCCTATCTGCCGGAAGGCACCTCAATCGCCAAGACCTCGATTCTGGTGGCGCTGGCCGATACCGCGGTGGCGCTGCTGGCCGGCCTGGCGATCTTCCCGCTGGTGTTCGGCAACGCGCTGGAACCGGGGGCCGGGCCGGGGCTGATCTTCGTCACCCTGCCGATCGCTTTCGGCCAGATGCCGCTGGGGCAGGTCGTCGGCGGGTTGTTCTTCGTGATGCTGGTGATCGCCGCGCTGACCTCGGCCATTTCGCTCTCGGAGCCGAGCATCGCCTGGCTCACCGAGCGCTTTCGCATCAGCCGGACCAAGGCCGTGCTGGGCAGCGGCCTGGTGCTCTGGCTGCTGAGCCTGGGCAGCGTGTTCTCGTTCAACCACTGGGCGGACTACCAGCTGTTCGGCAAGACCTTCTTCGACACCCTGGACTACCTCACCACCAATTGGTTGATGCCGCTGGGCGGGCTGGGCACGGTGCTGTTCACCGGCTGGGTGCTGCAGCGTCACGTGGTCAGCGAGGCCATCGGCATTCGCAACGCCGGGCTGTTCCAGGCCTGGTGGAAGCTGCTGCGCTACGGCACGCCGGTGGCCATCGTGCTGGTATTCCTCAACCTGCTCGGGCTGATCTAGCGCGACCTCGGTCGTCCGTGCAGAACGCGCCGGTGGGCTGAAGCCCACGGTACAAGGACGCTGCGGGCTTCTATCGAAGCCCTTTTGGTGGGCTCAGGTCCATCCATCGAGGCCGACGCCGGCCTTGGTGGGTGGGCTTCAGCCCACC
>NZ_JAYJLM010000010.1:0-43043 GCF_051948915.1 Stutzerimonas sp. Brlt_14
ACTCTTCCACGATGGCGCTGACATCCTCCTCGCTGTCCTCGAACGCGCCGTTGCCAAAGCCACGTCGCGCTGCTTCATCTAAAGCAGCCTGATTGAACCCCGCAGCCTGCCGCCGCGAATCGAGTTCACTAGCTGTCACCAGAGCTTCAGCCATGTCCATGCCGCCGCGTACCGTCAGATCGGCGTAGAAGATCGGCGTGCCATGGCTCTGGCGTGTCGACTTGCCGCGAAGACGCAGCTCCAGCGGCAGGCAGGCCAGGCGGTTGCCTGAAATGGCCTGGAAGTAATGCAGACGAGCGGCCAGGGTGCGGATGCTGTTGAAGCCGGTGGTGCGGAACACGAAGCTGCCCAGCGGATCCTCATCGCCAATCACCACATTCAGTCGGCCGTAGGGCTTGCAGGCACCGCCTTTCGCCAGTGGGCAGGCATCCGGTGATGGGCAGGGCAGCGACTGCATGCCGTCCGAGGTGACCCGCTTGCAGGTTTCGCCATTGCCGACGCAGATCGGGCGCCCCGATTGCCGGTCGAACAG
The DNA here is from genome assembly GCF_051948915.1 of Stutzerimonas sp. Brlt_14. Taxonomy (NCBI): domain Bacteria; kingdom Pseudomonadati; phylum Pseudomonadota; class Gammaproteobacteria; order Pseudomonadales; family Pseudomonadaceae; genus Stutzerimonas; species Stutzerimonas sp. Brlt_14. The sequence goes on from NZ_JAYJLM010000010.1 coordinate 533, forward strand.
TGTGTAGTCAGCCCGGAAATTCAGCTCTGGTTCGTTGAACAGCAGGCGTACCGGAATGCTGCGCAGCTTGTCGTCCTTGCCCTGACGTAGCTCGTCATTGAGCGGGTGCAGCAGCCACCCGTCCTTACCCTGCACCTGGGACGTGATGGTGAATTGGTCATCCTTCTCCGGCAGTCGCTTGCCGTTCTTCTCGATGACCTTACCGATGGAAATCCGCCCGAGTACCGGCGGAGTGATAGCCAGACCTTTGAGCATGGTGTGTCTCCTGGAAATGAAAAAAAGGCCAGCCACGCAGCGCGAACTGCATGGACTGGCCAAGGGGAGGGAATGGATTGAGTAGTTGGGTTTCAGCCGACCAGGAAGCGCCGTGCACCCGGCTTCAGCAGTGGGTACTTGGCCTGCAGGTAGGGCTTGTCTTTGAGCAGTTGAGCGACATCGAGGCCGATGCTGTCCTTGGCCTTGCGCCAGCTGACATAGCCGCTGGTGAACTCCGCCCGACTGGCATCGCCCATGGCTTGCTGCAGCATCTGCTTGAGCTCAGCCTCGCGCTTTTCTTTGTCAGCAATCGACTGGCGAACGGCCTTCAGCTCGATGTAAGCCGCTGACAGACCAGCATGCTGGCTGAAGTCGACGACCTGGCCGTTGTCTTCCGGGTAGAGGCTGCGCAGTGCCGACTCAGCTGAGGCTGTGCCATCTGCTGGCGGTGGGGTATCGGTTTCCACGTAGTGCCAGAACTGGCGCTCCAGCTCGATCAGGCGAGCGATCATCTGCTCATCCCGCTCGATGCGGTGGATCTCCAGCGTCTGACCACCCAGCAGTACTGCTACATCCGCCGCCTGCTTGCCGGTGACGGCGAGCTGGTGCATCACCTGCAGCTGCACATACTCCGGCACGCCCTCTTTCCAGAGGCGTGCCCCGTTTATGCCGGCTGTCTTGCATTCCAGGATCTGCACATCGTCCGCCCCGATCACCTCGCGGTCGATGTTGGCCAGCATCCAGGGCAGCTCCGGATCCGGGTGCTGCAGCACGGCATTGATGCGACGTACCTTGTTCTTGGTGCGCTTGCTGTAATGCCAGGCCACGATGGGCTCCAGGACGTTGCCCCAGTACATCGGGCTTTCCTCATCGTGCGGATCAGCCTTCGGCAGGCCACCATCACGACCGGTCTTTTCCAGCCAGAGCTCCAGCTGCGACTTGTAAGGGTTGAGGCCAACGGCCGCAGCTGCATCCGAGCTGCCGATGCCTTGCTTACGTATCTGTAGCCAGTCCTCGCGCGGCAGCTCCTTGGTGCTGACCAGGCGCAATGCTGGACGGGCTTTGCTGGTGCTGCGATTCAATGAAGTAGCTTTCATAGCGTTCACCTTGCAGAAATAGAAACGCCCGATCTGCAACAAAGCGGGTCGGGCGTTATGGGGTGGAGTAGGTATAAGTTCAGGCGACCAATTGCAGGGCAGTATCGAGAGCGCGTTGCTTGATCTGTGCGCCCTGGCCGAACCAGGCAGAGTCGAGGCGGTACTCCGTGCTGCGTGCCCGGCGCTCGTGATCGACGTACTCGGTCACGGCATTGAGCAGACCCCAGGCGGTGCCACGTGCCGAGTCCAGCTGGCTGCCGCGACCACGGCCTTCGTACAGCTCCTGCACTTTGCGCAGAGCGCGTTCGTTGGGCAGTTGCTCCGGCAGTGCGCCGGTCGGGCTGGTCTCGCACATCACGTTCATGAAGAAGCCCAGTGCCTCATGCCACTGCACCTTGCGCTCAGCCAGGTGGCGCATGCGGTACATGAAGTCGTCCCATTGTGAGACGGCGATACCGAGCTGCTTTTTCACCAGATCGCCATCGAAGCGAGTGCTGTGCGGCACCTTGATCGCACGGTTAGTACCGTCCAGGGCAATGGTCAGCGTGTTGTTGCAGACCACACGGATAGTGGTGGGCGTTGCCGTGGTAGCCAGGGTGCCGTCGCAGGAAGTGGCCAACAGCAGGTAGCCATTCACCTGGTCGTTGCCCTTGAGTGCGGCGCCGTGTCCGGTACGCGCCAGCGCCCAGAACTTACGACCGCCTTTGAGCACGCCGGCGGTTTCCAGCTCGTAGCCGGAGACCTCGGTCAGGTCCCGGTAGAACTCCAGCACATCCTTGGGCTGCACAGTGTGGTAACGCTGCGAGACCACCGAAAGCGGTGCCTTGGTGTCCGAACGGTAGAGCACCTTCTGTTCGGGGAAAGAATGGATCGCGCCCAGGTGGCCGATGGCGTCCGACTTGAAATGCACTGGGCTTTCCAGGATCTGCCAATCCATGCCGGCTTCGCGTTGCCAGACTTCGATGGGCTGGTTCTGCGGCAGGTTGTTGCCCAAGCCGTGCCACGGTGTAGCGCCAATGTAGGCCATTTGTTCGATTTGATGAGCCATGACGAATTTCCTTTGGGTGCAGGCCGGCATAAAGCGCCGCGCAGAGCGCAGCACCGGCAATCAGTGATGGATAAGTAAGAGGAGAGCAGTTGCCGGATCAGGCCGGCAGATTGAAGCGATGACCGCAGAGCAGGCAGAGGTTGTGAGCCAGGACATGGCGGTCGAGCGACTCGCCGAGCTGAGCGCCTAGCGCACAACCACCCACGCCTCCGGCCAGGCCACCGAGAATGGCGCCGGATACTGAACCGAGTGTGATGCCGACAGGGCCGGCGATTACGCCGAGCGCTGCGCCGGCCTTGCCGCCTGCCAAGGCAGCGCTGACGCCACGTGCGAGGCCACCGACAGCTCCGATGGCCGCGCCAGCTTTCATGGCGTGATGGAAAGAAGCGACTTTGGGGGAGTGACAGCGGGGGCACTGCAATGACATGTGGGGAGTTCCTTTTTGGTGGTTATGTCAATGCGGTTATGTGTTGTTGTGATAAATTCGAATCAAGAAAAATAAATAAACCGGCGCAAGTCCGGTTTTGAAGTTGGTTCACTAGCTGTTGTGTTTTAGTATAATTCGTACAGGTTTTTTAGTGTAGTCAACAGTAATTTTTCCTTGGGCCTCAAGGCAGTCGAGGAGTGGGTTTAACTTCGAAATTGTTCGGAATTTCCCTGGGCCTTTGTACAGGACTGTATTTTTTTCGACCCAGTTAAATAGTGGTGAATGTTTGCAGTTTGATTGTAGCCAGGCGTGTAGGGTTTCTGCATCGCTGATGATGTTAGGCATGAAGGTGAACTCGTTTCGGAATGTTTTTGAGCACTCAAGTACGATTTTCTCTGCTGACTTGAGCTCTGCTAATGAAATAATGCCATTGCCAAGTTCAAAGTAGTGCAAGAGAGCAGCAACTCTGGCGATGTTCTCGCTAAGCTTGGATGCGTGATCTTTTGATCGTTCATACTTGCCACCTTTTTGTAGTTCGTATTCGATATTGTTATATGATTCTGTCCAGTATTCGGCGGCGCTTGAAGAGAACTTGATGATTTCCTTCTCTTCTGTGATGTTACGAAGTCGTTGAATACTTTTTTCAAGAAGTTGGTTTGCTCGTGACTGGTAGCGCGCAATGACTTCTTTGTTTATTGGTCGTTTGTTAATGAATCGCTTTCCTTGAGTCGACTCTGGGTTAAAGACTAAGGCGCGAGATAGTAAGCCTACAGATCGAGCGCGATCTCCCTTCCCCTCAAGATATTCCTTTAGTATTTGTGGTTGAATCATAATTCCTATGGTTAGACGGGCATCATTTAGTGAGCATCCTTCTACGGTTGCCCTTGCTACATCAATGGTGCTACCTGTCCATAGCGCATTAATTTTCCCGAAATCATTAAATACTCCCTTTAAGGCAGAAATTCCTTCACTTGACATCAATGCTGCCCAAGGGCAGTCAAGACGCATTCCCTTGAGAAGAGCTGCGGTAGTGGCGTCTTCATAGATTGGATTGAATGCGCGCGGCCGTTCGGGTTTCAGTTCGTGATGGAGAATTAATTCATTTTCAAAATGTTTGTACGCTGGGTCGGTCTCAGGATGATCGCTCATCTCTTTAATGATTTTGCGCTTTCTTGCTTCCCAGGCTTCTGATTTGATTCGCCATACAAGTAACTCTTTTTCATGTGCTTTAATCGCATTTATTACAAATACCCGGACGGCACCCATAAACATGCTTTCAACTGTTGACTTTCTTTCTCCGGATTGTGCAATGCTGATGACCATTAGAGAGACCGGCCCGATCATTTTTCCTGGTCGCTCTACATCAATCAGTGGTTGGCATAAGAGCGAAATAGTTGAAAGCGCTGAGGCTAACACCAACTCCAATGGTGCTTGTGTTGCTTCGGCTACCTCAATAAGCATATCTTTAAGCAAGGGGAACTCATTGAGTGCAGTAAGGATTGTTTCATTGGTGATGTTTTGATTCATTTTATTTTCTCTCTTTGGCTTGTATTCAAAGTTTCTATGGTGATGTTTAGATATCTGGTTGCTCGCGATTGTTTAGCCATGCGATAACTGATTCCAATCGCCAACCTACTGCGCCGCCACTTTTGCGCCCTGAGAGCCGAACTTGTTTCGGAAAGGATGGGTCGTGCCTGGGTGACTTTGGATTCAGCCAGTCATAAACGCAGGATCGAGAAATCGATAGCATCTGCGTTAGCTGACTAAGCCGAATGATTTGGGGGGAGGATGTTTTTTCTGTATGTGCGTTCGTCTCCTTTTTCCGTAGTTTGGATAGTGATTTGTGTGCATTGGCGAAGTGCTCGACTCGAAATAGAACGGTTGGATCCCCTTCGAAATTCTTCGCCTCTGATTCGCGGGTGTTGGTCATTTGATTGCCTCCGAGTTGGTGATGCGATGCTATTCCTGTGCCCATGGGCTTACACCGCTTGTACTTAGCGGTAATTTTTTACCTGCAAGCACTGGCCTTGAAATGACTAAGGGTTTGTGGTAGTCCGTTTGTGTTTTCGGTCGGGGGAGGTATCAAAAGCCAGCGATAGCTGCGACTGCTATCGCAGCTATCGCTGGCTTTTAGCGCTTCCTCTTTCGGGGATGCAGAAAGCGAGCAGGCGTGATGGCATAGGCTTGGGTGGCACGGATGATGAAGCTGTGTGCCTCTCAGGCGTTTGTCTTGTACGGCCTGGGGAAGGGGAGTGCTAGGCTTATTGTGAAATTGTGGAGATAGGCTTATGAGGCTTGCTGTGCCGAAAGCTGCTCATTACGGTGTATTGATTACTAATGACTCTTTTGAAGTTTTACTGCCTAAAGAAATTAACTATTCTGAGGGGTTATTCTTGAGATGGGAGCTGAGTCCTGGTTGCGCGCCGACAAAGTTGGTGCGCTCTAGGTTGGTTGATGATTTCTGTATTAATGCTGAATTTATTCTTATACCGCTCCACTTGATATTTGTTAAGAGTGGAACCCTTGTTAATTTTTTGATGAAATATGTAGGTGGCGACATAGATGCTGCAGGTTTCAAGTGGGTTTCTATACGAGAGGCTTGGGATGAAGTGGCTAAATTGGATGATGATGATCTTCACATGGGTGAATGTAGTTCCTTAAGTATTTTAAATAACTGGGTTCATGAGCAAAGGCGTAGATTGGCTGAAGATGAAATTAATGAATCTCATATAGAGTCTTATGGGCGATTTGATGCGCTCTGCCATCGGGCGCGTGCCGTGCTGGATAGGTATCCTAGGTACTTTGATGGCGTTGGTATGTATTCGGAATTTATGCAGTCAATGCTTGGTGTGGCAGAAAGCGAAATAGATGAAATTGATAATTTTGATTTATATCTGAATGAGTTGTGTGCGAGAGCGGAAAGACCTGGTAGAAGCTCTCGTCGTGAGAAAGATCTTATTCATGTTGTTCGCTTTAGCATGGCTAGTGCATATCGCTGTTTGCGTGAAGGAATGAATGATGATTATTCTGCTGAGTGTCTGCGTGCTGAGAAGTTTATAGATTATCTTGAGCAAATCTATTCTGGGGTCTCGCCTGAAATAAGGTCTCGCGCCATTAAAGGTGGGGGTGCACCTAGGCGTGGTCGTCTAAAACAAAGTGATATTAAAATTGTTGAGTCTGTTATTTTGAGTGTGCTTGAAGTTAGAAAATTCAAAAGCAGACAGAGTCAAAATTATGAAATTTCACGAATTATAGCGGATGATGTTTTGGTTGGGATTTCAAAGTCGGGGCTTGGTGATGCCTTTGATCTAGATGGTTTGCGTCAATTCATTCTCGATTTTATTATCGAAAATAAGGCTGCGCGGACTTTGATAAAATAACGTAGCATCTAAGATGTTTGGTGTTTATTTACTGTTCCGTTATTTTTTGCAGGTGCGCGCCAAGTAAGTTCCAGGCTTCTGACATCTCTTTTGAGTAGCTATGTCTTTGGTAAGTTCTTTTTACTTTGTTTTCCTCCGTGTGATTAAGGCATCTCTCGGCTACCTCCGGCAAAACGCCTAAAGCTGTCATGATCGTAGCTCCTGTCCGTCTCAGGTCATGAGGTGTCCACTTGCCTCCTTTTAGTAGAAGAGCGTGAGAGTTGGCGCTTCGGTTGCTCATTGTGGCTTGATCTGGTTTCCGTTGCCTATCACCAAGTTGCTTGGTGACTGTTTTGGAGCAGACAGGTCCTGTCTTTTTGGTGTTTGGATAGCACCATTGGCATTTACCTGAAATTGCTTTTATTCTTTCGAATTGATATCTTGAAAAATTGGATAGCGTTACTGTGTGAGCCTTCCCATTCTTGCTATCTTCAGCAGGAATAAGCCATATCCCTGCTTTTAGATCGACATTTTCCCAGCGAGCATTCATGAGTTCGCCTATTCGGCAGCATGTGGATAAGGCAATCCATATAGCGGCCTCAGTTGAAACGAGAAGGCCTGCGTCTGGCAAAAGCTTCGCAAGCGAAGATATTTCTTCATCGCTGAGTACTCTGTCCCGCTCGACATCTTTCCCGCCGATCTTGGCTTTCCGGATGCTTGCGGTGGGATCATGCTCAAGCAGATCTCGATCTACGGCAAATCGAAACATTTGGCGCATCAGGCTGAAAATCAACTTAGCCATGCGGTTCACGCCTCGGGCCAACAATGCGTCAGTTACTTCGGTGATGTGGCCTTTGCGGACTTCTTCAAGTGGCAATGTCCCAAGCAGGGGGAGGACGTCCTTTTTGAACATCCGACGTACCTCATCTCCGCCATCTTTTCGGTTTATCAGATCAACCTTGGCCCAATGGTCAAAGAGGTCTTGAACTGTTTTTCTTGCCGCTTGCTTGGCTTCAGCCGCCTCAAATGCAGCCTTCTCGGCAGCAAGGCGCTTTTGCTCCGCTTCTCTTGCGGCTGTCCTCGCTTCTTCTTCTGCCTGGAAGTGTTCGCGCAGATCACGAACGCCTCCTTGATAGAGGCGTGAAAGTTCACCTGCTTTAGCTCTGGCTTCTTTTAGGGTCAGGCCGTCTATTCCGGCAGGGTCATAGACGCCCAGCGGAAGAAAGACGCGCTCGCTGCTTGAGTTCGTATAGCGGAAGTAGAAGTGTCGCTCACCGTTTGGCCTGAGCCTTGCCATGAAGCGACCGCATCCACGAGGAGCATCTTCAATCAACCAGGTTGGTTTTGCAGGCTTAGCAGCCATTTGCTTGTCAGTTATCGTTGCCATCGTATTCCTAGCTTGGTCACCGTATGGTCACCGTTTCTCGTAGGCTTTGATTGGATGGTATAGCAATCGATTGGACAGTGGAACCTGTTGGAGGCCCCATTTTAAAGGGGTTATAAGGCAATTTTTGGATTTCTTTGGATTACGTTGGTAGATAATTTACCTTTATGGGGTGCAAGGGGTCGAGTGTTCGAATCACTCCGTCCCGACCAAATAACTCCACGACTTAGGCCAGTTCAGAGATGAGCTGGTCTTTTTCGTTTCAGGGACTTTTGCGGGACTTTTCATCCTGCCTTCCTCCTCAGTATCGTCAGCGCCGGTCCCCTCGAATCCGTTGCCGATATCTTGTTGGCCTCATCGATCAGCTTGCCCAGTTCGGCCTCCAGGAGTGGCTGGTGATGCTGCCGTTCTTGTGGCCCAACAGGTCCTTCCTGTCTTCCTCCGTCACGCCGGCGGCGCGAAGCCTGCGACCGAATGTGTAGTTGAGGTCATACACGCGGATAGATGCAATCCCGTTGGTGCTGCTCGGTTGAAGCGCTGCTCAGACAGCGGGCCAGTGCCGCGGCGACGAGGGAGGCGTTCGATACGCCTTTCTTGGTTGCGAGCTCGTCGAGCCGACCGGCGTGTTCGGGCTCGATGAAAAGGTTCAGCCGCGTGCGTCTCATAGTTCGCCGTGACTCTGCTGGTCAATCGCGCCGAAGAACCGCAGGTCTTGGCAGATCGAGTTCGAGCTCATAGCGTCTTGCTCGATGGGCCATTCGTATGCGGCTCGAATGCCATTGGCGTCACGGCCAGCGTGGGATGGTGCTCAGGCGCGAAGACGAAGGCGCGGAACGCACGTTCCGGCGGACGGACGAGGCGATTATTGCGCAAAGTCCAATGGCCGAAATCGCATTGAGCTGGCTTGAGCCTGGCCACTTGGCAAATGATCTTGAGCGGCCGCCATCCGATCGCGGCGGAGATCAGCGTCGGCTGTCGCCGGCCGGCGCCCCGGGCTTGGGATCCCCAATCAGGTCGATCACGATGTCGATGAACTTGGTGACATCGAAGGGCTTTTGCAGAATATGATCGAAAAGTCCTGGGGCCTGGCTGGCCAGCCCAGCATGGCCGCCGCTCATGAGCACGATCGGGATGTGTGACCACTCAGCGTGTCGGCGAATCTCCTCGGCCAGCTCCAAGCCATTCATCAAAGGCATCATGAAATCGCATACAACCAGCGATAGTCGTTCGCGATGCAAGGCGTCCAGTGCCTTCTTGCCATTGCTTGCTTGCGTGACCATGAAGCCTACGTCTTCAAGCGCAAGGGTCAGGACCTCGACAATCAAGTATTCATCATCGACTACCAAGACCGTTGTCATGGATAAAAACCTTATCGACCGCTAGCGATCTTGCGGTGTATGTGTGCCGTTCGTCGTCAATGAGTAACCACCCGGTCCGATCTGGGCGGACAGCGTGGTGCGCTCATAGGGGCCGTTACGGCGTTTTATGATCCTCAGAGTTGGCTCGCTGGTGCCTGGCCCCTCGGTGAAGCCGGCCAGAATGACGTTATCGAACAGGCTGCAAAGCTCTGCCGGAGGCGCCACGGGGGCATTCGCAGCGAAGAAATTGAGCTCCCACGTTGCCACCATCGTGGTACCCAGTGCGCGCGCCTCGTTCACCAGTGCGCTGACGAATTCCAACTGTCGGCCTTGCTGCAAGCTGGGGCGCGTCAGCGCGGCCAATGTGTCAATTACGATGCGAGAAAGCTGCTTGTGTCTGATCCGGGCAAGCATATCCAACGCCATCCGATCAGGAATGAACTGTGTCGTTGGTTGCCAGTGAAAGTCGAGACGCCCTTGCTCAACCGGCTTTTCAAGCCCGAGCTCAAGCTGACCTGATTTCCTGAGCAGTTGTTCGGGCGACTCGACGAAACCGAAGAAAGCCCCATGTTCGTCCGGTGCCGCGCCGGCAAGGAAATTGAGCGCAAAAGTCGTCTTGCCTGCACCGGAGGGACCAATGACCAGCGTTGCGCTGCGCTCGATGAACCCGCCACCCAAGGCTTCATCCAGGCCATCAATGCCGGTTGGTAGCATTCGCTCGCCGAGTGAGAGTGGGGCAGTTGGCTGGCTCAACAGTGCTTCGATTCGAGGATAAATGGCAATCCCATTGCTAGTGATCTCGTACTCGTGCTCCCCGGAAACATAGTCCGAGCCCCGGTACTTGTGCACGCCGAGCCGGCGATAGGAGCGCATGCCGACCCGTTCTTCCTTGAGGGAGAACACGCCATCAACCATCGTCAGCTCCGGGCTGCCATGATCGATCTCTGCACTGGTCAAAAGCAGCGTGGTGCAACCGGCAAAACTGGCGTGTACCTGAAGCTCGGCGACAAACTTCTTCGTGTTCAGTGGGGTGTCCGAGCGGCTACGGACGTTCATCAGCCCGTCGAGGACCAGAAGGGTGGCCTTGTGCCGGATGATCTCGCGGCGAAGCAGCTTCAGGACCTCGTCGAGCCCCTCGTTCTCGAGTGTGTCGAAGGCGCTGACGTACAGCATGCCTGCGCCTATCTCGGCTGAGTTGAAGAAACTGAGCGTCGACAGGTACTGGAAGAGGCGGTCGTGCGGCTCTGAAAGGAGCGAGGCGAAAATGACTTTTCCGCCTTGGGCCGTGTGATGGAAGGCGACCTGGTTAGCGAAGATGGTCTTGCCCGAACCCGGTCGTCCTTGAATTAAATAAGCGGCCCCGGCGACGAAACCGCCGTGGGTAATGGCGTCTAGACCATCTATACCGCTTTCCAAGCGCTCAAGTGCTTTCACGTCAATCTGCCTGGTGAATGAGGGCGTTGGGGAATTTGTATCGGGGCCTGGCTACAAGTGCGCCGGATGTACGATTTGGCCGACGCAGAAATGCTTCGAACCGGCACATTTTTCGTTTCCCGTTGCGATAGCGGACACGTCAGGTCGCTCAGAGTAACCAGGCGTAACGTTAAACCTGACTATGAAATAAAGCGGGCAATGTAACACAGGGTTTGTACCGTCTGCCGCTGACGTTAATGAGTCGGTGATTTAGGCAATGGGCTCGACATGGGAACCCTCTTTTCTCGGGTTTTGCTGGGGATTCGATCTATACGAAGCCGCCCAGCGAATTACCGCCGTGCCGCCCGCGGGAACTTGGTCGCGCGTTTCGGCGGCGACGAGTCCGTGATCTTGGCCCGCAGCACCGCCTTGGAACTAGAATGGACCTGACCGCCCTGCATCGAGGGCCCCGCTGGTCGACGGTTCCAATACTTCTCACTCGGGCGCCTCGATCGGGATCCGCCTTTTCCCTGAGAGGGGCATACCGCCGCGGACCTTATGCTTAGCGCGAACATCGGCTCGCAACCCCAAGCAGGGAAGGGCTCTGGCGCGGTCGGTAAACTGTTGCCGCTGCAATTGCGTACTTCAGCGTTGGTAGAGCTGACCCCAGCCTGCGCAGGCGCGTACCGGTTTCCACGCAAGCTCGTTGGAATTCGAAGTGGCCGACGGCGCCCTGATAGACGACGCCAAGGCATCCCGCCCGATAATGGAAGGCGCAGGCGCAAGGCGTCCGGCTTGCGGGCGACGACTTCGGTACCGGCTACGCGGCCCCGGTCTTATCTCGCCGATCCCCCATCGATGTCGTCAAGCTGGACCGGTCCTTCGTGACGGGGATGGCGGGAGACGTTGACCGGTATCTCTTCACGTGCACCATCGTGGATATGGCTCGCTCGCTGAAACTGCATGTCGTAGGGTGTCGAGGATGCCGAGATACTGGAGCTGTTGCGAGTAGTGGGATACGACTAGGGGCCAAGCTATCTGTTCGCACGCCCCTATCGCTCGATTCGCCAGGCTGCCGTAGGTCGCGAAACGGCAGAACGACCAAAATCCGTCTTAAAAAGCTGTTGACAAGAACAATTATGCACATATGGCTACCACTTCGGCGCGACTGCCTAACCGGCTGATGCGACGCGTTGGCGCAGATCGATAAGTGACTGATTTATAAGGGGTAAGGCGAGCTGAACAAAATCTCGCCGATCTGTTTGCGATCCGCGCCAGACGGGCGTTTGCGCCAGCCATCCAAAATTTGCTCACAGTCTTATCCACAGCTTCTGTGGATAAGGATCTAACTCCTAACCGTAGCGGGGTTTTGCAGCGCCAAATTGGCCCGCATCAGAATAGGCGGGCATTGTTACCGTCTTGAGAACGGCGGAGAGGTCGATGGGGGCGGTATAGGCGTGCTATTGCCGATTCACGCATCGCGTTTACGATCTCGGTTCTAGATGTTTGCCACGTACCCTGCCACCTAACGCTCTCGCAATTATGCAGCTGAGAATCAGAATCACAGTCATCGAATGCCTCTTCGACTGCTACCCCTGTGCCTGATCGCACTCGGCATTCGCCGTACGAAGCCCAGATATTTCTTGACTTTTAACAGTTCCGGCGCAGAGTTTGTAAAGTACTGTAAAAAAAACCCTTGGGCTTGGCTGAATTTGGTTTTCCGGCGCTTGTCATGCCGCGCTTGCCAGCAAAAGCGCGCCATTTCCCCGCTGGAAGCCCTTTTCGGCTCGCGCAGCGGCCTGTTCGAAGATTTTCTCGGCAGCGATTTCTTCCGCATCGGAGAAGAGTCGGCACCGGCTGCAGCCGCTGCCGATGAAGTGGACGATGCGCCGTTTGGCGAACCAGCCTCCACAGCATCTGGCATGCCGCGCCGTCGCGGTAGCGGGTTGGCCAGCCGCATCAGCGAGCACTCCGAGGCGCTGTTGCAGGAAGCCGCCAAGCATGCCGCGGACTTCGGTCGCTCCGAAGTCGATACGGAACACCTGCTGCTGGCGCTGGCCGACAGCGATGTGATCAAGACCATCCTGAGCCAGTTCAAGATCAAGGTCGATGACCTCAAACGCCAGATCGAAGCCGAAGCCAAGCGCGGCGACAAGCCGTTCGAAGGCGAGATCGGCGTGTCGCCACGGGTGAAGGATGCGCTCAGTCGCGCCTTCGTCGCCTCCAATGAATTAGGACACTCCTACGTCGGGCGCGAGCACTTCCTGATCGGTCTGGCCGAAGAGGGCGAGGGGCTGGCCGCCAACTTGCTGCGCCGCTATGGCCTCACGCCGCAGGCCCTGCGCCAGCAGGTAAACAAGGTGGTCGGCAAAGGTGCGGAGGATGGCCGCGCCGAGACGCCGACCAATACGCCGGAGCTCGACAAGTATTCGCGCGATCTCACCAAGATGGCCCATGCGGGCAAGCTGGATCCGGTCATCGGCCGCGCGCAGGAAATCGAAACCACCATCGAGGTGCTGGCGCGGCGCAAGAAGAACAACCCCGTACTGATCGGTGAGCCTGGCGTGGGCAAGACCGCCATCGTCGAAGGGCTGGCACAGCGCATGGTGGCTGGCGAGGTGCCCGAGACGCTGCGCGACAAGCGCCTGGTGGAGCTGAACATCAATTCCATGGTGGCCGGCGCGAAGTACCGTGGCGAGTTCGAGGAGCGGGTGCAGAAGGTGCTGAAGGAGATCGCCGAGCACCAGGGCGAGATGATCCTCTTCATCGACGAGGTGCACACCATCGTAGGTGCCGGCCAGGGCGGCGGCGAAGGCGGGTTGGACGTGGCCAACGTCTTCAAGCCGATGATGGCGCGTGGTGAGCTGAACCTGATCGGCGCGACGACGCTCAACGAGTACCAGAAGTACATCGAGAAGGACGCCGCGCTGGAGCGGCGCTTCCAGCCGGTCATGGTGCCCGAGCCAACGGTGGCGCAGACCATCATGATCCTGCGCGGCCTGCGCGACACCTTCGAAGCGCACCACAAGGTCAGCATCACCGAGGACGCGATCATCGCGGCCGCCGAGCTGTCCGATCGCTACGTCACCGCGCGCTTTTTGCCGGACAAGGCCATCGATCTGCTCGATCAGGCTGCCGCCCGTGTGAAGCTGTCGGCGACGGCCCGCCCCGTTGCGGTGCAGGAGTTGGAGGCCGAACTGCACCAGTTGCGTCGAGAGCAGGACTACCTGGCCTCCCGCAAGCAATACGACAACGCGGCGGAGGTCGGCAAACGCATCGAAGCCAAGGAGGCCGAACTCAAGACGCAGGTCTACGACTGGGAGCGCGAGCGCGGCTCGGGCAGCGCCGAAGTCAAGGCGGAACACGTGGCGCAGATCGTCTCGCGTCTGACCGGCATCCCGGTCAATGAGCTGACCGTGGAGGAGCGCGAGAAGCTGCTGCACCTGGAGCAGCGGCTGCACGAGCGCCTGGTGGGGCAGGACGAGGCGGTACGCGCGGTGGCGGATGCGGTGCGGCTGTCGCGCGCGGGTCTGCGCGAAGGCAGCAAGCCCGTGGCCACGTTCCTGTTCCTGGGGCCCACCGGTGTCGGCAAGACCGAACTCGCCAAGGCGCTGGCCGAATCCGTCTACGGCAACGAGAGCGCCCTGTTGCGCATCGACATGTCGGAGTACGGCGAGCGCCATACCGTGGCGCGGCTGGTGGGCGCTCCACCGGGCTACGTCGGCTATGACGAAGGCGGCCAGCTCACGGAGAAGGTCCGTCGCAAGCCCTACAGCGTGCTGCTGCTCGACGAGATCGAGAAGGCTCACCCCGATGTCTACAACATCCTGCTGCAGGTGTTCGACGACGGGCGGCTCACCGACGGTAAGGGTCGCGTGGTGGACTTCACCAACACCATCATCATCGCCACCTCCAACCTGGGCTCCGACATCATTCAGCGCCGGCTGAAGGCGCGCGGAGCGGCCGGCGAGGAGTACGAGAAGACCAAGGCAGAGGTGATGGACGTGCTGCGCGGGCACTTCCGCCCCGAATTCCTCAACCGCATCGACGAGCTCATCGTCTTCCATGCGCTGGGCAGGGAGGAGATCCGCCACATCGTCGGCCTGCAACTCGATCGCGTGGCCCGCAGTGCCGCAAGCCAGGGCGTGACGCTGACGTTCGATGGGACGCTGGTCGATCACTTCGCGGAAGAAGGCTACAAGCCCGAATTCGGCGCTCGCGAGCTCAAGCGACTGATTCGCAGCGAGTTGGAAACGGCACTGGCGCGCGAGATGCTCGGCGGTGGCATCGGCAAGGGCGATCACGCCCATGCACGTTGGGACGACAAGGCGGAGCGGGTCGCCTTCGACCGCAAGCAACCCGCTCCGACCAGCGCCGAAGCACCCTCTGGATCTGCGCAACCGCCGGGCCCGCCCAGGGAGTCGAGCAAGGGGACGCGCAAGAAGAAGTCCGAAAGTGGCAAGGCATGAAGCACGGGGCTGCCCTAATCCTGAAAATGGGAGACGGGCAGCCCGTCCATCCAGGTGCGGCGTCCCTGCGTGCGCGTGGGGGAGTACGCGCCGCATCCTGTCGTGACGACCTGTTGGTCTGCCGATATCGCCCGCCAAATGACCACGTGCTTCGGCATGGACGAAGGCCTGGACTGGCGCAAGAGGCGTAGCGACCGCGATTTTTTAGGAGTGGCCTGTTTCTGAAGGAGTGGCGCATGAACAGCAATCAGACCGGGACGACACTTGAACGACTCCGCCGTGACTGGGCGGTGATGACGTTTTACGAACGCTTCGAGCAGGCCGTCGCCATCATCCTTTCAGCGGTGATCGCGGTGATTATCCTGGTGTCCCTGGTGCAGCTGATTCAGATTGTCTTCAGCCTGCTGATCATCGATGCATTCAATCCGCTCGACCACAAGATCTTCCAGAGTGTGTTCGGCATGATCATGACGCTCCTGATCGCGATGGAATTCAAGCACTCCATCGTGCGCGTGGCCTTGCGCCGTGACAGCATCATTCAGGTCAAGACGGTCATCTTGATCGGGTTGATTGCCCTGTCCCGCAAGTTCGTGATTCTCGATCCCGATGTCGGCCCCGCCAAAGTCGCCGCATTGGCCGGCGCCACTCTGGCCCTGGGGCTGACCTATTGGCTGTTGCGTGAGCGCGATGACCGAATTGTCTAGGACGGCACGGCTGCCAGCGGCTGGTCCAGGCCGCAAACGTCGAGTCTGGCTACGGCATCGCTTGAGCGACCGCCTACAGACAGTGCAGCCGGCTTGCACTTTGATCGGTATCACTCGCCAGCGGCCTTTTACTCGGCGAAAGGGGGCTATGGATCGCCCCGGGAGCAAGCCTACTTGCCTTGTTATTCGAACCGGCGGCAGCTGCGGCGCCGACGCTGAAGTTGTATGGCGCACGTGCCATCCGGTCGGGTGAAGCACCCGAAATCGAGGGTGTACGAACGTTTACCTGTAACCGCTCCTGATATGGGCTGAGGGTCAAGGCTATGGCCGCTGAAGGCAACGCAGGACAATTATTGAGTGTCATTACGTTGCTTGCCGCCGCCGTGGTGGCAGTGCCGCTGCTCAAACGCATCGGGTTCGGCTCGGTGCTGGGTTACCTGGCGGCGGGGATGATGATCGGTCCCTTCGGACTGCAACTGATCCATGACCCCCACACCATCATTCAGGTGGGCGAGTTGGGTGTGGTGATGTTTCTTTTTGTGATTGGACTGGAGCTGAAACCCTCGCATCTATGGGAATTGCGCGGTCAGATCTTTGGGCTGGGCAGCCTGCAGGTGGTGGTCTGTGCTTTTCTGCTCACCTTCGTCGGCATGGCCTTTGGTTTCCCCTGGCAGGTGTCGTTTGTGTGCGCGGCCGGTTTTGTACTCACATCCACGGCCTTGGTTATGCAAGTCCTCTCGGAGCGCGGTGACATAACCGAGCCGAGGGGGCAGCGCATCGTGTCCATCTTGCTGTTTGAAGACTTGTTGATCGTGCCGTTACTGGCGGTGGTGGCTTTTCTGGCGCCCACTGAAGTGGTGCATGAACCCACTTCACCTCTTTGGCAGCGCATAGGTATCGCCGCCCTGTCCTTGGGCGCGCTGGCTGCCATCGGATTGTGGCTGCTCAATCCCTTGTTTCGGGTATTGGCTCAAGCCAAAGCGCGCGAGGTGATGACCGCCGCCGCGCTACTGGTGGTGCTGGGCGCAGCGCTGCTGATGGAAATCGGCGGGCTTTCAATGGCGATGGGCGCGTTCGTTGCCGGCGTGCTGCTGTCGGAATCCACCTTTCGCCACCAGTTGGAGGCCGACATAGAGCCGTTTCGCGGTCTGCTGCTGGGGCTGTTTTTTCTTGGCGTCGGCATGGCGTTGGATCTGCAAGTGGTGGCCACGAACTGGATGCTCATCACCTCTGGTCTGCTGGCGCTGATGCTGGTCAAGGCGCTGTGTATTTATGGAGTCGCGCGCCTCGCGAAGAGCTCCCATGGCGATGCGCTGGATCGCGCCGTGCTTATGGCGCAGGGTGGCGAATTTGCTTTTGTGCTGTTTGCCGAGGCGCTCAAGCTCAGGGTCATAAGCCCCGAAGTCAACGCCAATATGACGGCTATCGTGGTGCTCTCCATGGCCATTACGCCGGTGACCTTATTGCTGTACAAACGGTTTGCGCGCGCGCAAACCGTTTCGATGGACGGCGTGGAGCCCGCACATAATCTGCAAGGCAATGTACTCATCATCGGTTTTGGCCGCGTGGGTCAGATTGCCTGCCAGGCACCGCTCGCTCAGGGAGCGAAACTTTCCATTATCGAAATAGATCCGGAGGTGATCCGTGCCGTGGAGCCCTATGGTTTCAAGGCCTATTACGGTGATGGTGCCCGCCATGAAATATTGCATGCTGCCGGCGCCCATAACGCCCGCACCATCATCGTTTGTGTAAATGACAAAAAAGCCGCGACACGCATCGTCGAAAGTACGCGGCACTACTGCCCGCAGGTGAAATTGCTGGTACGTGCCTTTGACCGCGAGCATGCGCTCGAGCTGGTCAAGCATGACGCCGATTACATAGTGCGGGAAACCTTTGAGTCGGCCCTGCTGCTCGGACGTCAGGCCGTGCTGACGCTGGGGGCGTCTGAGCACGAAGCCGACGCGGTGACCGATGAAGTGCGCATGCGCGATGCCGAGCGTTTTGCTCTGGAAACAGCGGGTGGTCTGTTTGCCGGGCGAGCGCTGGTGCTGGGAAACATCGAGCGTATCGAACCGCCGAACCAAGAAGCGCGGGCCCCCCAGTGAGCATTCATTCGGGATCGTATGGGGCTGTCGCCCTCGACCGTCTCGCCCTGTATCGCTGCCTTGCAGCAGGGGCAACGGGTGACCTCGCAACGCATCGTCCCTGGACCACTACAAACGCCCTGCGCGAAGTTCCAAGTGGCCTTGATAACGCTGATTTGATATCCGCTCGCAAGGATTTCGCTCAGCTCCTCAACATCTTTTGAAATAGGTAGGAGGGCGCATGTTCACTCCGAATTCCATTCCCTATCAGCAACAACCTGGCTTTCAGCGCACATACCGCCAAGGCCGCCTGACCCTGGGTCTTTTCTTCCCCCTCGAAGCCTTTTCCGGTGATACGCCGAGCATGCTCGACCAGGCGAGACTGGCCCAACGTGCCGACAAGCTGGGTTTTTCTGCTCTCTGGTTTCGCGACGTGCCGCTACGTGACCCCAGTTTCGGCGATTCGGGTCAGGTCTTCGATCCTTGGGTCTACCTGGGTTTCATGGCCGCACACACACGCACGATTGCGCTGGGTACCGCCTCGATCATCCTGCCAATCCGCAATCCCCTGCATACCGCCAAGGCTGCAACCAGTGTCGATCAGCTCAGCGGTGGCCGCCTGTTACTCGGTGTGGCTTCTGGTGACCGGCCGGTGGAGTTCCCCGCATTCGGTGTCGACCCGGAGCAACGCGACAGCCTGTTCCGCGAATACCTCGCAGTATTTCGCGAGGTTCAGCGCAGCAGTTTCGTGCCTTTGACTTGGTCCGGAGGGGCGCTTGAGGGCGCGGATCTGATTCCCAAGCCGACCACGGCGGAAATTCCTTTCTTTGTCACCGGCCATAGCCGCCAGACGCTGGAATGGATCGCCCGCTACAGTCATGGCTGGATCAGTTATCCGCGCGCACCGAAGACTCAGCAACTGATTGTCGAGAGCTGGCGCGCTGCGGTTCGTACCGAATGCGGTGAGCTGTTCAAACCCTTCACCCAGTCGCTATACATCGACCTGACGGATAGCCCGCAGACACCACCTCGCCCGATCCACCTGGGCTATCAACTAGGGCGATATCACCTGATCTCGTTGCTGGAAAGTTTGCAGGAGATCGGGGTTAACCATGTGATCGTCAATCTGAAATACGGCCAGCGCCCCGCGAGCGAGGTTATCGAAGAGCTCGGCCAGTTCGTTCTACCGAACTTCGTCCTGTCAACATGAGCGACAAGATCTGGCGAGCTACACAATTCGCTTCAGCTTTTTCTCATGCGCAAAATCGGCATTGCTACGATCGAGGCGGCGTTGAAGGGAAAAGGGCATTCCAGCCGAGTCGCGCCGATGGCTCAGCGGAGTACCCGGAAAGATGATCCCAGACGAGAGATGGCAGAAGATGAACCAGACCGGGCAAGCCGATCGCAAAGCGGCGAAGGCACTGGCAATCGGGCGATCTAGTTCACGTGGTTGCCGCCAATAAACTTGCTCAAAAACTGTCGCGTGCGTTCGTGCTGCGGTGCACTGAGCAGCTGCCTGGCGTCACCCTTTTCGACGATCACCCCGCCGTCGATGAAGATCGCCCTGTCGGCCACGTCGCGGGCAAAGCTCATCTCATGAGTGACGATGACCATGGTGCGCCTTTCCTCGGCCAGACCGCGGATGGTGGTAAGCACCTCGCCGACCAGTTCCGGATCCAGCGCCGAGGTCGGCTCGTCGAACAGGATCACGTCGGGCTGCATCGCGAGCGCGCGGGCAATCGCCACGCGCTGTTGCTGACCGCCGGAGAGGCGCCTGGGATACGCATCTTCCTTGCCCTCCAGCCCGACCTTGGCCAGCAGTGCCCGGCCGCGCTCGATGGCCTCGCCGCGAGGTTCCTTCTTCACCTGCACCGGGCCTTCGATGACGTTCTCGAGGGCGGTCCGATGGGGGAACAGGTTGAAGTTCTGGAACACGAAGCCGACGTGCTGGCGCAGCTCGCGGATCAGCCCCTGCTGTGCCTTGAGCGGCCGGTCTGCGTCGATGTGGATCTCACCCACGCCGATCTGCCCGCCGCTGGGTTGCTCCAGCAGGTTGAGGCAGCGCAGCAGGGTGGTCTTGCCCGAACCGCTGGGGCCGATGATCGCCAGCACCTCGCCGGGGGCGATGTCCAGGTCGATGCCCTTGAGCACCTCCTGGCCATTGAAGGATTTTCTCAGGTTGCGCACGGTGATCATCAGGCGTCCTGCTCGTGGCGGTTGACCCTGTGTTCCAGGCGTCCCTGGAAGTACGCCAGCACGCTGGCCAGCAACCAGTAGATGAGCGCAGCGGCCAGGTACATGGTGAAGATCTCGAACGTGCGCGCGGTGATCAGCTGCGCCTGGCGGAACAGCTCCGGCACCTGGATGGTGGCAGCCAAGGCGGTGTCCTTGACCAGCGAGATGAAGCTGTTGCCCAGCGGGGGCAGGGCGGTGCGTGCGGCCTGCGGCAGGATGGCCCGGTACAGGGTCTGCGCGCGGCCCATGCCGATGCTGGCTGCCGCCTCCCACTGGCCACGGTCGATGGAGGCGATGGCGGCGCGCAGAATCTCCGCAGTGTAGGCCGCCATGTTCAGCGAGAAACCGATCAGCGCCGCCGGCAGCGGGTCGAGCTGGATGCCCAGTTGCGGCAGGCCGTAATAGATCATGAACAGCTGCACCAGCAGCGGCGTGCCGCGGAAGAACGAGACATAGACCCTCGCCAGCCACTGCAGCGGCCAGAACGCGTACAGCCGCAGCAGCGCCAGACCGAAGCCCAGCAGCAGGCCGAAGAACATCCCACTCAGGCTCAGCACCACGGTCCACCACGCGCCCTTGAGCAGGAAGGGCAGGGAGTCCAGGACCAGCTGCAGGCTGCCCTCGATCATTGCGTGACGTCAGCCCCGAACCACTTCTCCGATAGCTCTTTGAGCGTGCCGTCGGCGCGCAGCTTGGCTATGGCTTCGTTAATGGCGGCGAGCAGCTGCGGGTTGCCCTTGCGCAGGGCAACGCCGGACTCCTGGCGGGAGAAGGCTTCACCGGCCACCGCCAGGCGATTGCCGGTTTTCTCGACCATCTCGAAGGCGGCCAGTCGGTCGACTAGGATCACGTCGATGCGGCCGACGGCGAGGTCCTGGAACTTGGTCGGGTCATCGTCATAGGTGCGGATATCGGCCTGAGGCACGTTCTCCTTCAGCCACTGCTCGTAGTTGGTGCCAAGGCCAACCCCGACCTTCTTGCCGGCGAGGTCGGTCGGAAGCTTGATGCTGTCCGCATCGGCTTTGCGGGTGAGGGCCTGGATGCCGGAGACGGTGTAGGGCGTGGAGAAGTCGTATTTCTGCTTGCGCTCCTCGGAAATGGTCACCTGGTTGATCACGACGTCCAGGCGCTTGGATTCCAGGGCGGCGAGGATGCCGTCCCACTTGGTCGGCTGGAACTCGGCCTTGACCCCCAACTCCTCTGCCAGCGCATTGGCGAAGTCCACCTCGAAACCGGTCAGCTCACCGCTTTCGTCTTGGTAGTTGAAGGGTGGGTAGGTGCCTTCGAGGCCGACCTCGAGGGTGCCGTTGGACTTGATCTCATCCAATAGATCGGCCGCGAATGCCGGCATGAACAGGCTTCCGAGCAGCAGGCTCAGACTGCCGAGCAGGAAATGGCGACGCAGGATCGCAAACGTCATGGCAGGCCTCCAGGGGAACGGAAAGGTCACACAACTCTAACGACGGACATTTATTCGAGAAAATAATTAGAAAGCATCAGAATCAACGCTAAAGGAATATGGCGTTATGCACCCAGTGCCCATGGATAATAGGCGAACAATGCCGGGGCACCACCGGTGTGCAGAAACAGCAGCGGGCCCGTTCCGGGGAAGGCGCCCCGGGCCAGCCCGTTGAGCAGGCCGGCGAAGGCCTTACCGGTATAAACCGGATCGAGCAGCACGCCTTCCTGTTCGGCCAGCAGGCGGATCGCGGCCAGAGTGGCGGCATTCGGTTCACCGTAGCGCGGGGCGAAATACTGGTCCCACAGTTCGACCTGCAATCCCGCTGGAACCTGGACGCCGAGCAGCTCGGCGGTGCGCTGCAGCAGCCCCTCGACCTTGGGCCGCTGTGTCGCCTGTGGCCGCGATACCGTGACCCCGACCACCCGGCTGCTCGGCCGGGCATGCGCCAGCGCCAGCGCCAGGCCGCTGTGGGTTCCGGCGCTGCCGGACGCGAGGGCCACGGCGGCAAAATCCTCGCCCGCGCCATGCATCTGCTCGGCCAGCTCCAGGCCGGCGCGTACATAGCCCAACGCACCAAGCGCATTGGAGCCACCGATGGGCACCACGTAGGGTCTGCGCCCAGCGCTGCGCAGACGCTCGGCCGACGCCTGCAGCAACTCATCGGCGTTATCCAGGTTGGCGACCGCTTCGACCTCGCTGCCGAACAGGTCGAGCAGCAGGCGGTTGCCATTGCCCAGGTAGTTGTCCTCGTTCGTGCCCAGCGGATTCTCCAGCAGCGCCAGGCAGCCAAGACCCTGTCTGGCCGCCAGGGCTGCGGTCTGGCGCACATGGTTGGATTGGATGGCACCGGCGGTTACCAGCACATCGGCGCCCAGAGCCAGGGCGTCGGCACCGAGGTATTCGAGCTTGCGCGCCTTGTTGCCACCGAGGGCCAGCGGGGTGAGGTCGTCGCGCTTGATCCAGATATCACGACCCAGGTGACGCGACAGCCGCGGCAAGTGTTCCAGGGGCGTGGGGGTGGTGATCAATTCAAGGCGCGGGAAGCGGGCGAGGGCGTCGGTGAGCATCGGGCAAGCTTCTGAACAGGGACGAATCATTACTGTAGAAGGCAATCTGAAGGTGCAGCAAGGCGATATGGGCGCAGTGCTGACAGGCCGCGCATCGCCACGCATGTCAGCCGGCTTCACAGGCCTCGGTGCAGCCTTGTTATTCTTCGGTCGCTACACCAGAGCCCGGCGAAGCCAGGGCAGACTCACCCGTCTCAGGAAAACCCGTGTGGCTCGCGTTGACTTGAAGGTTCCGTTTGCGGAGAAGGACGAGGCTAAAGCGCTTGGGGCCCGCTGGGGTCCACAGGCAAAAGTCTGGTACGTGCCCGAGGGCAACGAAACGGCGCCAACCTTGAGACAGCCTCTGTCCGAAGCGGTGCACGGTGATGGTGCGCTATGGGCTTGTTGACCGATTAGTTAAGAAATCGGCGACTGGTCGCCCGGGTTCAGGGGCGCACCTCATATTGCTGCTTTGATGCGGAGACTACGGAGCCTGTCCCATCGCCGTTTGCGTTGCTCACTGGCGGGCTCAGTGGGGCGGCAATGGGTTCATCCCCGTCGCCACAGGCGGCTCAGTCGATGCCAGGCGGAGTGTTGTAGCTCTGGTGGTTCAGGCCAGTGGGCCTTCTTGCTTTCGCATTGCACGATGCCGTTGGTGCCAAGCCTCAGGCGCCACCGCTGGGCCGATGGAAAGTGCTCGCCCGGATTGGTGTGCAGCAGCAGCAAGTTGTAGTCGTGCTGCTTCTCGATGGGGTGGGCCTGGACTGAACCTTTGTTGTCGTCGCTAGCGGAGTCATCGCCTTCTGTCTGGGCGAACAGCTTGTTGTGGCTCGCCTGGATCATTGCGCAAAGCTGTTCGCAATCCAGCGTGAGTCGCTCCCGAATCTCGTCGTGCTCCAGTGCTGCCTTGTCCAGGGTCATCAGCACGCGATAGCAGATGATTTGCCGCTCCTCGTTGGTCGCCCACTTGCCCGAGTGTTCTCGAACTAACGGTGGCAGATCGGGCAGCTTGCGATAGTCGAGCCAGACCCGTTGCTGCGCGAGCACCTTGCGGGTGTAGGGCATCAGCAAGCGAATCTTCCAGCGCGGCTTGCCTTTGCGCAGTCTGCGGGTGATGGCCGTGATCATGTCGTCGCGCAGCAGATCGCGAACGGCATAGACCAGCGCGATCACCAGCAGAAGGGTGAGCGAGAGTTTCTCGCTGGCGCCGCGCGCGTTGAACAGGAAGTACGTGAAGAACGACATGATCAGCATCGTCGACATCGCCTTGACCAGCTTGTGGGTGCCGGCCCCCAGCTCCGTGACCTTCGAGCGCAACATCACCGGATACTCCAGCAGCCGGTGATACAGCGCCATGCGGTTCCATATCCGTGTCGGGGTTCCGTGGAAGTCGCTCAGGTACTCGCGCTCCTTGCGGTATCTACGTTCCTGGCGCAGGAATTCCGCCACCGATTGCTTGAGCTCTTCATCGATGGCCGCGTAGCCCTCTAGGGTCATGCTTTCCAGCAGGAATTGCTCGGCATGCCATGAGAAATAGATGTCCATCTGACGGAAGTAGCGCTGCTGATTGCTCTGCTTCGGGTTGGATTTGCGCAAACGTTGCGCAAAGTTCTGACTAAGCCGCAGGGCACGCGCTATGGGCTCTGCCACAGCCCCGGACGTGAGCATCTGCTGGCGCAGCCGCTCCATTGAAGCCTGATACTGGAAGAACCAGGAGCCATACATGATTTCGTAGTGCGGAGAGAGCAGTACGAAGGATTGATCGGCCTTGCTGATGCGGTCCTTCGATGGCATGCCCAGCAGCCCGAAACTGTGCGTCAGGGTAGTAAAGAAAAACTGCTCTTCCGACAGGGTCCATGCCGACAGGTTGCTTTCGTGCGGAGTGAACAGATACAGCTCGATCTTGTGCCGTCCAGGCTGCTTCAGCGTGCGGGTCAGCTGCAGACGGAAATCACCTTTGCGCTTGAGTGAAAACACGGAACCCCCAATGACCGTGGAACGCCGCCAGCTTACCAAGCTTCCGCTGGGAGGTACGCCAAGTGGCGGGCGGGCACGGCGCTGACCGGCTATCGGCTTGTAAGTGATTATTTAGAAATGGGCGGATGGCGGTCGCCCGGATTCAAGGCAGGCTCCACACGCTCATATATAAAAGCCGGCAGCGCTGTTGGGAGCGCCGCTAGCCGCCGCTGCTTTGTTGACGTTCACCACGGCGGGTCTTCATTCGAGGCATCGGAGAAGTAATGCCTTGTTCCCGCCATGCGCCTCCTCTCCGGCTTGCTGACGGGGCCGCTCGATCACTGAAAATCGCGGCTACGCACATCGAGCCCTGTGAGCAGGGGCGTGAGGTCGCTCAGGCGGCCGGCGATGAGATGTCGTACGCCGCTGGCCGACTCCAGATGGCCATCCACACGAAGCAGTTGAGACTGGAGCAAGGGTCGCCTCTGGCGCTCGGCCAGGTCGCGCCAGACCACCACATTGACCATGCCGAACTCGTCCTCCAGGGTGACGAAGATGACACCGCTGGCGGTCTGTGGGCGTTGTCGGCCGATCACCAGGCCGGCAACGCTGACCGGGCGGCCATGCTCGATCGTGCCCAGTTCCCGAGAACTGCGGCAGCGCCGGGCCTTGAGCTCATCTCGTAGCAGGAGCAAAGGATGCGGCCCCAGCGTCGTGCCAAGGGTCGCGTAGTCGTTGAAAAGGTCTTCACCCACCGAAGGCAATGGCAGGTTGATGGAGGTTTCCTCCGGTGCGGGCAGGCTGGCGAACAGCGGTAGCTGTGGTTCGATTCCGGCAACGGCCCAGCGCGCTCGATGGCGATGGCCGGCCAGGCCGCGGAGGGCGCCGGCATCGGCGAGCTGCTCGCGCGCACGCGGTTCGAGCTCGGCGCGAAGGCACAGGTCATGGATATCTGTGAATGGCTGGCGTTGGCGTGCGGCTTCGATGCGCTGGGCATCGGCTTCCCGAAAGCCGCGCACCATGCGTAGCCCCAGGCGGATGGCCGGCTGTGCCTGGCGGCTTGGCTCGAGGCTGCAATCCCAGCCGCTGTGGCGAACGTCCACCGGGCGGATTTCCAGCCGGTGGCGACGGGCGTCCTGGAGAATCTGGTCAGGGTTGTAGAAGCCCATCGGCCAGCTGTTGATCAGGGCGCAGGCAAATGCAGCCGGCTCGTGGCGTTTCAGCCAGCAGCTGGCATAGGTGAGCAGGGCAAAACTCGCCGCGTGTGATTCGGGAAAACCGTAGCTGCCGAACCCTTTGATCTGCTCGAAGATCCGCGCGATGAAATCGGGCTGGTAGCCTTTGGCGAGCATTCGCTCGGTCAGTCGCACGCGGTGGGGTTCCAGGCTGCCGTGACGCTTCCAGGCGGCCATGGCACGGCGCAGCTTGTCGGCCTCGTCTGGAGTGTATTCGGCCGCCACGATCGCCAGTTCCATCACCTGTTCCTGAAAAAGGGGCACGCCAAGGGTGCGCTCGAACACCGGTTTCAGTTCTTCGGACGGGTAATCCACCTCTTCTTCCTTGTTACGTCGGCGCAGGTAGGGATGCACCATGTCGCCCTGGATCGGTCCGGGGCGGACGATGGCGACCTGGATGACCAGGTCGTAGAAGGTCTTCGGGCGCAGGCGTGGCAGCATGGCCATCTGTGCGCGTGATTCGATCTGGAACACGCCGATCGTATCGGCCCGACTGATCATCTCGTAGGTGGGCTTGTCCTCTGCGGGCAGCGTGGCGATGGTCCAGCGCGTGCCGCGATAGTGTTCGATCAGGTCGAAACAGCGACGTATCGCGCTGAGCATGCCCAGTGCCAGCACGTCGACCTTGAGCAGACCGACCGCATCGAGGTCGTCCTTGTCCCACTGGATCACCGTGCGGTCGGCCATGCTGGCATTCTCGATCGGCACCAGGGTGTCGAGCGGCTGTTCGGAGATCACGAAGCCGCCAGGGTGCTGGGACAGGTGACGGGGAAAGCCGATAAGCGCATCGGTCAGCACCAGGACCCGGCGCAGAATCGGATTGTCCGGGTCGAAGCCGGCCTCGCGCAGTCGCGAGTCGTCGGGTATGTGCTCACTCCAGCGTCCACAGCAGCCGGCCAGGGCGTTGATCTGGTCCGGCGGCAGGCCCAGCGCCTTGGCGACATCCCGCAGGGCGCCGGTGGCGCGGTAGCTGCTGGCGACGGCGGTGAGGGCGGCGCGATTACGCCCGTAGCGCTGAAAGACGTACTGGATGACCTCCTCGCGGCGGTCGTGCTCGAAATCCACGTCGATATCGGGTGGCTCGTTGCGCTCGCGGGAGAGGAAACGCTCGAACAACAGTTTGCTGCGCACCGGGTCGAGTTCGGTGATGCCCAGTACGAAGCAGACGCTCGAGTTGGCCGCCGAGCCCCGACCCTGGCAGAGAATGCCCCGCTCGCGGGCGAAGCGAACGATGTCATGCACGGTCAGGAAATAGCTTTCGTAATGCAGGTCGGCGATCAGCTCCAGTTCATGTTCGATCTGCGCGCGGGCCTTTTCCGGGATGCCGTCCGGCCAGCGCCAGCGTGCGCCATCCTCGACCAGCTTGCGCAACCATGAGGTGGTGTCATGTCCAGGCGGGACCAGTTCGTGGGGGTAGTGATATTTCAGCTGATCGAGCTGGAAATGACAGCGCTGGCTGATGCGAAGGGTTTCGCTGAGCAGTGCGGCCGGATAGAGCTGGGCCAGCTCCTCGCGCGACCGCAGGTGGCGTTCGCCATTGGGAAAGAGGTGGCATCCGGCCTCGGCGACCGGCAGATGGTGGCGGATGGCGGTCATGCAGTCCTGCAATGCCCGTCGACCGCGGGCATGCATGTGCACGTCGCCACAGGCCACGGCGGGTATGCCCAGGCGTGAAGCCTGGGTCAGGGATTGCCGCAGCTGCAGCGCGTCGTCCGGCCCTCGATGCAGTTCGATGCCGAGCCACAGCCGCTCGCGAAAACGCTCGAGCAGCCATCGACCGTCGGTGTCGGCGCCGGCGTGACCGGGCAGCCAGATCGCCAGCAGTCCCTCTAGCGATCCCTCGCTCAGGTCTTCGCGCAGCGCCTGGTAACGACCTTTCTCGGCCCTTCGGCGGGCACGGGTGATCAGCTGGCACAAGGCCTGGTAGCCGGTCAGGTTCTCCACCAGCAAGACCAGTTTGGGCCCGCCCTCGATCTGCACCTCGCTGCCAATGATCAGCGGCAGACCGGTGTCCTTCGAGGCCTGCCAGGCGCGCACGATACCGGCCAGGCTGCATTCGTCGGTGATCGCCAGAGCGTCATAGCCCTGGCGCTTGGCGCGCTCGAAGAGTTCGCGCGCGCTGGATGCACCCCGCTGGAAGCTGAAGTTGGACAGGCAGTGCAGCTCGGCGTATTCGGCGTTCATGCGAACCAGCCGTGCAGCAGCAGCGGCCCGCCGGTAAGGGCGCGAAACGCCCAACCCTGTTGGCCGGTAGTGGTTTGCACCCGATAGTAGTCGCGCCGCGCGTCGGCACCATCCCACCAGCCGGACTCGATGCGCTCGGGGCCAGCCAGGGTGAGCAGACCCTCTTCGCGCAAGGGTTGCGGGGTGTTCAGCAGCCAGCCGGGGCGCAAACCTGCTTGGGGCAAGGGGTCGGTGTGGGCGAGGCTGCTTTCCCGCCAGGCGCATTCCGGGCGGTGGTCCGCTCGTGCGCTCAGCGAGACTACGGCATCGTCGCCCAGTCGGGCGCGGAGGCGTTCGCGCAGTTGCTCCCAGGGCACATTCTGCTGCGGGCGCTCGTCGAACAAGGCCTGATGGGCCGGCGTGAAGGCTGGCAGATCACGAGCCAGCAGACGCACGGCCAGGACGGGGGCCGGCAGTTGCAGGTGCTCGAGGCGGCCACGAGTCAGTTCGAACAGCATGGCGGGCTCGCGTTCGGTACTGAGCAGGCCGACCGGCACCTCGCTGTCGGGCAGGGTGCGATGTTCCAGGTACAGACTGAAACGCTGGACGCCGCTGTCCCGCCCGGCGAGAAAGGCGGCCAGGTCGGCGGTCAGTCTGCGCAATGGAAACAGCAGGGCCTGGTGGGACTCCACCTCGAAATTCAGTTCGATGCGGGTGTCGAAGACATCCGGTGGGCGGTAGAACTCCAGAGGTAGCGGCCGATGCCCGAGCAGGGTGTCGAGCTGGGCCAGCACTTCGGCCGGAAAGCGTCTGGCCAGGCTGTCGCGCGGCAAGGCGAGCAGTTGATGAAGATGGCGCAGGCCCATGCGTACCAGCGATGTGCTGACTTCGCGGGGCAGGCCGAGGCGCTCGATCGGTAGTACCCCGAGCACCTGATGCAGCGTGGCCGTATCGGTCACGGCCAGCCCGTCATGGGCATTGGCGAGGACGCGCGCGGCCGCCGGGTTGGGTGCCAGGGTGATGCGGTGGCGGAAGCCCAGGTCTGTGAGCTCCTCGCGCAGACGCTTCTCGAATCGTGGCCAGGGGCCGAACAGGCCGAGGCTGGAATGCACCTCCAGCAGCAGACAGCGCGGGTAGTGCAAGCTGACCTGGGCGCTGTAGCCGTAACCCCAGGCCGCCAGAAACTGCTGCCAGCGTTCGATCATCAGCGGGTCGTAATCGGCAGTGGCGAAGTCGTGGGTCAATGCCTGGGCTGCGACCAGCGATTGCCCTGGTTTGAGGCCGAGCTTGCGGGCGGCGGTGTTGACAGCCTGCAGCACGCGGCGCTGTGGCGGGCCGGCGAGCAGAACCAGTGGTGCGGCGGCATCGTCGCGGTGGCGCAGGATGCCGTCCATGGCCAGTTGCGGCAGTAGAATGCAGGCCCAGAGCATCGTCGCACCTATTGCCAGGCGCTGGCTGGTAGCGGCCGGGCCGGAGCCAGGCCGCCGCGGCACTTGATGACCCGTAGTTGCACCGGCTGTGCCTCGAGGGTCAGGCGCAATGCCGCAGGCGACGGATTTTCCGCTTCGCGCAGCGGACGATAGGCAAAGGCCAGGGTCTGGCCGGTTTCGGCGGCTATCTGCAGACGTCGCAGGGCGCGGTCGTCGGCCTGTCGCGGCCAGCACAGCACGGCGGCGCAACTGCCGGAGCGCAGGCACTGTTCGGCGCTCCACAAGGCATCGCGGTCCTTGGCCTGGACGATGACCAGATGGCGCAGATCCACTCCAGCCGCAAGCCAGGCCTGGGGGCAGGGACGATGGGGCGGGGCGACCAGCACGACACGTTCGCCTGCGCTGGTCAGCCTGGCGAGCGTCGGCCACAGCAGGCGTAGCTCGCCGATCCCCGGGGCTGCGAAAAGAATTTCGCTGAGTGCCGAATCCGGCCAGCCGCCAGCGGGCAAGAGCGCATCCAGCATGGCATGTCCGGTCGGTTGGGCCGCCGTAGGAGATGCAACGGACTGGCCACGCCAGATGCGGCGAGCATCCAGCAGGCGGTCAAGGGCGACCACGGAAGACATGAGTACGGCATCCAGATAACTGTATATAGATACAGTATTAGGCGGCTCATGCCTGGTCAAGTTGGCTCGGATGGACGAGCGTATCCGGTGGGTCTGCTGACAGATCGAGCGGCGCTGCCCGGGGAAAACAGCCAGAACCAGGCATCAATAGCCGTCGCTTGTACTTGGAAAATCAGTGCATTAGCATTCGCGCCCGGGATGCGAGGCCTCACTGTTCCCGGCCATATCGAGATAGAAAGCCCGGTTCGGTCGCGAGCCGGGCTTTTTCTTTGCTGTGCGGGGCGCATCATGGGTCCTGCTTCGACGAAGCTGAACGAGGGGAATGCCATGCGCGAGCGCCTGCTGGCCGCGGAAAAGGTGAAATCGATCGAGTGGCATGGCGATCGTCTGAGCCTGCTCGATCAGCGCAAGCTGCCGACCGAAGAGGTCTGGCACAGCTGCGATTCTGCCGCTGCGGTCGCTGACGCCATTCGCGACATGGTCGTGCGCGGCGCGCCTGCCATCGGCATCAGTGCGGCCTATGCGCTGGTCCTGGCTGCCCGTACGCGCATGGCGGCCGGTGGTGATTGGCGGCAGGCGCTGGAGGAAGATGTCGCGCTCCTTGCCGCATCGCGTCCCACGGCGGTCAATCTGTTCTGGGCGCTGAATCAGATGCGCGAACGCCTCGAACGCCTCAAGCCAGGCGAGGATCCTTGCGCGGCGCTGGAGGCCCAGGCCATCTCGATACATGAGAGCGATCGGGAGGCCAATCTGGCCATGGCGCAGTTCGGTGTCGACCTCATTCGTCGCCATCAGGGCAATCCGCAGAACTTGCTTACTCACTGCAACACCGGTGCCCTGGCGACCGGCGGTTTTGGCACCGCGCTCGGTGTCATCCGCGCGGCGCATCTCGATGGGCTGGTGGAGCGCGTCTACGTGGACGAAACCCGCCCCTGGCTGCAGGGTTCTCGCCTGACCGCCTGGGAGCTGCTGGGCGATGGCGTGCCGGCCACGTTGAACGTCGATTCGGCGGCCGCCCATCTGATGAAGTCGCGCGGTATTTCCTGGGTGATCGTCGGGGCGGATCGCATCACCGCCAACGGCGATGTGGCGAACAAGATCGGCACCTACCAGCTTGCGGTGCTGGCGATGCACCACGGCGTGCGTTTCATGGTGGTGGCGCCCAGTTCGACCATCGACATGGCTCTGGAAAGCGGTGACGAGATCCTCCTCGAGGAGCGTGCCGGCAGCGAGCTGCTGGAGGTCAATGGCCAGCGCTTTGCCGCCGAGATCGAAGTTTTCAATCCCGTGTTCGACGTGACGCCTGCCGATCTCATCGATGCCATCGTCACCGAGAAGGGGGTGGTCGAGCGCCCGAACGCCGCGAAGATGACCGAATTGATGAACCGCAAGCGGTTGCACTGAAATCGCTGCCGACCTTGCGCGCCATCTCGATGGCTGCGCATGTCCTTCGCTCGGCAAGCTCTGCGAGGCTCCTGCCTGAGGGGCTCCAGGTTATTCCGCAAGGCTCGCTGGCTCGGTTTTGCTGTGCGCAAGGCTCAGCTTATGGCCGCCGTCTGTGTTACCATCCCGCGCTTATCGCAGGACCCTGCTGACTATAAGGAACCAGGCTTCCATGGGCGAACTGGCCAAAGAAATCCTCCCGGTCAATATCGAAGACGAGCTCAAGCAGTCCTACCTTGATTACGCCATGAGCGTGATCATCGGCCGTGCGCTGCCGGACGCGCGCGATGGCCTGAAACCGGTGCACCGTCGCGTGCTCTACGCCATGAGCGAGCTGGGCAACGACTGGAACAAGCCGTACAAGAAATCCGCCCGTGTGGTCGGTGACGTGATCGGTAAGTACCACCCGCACGGCGACTCCGCGGTGTACGACACCATCGTGCGTATGGCGCAGCCGTTCTCGCTGCGCTACATGCTGGTCGACGGTCAAGGCAACTTCGGTTCGGTCGATGGCGACAGTGCCGCGGCAATGCGTTACACCGAAGTGCGCATGGCCAAGCTGGCGCACGAGCTGCTGGCCGACCTGGACAAGGAAACCGTCGACTGGGTGCCCAACTATGATGGCACCGAGCAGATTCCGGCAGTCATGCCGACCAAGATACCCAACCTGCTGGTCAACGGCTCCAGCGGTATCGCGGTCGGCATGGCCACCAACATTCCGCCGCACAACCTGGGCGAAGTCATCGATGGTTGCCTGGCGCTGATCGACAACGCCGATATCACCATCGATGAGCTGATGCAGTTCATTCCCGGCCCCGACTTCCCCACCGCGGGCATCATCAACGGTCGCGCCGGCATCATCGAGGCCTATCGCACCGGTCGTGGCCGCATTTATATCCGTGCGCGCGCCGATATCGAGGACATCGACAAGGTCGGCGGCCGTCAGCAGATCGTCATCACCGAGCTGCCGTATCAGCTGAACAAGGCGCGGCTGATCGAGAAGATCGCCGAGCTGGTGAAAGAGAAGAAGATCGAAGGCATCACCGAGCTGCGTGACGAGTCCGACAAGGACGGCATGCGTGTGGTCATCGAGCTGCGTCGTGGCGAGGTGCCGGAGGTGATCCTCAACAACCTCTATGCCCAGACCCAGCTGCAGAGCGTGTTCGGCATCAACGTGGTGGCGCTGGTCGATGGCCAGCCGCGCACGCTGAACCTCAAGGAACTGCTGGAAGCCTTCGTCCGTCACCGCCGCGAAGTCGTCACCCGGCGTACCGTGTACGAACTGCGCAAGGCGCGCGAGCGCGGGCACATCCTTGAAGGCCAGGCAGTTGCGCTGTCCAACATCGATCCGGTGATTGCCCTGATCAAGGCCTCGCCGACGCCGGCCGAAGCCAAGGATGCGCTGATCTCCACTGCCTGGGAGTCGAGCGCGGTCGAGGCGATGGTCGAGCGCGCCGGGGCAGACGCCTGCCGTCCGGAGAATCTGGACCCGCAGTATGGTCTGCGCGACGGCAAGTATTTCCTCTCGCCGGAGCAGGCCCAGGCGATCCTCGACCTGCGTCTGCACCGCCTGACCGGTCTCGAGCACGAGAAGCTGCTCGCCGAGTACCAGGAAATCCTCACCCAGATCGGTGAGCTGATCCGTATCCTGACCAATCCGGTGCGGCTGATGGAAGTCATCCGCGAGGAGCTGGAGGGCGTGAAGCGCGACTTCGGCGATGCGCGGCGCACCGAGATCCTCGAGTCTCGTCTGGATCTGACCCTGGCCGACCTGATCACCGAAGAAGAGCGCGTCGTCACCATCTCCCATGGTGGCTATGCCAAGTCCCAGCCGCTGGCCGCCTATCAGGCGCAGCGCCGCGGTGGCCGTGGCAAGGCCGCGACCGGGGTGAAGGAAGAGGACTACGTCGAGCATCTGCTGGTTGCCAACAGCCATACCACGCTGCTGCTGTTCTCCAGCAAGGGCAAGGTCTACTGGTTGAAGACCTACGAGATTCCCGAGGCCTCGCGCACCTCGCGTGGGCGTCCACTGGTCAACCTGTTACCGCTGGACGAGGGCGAGCGCATCACCGCCATGCTGCAGGTCGATCTCGAGGCCCTGCGCAAGCAGGCTGCCGAGGGTGACGAGGAACTGGATGACGCCGAAGGTCTGGTGATCGAGCATGACGACGTCGACGATGTCGAGGGCGACGACGACAGCGATGAGAAGGACGAACCCACCGGTGCCTACATCTTCATGGCGACGGCCAAGGGGACGGTCAAGAAGACACCGCTGGTGCAGTTCAGTCGGCCTCGTACTTCCGGTCTCATCGCACTGAAGCTGGAGGAGGGCGACACTCTGATCGCCGCTGCCGTGACCGATGGTGCCCAGGAAGTGATGATGTTCTCCGACGGCGGTAAGGTCATCCGCTTCAAGGAAAGCAAGGTTCGCATCATGGGCCGCAATGCCCGCGGTGTGCGTGGCATGCGTCTGCCGGAAGGGCAGCGGATCATCTCGATGCTGATTCCGGAGCCCGACGCGCAGATCCTCACCGCCTCGGTGCGCGGTTATGGCAAGCGCACGGCGATGGAAGAGTTCCCGCGCCGCGGTCGTGGTGGCCAGGGCGTCATCGCCATGGTGACCAACGAGCGCAACGGTCCGCTGGTCGGTGCCGTACAGGTGCTCGAGGGCGAGGAGATCATGCTGATCTCCGACCAAGGCACGCTCGTGCGGACCCGCGTCGACGAAGTCTCCTCGCTGGGTCGCAACACCCAGGGCGTCACGCTGATCAAGCTGAGCAAAGGCGAACACCTGGTCGGTCTGGAGCGGGTGCAGGAGCCGTCCGAGGAAGAGGTGCTGGAAGACATCGAGGCGCTGCTCGATGACGATGCCCTCGAGAAGGAAATGCCGGTCATCAGTACCGAGCCGAGCGAAGACGAATTGCTTGGCGGTGGCGGCGATGTGTCGCCGGACGTGGTGCCGACCGACGACGAAGACTGATTGGCGATAACGCCATCCGATAGAAAGCAGCACACCGGGCAGACGGTAGCGAGGCGGTCGGTAAAGAAACCGGCCGCCGAGCCCGGGATTCAATATCGAGCAAGAGCGAGAGAACAGCAGTGAGCAAACGCGCCTTTAACTTCTGTGCCGGTCCGGCTGCGCTTCCCGAAGCCGTCCTTCAGCGCGCCCAGGCGGAGCTTCTCGACTGGCATGGCAAGGGCCTGTCGGTCATGGAAATGAGCCATCGCAGCGACGATTACACTGCCATCGCCGAAAAGGCGGAGCAGGATCTGCGCGATCTGCTGGCGATTCCGTCGAACTACAAGGTGCTGTTCCTGCAGGGCGGGGCCAGCCAGCAGTTCGCCGAGATTCCGCTGAACCTGCTGCCCGAGGGTGGCGTGGCCGACTATGTCGATACCGGCATCTGGTCGCGCAAGGCGATCGAGGAGGCCCGTCGTTTCGGGCACGTGAACGTCGCGGCGACTGCCAAGCCTTACGAATACTTCGCGATTCCCGGACAGAACGACTGGCAGCTGAGCGATGGCGCGGCCTATTTGCACTACGCCAGCAACGAGACCATCGGCGGCCTGCAGTTCGATTGGGTGCCGGAGCTGGGCGATACCCCACTGGTCGTTGACATGTCGTCGGACATCCTTTCGCGGCCGATCGACGTGTCGAAGTTCGGCCTGATCTATGCCGGGGCGCAGAAGAACATCGGCCCGTCCGGGCTGGTGGTGGTCATCGTCCGTGAGGACCTGCTCGGCCACGCACGCTCCGTCTGCCCGACCATGCTCGATTACAAGATCGCCGCCGACAATGGCTCGATGTACAACACCCCGGCGACCTTCTCCTGGTATCTCTCGGGGCTGGTTTTCGAGTGGCTGAAGGAGCAGGGCGGCGTCGAGGCGATGGAAAAGCGCAATCGCGCGAAGAAGGACATGCTCTACGGCGCCATCGATGCCAGCGATTTCTACACCAACCCGATCGCCGTCAACGCGCGCTCGTGGATGAACGTGCCGTTCCGCCTGGCCGATGAGCGCCTGGACAAGGCCTTCCTGGCTGGTGCCGACGCGCGTGGCCTGCTGAACCTGAAAGGTCATCGCTCCGTGGGCGGCATGCGCGCCTCGATCTACAACGCTGTCGGTCTGGATGCGGTCGAGGCGCTGGTGGCCTACATGGCCGAGTTCGAGAAGGAGCACGGCTGATGAGCGACGCCGATCAGCTGAAGGCGCTGCGGGTTCGAATCGACAGTCTCGACGAGCGTATTCTCGAGCTGATCAGCGAGCGCGCCCGCTGTGCCCAGGAAGTGGCTCGGGTCAAGACCGCTGCGCTGGCCGAGGGCGAGTCGGCGGTGTTCTACCGCCCGGAACGCGAAGCCTGGGTGCTCAAACACATCATGGAACTCAATCGTGGGCCGCTCGACAATGAAGAGATGGCCCGACTGTTCCGCGAGATCATGTCCTCCTGCCTGGCGCTCGAGCAGCCGCTGCGCGTGGCCTATCTGGGGCCGGAAGGGACGTTCTCTCAGGCCGCCGCGCTCAAGCATTTCGGCCATGCGGTGATCAGCACCCCGATGGCGGCGATCGATGAGGTGTTCCGCGAAGTGGTCGCCGGTGCGGTGAACTTCGGCGTGGTGCCGGTGGAGAACTCCACCGAAGGCGCGGTCAACCACACGCTGGACAGCTTCCTCGAGCACGACATCGTTATCTGTGGCGAGGTGGAGCTGCGCATCCACCATCATCTGCTGGTGGGCGAAACCACCAAGACCGATCGCATTACGCGCATCTACTCCCATGCCCAATCGCTGGCGCAGTGTCGCAAGTGGCTCGATGCGCATTATCCGAACGTCGAGCGGGTGGCGGTTTCCAGCAATGCGGATGCGGCCAAGCGGGTCAAGAGCGAGTGGAACTCGGCCGCCATTGCCGGCGACATGGCGGCCCAGCTGTACGGCCTGACCAAGCTGGCGGAGAAGATCGAAGATCGCCCGGACAACTCCACCCGCTTCCTCATCATCGGTAACCAGGAAGTGCCGCCGACCGGCGACGATAAGACGTCGATCATTGTCTCGATGCGCAACAAGCCGGGTGCGCTGCACGAGCTGCTGGTGCCGTTCCACACCAATGGCATCGACCTTACCCGGATCGAGACGCGGCCGTCGCGCAGCGGCAAGTGGACCTATGTGTTCTTCATCGACTTCCTCGGCCACCACCAGGATCCGCTGATCAAGGACGTGCTGGAGAAGATTGGCCAGGAAGCCGTGGCGCTGAAGGTGCTGGGTTCCTACCCCAAGGCAGTACTTTAATTGCGGCTCCGGGCTTCAGGAGCAGGTGGCAGGCGACAGGCTTGTGCCTGCCGCCTGAGCCTGCAGCCTGAGGCCTAACCAATGAGTTGTGATTTCCTTGCCCTGGCGCAGCCGGGCGTGCAGAAGCTGTCGCCTTACGTACCAGGCAAGCCGGTCGATGAGCTGGCGCGCGAGTTGAAGCTGGACCCCGCCGGAATCGTCAAGCTGGCCAGCAATGAGAACCCTCTGGGGCCCAGCCCGAAGGCGCTGGCAGCGATCCAGGCCGAGCTTTCCGAGTTGACCCGCTACCCCGACGGTAACGGCTTCGTGCTCAAGCAGCGCCTTGCCCAGCGTTATTCGGTGGGTGTCCACCAGGTCACGCTAGGCAATGGTTCCAACGACATCCTCGAGCTGGTCGCCCGTGCCTATCTGGCACCGGGGCTCAACGCGGTGTTCAGCGAACACGCCTTCGCCGTCTATCCGATCGCGACCCAGGCCGTCGGCGCCGAGGGGCGTGCTGTCGCGGCGAAGAACTGGGGGCACGATCTCGACGCGATGGCCGATGCCATCGACGAGAACACCCGGGTCGTCTTTGTCGCCAACCCCAACAACCCCACCGGGACCTGGTTCGATGCCGCTGCGTTGGGTACTTTCCTCGCGCGCGTGCCAGCCCATGTACTGGTGGTGCTGGACGAGGCCTATATCGAGTACGCCGAAGGTCAGGAGCTGCCTGATGGGCTGGCCTACCTCGCCGACTATCCCAATCTGCTGGTTTCGCGCACCTTCTCCAAGGCCTATGGCCTGGCGGCCCTGCGCGTCGGCTACGCCATCAGCTCGCCGGTGATCGCCGACGTGTTGAACCGCGTTCGCCAGCCCTTCAATGTGAACAGCCTGGCGCTGGCCGCCGCCTGCGCGGCGCTGGATGACGTCGATTATCTGGCAGCCAGCCGCCGGGTGAACGACGCCGGGATGGCTCAGCTGGAGCGCGGCTTCCGCCAGTTGGGGTTGGAGTGGATTCCCTCGCGGGGCAATTTCATTGCGGTGGATTTTGCCCGCGATGCTGCACCGATCAATCAGGCACTCTTGCGCGAGGGTGTGATCGTGCGGCCGGTAGCCGGTTACGGAATGCCGACATTCCTGCGGGTTTCCATTGGTACCGAGCGTGAGAATGCACGCTTTCTGGACGTGCTGGCGCAGGTACTGCAGCAGTGAGCCCAGCCGCCGTGGAACAACGAGCCGCACCTGTCATCGATCGCCTGGTAGTGATCGGGCTCGGGTTGATTGGCGGTTCGTTTGCCAAGGGGCTGCGTGAGTCCGGCCTTAGCCGCGAGGTGGTCGGCTTCGATCTGGACGCCCGCTCGCGTGAACTGGCGGTCGAACTGGGCGTGGTGGATCGCTGTGCCGACACGCTGGCCGAAGCCTGCCGTGACGCCGACGTTATTCAGCTCGCCACACCCATCCTCGCCCTGGAACGACTGCTCGGCGAGCTGGCGAAGCTCGACCTGGGCTCCGCCGTGATCACCGATGTCGGCAGCGCCAAGGGCAATGTGGTGCGCTGCGCGCGTAACGTGTTCGGCGAGATGCCGTCGCGTTTCGTTCCCGGCCATCCCATCGCCGGATCGGAGCTCAGTGGTGTCACGGCGGCCAAGAGCACGCTGTTCCGCCGCCACAAGGTCATACTGACTCCGCTGAAGAACACCGATCCGCAGGCGCTTGCGCTGGTGACCCGGCTTTGGGCGGCGCTCGGTGCCGATGTCGAGCACATGGACGTGGCGCACCACGACGAGGTGCTGGCCGCCACTAGTCACCTGCCGCACCTGTTGGCCTTCGGTCTGGTTGATTCGCTCGCCAAGCGCCATGAGAATCTCGAGATCTTCCGTTACGCGGCGGGTGGGTTTCGTGATTTCACCCGTATTGCCGGTAGCGACCCGGTGATGTGGCACGACATCTTCCTCGCCAATCGCGAGGCCGTGCTGCATACCCTGGATGATTTTCGTGCCGACCTCGACGCCCTGCGCGCCGCGGTCGATGAAGGAGACGGGCACAGGTTGTTGGGCGTGTTCACGCGCGCCCGGGCTGCCCGGGAACATTTCAGCAAAATACTGGCTCGCCGAGCCTATGTGGACGTTATGCATTCCAATGACCTCGTTTTCCTCGCCAACCCTGGCGGCAGCCTGACCGGCCATCTGCGTGTCCCAGGCGACAAATCCATTTCGCATCGTTCGATCATGCTGGGTTCCCTGGCGGAAGGGACCACCGAAGTTGAGGGTTTTCTCGAAGGTGAAGACGCCCTCGCCACGATTCAGGCGTTCCGTGACATGGGTGTGGTCATCGAAGGCCCGCAGCAGGGGCGGGTGACCGTCCATGGCGTTGGCCTGCATGGTCTGAAGCCGCCGCCTGGCCCGATCTATCTGGGTAACTCCGGCACCTCCATGCGCCTGTTGTCCGGCTTGCTCGCGGCGCAGCCGTTCGATACCACCCTTACCGGCGATGCCTCGCTGTCCAAGCGCCCGATGAATCGCGTCGCCAAGCCGCTGCGCGAGATGGGCGCGGTCATCGAGACGGCTGCCGAAGGTCGTCCGCCGCTGACCATTCGTGGCGGCCAGCGTCTGTCCGGTATGCACTACGACATGCCGATGGCCAGCGCACAGGTCAAATCCTGTCTGCTGCTGGCCGGGCTGTATGCCGCCGACCAGACCTCCATCACCGAGCCTGCACCGACTCGTGATCACACCGAGCGGATGCTGCGCGGTTTCGGCTACCCGGTAACGGTCGAAGGACGCACCGCGATCGTCGAGCCGGGGCACAAGCTGCGTGGCACCCATATCGAGGTGCCGGCGGATATCTCCTCGGCGGCCTTCTTCATGGTCGCGGCCAGCATTGCGCCGGGCTCGGAGATCGTGCTCGAGCATGTAGGGGTCAACCCGACTCGTACCGGTGTGATCGACATCCTCAAGCTGATGGGCGGCGATATCACTCTGGAGAACCTTCGCGAGGTGGGCGGCGAGCCTGTCGCCGATATCCGCGTGCGTGGTGCGCAGCTCAAGGGTATCGACATTCCCGAAGACCTGGTGCCGCTGGCCATCGACGAGTTTCCTGTGCTCTTCGTTGCCGCGGCATGCGCCCAGGGTCGCACCACCTTGCGCGGTGCCGAGGAGCTGCGCGTCAAGGAGTCGGATCGTATCCAGGTCATGGCCGACGGGCTGCAGACGCTGGGTATCAAGGCGGAACCGACACCCGACGGCATCGTCATCGAGGGTGGCATGATCGGTTCCGGTGAAGTCTGGGCCCACGGTGATCATCGTATCGCCATGTCGTTCAGCGTCGCTGCGCTGCGCGCCAGCGGTCCGATCCGCATCCACGATTGCGCGAACGTGGCGACCTCGTTCCCCAATTTCCTGGACCTGGCTCAGCGGGCCGGGATGCAGGTTCAGGCGGAGGGCGCCTCATGATCAAGCCTGTACCAGTCATCACCATCGACGGGCCTAGCGGCTCGGGCAAGGGAACCGTTGCTGCGCTGCTCGCGGGCAAGCTCGGCTGGAATTTTCTCGACTCCGGCGCCCTGTACCGTCTGCTGGCATTCGCTGCGCGTAATCACGGCGTCGATCTGACCAACGAGGAAGCCCTGAAGGTACTTGCCGAGCATCTGGATGTGCAATTCGGCGCTGCCCGCGATGGGCATGGCATGGTCATCATTCTGGAAGGCGAGGACGTCACCGAGGCCATTCGCAACGAGACCGTCGGTGCGGGTGCTTCCCAGGTCGCGGCGTTGCCGGTGGTTCGGACCGCGCTGTTGCAACGGCAGAAGGCCTTTCGCGAGGCCCCCGGCCTGGTTGCCGACGGGCGCGACATGGGAACCGTCGTGTTCCCCGATGCGCCGCTGAAGATCTTCCTCACTGCAAGTGCGGAAGAACGTGCGCGCAGACGCTACTTGCAGTTGAAGGCGCGTGGTGATGATGTTAATCTCGCGAGTCTTCTTGAGGAGATTCGGGAGCGCGACGAGCGCGATACCCAGCGTGCGGTGGCACCGTTGAAGCCGGCAGAAGATGCCATTCAGCTCGATTCCACTACACTTTCCATCGAAGAAGTGCTGCAAAGGATTCTGAGCGAAGTCGCCGATCGCGACTTGGCTGGATGATCGGAACGCCGAAAGGCGGCCAAACGGACTTCGAGGTCAGCGCAGCCGGTAGGCGCGCCTCGAGCCGTTAACAAGGAGGCATGTGGGAGACCAGATCCAGTCCCGCAGGCCTTTTTTTATATGAATGAACCCACATTGTCTGGAATGTGGAGATTGGGCGGATTCTCGCCCGAAAACAGCAGGAATCAACATGAGCGAAAGCTTCGCAGAACTTTTTGAAGAAAGCCTTAAATCCCTC
Source organism: Stutzerimonas sp. Brlt_14 (assembly GCF_051948915.1). Classification (NCBI taxonomy): domain Bacteria; kingdom Pseudomonadati; phylum Pseudomonadota; class Gammaproteobacteria; order Pseudomonadales; family Pseudomonadaceae; genus Stutzerimonas; species Stutzerimonas sp. Brlt_14. Next base: position 41,364 of record NZ_JAYJLM010000010.1, read on the forward strand.
GACATGCAGCCGGGCGCCATCATCACCGGCATCGTGGTCGACATCGACGGTGACTGGGTCACCGTACATGCCGGCCTCAAGTCCGAGGGCGTCATCCCGGTCGAGCAGTTCTACAACGAGCAGGGCGAGCTGACCATCAAGGTGGGTGACGAGGTCCACGTTGCTCTGGACGCGGTTGAAGATGGCTTTGGCGAAACCAAGCTGTCCCGTGAAAAAGCCAAGCGCGCGGAATCCTGGATTGTTCTGGAAGCGGCTTTCGCTGCAGAAGAAGTGGTCAAGGGCGTCATCAACGGCAAGGTCAAAGGTGGCTTCACCGTCGACGTCAACGGCATTCGTGCGTTCCTGCCGGGTTCGCTGGTCGATGTCCGCCCTGTGCGCGACACTACCCACCTGGAAGGCAAAGAGCTCGAGTTCAAGGTCATCAAGCTCGACCAGAAGCGCAACAACGTTGTCGTTTCCCGCCGCAGCGTGCTGGAAGCCGAGAACAGCGCCGAGCGCGAAGCTCTGCTGGAATCCCTGCAGGAAGGCCAGCAGGTCAAGGGTATCGTCAAGAACCTCACCGACTACGGTGCGTTCGTTGACCTGGGCGGCGTCGATGGTCTGCTGCACATCACCGACATGGCCTGGAAGCGCATCAAGCATCCGTCCGAGATCGTCAACGTTGGCGACGAGATCGATGTCAAGGTGCTGAAGTTCGACCGCGAGCGCAACCGCGTATCGCTGGGCCTGAAGCAGCTGGGCGAAGACCCATGGGTTGCCATCAAGGCGCGTTACCCGGAAGGCACCCGCGTCATGGCCCGCGTCACCAACCTGACCGACTACGGCTGCTTCGCCGAGCTGGAAGAAGGTGTCGAAGGTCTGGTGCACGTCTCCGAAATGGACTGGACCAACAAGAACATCCACCCGTCGAAGGTCGTACAGGTCGGCGACGAAGTGGAAGTCATGGTTCTGGACATCGACGAAGAGCGTCGTCGCATCTCCCTGGGCATCAAGCAGTGCAAGTCCAACCCGTGGGAAGACTTCTCTGGCCAGTTCAACAAGGGCGACCGCATCTCCGGCACCATCAAGTCGATCACCGATTTCGGTATCTTCATCGGTCTGGACGGCGGCATCGACGGTCTGGTTCACCTGTCCGACATCTCCTGGAACGAGCCGGGTGAAGAAGCCGTTCGCCGCTTCAAGAAGGGCGACGAGCTGGATACCGTTATCCTGTCGGTCGATCCGGAGCGTGAGCGTATCTCCCTGGGCATCAAGCAGCTGGAAGACGATCCGTTCTCCAACTACGCCGCCGTCAATGACAAGGGCAGCATCGTTCGCGGTACCGTGAAAGAAGTTGACGCCAAAGGCGCCATCATCGATCTGGGCAACGATATCGAAGCGACCCTGAAGGCGTCCGAAATCAGCCGTGACCGCGTTGAAGATGCGCGCAACGTGCTGAAGGAAGGCGACGAAGTCGAAGCCAAGATCATCAGCATCGACCGCAAGTCCCGCGTGATCAGCCTGTCCATCAAGTCCAAAGACGTCGAAGACGAGAAGGATGCGATGAAAGAGCTGCGCACCAAGCAGGAAGTTGAAAGCACCGGCCCGACCACCATTGGTGATCTGATCCGTGCTCAGATGGAAAACCAGAACTAAGTTCGGTTCTTCATGAAAAAGGGCGACTTCGGTCGCCCTTTTTTG
>NZ_JAYJLM010000011.1:0-13777 GCF_051948915.1 Stutzerimonas sp. Brlt_14
CTGCGATTCCACGTGATGGAGCGCCCCGCCTCGGCGAGAGCTGTCAGCCTTTGGCCTTTTCCATGGCGAGCGCCTGGTTGACCGCGAGCCAGCCGTCTACAGACTGTTCCCCCACGTCATCGAAGGCGCGCTGTAGCAGCCTGACCTGTTCCCGGCGCAGTGCTTGCTCGAGCTTCGCTCCCTCGGCGGTGAAGCGCAGCATGCGTTTGCGCTTGTCGTCCTCCGCCGTGAGGCTTTCCACCAGATGCATTTCGATCAGTTGGCGCAATGGTGTGTTCAGCGCCTGCTTGGTAACGCCCAGGTAGCTCAGCAGTTCCTTGACGCTCAGGTCGGGATAGCTGGCGATAAAGAACAGGATGCGGTGGTGCACGCGGGACAGGCCGCGACGGGCCAGCATCTCGTCAGGCTTTGCCGTGAAAGCCTGATAGCCGAGAAAGAAGCTTTCCATTATCTGGCGCTGCACGGCGCTTTTTTTTAGGTCAGGCATATTGACGTATTTATTATGAGAGGCGTAATTTCGGTCAAGAAGTTTGACTTATTTTGCAACGCCTCGCACCTGGTATGGAAATGGCCTTCTCCGAACGTATTACTCGCCTGAAAAGCTCCCTGATTCGTGAAATTCTCGCCGCAGCCCAGCGTCCTGAGGTGATGTCCTTTGCCGGTGGGTTGCCGGCTGAGGCGATGTTACCCGCGGTGGATTGGGCCGAGCTGCCTGCGAGCATGGGGCAATACGGCATGAGCGAAGGCGAACCCGCCCTTCGCGAAGCCATCGCGGCTCAGGCCCGGGCGCTCGGCGTGCCCTGCGAGGCCAGTCAGGTGCTGATTGTCAGTGGGTCGCAACAGACGCTGGATCTCGCCTCGAAGCTGTTCATCGACTCGGGCACCGAGGTGCTGGTCGAGGCGCCGACCTATCTCGCCGCGCTGCAGTCGTTCCAGCTGTTCGGTGCACAGTGTCTGGCCGTTGCGCAGCAGGCTGACGGACCGGATCTGGCGGCACTGCGTTCCACGCTGGAGCAGCACACTCCGGCTTTCGCCTACCTGATTCCGACCTTCCAGAATCCTTCTGCGGTCCGTTACAGCGAAGCCAAGCGTGAGGCCGTTGCCGATCTGCTGGATGAATACGGTGTGACCTTGCTGGAGGACGAGCCGTACCGTGAACTGGTGTTCGACCAGGGCAGTGCCAGGCCCATCGTGTCGCGCCTCAAGCGGGCCAGCTGGATCTACACCGGCACGGTATCCAAGACGCTGCTGCCCGGTTTGCGGGTGGGCTACCTGATCGCGTCTGCGGACCTGTTTCCTTATCTGCTGCGCCTCAAGCAGTCGGCAGATCTGCATACCAATCGGATCGGGCAATGGCAGGCGTTGCAATGGCTGGGCAGCGACCATTACCAGGCGCATCTCGGACAGTTGCGCGAGTTCTACCGAGTCCGCCGCGATGCCATGCAGGCGGCGCTGAGGGAGCACTTCAGCGATCTGGCGACCTGGGAGTTGCCGCAGGGCGGGCTGTTCTTCTGGTTGACGCTCAAGCAGCCGCTTGACACGCGAACGCTGCTCAATCGAGCGCTGGCCGAGGATGTCGTGTTCATGCCCGGCGAGCCGTTCTTCGTCGAACCGGACGCAAACCCCGGCTATCTGAGGCTGAATTTCAGTCATGTCGCGGCTGAGCGCATGGACGAGGGACTACGCAGGCTGGCCCAGGTCATTCGCGACGCCGGTGCGCTGGAAGCTGCGTGAGGAGTTATTGCCGACCCGCGCCGCGGGTCGATCGGGAGGGGAGACCATGTTGAAAGTCTATGGCGATTATCGGTCGGGTAATTGCTACAAGATCAAGCTGATGCTGCACCTGCTGGACCAGCCGTACGAGTGGATTGCGATCAACATCCTTCGAGGCGAGACGCGCTCGGAGGAGTTTCTCAAGAAGAATCCGAACGGCAAGATCCCGGTGCTGGAACTCGAGGACGGCTCCTGTCTATGGGAGTCCAACGCCATCCTGAACTACCTGGCCGAGGGCAGCGAGTTCCTTCCGACCGATCCGCGCCTGCGCACTCAGGTGCTGCAGTGGCAGTTCTTCGAGCAGTACAGTCACGAGCCGTTCATTGCCGTGGCGCGGTACATCAAGGTCTATCTGGGGATGCCGGAAGAGCGGCGCGAGGAATACGAGGCCAAGCAGCTCGACGGCTATCATGCCCTTAACGTGATGGAGCAACAGCTGCTGCGCACGCCGTATCTGGTGGGTGATCACTATTCCATCGCCGACGTTGCGCTCTACGCATACACCCACGTGGCGGAAGAGGGTGGTTTCGATCTGGGGGGGTATCCAGCGATCCGTCAGTGGCTGCAGCGCGTTGCGAGCCATCCGCGGCATGTAGGCATGTACGATTGAGGAGCTAAAAAGACAGGGCCGTGAAGGCCCTGTCTTCTCTGAGCTACTTCACCAGCCCGAGAAACTCGCTACGAGTAGCGGCATTGTCGCGGAACTGGCCCAGCATCACCGATGTGACCATGGAAGAATTTTGCTTCTCGACACCGCGCATCATCATGCACATGTGCTGGGCTTCGATGACCACGGCTACACCGGAGGCTCCGGTGACCTGCTGCATCGCTTCGGCGATCTCGCGGGTCAGGTTTTCCTGAATCTGCAGTCGACGCGCATACATGTCGACGATCCGGGCGACCTTCGACAGGCCAAGCACCTTGCCGTTGGGCAGGTAGGCGACGTGCGCCTTGCCGATGAAAGGCAGCATGTGGTGTTCGCAGAGCGAATACAGCTCGATGTTCTTGACCAGCACCATCTCGCTGTTGTCGGAGCTGAACAGCGCGCCGTTGGTCACCTCTTCGAGGGTCTGCTGGTAGCCCTTGCACAGGTACTGCATGGCTTTGGCGGCGCGTTTGGGTGTGTCGAGCAGACCCTCGCGGTTAACGTCCTCGCCAAGTTGGCCAAGGATCGCGGTGTAGTGTTGTTCCAGGGACATTGAGCTACCTGTCAGGCTTCATAGGGTCGCGAACGCGAAGGGTAGGGGGCTGCCGCTCTGCTGGCAAGCCTGTCGAGCGACTGGCGTGAGCCGAGCAGTCATTCGTCGCGCCCTTCCAGCATGGTGCGCTTGAGCACCACGTAGAGTGCGCCGGTCCCCCCATGGCGCGGCAGGCAGGACGTGAAACCAAGCACCTGCGGGTGTTGCCGCAACCAGGTGTTTACGTGGCTCTTGATCAACGGGCGCTTGCCATCCAGCCGCGCGGCCTTGCCATGAGTTACGCGGACGCAACGGACTTCGAGGCGGGTTGCTTCGGCGATGAACTCCCACAGCTGTTCGCGGGCCTTTTCCACTGTCATCCCATGCAGATCCAGGCTGCCTTCGAACGGTATCTGGCCGGCCTTGAGCTTGCGCATCTGTGCGTCCTGCACGCCGTCACGCGCCCAGTAGAGCTCATCCTCCGCGCCGACGTCGATGACGAACTGGTCCGACAGTCCGTCGACGCGCGTCGAGTCGTTGTTGAGCGTGGCGTTGCTGCGGCGGGTCGCGATCTGTTCGCGGTTGCTGCGGACCTTGCCGGTTTCGGCACGGTCATGGGTTATCGGCTTGACACCGCGCACGGCCGATTGGAAGAGGGAAAAATCGTCGTCGTCTTGCATGGGGCCTCCAAACAGAAGGCCAGTTTACCCCAGCCACTGCCGCGCGCAGAAAGCGTCCTAGCGGCTCAGGGCTGCTGTGTCCGGCACGCAGACCGCAAAGTTGTCGGCAAGGATGGTCATTTCAATGCGATGGACCTGTTCGGCATCGATGCTGCCTTCGCCCATCGGCAGGTTGCGCGTGGCGCAGGCGCTGTCGACGAGAGTGCAGCGATAGCCGTAATCCTTGGCAGCGCGAACGGTGGTGCTGATGCTCGAATGGGTCATGAAGCCGCAAACGATGAGATCGAGGCGGCCGAGCTTCTGCAGCAGCTCGTGCAGCTCGGTGCCGGAAAAAGCATTGGGGAGGCGTTTGGCGACCACGGGCTCGCCGGGCAGCGGCGCGGCTTCGGGCATGATCTGTCCACGAAAACCTTGAGGATCGAACAGCCCGCCGCTGATGCCCAGGTGATGCACATGCACGATCGGTGCGCCGGCCGCGCGCGCAGCTGCCAGCAGGCGGGTGATTTCCGGTAGCGCCCGATCCAGGGCGGGCAGGGCCAGAACGCCACTGCGGTATTCCTCCTGCACGTCGATGACCAGCAGGGTGGCATTCGTCAGCGTCGCCGGGTTATAGCTGCGGCCACTGAGCTGAAGCATGGTCTGTGGCTTGGTCATTGTCGGCTCCTTGTGCTGTGAGGGGGCTGATTGTGGCGCCTGAGCGCGCCGATGTGAACCGTCCAGCCGATTGTTTCGCTTGGCAGGCGAGTGACTGCTCGGTCGCGCTCTTGACGCTCGGATTGCCGCAAAAATTCCGTGCCGAAGGGTACTGCCAGTGATCAGCGAACGCTCGCAACGAATTGGGCATTTACAAAGCTGTCTCAACTTTGCTGGCGAACCACAGGTCTCGGCAACCACCGCCGTAGCTCGGGTTTTCCGATGCCTGTTAAACTCGCGCACTTTTTACAGGAGACGCCCTTGTGACCGCTTCGCTCTCTCGCTTGCGTACCCTGCGTGACTATATTCGCTGGGCTGTCAGCCGTTTTCAGGCGGAGCAGCTGTTCTTTGGCCACGGCACCGACAACGCCTGGGACGATGCGCGTCAGCTGGTTCTGGGGGCACTTCATCTGCCGTGGGAGATGTCCGATAGCTATCTGGACTGTCGCCTGGAAGCGGATGAGTGCGAACACCTGCAGAACCTGCTGCGTCGGCGTATCGAAGAGCGCGTACCGACTGCCTACCTGCTGGGGCAGGCCTGGTTCTGTGGCCTGCCGTTCATTGTCGATGAGCGCGTGCTCATTCCGAGGTCGCCCATCGGTGAGCTGATCGAGCATCGTTTCGAACCCTGGCTGCCCGATACCCCGAAACGCATCCTTGATCTTTGCACCGGGTCGGGCTGCATCGGTATCGCCTGTGCGTATGAATTCCTCGAAGCAGAAGTCGTGCTGGCGGACATCTCGTTCGATGCGCTCGAGGTGGCCAACCGCAACATCGAGCAGCATGGTCTCGAAGAGCGCGTCTACACCGTGCAAAGCGATGGTTTCGACGGGCTGCCCAATCAGCGCTTCGACCTGATCGTGTCGAACCCGCCGTATGTCGACGCCGAGGATTTCGCGGATATGCCAGATGAGTTCCATCATGAGCCGGAGCTCGGCCTGGCGTGCGGTAACGATGGGCTGGACCTGGTCCGTCGCATGCTCGCCGAAGCCGCGGATCACCTTACCGACGATGGTGTGCTGATCGTCGAGGTGGGCAACAGTCAGGTTCATGTTCAGGCGCTGTATCCGGAAGTGGATTTCACCTGGCTGGAATTCACCCGTGGTGGACATGGCGTATTCCTGCTGGCCGCACAGCAATGCCGAAAGCATCAGGCACTGTTCCGCTCGCGCCTGGCGGAGAGCTGATCGGTTTTATCTGGAAGGGCGTAGCGCTCGAATCTTCTACTCCTCGCCAGTCCGGCCCTGCATGGCCGATTGGCGAATCTCGCTGAGCATTTGCCCCGCATGGTGGTCTGCATAGAAGTCCGATCGGGAATCTGTGCCGCTGGCTGGCTGCAATTCCGATCGGTCAGTGTTCGAGCCGTCATTCACTGACCATTGAAGTGGACAGCCCATGCCAGGCATCACCGTAGAACCAACCACTTTTTCCTTGTTCGGCGCCCTGGGCGATCTTGCGCTGCGCAAGCTGTTTCCGGCGCTTTACCAGCTGGATCGTGCCGGTCTGCTGCATGGCGATACGCGAATCCTTGCGCTGTCGCGTGAAGGTGGTGAGCCTGAGGCGCACAAGTCGCGAATCATTCAGGCGTTGCGAGCACGCGTACCGGCTGGCGAACTCGACGAGCCGGCGCTTGAGCGCTTTGCCGAGCGGCTGCGCTACCTCACCATGGATTTCCGTCGCGGTGAGGACTACGCGGCGCTTCGAGAGTGCATACCGCAGGACTTGCCCCTGGTCGCCTATTTCGCAACGCCCGCCGCGGTGTATGGCGACATCTGCAGGTTCCTCGCGGCGAGCGGGCTCGCCGAACAGGCCCGGGTCGTTCTGGAGAAGCCCATCGGTCACGATCTCGAATCGTCCAGGGTAATCAACGATGCCGTTGCCGAGCATTTTCCTGAGAGCCGTATCTACCGCATCGACCACTATCTCGGTAAGGAAACCGTCCAGAATCTGATCGCGCTGCGCTTCGCCAACAGCCTGTTCGAAACTCAGTGGGACCAGCACCATATTTCCCACGTCGAGATCACCGTGGCCGAAACGGTGGGCATCGAAGGCCGTTGGGGCTATTTCGATCAGGCCGGCCAGCTGCGCGACATGGTGCAGAACCACTTGCTGCAGCTGCTCTGCCTGATCGCCATGGATCCGCCGAGCAATCTCACCGCTGACAGCATCCGTGACGAGAAAGTGAAGGTGCTCAAGGCACTGGCTCCGATCACGGCCGAATCCATCCATCAGCGGGTCGTGCGCGGGCAGTACGCGGCGGGCAACGTAGGTGGCGTTTCGGTGCCGGGTTATCTGGACGAGGAGAATTCCAACGCGCAGAGCAGCACCGAGACGTTCGTCGCCTTGCGGGCCGATATCTGCAACTGGCGATGGTCCGGCGTGCCGTTCTACCTGCGTACCGGCAAGCGCATGGCGCAGAAGCTGTCGCAGATCGTCATCCATTTCAAGGAGCCGCCGTTCTACATCTTCGCCCCCGAGCAACGCGCGCTGATCAGCAATCGCCTGATCATCCGCCTGCAACCGGATGAAGGCATTTCGCTGCAAGTCATGACCAAGGAGCAGGGGCTGGACAAGGGCATGCATCTTCGCAGTGGGCCGCTGCAGCTGAATTTCTCGGAGACTTATAAAAGCGCGCGAATTCCGGATGCTTATGAGCGCCTGTTGCTCGAGGTGATGCAAGGCAACCAGAATCTGTTCGTGCGCAGGGATGAAATCGAATATGCGTGGCATTGGTGCGATCAGTTGATCGACGGTTGGAGTCGGCTCGGTGCTGAGCTCAAACTGTACCCGGCGGGTTCCTGGGGGCCGGTCGCTTCGATTGCACTGATCACGCGCGACGGGAGGGCGTGGTATGGCGATCTCTGAACTGGATTTACCCACGGGCGTGATCGCCCATAGCTCGGCGGACGCGCAGCGGCAGGCCGAACTGATGGCCGACAGCGTCGCCAAGGCGTTGCGCTACGCGGTACAGACACACGGCGTCGCAAGTCTGGTGGTATCCGGTGGGCGGAGCCCGGTTGCGTTCTTCGAGTCCCTCTCTAGGCGAGAGCTGGACTGGGCAAAGATCCAGATCAGCCTGGCCGACGAGCGCTGGGTCTCGCCAACCGATCCGGCCAGCAACGAAGGCTTGCTGCGGCGCCACCTTCTGCAGAATGCCGCGAATGCCGCCCGGTTGATCGGGCTCTACCAGCCAGCCGACTCGCTCGAGCAGGCTGCGGGCTTCGCCAATGCGGCGCTCGACCAATTGCATCAGCCGATCGATGTGCTCGTGCTCGGCATGGGCGACGACGGGCACACCGCTTCGCTGTTCCCTGGCAGCGCCAACTTGGCGCATGCCTTGCGGGAGGATTGTCCCGAGCGCTGTGTGGCTACGCAGGCACCGGTCGCCCCCGAGGCCCGCCTGACGATGACCTATCCTCTACTGGCCTGCGCCAGGATGCAGTGTCTGGCCATTCAAGGCAGCGAAAAGCTTGAAACCCTGCGTGTAGCGCTGAGTGCCGATCCATTGCAGATGCCCATCCGGGCATTCCTGCACGCTCCGCTCGAAATCTACTGGTGCCCGTGAGGCCCGAGGACTCCTGCATGACCATGGACCAGAAGAATGCCCTGATCGAACAGATCTGCGTCGCGGCGCGGATTCTGCCGGTCATCACCATTGGCAGCGAAGAGCAGATCCTGCCGCTCGCCGATGCCTTGTCGGCGGGTGGCCTGCGTACCCTGGAGATTACCTTGCGCTCGCGTCATGGCCTGACCGCTATTCAGCGGTTGCGCCAGGAACGACCGGACCTCTGCATCGGCGCCGGAACCGTCCTCGACCGGCGCATGATGGACGAAGTGGAGGCGGCCGGCGCCCAGTTCATCGTCACGCCGGGCTCTACCCGCGACATCCTCGAAGCCGGGGTGAGCTGCTCGGTACCCTTGCTACCGGGCGCGAGCAGTGCGTCCGACGTCATGGAAGGCTACGCGCTGGGTTATCGGCGCTTCAAACTGTTCCCGGCCGAGGTGTGTGGCGGCATCGCCGCGCTCAAGGCCCTCGGCGGACCGTTCGGGGACGTTCGGTTCTGCCCGACCGGTGGGGTGAGCGCTGCCAACGCAGCCCAGTACCTGGCGCTGGCTAACGTCATGTGTGTCGGCGGTACCTGGATGATCGACAGCGCAACGCTGGAGCGCGGCGACTGGGCGGGCATCCAGCAGCGCACCGCGGAGGCCCTGGCCGCTTTGCCCTAGGTCGGACTGGCGCCGCCGTCCGACTGGCGCAAGGTGCGCAGCCGGCATGATCCGCGTATGATTCGCGCCCTTTCAATCGGATTGCCACACCGGGAGGTGCCCAGATGACCGAGCACGAAGAAACCACGATCCACGCCACGCACGGCGAGAAGCTGCAGAAAGTCCTTGCCCGTCTGGGCATCGCGTCGCGTCGCGACGTCGAAAAGTGGATCGTCGAGGGCCGCGTCAAGGTCAATGGCGCGGTTGCCACACTCGGCCAGCGTGTCGATTCCCATGACGCCATCGCGGTCGATGGCCGCCTGCTCAAGCGCGAAGAAACCAGCCAGGTGGTGCGGCGTGTGCTGATCTACAACAAGCCCGACGGCGAGATCTGCACCCGCAACGACCCCGAAGGCCGCCCTACGGTGTTCGATCGCCTGCCACGTCCCAAGGAGGGCCGCTGGATCAACATCGGCCGGCTCGATATCAACACGACGGGGCTGCTGCTGTTCACCACTGACGGTGAGCTGGCCAATCGTCTGATGCACCCCTCATACGAGATGGACCGGGAATACGCGGTACGTGTGCGCGGCGAGGTCGACGACGAGATGATCGAGCGGCTGAAGACCGGGGTGATGCTGGAGGACGGTCCGGCGCGCTTCACCGATATCCAGGAAGCGCCTGGCGGCGAAGGCTTCAACCATTGGTATCACTGCGTGGTCATGGAAGGCCGCAACCGTGAGGTTCGTCGGCTCTGGGAATCCCAGGGGCTGGTCGTCAGCCGGCTGAAGCGTGTCCGTTTCGGGCCGGTGTTCATGACGTCCGACTTGCCGATGGGGCGTTGGCGCGAGATGTCGCAAGCCGAGGTGGACATTCTCAGCGAGGAGGTTGGCCTAAAGCCGGTCGCCTTGCCGTGTATGAAGGCCAAGACGAAGGAGAAGATTGACCGCATGCAGCGCAAGGTGGCCAAGCCACTGGGGCGAGGCGAGCGGCGGTCACGTGTACTTCGTCCTGCCCACGAAGCCGACATGCCTGTAGCGGATAAACCGCGTGCGGCACGAGATGACAAGAGCGAGCGCAAACAGCGCGGCAGCGAAAAGCCGCGTGGTACGCCGGTTGCCGAGCGTCCGGGGGATACCCGCAAGGGCGGCAAGCGCCACGAAGGCGGCGGGCGATCATCGGGTCCGGCGAGGAAGCCGGCCGGAGAAGGTCAGCGGCCCGGCTTCGGGCGCGAGCGTAGCAAGCGTCCCTGAGCGGTCTGCAGCGCAGCGCAGTGGATGACTGCGCTGCGCGGACTTCATTGCGCGTTCAGCGCCTGGCCGTTGATGCCGACGCTATCCGGGCCCATCAGGTACAGATAGACCGGCATGATTTCTTCCGGCAATGGATTGACGAGCGGGTTCTCGCCCGGGTACGCCTTGGCGCGCATGTCGGTCCGAGTAGCGCCCGGGTTGATGCTGTTGGCGCGCACCGACGCGGTATCGTCCAGCTCGTCGGCCAGAACCTGCATCAGTCCTTCCGTGGCGAACTTCGATACGGCGTAGGCACCCCAGTAGGCGCGGCCTTTGCGTCCGACGCTGCTGGAGGTGAAGATCACCGAGGCGTCTTTGGAGAGCTTGAGCAGCGGTAGCAGGGTGCTGGTCAGCATGAACATGGCATTCACGTTGATCTGCATGACTCGCATGAAATTGTCGCCGGACAACTGCTCGATCGGCGTGCGAGGGCCAACGATCGCAGCGTTGTGCAGCAATCCGTCCAGGTGTCCGAATTCCCGCTCGATCATGGCTGCCAGCTCGTCGTACTGATGCGGCAGGGCTGTCTCCAGGTTGAAGGGGATGACAGCGGGGCGCGGATGGCCGGCTGCTTCGATTTCGTCGTACACCCGATTCAGATTGTCTTCATTCTTGCCCAGTAACAGCACGGTAGCTCCGTGGGCCGCGTAGGCCTTGGCAGCAGCTTCACCGATGCCCCGGCCAGCGCCGGTGACCAGGATGATGCGCCCTGTGAGCAGGTCGGGGCGGGCGGAATACTCGAACATCGGATGCCTCGTAAATCGAAAGTGATGGGTGCTTCGGCAATTACTGCCGAGTGATGATGCTGTGGTGGTGACCCTATGGCTGTTTCAGCAACTGCACAGGGCGCTGTCCAGGACCTGGCGCAGATCCAGCGGGTGATCCACCACTACGTCCGCGCCCCAATTGCTCGGGTTGTCTTGCGGATGGATATAGCCATAGCGCACCGCGGCCGTCCTGCTGCCCGCCGCTCGTCCCGATTCGATGTCGCGCAGGTCATCACCGACGAACAGGACCGCAGAAGGATCAAGGTCGAGCTGTTTGCACGCGAGGATCATCGGCTCGGGGTCGGGCTTGCTATTGGCGACGTGATCAGGACAGACCAGCACGGCAGAGCGGGACGCCAGGCCCAGCTGCTGCATGATCGGTTCGGCGAAACGCAGCGGCTTGTTGGTTACCACACCCCAGCGCAGGTTGGATCGCTCGATTTCGTCCAGCAGTTCCGCCATGCCGTCGTAGAGGCGGCTATGCACGGCGCAATGCTCCTGGTAGCGCGCAAGAAACTCCAGGCGCAATGCTTCGAACTCGTCCGACATGGGGTCCACATCGAAGGCGCCGAGCACCATGGCTCTGGCACCACCGGACACCACATCACGAATCTGTTGATCCGGCACCGGCTCCAGGCCGCGCGCAATCCGCATGGCCTGCGCCACGGCGATGAAATCGGGAGCGGTATCGAGCAGGGTACCGTCCATGTCGAACAGAACAGCGCGCAGGCGCATCAGGACTCCTTGACGGTCTGGACCATGTAGTTGACGTCGACGTCCGCCGACAGCTTGTAGTGCTTGGTCAGCGGGTTGTAGGTAAGGCCGATGATGTCCTTCACGGCCAAGCCGGCATCACGGCTCCAGGCGCCGAGCTCGGAAGGACGGATGAATTTCTTGAAGTCATGTGTGCCGCGCGGAAGCAGCTGCAACACATACTCCGCGCCGATGATGGCGAACGCGTAGGCTTTCGGGTTGCGGTTGATGGTGGAGAAGAACACCTGGCCGCCCGGTTTGACCAGTGTGGCGCAGGCCCGGATGACCGAGGCCGGGTCCGGTACGTGTTCGAGCATCTCGAGACAGGTGACCACGTCGAACTGCTCCGGTGCCTCTGCGGCCATGGCTTCGGCGGTGATCTGCCGATAATCGATTTCGAGTCCGGATTCGAGAAGGTGCAGGCGCGCAACCGACAGCGGAGCCTCGCCCATGTCGATGCCAGTCACCTGAGCGCCACGCTGCGCCATGGCCTCGCTCAGGATGCCGCCACCGCAGCCGATGTCGATGACTTTCTTTCCGGCCAGAGAGATGTGCTCGTCTATCCAATTGACCCGTAATGGATTGATCTCATGCAGTGGCTTGAACTCACTCTCGCGATCCCACCAGCGATGTGCAAGGGCTTCGAATTTGGCGATTTCAGCGTGGTCGACGTTGCTCATGGTCTGGTCCGTTTATAAAGCTTGAAGAAGAAGCTTGAGCTGCAATCGCTCATGTTGCCAGCTTCGGATAGCGGCGAGGGCGCATAGGTCATTCGGTCGCGGGGGTCCTGCATATCTACTCGCCTTCGTCACTGGCTGTCCGTGCTGGCAATCCGGGCGCCCCATTGGCGGGCATTCGCGATGACACGCTGCTCGTCCATCCGGGTCAGCTTGCCGTTGTTCAACAACTGTTTTCCTCCTACCCAGACATGCCGGACGGCGTCTCGCCCTGTGGAATAGATCAGCTGAGAAACCGGATCGTATATTGGTTGCTGAGCCAAACCGGAGAGATCGACGGCGACCAGGTCGGCGAATTTTCCGATCTCCAGCGAGCCGGTGTGATCATCGATCCCCAACGCCCTTGCACCATTGAGCGTAGCCATGCGCAATGCGCGATGTGCATCCAGGGCGGTCGCTGAACCGGCGACCGCCTTGGCCAGCAACGCGGCGGTACGGGTTTCGCCAAGCAGATCCAGATCGTTGTTGCTCGCGGCGCCATCGGTGCCAATGGCAACATTGACTCCGGCTTCCCACAGGCGCTCTACAGGACAGAAGCCGCTGGCGAGCTTCAAGTTCGATTCGGGGCAATGAATGACACTGCAGTTATGCTCGGTGAGCAACGCGATGTCTTCTTCGTCGACCTGGGTCATATGCACAGCCTGGAACCGAGGACCGAGCAACTGGAGTCGCGCGAGCCTGACCAAGGGGCGTTCGCCATGCTTGTGCAGCGCCTCTTGGATCTCGTGCGCGGTTTCATGGACGTGCATATGAATGCAGGCGTCCATCTCGGCGACCAGAATTCTGATGTTTTCGAGTTTGTCATCCGCAACCGAATAAGGCGCGTGGGGCCCGAATGCGATCGAGATACGCGGGTGATGCTTGAGATCATCGAACAACGCCACGCCATTGCGTAGCGCCTCGTCCGCGTCGCGTGCGCCGGGTACGGGGAAATCGAGCACAGGGACGGCAATCTGTGCTCGTACGCCATGCTTATGTACCAGTTCGCTTACTACAGCGGGGTGGAAATACATGTCAGAGAAGCAGGTGATGCCGCCTTTGAGCTGCTCGGCAATGGCCAGTTCGGTGCCGCAGCGCACGAAGTCTTCGTCGACCCAGCGTGCTTCGGCCGGCCAGATGTGGTCGCGCAGCCAGCGTTGCAGTGGTAGATCATCGGCCAGCCCACGAAACAGCGTCATCGCCGCGTGTCCGTGTGTATTGATCAGGCCGGGAGCCAATATCATTCCTTCGAGTTCGAGCTTCTCCTGCGCCGGATGCTTGAGTGCTTCCTCACGCGGTGCGATGAGTACGATACGTCCATCACGGATGCCCAATCCATGCCCCTTGAGCACTACTCCCGCTGGCTCGACCGGAACCAGCCAGGTCGGAAATAGAAGCAGATCTAGCGGAGTGAGGCTTTGCTGGGACATGGGGAGCCGTGACTGGATGAGAAGGTCGACTAGTGTAATGGCTGGGGACGCTGGATTGAAGGAAGCCGTAACGCAGGTTGCAGCAGGCGTCCTGGTAGCGCTGCACTGCCTCTATATAAAGAGAGGGCAAATGCCATGGATGAAAACCGAAATAAACGGTTGACGGCTGTTTTCAGGTGCCTATAATGCGCACCACTTCCGGCGCAGTCCTCAAGCAAAACCTCTTGTAAATCAAAAGGTTAGCTAAATAAAAGGGTTGCACTGGTGGCGGATTCGAGTAGAATGCGCC
>NZ_JAYJLM010000012.1:0-2396 GCF_051948915.1 Stutzerimonas sp. Brlt_14
CGACCGATTTCCGACCGGTCTGAGCGCACCTTCGTACTCCTCCGTTACTCTTTAGGAGGAGACCGCCCCAGTCAAACTACCCACCATACACTGTCCTCGATCCGGATAACGGACCAGAGTTAGAACCTCAAGATTGCCAGGGTGGTATTTCAAGGATGGCTCCACGCGAACTGGCGTCCACGCTTCAAAGCCTCCCACCTATCCTACACAAGCAAGCTCAAAGTCCAGTGCAAAGCTATAGTAAAGGTTCACGGGGTCTTTCCGTCTAGCCGCGGATACACTGCATCTTCACAGCGATTTCAATTTCACTGAGTCTCGGGTGGAGACAGCGCCGCCATCGTTACGCCATTCGTGCAGGTCGGAACTTACCCGACAAGGAATTTCGCTACCTTAGGACCGTTATAGTTACGGCCGCCGTTTACCGGGGCTTCGATCAAGAGCTTCGCTTGCGCTAACCCCATCAATTAACCTTCCGGCACCGGGCAGGCGTCACACCCTATACGTCCACTTTCGTGTTTGCAGAGTGCTGTGTTTTTAATAAACAGTCGCAGCGGCCTGGTATCTTCGACCGGCATGGGCTTACGTAGTAAATACTTCACCCTCACCGGCGCACCTTCTCCCGAAGTTACGGTGCCATTTTGCCTAGTTCCTTCACCCGAGTTCTCTCAAGCGCCTTGGTATTCTCTACCCAACCACCTGTGTCGGTTTGGGGTACGGTTCCTAGTTACCTGAAGCTTAGAGGCTTTTCCTGGAAGCATGGCATCAACCACTTCGCTTTCTAAAAGAAAGCTCGTCATCAGCTCTCGGCATTAAGACCCCGGATTTACCTAAGATCTCTGCCTACCACCTTAAACAAGGACAACCAACGCCTTGCTGGCCTAGCCTTCTCCGTCCCCCCATCGCAGTAACTAGAAGTACGGGAATATTAACCCGTTTCCCATCGACTACGCTCTTCAGCCTCGCCTTAGGGACCGACTCACCCTGCGTCGATTAACGTTGCGCAGGAACCCTTGGTCTTTCGGCGTGCGAGTTTTTCACTCGCATTGTCGTTACTCATGTCAGCATTCGCACTTCTGATACCTCCAGCGAGCTTCTCAACTCACCTTCACAGGCTTACAGAACGCTCCTCTACCGCTCAACTTACGTTGAACCCGTAGCTTCGGTGCATGGTTTGAGCCCCGTTACATCTTCCGCGCAGGCCGACTCGACTAGTGAGCTATTACGCTTTCTTTAAAGGATGGCTGCTTCTAAGCCAACCTCCTAGCTGTCTAAGCCTTCCCACATCGTTTCCCACTTAACCATGACTTTGGGACCTTAGCTGACGGTCTGGGTTGTTTCCCTTTTCACGACGGACGTTAGCACCCGCCGTGTGTCTCCCGTGCTGACACTTGCTGGTATTCGGAGTTTGCATCGGTTTGGTAAGTCGGGATGACCCCCTAGCCGAAACAGTGCTCTACCCCCAGCAGTGATACACGAGGCGCTACCTAAATAGCTTTCGAGGAGAACCAGCTATCTCCGAGCTTGATTAGCCTTTCACTCCGATCCACAGGTCATCCGCTAACTTTTCAACGGTAGTCGGTTCGGTCCTCCAGTCAGTGTTACCTAACCTTCAACCTGCCCATGGATAGATCGCCCGGTTTCGGGTCTATTCCCAGCGACTAGACGCCCTATTAAGACTCGCTTTCGCTACGCCTCCCCTATTCGGTTAAGCTCGCCACTGAAAATAAGTCGCTGACCCATTATACAAAAGGTACGCAGTCACCTAACAAAGTAGGCTCCCACTGCTTGTACGCATACGGTTTCAGGTTCTATTTCACTCCCCTCTCCGGGGTTCTTTTCGCCTTTCCCTCACGGTACTGGTTCACTATCGGTCAGTCAGTAGTATTTAGCCTTGGAGGATGGTCCCCCCATGTTCAGACAAAGTTTCTCGTGCTCCGTCCTACTCGATTTCACTTCTAAGATCCTTTCGCGTACAGGGCTATCACCCACTATGGCCGCACTTTCCAGAGCGTTCCGCTAAAATCAAAGAAGCTTAAGGGCTAGTCCCCGTTCGCTCGCCACTACTAAGGGAATCTCGGTTGATTTCTTTTCCTCAGGGTACTTAGATGTTTCAGTTCCCCTGGTTCGCCTCACACACCTATGTATTCAGTGTGTGATAACCATCTTATGATGGCTGGGTTCCCCCATTCAGACATCTCCGGATCAAAGTCTGTTTGCCGACTCCCCGAAGCTTTTCGCAGGCTACCACGTCTTTCATCGCCTCTGACTGCCAAGGCATCCACCGTATGCGCTTCTTCACTTGACCATATAACCCCAAGCAATCTGGTTACTGTCTATAACGTGAAGACGACATTCGCCGAAAATTTGCATAGAGAACACGCAAATTTTACCTTGAC
>NZ_JAYJLM010000013.1:0-1926 GCF_051948915.1 Stutzerimonas sp. Brlt_14
GATCGGGTAGGAGGCGGCCTCACGGCCGCCGTCCTCCCACACCACCGTGCGTACGGTTCCGTACACGGCGGTTCAGGCCATGCGGTTAAGCCGATTGATCGTATCCAGTATCGAGACCAGTCCAAGTCTGTCCCATAGCTTCTTCGGCAGCGCCTGATTCACATGCGGCGCTCCTGAGTTCCACCACGGGCCTCGGCCATTGAAGGCCGACTTGCAGGCACGCTCCTCGCTCAATCCCAGGCGCATCAGGTTGCGCGCCCTCGTAGAGGGCTGCTTCCATTGCCGCCAGATGACACAGCGAAGTTTGTGCCTGACCCAGCCATCCAGCTCTTCCAGTGGACGCTTGCTCTGGCTGAGCTTGAAGTAGCCTGCCCAGCCTCGCAGCACCGGGTTTACCCGCTCGATGACATTCGCCATCTTGTGGCCCCGCACCCCTCGCAGCAGTTCCCTGAGACGGTCGCGCACACGGCGCAGGCTCATGGTTGCCACTCGCAGTCTAGGCTGCGAGTGCCAACTCATCCCATACCCCAGGTAGTCGCATTTCCACGACCCAGCCACGCGACTCTTGTCCCGATTCAGTCTCAGTTTCAGACGGTGATTCAGGAACCGCTCGACACTGGCCAGCACTCGTTCGCCAGCACGCGGACTACGGACATAAATGTTCGCGTCATCGGCATAGCGCACGAAGCGATGGTCTCGCCGCTCCAACTCACGGTCGAGTTCATCGAGCAGGATGTTCGATAGCAGCGGCGAAAGCGGGCCGCCTTGCGGCGCCCCCTCCTGCCGATGGCTGACAACCCCGCCCGACATGACGCCCGCTTCGAGGTAACGGCGGATGAGTCTGAGCACCTGTTTGTCTTCGACATGGCGCTCAACACAGAACATCAGGATGTCGTGGTTGACCCGATCAAAGAACTTCTCCAGATCGAGTTCCACGCAACACCTATGACCCGCCGCCACATGGGTGCGGGCCATCTCGACAGCCTGGTGAGCGCTTCTGCCCGGACGGAAGCCGTAGCTATAGTCCGAGAACAGCGGATCGAAGATCGGCGTGAGCTGTTGCAGCAGGGCTTGCTGGATCAGGCGATCCACGACACTGGGAATGCCCAGTTGCCGCATACCGCCCTGCGGTTTGGGAATTTCGACCGCCCGCACTGCCTGGGGATGGTATTCACCTGCCAGCAGCCTGACCTTCAGGATGGGCCAATACTGTTTCACGTAGCCTGCCAAGTCGGCGACCGTCATGCCATCGGCACCCGGCGCCCCCTTGTTGCTGACCACGCGCTGATACGCACGCTTGAGATTCGCCGGTGCAAGCACCCGCTCCATCAGCGTGTCCGGCTCCGCGTTCGTCCACGTCACCGACGCCGTCGATACCTCTGCGCTGTCAGGCGTCATCCTCGGCCTCTGGCCGGGACTCGGGGTGACAGTCTTCTCTTGGAGAAATTTCTGCATTTCGGTTATCGACGAGACGCTGACGCCTACTGGCGGCATGACCTGTTCGGCCCTTGATGGCGTGGTTGACCGCCACTTACTACGGCCTCGGCTGACTTCTGCACGCCCATCCCGTCGCCTCTCGACAATCGGTAGCACAATGGCAAGCGTACAGATCTCCCAGGGTAATTCGCGCGACCTTCCTGCTTATGCCTGTCGGATCTACGTCGCAGCGTTCCGTGCAAGTATCGGGCTTTGGCGATTATGGCCACCTCACCCCGCTGCGCCGCCTCATCCGCTTCCTGTTCGTCAGGCCAGCATTTTGCCTCGGGCTTCCTTCAGATTCGCAGTCGCCCGCGACACCCTTGCCTTCAGCTAACACTTCCCCTTGCCGGGTGTGTAGAGGACTTTCACCTCCAAGTCGCCAGGCTCACCACCACAGTGAACCCGACAGCGCCAGTCACGGCGCTACGCGCCATGCCTGGCGCACCA
>NZ_JAYJLM010000014.1:0-1171 GCF_051948915.1 Stutzerimonas sp. Brlt_14
CCCAACGGCTAGTCGACATCGTTTACGGCGTGGACTACCAGGGTATCTAATCCTGTTTGCTCCCCACGCTTTCGCACCTCAGTGTCAGTATTAGCCCAGGTGGTCGCCTTCGCCACTGGTGTTCCTTCCTATATCTACGCATTTCACCGCTACACAGGAAATTCCACCACCCTCTGCCATACTCTAGCTCGCCAGTTTTGGATGCAGTTCCCAGGTTGAGCCCGGGGCTTTCACATCCAACTTAACGAACCACCTACGCGCGCTTTACGCCCAGTAATTCCGATTAACGCTTGCACCCTTCGTATTACCGCGGCTGCTGGCACGAAGTTAGCCGGTGCTTATTCTGTTGGTAACGTCAAAACAGCAAGGTATTAACTTACTGCCCTTCCTCCCAACTTAAAGTGCTTTACAATCCGAAGACCTTCTTCACACACGCGGCATGGCTGGATCAGGCTTTCGCCCATTGTCCAATATTCCCCACTGCTGCCTCCCGTAGGAGTCTGGACCGTGTCTCAGTTCCAGTGTGACTGATCATCCTCTCAGACCAGTTACGGATCGTCGCCTTGGTGAGCCTTTACCTCACCAACTAGCTAATCCGACCTAGGCTCATCTGATAGCGTGAGGTCCGAAGATCCCCCACTTTCTCCCGTAGGACGTATGCGGTATTAGCGTTCCTTTCGAAACGTTGTCCCCCACTACCAGGCAGATTCCTAGGCATTACTCACCCGTCCGCCGCTGAATCATGGAGCAAGCTCCACTCATCCGCTCGACTTGCATGTGTTAGGCCTGCCGCCAGCGTTCAATCTGAGCCATGATCAAACTCTTCAGTTCAATACTGCTTGGGTTTTGAGAAAACCCTAAACTTGGCTCAGCAATCGCAAATCTCTTTACTAGAAAGAGTAACTCTCGAATAAACGAGTGTTGCTTTGTGATGCTGATAATCTTGCGACTACCAGTCTTACATTCACAAGCACCCACACGAATTGCTTGATTCAGTTGTTAAAGAGCGTTTCGATCAAGCCTTTCGTCTCAACCGAGGCCGCGCATTCTACAGCAGCCTTTCTTACTGTCAAGCTGTTTTTCGAAAATCTCTTTTCTACTCAACCGCTTGCCGCCTCGATCAATCTGCATCTCTCGTCAGCGGGAGGCGAATCATACAGCGTCCAAAACC
>NZ_JAYJLM010000015.1:0-1103 GCF_051948915.1 Stutzerimonas sp. Brlt_14
TGACGGCTCAGCACGTTTTCGAAACGGTGCAGCGGCAGGCCGTCGACGTACTTGGCGGTCAGCAGCGTGGCCAGCAGGCTGGGGCTGGCCAGGCTTTTCTCGATCAGTTGCGCCGGCTTGTCGGCGGTCACCGGCGCGGCTTCGCAGCCCCGGCAGCCGTAGGTTTTACGGATGTGGCGGATCACCCGGATCTGCATCGGCACGATCTCCAGCTGCTCGCTGGTGTCTTCGCCGATGACGTGTTTGCGGCACCCGCAGACGCAGGTCAGCTCATGTTCGGGCAGCTCATGGAGGACCTCGATGCGCGGCAGCTCGGCCGGCAGCGGCCTGCGCTTGCCGCGGCGCTTGAGCGGCGCAACGCCTTCTTCTGCATCGTCAGCGGCCTCTGCCGTGGCCGGGTCGGCCAGGCTTTCGGCCTCGTTGAACATGGCCAGCTGCGGCGAGTCGGGATCGGGGCTCTGCTCGGATTTACGGCCGAACAGGCGCTGGAGCAGCAGCGCATTTTGTTCGCGAAGGTGCTCGATTTGCCCGTCCTTGGCCGTTATTGCCTTGTCCTTTTCCGACATCTGCGCGCTCGCCGCGAGCAGCAACTGCTTGAGCAGAATCGGGTCGTCGGGAAGGGTTTTGGGCATGGTCAGCATGCCGTGGATTATACCGGTTCAGGTCACGAAACGTGGGGTCAGCACCTGGTGCGGGCGGTTGCGCCAGAGGTCGATGCCGTCCAATAACCAGTTCAATTCCTGGGCCGTCAGCACGATGGCCGCGTCACCGGGCTCGGGGTGCGACTTGAAGCGCTCGGCATCCAGGCGCTTGAGCCACAGGCAAAAGCCGTTGCGCTCCCAATACAAAATCTTCACCCGATTGCGGGCGCGGTTGAGGAAGACGAACAGCACTGGGTCGAACACGGCGACCTTGATATCCAGTTCGACCAGAGCGGCCAGACCGTCGATGGATTTTCGAAAGTCCACGGGTTGGGGGTAGAGGTAGACTTTTTCGACCTTGGCATCGGGACGCATCATGCCGGGTAAGCTCCAGAGGGAATCGGGAGCTCAGCATCCGGCCTCAGGCCGCGGGTTTGAAGGTGGGGTTCATGGCGCGGTTAC
>NZ_JAYJLM010000016.1:0-966 GCF_051948915.1 Stutzerimonas sp. Brlt_14
GGCCTCGAGCTTTCCCGCCAGACCCTGGCGCGCTGGGTGATCCAGTGCGGCCAGCAGCTGCAACCGGTGCTCAACCTGCTGCGCGACCAGCTGTTCGACAGCCGCGTGATCCACTGCGACGAAACCCGGGTGCAAGTGCTCAAGGAACCGGACCGAGCGCCCAGTAGCCAATCTTGGATGTGGGTGCAAACCGGCGGCCCGCCGGATAAGCCGGTGATCCTCTTCGACTACTCATCCAGCCGCGCGCAGGAAGTGCCGTTGCACCTGCTCGAGGGCTATCGCGGCTACCTGATGACCGACGACTACGCCGGCTATAACGCCGTGGCCGCGCGGGACGGCGTCGAACGCCTGGCCTGCTGGGCCCATGCGCGGCGCAAGTTCGTCGAGGCGCAAAAGGTGCAACCCAAGGGCAAGACCGGGCGCGCCGACATCGCCCTGGGCTTGATCAACAAGCTCTACGGCATCGAGCGCGACCTCAAGGCGGCGAGCGACGAAGCCCGGCAGGCCGGGCGGCAGCAGCACAGCGTGCCGCTGCTCGCGCAGCTACGCGCCTGGCTGGAGAAAACCCAGCCCCAGGTCACCGCGCAGAATGCCCTGGGCAAGGCGCTGAGCTACCTGGCCAGCAACTGGAGCCGCCTGGTGCGCTACGTCGAAGCCGGCTTTTTACCGATCGACAACAACGCGGCCGAGCGGGCCATCCGGCCTTTCGTTATCGGCCGCAAGAACTGGCTGTTCAGCGACACGCCCCGGGGCGCGTCCGCCAGCGCCCAGCTCTACAGCCTGGTGGAAACCGCCAAGGCCAACGGCCAGGAACCCTACGCCTACCTGCGCCACGTCCTCGAACGACTGCCTCAGGCCCAGGCCGTCGAGGACTACGACGCGCTGCTGCCGTGGAACTGCACACCGACCCTGCCTCGCTAAACGAAACACCCAGCGGTCAATAGGTGGTGTTCGTGGATCGCGTAC
>NZ_JAYJLM010000017.1:0-837 GCF_051948915.1 Stutzerimonas sp. Brlt_14
GAGCTTGACGATGACCTACTCTCACATGGGGAAACCCCACACTACCATCGGCGATGCATCGTTTCACTTCTGAGTTCGGAATGGGATCAGGTGGTTCCAACGCTCTATGGTCGTCAAGCAATTCGGTTGCTGCCTCGGGGTTTAGCCGCTGCAGCGAATTGGGTATGTGATCGAATCGGTATTGCGTGTTCGTGCAGATTTTCGGTCTGTTTGTCGACTTACCGTCTAACAGCCAAATTGTTTGGGTGTTATATGGTCAAGCCTCACGGGCAATTAGTATTGGTTAGCTCAACGCCTCACAGCGCTTACACACCCAACCTATCAACGTCGTAGTCTTCGACGGCCCTTTAGGGAGCTCAAGGCTCCAGTGAGATCTCATCTTGAGGCAAGTTTCCCGCTTAGATGCTTTCAGCGGTTATCTCTTCCGAACGTAGCTACCCGGCAATGCCACTGGCGTGACAACCGGAACACCAGAGGTTCGTCCACTCCGGTCCTCTCGTACTAGGAGCAGCCCCTCTCAAATCTCAAACGTCCACGGCAGATAGGGACCGAACTGTCTCACGACGTTCTAAACCCAGCTCGCGTACCACTTTAAATGGCGAACAGCCATACCCTTGGGACCGGCTTCAGCCCCAGGATGTGATGAGCCGACATCGAGGTGCCAAACACCGCCGTCGATATGAACTCTTGGGCGGTATCAGCCTGTTATCCCCGGAGTACCTTTTATCCGTTGAGCGATGGCCCTTCCATACAGAACCACCGGATCACTAAGACCTACTTTCGTACCTGCTCGACGTGTCTGTCTCGCAGTCAAGCGCGCTTTTGCCTTTATACTCT
>NZ_JAYJLM010000018.1:0-427 GCF_051948915.1 Stutzerimonas sp. Brlt_14
TTCAGCTTCTTCATAAGCTCCCACACGAATTGCTTGATTCACTAGCGAAAAGCGATTGGGTTTCGACCCGAGAGAGACGATTGGGTCTGTAGCTCAGTTGGTTAGAGCGCACCCCTGATAAGGGTGAGGTCGGCAGTTCGAATCTGCCCAGACCCACCAATTGTCATGGGATGTGGCCGATCTGTAGATGGGGCCATAGCTCAGCTGGGAGAGCGCCTGCTTTGCACGCAGGAGGTCAGGAGTTCGATCCTCCTTGGCTCCACCATTAACTCGATAATCGCTGAAAGCTCAGAAATGAGTGCTGCTTGCGCATCTGATGGTGTGTGAGGGTATTGATTTCTGGTCTTTGCGCCAGAACTGTTCTTTAAAAATTTGGGTATGTGATAGAAGTAGATTTGAGTAATCATTTTCACTGGTGATTATTCAA
>NZ_JAYJLM010000021.1:0-332 GCF_051948915.1 Stutzerimonas sp. Brlt_14
GGGCTACACACGTGCTACAATGGTCGGTACAAAGGGTTGCCAAGCCGCGAGGTGGAGCTAATCCCATAAAACCGATCGTAGTCCGGATCGCAGTCTGCAACTCGACTGCGTGAAGTCGGAATCGCTAGTAATCGTGAATCAGAATGTCACGGTGAATACGTTCCCGGGCCTTGTACACACCGCCCGTCACACCATGGGAGTGGGTTGCTCCAGAAGTAGCTAGTCTAACCTTCGGGGGGACGGTTACCACGGAGTGATTCATGACTGGGGTGAAGTCGTAACAAGGTAGCCGTAGGGGAACCTGCGGCTGGATCACCTCCTTAATCGAAGAC